>CAUYUA010000233.1:0-25284 GCA_963575675.1 Azospirillaceae bacterium
TGGCTTTTGAATATGGTTTATGGAAAACGATTTGTGCGGCAATTCTAACGACTTCCTGATTTTGAGGATAATAATCAGTTTCAAGCCATTGACGAAGGCAATCGTCACTGTGCTCTCATTTTCACACCGCTATTTTGGAATAAAAAGTCCGCGCCTTCATCATATCCGGCGGTGGCTATTGCGCCATATTGCGGCGTTTGCGGCACTTCCGCGATAATATCGGCGCGCACTTTGCGATATAAAACGCTTCCCACAGTTTGTTTATTGAGTTCATTCAACTTTTTATTAAGAACCCGAGCAAACGGAGAATTCGCGTCTCCATCCATCACCGGCTCATCGCCTCCCGACGACATAACCATCACGCCTCTTTGCTCGGACAACTTGGCGGGATCGAAGCCCGAAAGAACATCGACTTTTTGATCGGCGGCCAACGATCCCGAGTAACAGCTATCGGCGATCACCATAATATTTTTTGCGGGAATACGGCTTAAGAGAACACCGACGTCTTTGTTTGAAAGCCAGTTTTTAATGCTTATGGGAGTGGCGTCAACCGGAAGCCAATATCCAACGCCGGTTTTCTCCACTTCATAACCGTGACCGGCATAGTAAACAATAATTTGATCTTTCTCCGTAACCTCTCCTTGAAGAGCGCGCAGAGCGTTGATAATATCCGATTGGCTCATCCTGGGTTCCGGGGTGGTGTTTCTGTGGTCAAACGACCAATGCGGCAACGAGGGAGCCAAGGAGAGACTTCCCTCTCGCTCTCAAGTTATGTACGAACTGAAAGAACCCAAGATAGATTGGAAGCTTTTCCTGTGAAATGCCGCGATGCGGGCGAAGCCAGGAACGTAACAGGGACCAAAATCCTTCCATGGTGTTGACGTGAACCTCATGAAAACCATCACCATCCTCGTCGCGAGCATACTCCCCTTGACTATGACAAACAGTTTTGTGTTGGTATCCCCATTCGGGCAGCCTATTGTAGATATCGTACTCATCTGTAAAGATAAGGGCGCCATTCTCAATTATTTTTGTAATAACCGGCTTGATTGTGTTTTGTTGAACATTTGGCAGCATATGGAGAACAACCTGTCCGTCGCGTTCGATCATGCCAAGAATCGGCGGCTTCTCTTTTTCGAGAGTTCCGCGACCACGTACGCCTTTGAGCCGCCGACGTCGTCCTTTCCGACCTTTTTTTGAACGGCGTCTGGGTTTCCTTTGTGGCCGGCGACGACATAGACCTCATCAATCTCCACTTTTCCGGTCAACGTAACCTCTGGGATTCTCGCCACAAGGCCGTCTCGCAGGTGTGTCGCCATGATTTGGACATCGGCGTCATTCAAGTCCAGTTCCTTGGCAATTTGCTGGTTGGACAGATTCAGCCCCATGAAATACAGGCATAGCACCCAAACACGAAGAGGCTGATGATGTCCTGCCAGTACAGTGCCGCTAAGATCATCAAACCGGAAGCTACAGTTTTTGCAAAGATACCGTTGTCGATGACGTTGAGTATCGTCGCGTCCATTACGAATGACGTTTGAGCTTGAACAATTTGGACAACAGACGCCATCGGGCCACCGATACTGACGGATAAGATCGTAGCATCTGCTGTCGTCGATGAGCGCAGCCAAATTGATGAACTGAGGCGTTGCCATGGCGAAGACCGTCGCTTGAAAGTGACTTCGCCATAGAATCGCATCTACCTCCCAAAGGCAAGCTCCATAACCATGCTTCGCGTGAGGCTTATTGTCGCACCTTGTCGCACGGCCACCACCCCGGAACCCAGGATGAGCCTGTCGTAGAACTCCAAGTCATGGTTTCCAAAGGCCTCCCGGCCTTTGGCGGGTCCAGGGCGGAGCCCTGGCCTTTTTTTAGTCTTTTCCTTCGTTTGTCTTGGGCTTTTTCATCTTTTTCGGGGTTTTCGAGTGAACGGAGTATCGGCGGATTTTCTAGGCTGATGTTGATTGTTATCATTTAGAGACACTCGGGTTCTCCAATTCAGACACGTCTCTTTCTCGGTTGTTTTTCTTAATGAGCGCGCTCTAGAGGTCAGCATACGAAATTTGGTTGCCTGCGAAAGTCAAGAAGGAAGCCGCCTTGGTCGTTATCGGTTAGGGTGTTTACTAATCATTAATAAGGTCGGTGTATAGTGTTTTTGTCGTGCGCCAAGCAGGGGTGATTTATTATGGTGACGAATATTAGATTAAGAAATGTAAAGTTTGCTGTTCGTCTGGCGCTTTTAACGGGTGTATTGCTTTCCATCATGGCGGCTATCAATATTACCTGCCTTACCGGCATGTCCGACATGAACCACGACTTTCAGGAAGTTTACGAAGGCAAGACTTTGGCCATGGCTCATCTGAGTATGGTCGCCGATACAATACATAGAATTCGGATTCGGGCTTTTGACGCGATTATTATTCGCGATCAGGCGAAGGCGCGACAGCTTTCCGTCGAGTTGGATAAGCATTTCAATGAATTACAAACATATTGGCAATTGTATAAAAATATGCCAGGCGACATTACGGAAAAGGAACTTACCGAGAAGATCGATTCCGGTCTGATGTCCATGACAACATTCTATAAGTACGTTATTTCCTCGACCGAGACCAAAAATTATGATTTTGCTGCAACTCTTCTTTCTCGTGACAGCACGACTGAATTCCGCAAGGCTGCGACGCCTTTGCGCGCATTGCTTGATCTTCAACGGCAACAAGCGGGAGTTCTTTATCACGACAATGAGGACCATTATCGACGAACCAATGCTCTGTGCGTTGCGCTTGCGATAGGCGGCTTTGTTTCGGGGATCATCTTGTCATGGGTCGTCACTGTTTCAATTACTCGACCTGTTGGACATTTGGTGGCGAATATGGCGCGCTTGGCGCAGGGCGACACTTCAATAGATATTTACGATGTTGATCGTAAGGACGAGATCGGCGCTCTGGCGCTTGCCCTAGAGGTGTTTCGCCGGAACTTTGTCGAGATGGAGCATTTACGCAGTGATCAAGAACTCCGACGTAAACAAATCGAGGCAGATAAACGAGAGATGATGAATCGGTTGGCCGATAAATTTGACGCCAGCGTCAAGAGTGTGGTGGGAGCCGTATTTAGTTTGGCAAGTCAAATGCAAAGCGCGGCTCAAACTTTGTTTGTTTCCGCCAACGAGAGCAGTCATTTAAGCAGAACCGTGGCCGTAGCTGCGGATCATGCGTCGGATAATGTTCAAACCGTAGCGTCCTCTGCGGAAGAATTGACTGTTTCGGTCAATGACATTCGTCGCCAAGTGTTGGAGTCGTCACGAATCGCCTGCGCCGCTGTCGATGAAGCAGAGCGCACTAATTTAACAATTGCAAGCCTCTCCAACACGGCTCAAAAAATCGGCGACGTTGTTCAGTTGATTAACAGCATTGCTTCTCAAACGAATCTATTGGCTCTTAACGCGACCATCGAAGCCGCCCGCGCTGGTGAAGCCGGTAAGGGGTTTGCCGTCGTTGCGGGCGAGGTCAAAAATCTGGCCAGCCAGACCGCCAAAGCGACTGACGACATTAAGCTTCAAATTGGTCAGATGCAGTCAATTACCGGTGTGGCGGTTAATACAATCAAGGGAATAACTTATACGATCCGCAGCATGAATGAAATCTCGGCAACCATCACCTCGGCGGTCGAAGAACAAAGCGCCGCCGTTTGTGAGATTGCAAGAAGCATTACAGAAGCCGCGCGCGCCACTCAGGACGTTTCTAACAACATTGAGCAAGTCAGTCATGTTACGGATAAGACCAAACATATGGCCAGCGAGACATTGGAAGTCGTTAATGAGCTAACTCATCAATCGGATACGTTAAGACAAGAGGTTGAATCCTTTATTTCTTGTGTCCGCTCTTCATAGGCGGAAGAGGATCGCTTCGCGATAAGGGGGGAGGGGCTTTCGCTCTCTCCCTTATGATTTGTGGCGACTGAGAATGCAATCCCAGATTTTCTTTGATTTTAATATTTTATCTTTTGCCGCAGATGGTTTAGCGGCCGGTCATCTGCTCCAGATTTTCGGGATATCGAGCGCCATGCACCGTGATTTGTGAGGAGGCGGTCTCGATCTCGCGGAGATCGTCGCGCGTGAGTTCGATGGTTGCGGCTCCGATGTTTTCAGCCAAGCGGTCCTGCTCCGGCTTTTTCCGTGCTGGTGGATGCGTTGCGCTACCGTGATTGACGGTTCGACCTGAGCGCCACCATAACGCCGGACGCCGCCACCACACACATGCCCAAAATCGTCAGACGGTCTGGAGCATGCTCAAAAACGATCCATCCGAGCGCTCCGGCCCAGAGCAACTGAAGGTAATTGATCGGAGCCAGCAGGGAAGCCGGAGCGTGTCGATAGGCGGCTGTGAAGAGGAAGTGGCCAAGTCCGCCGGTTGCTCCCATGCTCAGAAAAAGCAGCGCTTGCCGCCAAGTCGGGGCTTCTCCCTCCCAAAACCAGGGCAAAAGAGCGCCGAAGCAAACCGAACCGACCAGCGTGGTGTAAAACAGCAGGGCGATCGTGTGTTCGGTGTTGATCAGGACGCGCGACAGCAAGTGATAGGCGACGGTGGCGCCGACCGCACAGAGAACGCAGGCAATCCCGGTTGCATCGAGGCCGCCGCCAGGCCGAACGATCAACAACACTCCGACAAATCCGATCGCCGCAGCGATCCAGCCGGTCGCGTGAACATGTTCGCGGAGGACGGGGCCTGCAATCAGCATCACCAACGTCGGCGCCAAAAAGACGATTGCCGTCGTTTCCGCCACCGGCATTCGTTGCAAAGCCAGCCCGAAAAACAGCGACCCAACGGTTAAGCAGCCCGCGCGAACCAGGACGAGCCCGGTTCGTCGCGTTTGCACCAACCGTTTCCCCTGAGTCGGCGCCAGTGTGATGATCATAAGAAGAAAATTCACGATGTAACGGATGGCGACGACCAGCGGCACATTGTACTGCGCGGAGAGGTATTTCGTGGTTGCGTCCATGCAAGCGAAGAAGAACAGCGCGGCGAGGAACATTTGCACTCCCCGGAGGGGATGGCCGACCGGCTGTTCCTGATGAGCGAGCGTTTGCGGAGATTGTTTTATCTTATCTCCAAGATTTAAGGACAGTGCCGCTTGTTGCAGATTTTCCATCTTCTTCATTGACGCATCCTGTCATCGTTCGAAATGAATATTTTTATGAAAGGTCGCTTTTGACCGGATGCGTAGATCTATGCAATTCCTGGGAAGAACTGCATAGTGAACGAAAAGGAGGAAAGGCTCTTCTCGAAGCTCCGATTGATTTATTGGTTTTTTGGGGGGGGCGAATTTCATTGCTCTGAATCCCAGGATGAGCCGTTTTTCTATACTGATTCTATGGCTTTCATTTCGTCGTTTTAAGCGCAGCTTCGCTTCCGACGCCGCCGCCTGGGCCGACGACTGTGACCGGAGCGCCATCGCGAATTTTAAGATGCCCGGCGTAGATCACGATGTCTCCAGCGGCGATTCCTTCGGCGATCTCGATGTGAGCGTCGCGCCGCTCACCGATTCGCACCCGAGTTTGTTTGGCTTTTCCGTCGATGACCCGGTAGACGAACTTATCATTGCCGAAAGAGAATAAAGCGTGTTCCGGCACAAGCACGGCGTTGGCGTTGGTGGAGAGCGTCAGGGCGACGCGAGCGAACAATCCCGGTCGTAAGGCAAGGTCTTTATTGGGAATTTGAGCGCGCAGCCACACGCTGCGACCGTTGACGTCAACCAACGGGTCAATTGCGACGACCTCTCCGGCAAAAGAGCGGCCGGCCGCAGAATCGACCATAATCGTCACATTCTGCTGAAGCGAGAGCGATGACATATAAAGCTCCGGCACGCGGAAATCGACCTTCAGCGTATCGATTGCTTCCAGGTTGACCATGTCTTGGCCCTCGCGGACATAGTCGCCCACCGAGAACCGGCGCAAACCGATCTCTCCGTCGAACGGGGCTGAAAGCGTCAATTTCTCCAACCGCACTTGAGCGGCTGAAACTTGGGCTTGACTGGTCAGCAAACGGGCCTGAGCTTGATCATGAATTTTGGCGCTGCCGCTGCCTTGTCTGTAAAGTTCTTCGGCGCGCGCGGCCTCGACGCGGGCCAGCGCCAGGTTGGCTTGAGCTTCGGTCAGCGCCGCGCGCGCCACGGAGTCGTCAAGACGGACCAGTTCTTGCCCTTTGCGCACATGTCGGCCTTCGACGAAGCCGATCCCGGCCACGCGACCGCTTATCTCCGGCCGAATTATAACGGATTCCGACGACAATAGCGTTCCGATGGCCATGACTTGCCGCATTGCAACGCCTGAACGCGCCGGGCCGCCTTCTACAGGCATGGCGAAGGCTCCAGGCTTTCCTGCGCCCGGTCCTCCGCCTTTGTCGGAGGCTCCGCCGGCGGGCGGTTTCCCGGTTAGGCGATCATATAGTTCGGCGACTGACGCGGACAGTCGTTCGACGCCGTTTTTACTATCGGAGGTTGTCGTGCTCGATCCCCAACCGATATTCCAGGCCATTGCCGCCGCGATCGTGATCGCGACCAAGGCGCTGAACACTTGAAAGAAAACTTTCATGGAAAACTGTCTGCACACAAAATCATTGCGACGTCAAAAACTGTACTCGTTTTTTATCGTCGCGCCAACTGCATCGATGTTGCGCTTCGCGGAGCTTCGATATGGACGTGATGGAAGCAATATGCCACATATAAAGCACAGTTGTTGCGTTGTGTGTCGGTCGGAATTGTAACGGTAGGAGGCGGGCCTTATGACTACAGAGCATAAATTCGTTCCTCGCATAGTTCTCTATCCGGGACAAGTTTTGATCAGAGATGGCGAAATCGGGAATTCGTGCGCGTATTTTGTGCAGTCGGGCATGTTGGGAGTTTTTAAGCAAGTCGGAACGCAAGAGGTGATGTTGGGGACGTTGTCCCGCAACGCGATTGTTGGAGAAATGGCGCTTCTGACTGATTCGCCGCGCTCTGCGACGGTGCGGTGTCTGGAGACCTCCACGGTGGTTTCTCTGAATCGCGAGACCTTCGAAAAGAAGCTGGCGCAGATTGATCCGTTCATTCGAGGATTGTTGGAGATATTCGCCGATAAAATCCGCAAGATGAATGAAGAACTCTGTAACAGTGAATCGCGCGCCTATGCGTTGCATCACAAGAACATGGAAATGGAAGCGAACGCACATGCGAATGAGAGGGCGGACGCTTCCACTCTGCCTCCGCCGAACATTCGCGGTTTGGGGGAGGGAAAAGACAAGTTTATGAGAACGCAATTCGAATTTGTTCGTATGTATCATCCAAAATACACTGGGGATATTAAAGAATCAAAAAACGTATTGACGCGCTATCAAGTCTTTCGTGAGTTCTGGGAAATTTTGGAAAAAATCGACAGTGGACGAATGCCGCCTTTGTCGTGACGGAGTTTCTTCGAGCGGGTTTATAATCGAGGCCTCGCGTTGAAGGGAGAGGGCGATGACTGTTGTTTTCGAGACTTTCTCTCGCGCCCTTGATCATCACACGCACGGGCGGTTGGCGGAAGCTGAGTGCCTCTATCTGGAGGCGCTGAGTCTCCAACCGACGTTGCATCCGGCGCTTCATCTTTTGGGCGTGGCGGCGGCGCAAACCGGGAGGTCTCAGCGCGCAGTCGAGTTCATTCGCAAAGCGCTCGCTTTGAACGACTCAATTCCGGATTATCATTCCAACCTGGGCGCGGCGTATCGCAGCCTTGGTCGACTTGATGAAGCGGCGGTCAGTCTGGAGCGCGCTCTGGCTCTTCGTCCGGATTTTTGTGACGCTTTAAACAATCTCGGCGCCGTGTTGCACGACCTCGGTCGTTATGAAGAATCTATGCGTGTGTTTCAAGCCGCGTTACTGCGTCATCCGCGACATGTTCCGGCGTTGGTGGGGTTGGGCGCGGCGTTGCGGGCGCTTGGGCGGCTCGATTCGGCGTTGGGAATTTTGCGGCGCGCAACGGCGCTTGATCCGGATTGCGGCGAAGCTCATTGGGGGTTGGCCGCCACTTTGCTGGTGAGGGGCGATTTGGCGGCGGCGTGGCCGGAGTTCGATTGGCGTTGGCGTCGCCATGCAGGGTTGTTTCGGCGTTCTTTCCCGCAGCCGCGTTGGAGTGGCGCGCCGTTGGATGGGCGGACAATTTTGCTTCATGCAGAGCAAGGTCGCGGCGACACGATTCAATTCATCCGCTATGCGTCGCTTTTGCGGGCGAGGGGAGCCGGGCGGGTTCTGGCGTTATGTCAACCGGAGCTGACGGATATTCTGGCGCGGGTTGATGGAGTGGATCAGGTGATCGCCTATGACGCGCCATTGCCGCCGTTTGAGGTTCACGCCTCTTTGATGGACTTGCCGGGGGTGTTTGGAACTACGTTGGAGACCATTCCCGGTGTGGCGCCTTATCTTTCGGTTTCGCCGGAGCGGCGCGCGCGTTGGCGTCGGCGGCTTGAGGCTTTATCGGGAGATGAGTTGAAAGCGCGACGATGGGTGGGGTTGACGTGGGCGGGCGCGGCGGCGCATCAGAACGACCGGCATCGTTCGATCGCTCCGGCGCGTTTTGAGCCTTTGTTGGAGGGTTGGCCGGAGGTTGTCTTTTTCAGTCTTCAAGTGGGGGCGCGTCACGCGGAAGCGCGGGAGGCGGCGGGATTCCGTCGAGTGATTGATCCGACATTGGAGATCGTTGATTTTCATGACGTCGCCGCTATTGTTGATCATATGGACCTGACGATTGCGGTGGATACGGCGACGGCTCATTTGGTGGGAGGTTTGGGGCGCCCGGGATGGGTTCTGTTGCCGTTTGCGCCGGATTGGCGTTGGTTGTTGGATCGAGCGGATAGTCCATGGTATCCGAGTCTTCGGTTGTGGCGTCAAGCTTCTCCTGGAGACTGGGATGGAGTGATTGATCAAATGCGGCGTTCGGTTTTGTTCTCTTGATTTATGGGTTTAAATGAAAGGGGTCCAGGGACTGTGTTCCTGGTCGTGGGGGATCATAAGGGGGGCGCGATCGCCCCTCTTATTGCCGCAAGGCAAGCATCCTCTGGAATTATTTGTCTTTAATAACTTAGTGCTTCAAGTCTTCAAATCTTCAAGTCTTTAAGCTTTCAAACGCTTCCAGTGGAGCGTCGCTTCGCGAATAAGGGGGGCTTTCGCTCCCCCCTTATGATCCCCGGCGACCAGGAACACAGTCCCTGGACCCCTTTCATTGTTTTCTTATTTTTTTGCGGTTTTTTTTGGTGAATTCGGATGCGCAAGCAAAAGGAGCGCTTGACTTTCGATAGAGTTCGTCTTAGCGTCCTCTCAGGATCGCGGGTGTAGCTCAATGGTAGAGCAGAAGCTTCCCAAGCTTACGACGAGGGTTCGATTCCCTTCACCCGCTCCATGTGTCCGTCTTCACGATGTCATGTGGTTCGGTAGTTCTTTTGTGAATTCCTAAGTGGTCAATTATGATTGTCCGCTTTTTTTTTGTTCGTCCTGCCTTATAGTTTTTTCCGCGCGGTCGACCAAAAAAGGCTGGCCGGACGATGTCCGGCTGCCGTGCTTTTTCTAAAGATCAGACGGAAACGTCGACAATGGCGCCGAGCGTGCTTGCTCCGGCGCCTGGGCCTGAACCAGCGTCCGACGGCAGAGAGGCAAGGCTGGAGCCGACATCAACGCCGATGGATGCGTCTCCCGAACCCATGGAGCTTGCTCCGGCGCCTGGGCCGCCGTCGCTCAAGCTGACGGTTGCGCCTGCCTCGGGCTCCATCGTGCCGTTTGAGCCTCCGACGCTTGATATGGAGGGCGGCATGCCTGCGTCCATTCCCGACTGGGGTTGGTAGGTCGAAAACGAGGCCGGGCTCGGATTGTTGATGTAGAGCGAAATTTCCATTGTTGTGTCTCCTGCTCTTTTTTTGATCTGAGTGTTTTTTTGAGTTTGATCCGCCGTTTGCTCGGCGTTGGGAGATTTCTTGACGTCAGCCGGGAGCGGCGTGGGACCGGCGTTCAAACCGTTTACTCTTTGGCGTTCTTCCACCTCTTGATGACGTGACGAAGCTCCGATGAATCGGAATGCGCCGCTGAAAATGATTCGTCGGCGCGGTTGCTTGGCGACAGTGTGTGGAGCGTTTTTGAAGCAAAATGTGTTTGTCGAAGCCGTTCATAACCGACGCCGTTTCGGTGAAAAAGATTCGTCGCCACAAAATGTCGTCGCGCCCAAAAAGGCAGACACAATATAAGCGAGGCATCGGATCAAACCACAAAGACAAGGCATGTGTTCATCAGGGGGGGTATGTAGCAATTTTGCAACAAAACCTCCAGCATGAAACAAATTATAGCCTATCATACATTAAAGAAAAAAGAATAGAATTTTTTATAATTTTATCGGCGTGGGTTGAGGATATAAGAGCCTCTTTAACGACCGTTGGAGCAAAAGAGTCTTCAGTCTAAAGAGTGAGAAGCCGTGAGAAAATATAGGCAAGGCTTCGATTTTGTTTTTTGTGCGGTCTTTCTTTGTCAACCGATCTGTATGAAGGATCGTCGCGATATCCAATCCTCTGTTTTACCGTTAATTTCAAACATTCATGATAAATTGCTTTCTTTTATAGAATGCTGTTGCCAATGGCGTTCGATTTGGGATACAGGATAAAAAGGCCGATTTTGAGGGGAGTATGTTTCACATGACCGGGGAGAGCACGGGACCGACAAAGAAAGCTACGGGGTGGGTGACGCTGTTTGGATCGCTTATCGTCGCCATTCTTGCGGCGACCGGGGTTGCGGCCATTTCGTTCGGATACACGGACTCTTCGCGCTTGAAAGTGCTGGGGGCCAAGTTGAGCGAAATCGCCGCAGACGTCGGGACGTCGGCGACCGGATATGTTCATGCGCTTCTTGGCGGCGGCGTCGGCGACGATGGTAAAATCGAGCCGGTGGAGGTTGTTAAGCTGACGGGGCCGGGAAAACCTGTGCTGGCTCGTGATTTGCCCGAAGCCGTGCGCGCGCCCTATCAAGGAGAGCGGAAATTCGACGCCGTTCTCGCGGATTTGCGTCGGCGTCCGGCCTTCGACCTCACGGACCGCACTTTGTCGCTTGTTGCCGTTGGCGCTGAAACGGGCTCCGTCACCCTTTATTTCTCGGAATTGGCTCTGAACAAAGGCTCTAAGATCGCAATCGGCGATAGAAATGTTCGGATTATCGTCAAGGAGTTGATCGCCAACGGCGGCGGCGTCATTTCGTTTGAAGAGAATCCTGCAATTCCGCCTTTGTCGTCTCCTGTCAATGGGCAGCCCGGCGTTTCCGGTCCTTCGGGGCGTTCGTCGGGGTCTTTGGAATTGGTGGTTTTGGGCCATGTGCGTGGGCAATTGCCCGTGGTGTTGAATGGTCTGCCCGGCGGGGCAGGGGGAGCGGGCGGCAAAGGCGTCGCAGGGGAGCCTGGGGAAGCCGGGCAATCGGGCTCTGATTCATTGTTCTCTTGCACTCGTCCTGTCGGCAACGGCGGCCCCGGCGGCGCCGGTATGTCGGGCGCCCTCGGCGGGCGCGGCGGCGACGGCGGCGGCGGCGGAAATCTCCAACTCATTTACCTTGGCTCGAATCTGATACCGCGCTCCGCCATTCAATTTACTGCCGCAGGCGGCGAACCCGGCGTTGGCGGCCCCGGCGGCCCCGGCGGTGACGGCGGCCCCGGCGGCAGTCGTGGTTGGCAGACTTTCTATTGCCGTGGCGGCGTCGATGGCGCGGCCGGCGCGCAAGGCCCGGTCGGCCCAAATGGGGCGCCTGGATCGCGTGGGCCCAGCGGCATGTTGAAGCAAATACCTCTGCCGCGCGATCAAATTCTGGGCCTGTTTTAATCGAAGAAAATGGGTCTTCCATTGGAGTGCGGGGAGAGGTTGTTCTGAAGCGGGTTGTTTCGCGGCGATTGTCCAACCTTAATTTGACGCGCAATCTTAATTTGGCGCTCCAATCTTCGTTTGGAGCGCGGATAACGAAACGCGGACGTTTCCGGCCTTGATGATGTAAGCGTTCGCGTTTAGTCTGCTTTGCCGCCAATCTTTCATTAAAGATCGTCGATCTTTTGTTGAAAGGCCGACCATAAAGGCGTCCGCAATCGTGAAGCGATCGCGACGAGAGCAAAATGGGAGCAACGTTTTGTCGTCTTGAACGTAAGTCTTCAGGGAAACACCAATCCTGAACATCTTCGCGCGCCGAAGGGAGCCTTCTCTGCGGCGTTGAAATGATTCCTATGAAGAGCGAGAGGATGCGGCATGGCGGCGCCTCGAAACATCGAGCGGACGCAGTTTGCCGAGGAAGACTTGGCCGGACTCTTTAAGGCCGATGTCCTCACCAACGGCCGATCTTTAGTCAAACGCGGCGCTGTGGCTGTGCATAAAAGCGGAGCGCCAGATCATATTCGCGCAACGGTGGTTGATGGCGGAACGCGCCATCAAGTCGATTTTGCGTTCCAAGGCGGCGGCGTCAAGAGCGTAAATTCTTGCTCGTCGGTGTGCTCTTGTCGCGCTTCGTTCTGTGCGCACGCCGCCGCCGCTGTTTTGATGAAGGTCGACGCGGACCGAGAGCGTTCCACAACAACAGCAGCGATGGCGACTCAAAGCGCAGTCCAAGCTTCCGTTCAAGGCGGCGGCGCGGTCAAGAAAGCGGCGCAAGTCGGGATGTTCCCAGCCGGGACGCCCAAAGCCGGATCCCAAGGAGATTTTTTAGCTCTGTTGCCCCCCAGAACCGCCAAAGGCGAAGAGCGGCGCTCTATCGCCTACAGTATCGAGCCGGCGGATCGTTCCGGCGCGCTGCTGGTTCGCGTGTGGACCGAGATGGCGTCCTTGGACGGCCATAGTCGTCGTGAAGCCTCTTCTCCCAAACAAGCCGCCGACACCGCTCCATTAGGCCCCGACGGCGACCTCGATCGCTCGATCTGTCTTAGTCTTGGTCATCAAAGAGCCCAGACCGTGACGATTCCGCTGGATCACTCGCCATTGGCCGATCGTCTGTTGCGGCAATTGGTGCGAAGCGGGCGTTGTCGGTGGAACGTCAATGGTCCGGCGCTCCACGAAGGCCCGGCTCGGCGAGTTATGGTCTCGCGAATCGATCATTCAGAGCTGGTGCGCTTTCTAAATCTGCCGCGACACATCGAGATCGTTGAAAGCGCTCCGCCTTGGTATGTCAACAGGCTCAGCGGCGAGGCGGGGCGCGCCGTTTATGACGAATCCAACAAAGAAGCGTCTTCTTCTCCACCACCACCACCACCACCTCCTCCGCCGCCGCCGTCGCGGGCTCAAGTTGCTTCGATCATCGATCGAATGGTGATGGGCGGAACAGGAGCGATTCTTGAAATCGCGCCGAAAGCCGTGCTCACCGCCGTGTCTGGCCGTATGGAAACCACCAGCAGCGGAGGAATGTTTTCGGTCGTTCCTCATGGGCGCGGCAAAGGAAAAGCGGGTTCGTCCTCTCTGTTGCCTGCGTTGTTGTTGCAGTTCGATTATGACGGACGCACCATCGCCGAAGACGAACAAGGTCAATTTGTGCGTGGCGACGACGTCGACGAGCAGACTTTCTATCGACGCGATCGCGCCGTGGAAGAAGAGTTCTCCTCGGTTTTGCTGGAGCATGGGTTGTCAGCGATTCGACTTACTGTCGATGGCGGTCGAACCGTTCGTCGCGGCTACGCCTTTCGCTCCGGACGCGAGCGCGAGCTGTGGCCGTTGTTTCTTGCTTCGGGCGCCGAATCGTTGCGCGAGAGCGGGTGGAAGGTCGAAATCGATGAATCCATGCAAGTGCGGGTCATCGATGTTCCCGATGATTGGGACGTCACTCTGGATGAAGAAGACAGCGGTTGGTTTTCTTTAGATGTCGGCATCGAGGTTGAGGGGGCGCGTCATCCCTTGCTGCCGATTCTGATCGGAATCATCGAACGCGGTGGGTTGGAGGTTGCGCGAACCGTTGACGGGAAAATTATGGCTCCTCTGACCGATGGGCGGGTGCTGATGTTGCCCACCGATCGTGTTTCAAAGTTTTTGGCGACCATCGAAGAAATGTTGGTGGGGCGCGCTCTGGCCTCCGACGGCAAGCTGACATTGCCCACCGCCGAGGTGTGCTCGTTGGCGGACCTCGAAGCGATCGTCGGAGCGCGTTGGCAAGGCGGCGAGCGTTTGCGTGATTTGGCGCGGCGACTTGAGGCGGGGGAGCTTCCGCCCGACGTCGAACCGCCGCCGAACTTTAAAGCCATGTTGCGGCCTTATCAGCGCGAGGGCTTGAGTTGGCTTCAATTCCTGCGGGCTCATGATATGGCGGGGATTTTGGCCGACGACATGGGATTGGGAAAAACCGCGCAGACGTTGGCGCATATCGCGTTTGAAAAACATCACGGGCGGATGACGCGACCATGCTTGATTGTGGTGCCGACGAGTTTAGTGCCCAACTGGTCGGCGGAAACCGCTCGATTCGTCACCAACCTTCGCGTGGTGGTGTTGCATGGCTTGGATCGACACGGTCGTCGCAATGAGGCTCTTAGCGCGGATTTGGTGATCACCACCTACGCAATTCTCGTGCGCGACATCGAGTTTCTGGCTCCGATTTCGTGGCACATGGTGGTGTTGGATGAAGCGCAGGCCATTAAGAATCCTTTGGCCAAAGCCACGCGCGCGGCGTGTCGTCTGAAGGCTCTGCATCGTTTGTGTTTATCGGGAACGCCTATCGAGAATCACTTGGGTGAGGTCTGGTCGCAATTTGCGTTCTTAATGCCGGGGTTGTTGGGTGATCATCGCACATTCACCACGCGCTTTCGCACGCCCATTGAGAAACACGGCAATGAAGAGCGTCGCTCTGTGTTGGCGCGGCGGTTGCGACCGTTTTTACTGCGTCGGACAAAATCTGAAGTCGCCACTGAGCTTCCTCCGAAGACTGAGATTATTCACCGGATTGAACTTGCTTCGGACCAGCGTGATTTGTACGAAACAATTCGCCTTTCCATGCATGAGCGGGTGCGTGATGAAATTGCTCGCATGGGGTTGGCGCGAAGTCGAATCGTGGTGTTGGATGCGCTCTTGAAGCTGCGGCAGGCTTGTTGCGATCCGCGTTTGGTTAAATTGGAGTCTGCTCGGCGCGTTCGCGGAAGCGGTAAGTTGGAAGCTCTGATGGCCATGTTGATTGAAATGGTTGAGGAGGGGCGTCGCATCCTGATTTTCTCGCAGTTTACTTCTATGTTGGACCTTATCAAGGAGGCGTTGGCGCCCACCGGCATTTCCTACGCCGAGTTGCGAGGCGACACCAGTGATCGTGAGACGCCTGTGCGGCGTTTTCAAGCGGGTGAAATGCCTCTATTTTTGATTAGTTTGAAAGCTGGCGGGCGAGGTTTGAACCTCACTGCGGCTGACACGGTGATTCACTATGACCCATGGTGGAATCCGGCGATTGAAGATCAAGCGACGGATCGCGCTCATCGCATTGGGCAGGATAAAGCGGTGTTCGTGTATAAGTTGATTGCCGCTGGAACAGTCGAAGAGAGAATTATCGAGTTGCAAGAACGAAAAGGGTCTTTGGCTGAAGCTATGCTGAATGAGAACGCTGTTTTGGGAGCGTTGGACGATGCTGATATTGATTATTTGTTCGACGCTAAAGCTGTGGCGCCGGAAGAGGTCGGCAAACAAAAGCGCGCTGGAGCCGGGAAGAAATAAGGACTTGCGGCTTCATCAGATTAAAAAGGTCCTCGCGCCTTTGGTTGTGACAATCTCCAAGTTATGGTTTCCAAAGGCCTTCCGGCCTTTGGCGGGTCCAGGGCAGAGCCCTGGCCTTTCTCCTTTCTTCTCTATCTCTATCTCTATTTCTCTCTTTATTTCTCTCTTTATTTCTATCTCTTCTCTTTTTTCCAGGACGTGTCTTGTTTTTGTTCGAACGTAAATTCTGAATATTTTCTGCGGCCAAAACCAATATGCTGGTTGTTAAAGGCATGTTGTGGTAAAATGCAATGCGCTTTTCGGCAAATTGTCGCCATAATGCGTAAGAAGAAGTTCAAGTAAGCGGAAACAAGAGGGGATCGCAATGTCCGCTTTGACTGAAAGCCCTGCGTGGATGGCTTTGGCTCGTCATCGTGAGTCCATGGCCGGAGTTCATATGCGTTCTCTGTTCGCTGGAGAATCCGGGCGTTTTCAGCGCTTCTCTTGCGAGGCCTGTGGTCTGCTGTTGGACTACGCCAAGAATCGCGTTACGAACGAAACCATGTCTTTGCTGATGGCTCTGGCTCGGCAACAAGATGTGAGTGGCTGGCGTGAACAGATGTTCAGCGGCGGCAAGATCAACATCACGGAGAATCGCGCGGTTCTTCATACCGCTCTGCGCGCTCCGGTGGATCGCCCGGTTTATGTCGATGGTCATAATATTGCGCCCGACATTGCGCGAGAACTGAAGCGGATGCTTCATTTCGCCGACGCGGTGCGATATGGCTCGTGGACGGGTTATACGTCTCGGCAGATTCGCGATATCGTCAGCATTGGAATCGGCGGCTCTGATTTGGGAGCCGTGATGGTGACTGAGGCGCTTCGTCCGTATCACCATCCCGATCTTCGATTGCGTTTTGTTTCCAATGTTGACGGCACGCATTTGGCGGAGACTTTGGGATGGCTCGATCCTGAAACCACGCTTTTTATTATCGCCTCTAAAACCTTTACAACCCAAGAAACCATGACCAACGCTCACAGCGCGCGGGCTTGGTTCTTAGACGAAGGAGCGCCTGAAGACGCGATTTCGCGGCATTTCATCGCGCTTTCCACCAACGAAAAAGAAGTGCGCGCCTTTGGCATTGCGCTTGAGAATATGTTCACCTTTTGGGATTGGGTTGGCGGAAGGTATAGTCTGTGGTCAAGCATCGGCTTGCCGATTGCTTTGGCGATTGGGTCAGATCGTTTTCAACAGCTTTTGGCGGGCGCTCACGCCATGGATGAGCATTTTCGATCTGCGCCGTTCGAACAAAACATGCCGATTATTATGGCGATGCTCGGTGTGTGGTACGTCAATTTTTGGGGCGCCGGCGTCCACGCCATTATTCCATATGATCAGTATCTACATAGATTTCCTTCTTACATGCAGCAAGCCGATATGGAGAGCAACGGCAAGTCGGTGGATCGCGACGGACATTTTGTTGATTATGACACTGGTCCGGTTATTTTCGGTGAGCCGGGCACCAATGGACAACATGCGTTTTTTCAGCTTATGCATCAGGGAACGCGCGTGATTCCGGCGGATTTCCTGGCCTCGGCAATTAGCCATAATCCGCTTGTTGGGCCATTGGGGGCTCATCACGAGATTTTGCTGGCAAATTTCTATGCGCAGACCGAGGCGCTGATGTTGGGCAAATCTGCTGCTGAAGTCCGTGCGGAACTACAGAATTCAGGGATGTCCGCGGAGAGGATTGCTCAGTTGACGCCGCACAAGGTTTTTTCCGGAGATCGCCCCAGCAACACCGTGTTGTATAAAAAATTGGATCCGTTCACGCTGGGGGCGTTGATTGCGTTGTATGAGCACAAAATATTTGTTCAAGGCGTGGTTTGGAATGTTAATTCTTATGACCAATGGGGTGTGGAGTTGGGAAAACAATTGGCGCGGGAAATTTTGCCGGAACTGGGAGTAACGGCGCGCGTTATTGGGCGTGAGCCGCATGGTCATGATAGTTCAACGGTCGGGTTAATTCAGTGGTTCCGTAAGAATTGCGTAGAAGAGTGACCGTGTTTTTTCAACCGATATAGAGAGTTGTCAACATGATTCATCAAATGGGGCCGGGAAGCATGTTCCTGGCCTTAGAGGATTATAAGGGGAGATTTTGATTCCCCTCGCCTCTCTCTCATCCGCGAAGCGATCTCTCTTGAAATTTCTAACAGTGGTCTTTGAGACTTGTTCGATTTTATCTCAAGAGAAATCCATCAATTTTCCAATAGCTCCGGGTGTATATTCCGATGTGTTTCATTCCGTTGTTTGCAAGGGCGCAACGAAATTATGTTTTTGTGGGCGATAAGCGTCAGGGAAAGGTTGTTTTGCAAACAAAGGGGGGGCTCGCACTTTTCCCTTACAAGTCTTCCACAATCAGAACGCAGTTTCTGGATTCTTTTGATTCTAAACACAATCTTTTGAAGTGACTTCGTTTGATAAATGTGAAAGTATCCTTCCCCCATGAGCTAAGAAAAAAGGGAGAATCCGATGTCGCGCTTAGGAGCGCTGGCCGTGAACGAAGAAGGCTTCGTCTTCGATCCAACAACGGGCGACGCCTTTACATGCAATCACGCGGCGCGGCTGATTGTGCGCGGTCTCATCGAAGGAAAGACAACACGCGCCATAGCTGAAGTCTTGGCGGATATCTTCGATGTAGACGCCGGCGTCGCGGAACGCGATGTTCACGACTTTATTGATCATCTCCGCGTCTTGAAATTGGTTTAGAGATTCATGTCGGAAATCGTCGTCGGAGTGACCGGCCTTCATTCTTCAGACAATCCCGGCCCTGGCGTCGGCGTGGCGCGTTCTCTGAAAGAAGCGTCCGATCTGAATGTGCGTGTGGTCGGATTGGCGTATGACGCCATGGAGACCGGTCTTTATCTAAACCAATGGGTTGATCACGCTTTTATTATCCCTTATCCGTCCTCCGGCGGCAACGCGCTGTTGGAGCGGCTGCGCTACATCAAAGCCGCTGTCGGCTTGGATGTCGTAACGCCGACCCTTGATGTGGAGTTGCCGCTTTACGCCAAGCTCGAACAAACTCTGGCGGAGGAAGGCATACGCACCTTCTTGCCCACCGCCGAGCAATTTCGTTTGCGCGGCAAGGATCGCTTGGTCGATGTTGCTTCTGCGATCGGCCTGCATTTGCCGCGAACCGCTGTTGTGTCCTCGATCGCCGACGTTCAGGACGCGCTGAAGGAATTCTCGTTTCCTGTTATGGTCAAAGGGGTGTTCTATAAAGCTTATCGCGCCTACTCGGCGACAGAGGCGGTCGGACACGCTCTTGCCCTGGCGGTCGAATGGGGCTACCCCATCTTGCTGCAAGAAATCATTTCCGGCGAAGAGCTGAATGTGATTGCTCTGGGCGATGGTCAAGGCGGATGTCTGGGGCTGGTCGGGATGAAGAAAATCTGGACGACCCCTTTAGGCAAAATCTGGACCGGAGTGACCATCCGCAACGAGGTCATGGAAGCCGCCGCTCAGAAATTCATCGAGACCTATTGTTGGCGCGGCGCCTTCGAGCTGGAGTGCATCGTCGACGGCAATAAAGTCTATTTGATTGAAATCAACCCGCGTTTTCCGTCTTGGTGTTACTTCGCCACAGCCGTGGGGGTCAACCTTCCGGCGAATTTGGTGCGAACCGCGCTCGGACGCCCCGCTGTTTCTTCGCAACATTTCGACGCCGGACGTCTCTATATTCGCTCCATCGACGAGCGAATTATTGATATGTCCATATTCCAAAAAATGGTGACCAAAGGGGAAACCTGATGCGACGTCCCTACGAACGGCCCGTCATTCAGAAACTGGTCGCCGGAGCGATGAACACTTTCGGCGTCAACTCTTATTACGCCCGCAAAGTGAGAGCGGATATCGAAGGCGTTTCCGTTGCCGCCTTGGTGGAAAAATTCGGCTCGCCGTTGTTCGTCTTTTCCGAAGCTTCGATCAGACAAAAATTCCGTGAAATTCACGACGCTTTTTCCACCCGCTATCCCAACGTCGCCTTTGGTTGGTCCTATAAAACCAATTATCTCTCCGCGATCTGCGCCGTTTGTCACCAAGAGGGCGCTCTTGCGGAAGTCGTCTCTGAAATGGAGTACGATAAAGCGCGCGATTTGGGCGTGCCCGGATGCAACATCATCTACAATGGTCCTCACAAGAGTCGCCGTTCTTTAGAAAAAGCCGTGCTTGAGGGCGCTCGCATCCATATAGATCACTTTGATGAAGCGTCTGATCTGGAGGCTCTATCTGAAGCGCTCGGAAGAGATATTCGCATCGGCCTGCGCTTGAATCTCGACGCCGGAATTCAACCTCAGTGGTCTCGATTCGGTTTCAACCTTGATTCGGGTCATGCTTTCGACGTCGCCAAACGGCTTCGATTGGGCAAACGCTTGGTCATCAACGGCCTGCATTGCCATATCGGCACCTATATTATGAAACCGGAAGCTTACGCCGTCGCCATCGAAAAATTGGTGCAGTTCGCTTATCGGTTGAAAGACGAGTTGGGGTTCAATATTGAGTACCTCGATCTGGGAGGAGGATTTCCTTCGAACAGTCGTTTGAAGAACAGTTATCTTCCTCCAGACGTCACACTGGAGCCGATCAGCGCCTACGCCGAGAAGATTTCCGAAACATTATTTGCTCAGTTGAGGCCGGGAGACTTTCCTCGTCTGATCTTGGAATCTGGGCGAGCCGTGGTTGATGAGGCCGGGTATTTGATTTCGACCGTCGGCGCGACCAAGCGCTTGCCCGACGGACGACGCGCGTATGTTATGGATGCCGGCGTCAACCTTTTATATACATCGGCTTGGTACAAATTCACTGTCGAAATGGAGCGTGAAGCGCCCGGCGCCAACGAACCGAGCATACTTTATGGCCCGTTGTGCATGAACATCGATGTGATTGATGAAGGGTTGATGCTTCCACCATTGTCGCGAGGCGCTCGTTTGGTTATGTCTCCGGTTGGCGCGTATAATAACACGCAATGGATGCAGTTTATTGAGTATAGGCCGGCGATTGTGTTGATCTCGATGTCCGGAGAACCGGAAATCATCCGCGAAGCGGAAGACCTTTCAGACATTCAAAGACGCGAAAGGTTGCCCGCCCGTCTTGTAATAAAAAAATGAAAGAACGGATTCTACGGGTGGTTCTTGGTAGGGAGGCCTTCGAATTTTCCATCCAAGAACTGCCTTTGGAGTCCGTCATTCTATTTTTTAAACGGTTTTCAAAGATTGGGTTTCGGCGTGTGTTGACGCTATTCGTTGTTTTGTGAAACGGTGTGATCGGTTCAATCCATGATTTCTCCATTGCGGCTTCCGTTTCGTGATTATGCAAACGCTATTCTTCATAGCTATTCTGAAGTGTATTTTCTGCGGGGTCGTTTGAATGGCGCTGTGGTTTTGGCGATCTCATTTCTTAATCCAAATGCGGCGGTTTGTGGACTGATCGCTATTCTTGCTGCTTACGCTTTTGCGCGGTTTATCAACGTCGATCGCAGCTTTTTGAATTCGGGGTTCTACACATACAATGCTTTGTTGGTTGGTTTGGCGGTCGGCAATCTTTTTCGCATTTCGCCGTTGACGCTCTTTCTAGTCACGGCGGCGGGAGTTCTTGCTTTCGTCGTCACCATGGTGATGTACAACCTTTTTATTTCCTATCTGAAATTGCCGGTGTTTAGTCTTCCTTTTACTTTGGTGACGTGGGCGACATATTTGGCCGCCGGCCGTTTTTCCAATTTATTCGTCACCGGACTTTACCATAGGCCTCATTTCAACCTCGACATTCATCTTCCTCTTGTCGTCTCCAGTTTCTTAAAGTGCTTGGGCACGATCATGTTTCTCGGGGATCCATTGCCCGGTTTGTTGTTCGCCATCCTTTTGAGCTTCTCTTCACGCATTTTGTTGCTGCTTGCGATCGGAGGATACTTGACGGGGACTTTTACCGTCGGCGTGTTGATGGGGTCGTTGGATATCGCTTTCCGAGACACCAGCCATTTCAACTTCATCCTGATCGCCATGGCGGTTGGCGGCGTATTTCTTGTGCCGTCACGGCGGTCTTACGCCATAGCGATGATTGCTGTGATGGTGTCGGTAATCTTTCTCGAAGCCTTCAAAGTCTTTTGGGCTGCCTTTGGCGTTTCCGGTTATTCCGTTCCGTTTAATACTCCGACCTACATTATTACTACGATGTTGTTTATATATACTTTGGGATTGATTCGCTTCCCCAAAATGGCGCGGTTCATTCGAAGGACTCCTGAGGAGACTTTGGATTATTATCTCTCTGACGTTTTGCGTTATCGCGGAACCTTTATCGGTCTGGCGCTTCCTTTTTCCGGTCGATGGACCGTGTGGCAGGGATGCAATAGTCGTTGGACGCATCAAGGAAGCCAAGCTTATGCCTATGACTTTGTGATCCGCGATGCTGAAGGTCGAACTTATGAGGGCGACGGCGGGAAATTAACAGAGTATTATGCTTATAATAAGCCGGTTTTGGCGCCGGCGCGAGGTCGAATTTTAGTCGTCGAAAAATCACTTCCCGACAATCCGATTGGCCAAGTTCAGCGCGCATATGGTTGGGGTAATTTAATTATTATGCAAGATGTTTGGGGCAATTATATTTGCCTCGGTCACTTGGCCCAAGGATCGATTCGCGTGACCGAAGGCGATTGGGTGGAGCGCGGCGCGTTGTTGGGACGTTGCGGCAATTCAGGATATTCACCGCAACCGCATTTGCATATCCAAGTTCAAAATGCGGGATATGTGGGCGCTTCGACCGTTCCTTTCAGCTTCGTCAGTTACATCACCGGAGGGCGTTATCGCGCCAACGAGCTTCCGGCGGAGGGAGATGAAGTCGAGCCTTGTTTCCCCGACAAAGAACAGGAATCTCGAATGACGTTCATGCTCGACGATCGTCATCGCTACCAAGTATTCCGCAGAGGAAAGCAGATTGGAGAGCTTAATTTAATTGTTCGATGCGCTATAGACGGAACTTTTTATCTTGATTCGGGACGTGCTCGACTCTATATAGGTAGTTGTAATAGTACGTTTTACGTCTATTCTATGGAAGGAAATGATCCATGGTTGCGTTTGATCTTCTTGGCTTTGCCGCGTATGCCTCTGGTGGTGCGCGAAGGCTTGGCTTGGGCGGATCAAATCCCGATTGGCGTCATGGTTTGGGGGCCGCTGAAGTCGCTGTTGCTGTTGGTTGCTTCGGCGTTTCCCTCGGTGGCCGACATTAGAGCGACTCTCGTTCTAAAGAATCGCTTTCAGATTGTAGGCTCCGTCGAGTATCCTCTGATCCGTATGAGCCGCCAGGTTCAAGTCGACCTTGAAACGAACGTCGGACTAAGCCGCGTTGTCGTGGATGAATGGGAGCTGCGACGTATAAACGAAGCTGTTCGTTCATCGGATGTTTAAGAGGAAGAAGGTGTTTCGGTGAAACTTTCCGTGCCTCAAAATAAGTGGAAGCGGCATTGGGCGCGAGCAAGCGTTGGCTTGGCGTTAATCGCTGTGGCTGCGTCGGTTTTTATATCGAGCGTGGCCTTGGCTTTGACCCAAGACGAGGTTCGTCAAGCCTATTACAGATCTTATACCTATGAGCGCATGGCGAGTTATGAGGATGCGATCAAAGCGCTGATTCCTGTCTTCGACGCCTATCCGGAAGGTTATACTGTTAATTTAAGGTTGGGTTGGCTGTATTACTTGCGCGGAAATTATGCGAACGCGATCGAGCATTATCGTAAAGCCGGCAGATTGTCTCCTTTGTCTCTAGAAGCAAGATTGGGGTTGCTAAATCCTCTTATTGCCCAAGATCGAGTTCAGGAAGCCATAGACCTTTCTCGCCAAATCCTGGAAATTGACCGGTACAATTACACCGCCAATCTTCGAATGGTGACTCTGTTGCGACGACAGGGAAAAAGAGACATCGCTGAACGACTGTGTTTAGATGTGTTGGCGGTTTACCCTGCGGACGTTTTATTTCTGGCGGAGCTTGGGCAAATTAAGGCTGATCTTAACCAGACGTCGTCTGCGACCGCTATTTTCAACGATGTTTTGACTCTTGATCCGGAAAACATTGTGGCCAAGCGTTACCTTAAACAAAACTCCCCATAATTAGCATTGTTTCCTGAATTGTCAGCCCGAAAAAACTGCGAACTAAACATAAAGGGATGCTCAAATGGCGCGTGTGCGGACTTTGATGACGGTGGTGACGTTGGCGACTATGGCTGGTCTGGGCGTCGGCATCGGTGGATGTCAGACGACAGAGAGTGGCGAAGTCGCCGCCATAAGCAACTTCAGTGCAGAATCCAATTTTGAGGCCGGCGTTTCCGCCTTTGAAAAAAACGATATTCCTAACGCGCATGTTCGCGCGGCGGCTGCTTACAGCCAATCGCCCAAAACAAAAAAATACATTGCATTGCTTGCTTGGACCCTCTTGAAGCAAAATAAGCTCTCCGAAGCTGGCGGTCTTCTCAAAGAGATGAACGAAATCGATCCCGGTTATCCGGAAACGATCCAGCTTGCGGCGTGGTTGGCTTATATGGAGAAAGATTTTGCTTTCGCTGAAAGCAAGTTCAAAGAGGAAGCTGTTTGGGCCGACAATCATCGGCGGAGACCGGAATATCCTCGGCGTTATCGCGCTTCCGACGTGAACTTCATTGGAAAAATTCGCGCCGACGCCGCGAATGGACTGGGATTGCTCGCTTTGGCGCGGGGCGACAACCAAACCGCTCGTCGATTCTTTGAGGAATCCCTTAACGCCTCGGCGGATTATTTGGGGCGTTCGGATGTGAAAGCGGCTCTTGCTTGGTTGGACAATCCACAAGCGGCGCAAACTGCCGCGTTGGAGCAAAACTGCGCCGCTGGACGTGATGTTGTTTGGAAAAATTTTCAAGCCGGATTGTATTCGCAAGCTCTGGCTGGTTTTAAAGAGCGCATTTCCATTAACTGTCCACAGAAAGAAGAGTCGTTGCTCGGGCAAGGCGTGGTTGAGTTGGCCTTGGGTCATTATGACGTCGCGGATAAGTTGTTCTATCAAGCCGAGGCCGTTAATCCAAACTATGTGCGCGCTAAAGTTGCTCATGGCGCTGTTGCGTACTCTCAGAAAAAGTATAAAGAGGCCATCAACCTTTACTCCGCTCAGTTGCCTAACCTTCCTCCGAGCGAAGAAGCTTGGGAGTGGGGAAGCAATGCTTTGAATAATCTTGCATGGTCATATTATTTCACCAAAGATTATAAAAATGCGGCGGTAATTTTTGAAAAACTGGCTGGATATCATGAGAGAACCACTTTTGCGGCTCCTTTGACGGGCCAGGGGTGGGCGGCGTTGCGCATGGACCGGAAGGACGAAGCAAGGGAATATTTTGAAAAGGCTCTGAAGATTACGCCTAATTATGGTTTGGCCAAACAGGGCTTTATGGAATCTTTCAGATAAAAAGTAAAAAACCTGAAAAAAACAAACGAGCCCAGGGACTGTGTCCCTGGTCGCGGAGAATCATAAGGGGGAGTGATTGCTCTCCCTTATTGGCTGTAATACCAAGTCTCGTAAACGGGGACTCATATTTTTCTCTTGCAAATACGGATA
>CAUYUA010000234.1:0-25250 GCA_963575675.1 Azospirillaceae bacterium
AAACGCCTCAAATCTTCGGCGGCGCGCGCCTGCATACGCGCGGGAATGTCTTCGGTTTTATTCTCATCGGGTTTATTATTATCAGCCTTATTACCATCGGTCTTATTACTATCGAACGGTTATGGGGCCGATGCTTGTCACTCACGGCAATCATCGTATTTCGCTTCGCGAGCGAGGGGGGCGGTCCCCCTCGCGCTCCCACCGCCAAAGGCCGGAGGCCCTTGGAACCCATTTCTTGGAGTTCGGCGCAGATTTTGCATATAACACTCCACAAGTCACAGACGAATTACTCGGCGGATCACAAGAAACATTATTAACGCCACGGATCACAAAGCTGATCACAACAAGGGGGCGATCATGTCCAGCCAGCCGAATACGCAGAAATGGGTCTATCCTTTCGGGGAAAACAACACCGCTGGACATGCCGGGATGAAAGACCTGCTGGGCGGAAAAGGAGCCAATCTTGCCGAAATGAGTCGCCTCGGTCTGCCCGTGCCTCCTGGTTTCACCATCACCACTGAAGTTTGCACTTGGTTCTACGCCAATAACCGCCGCTATCCATCCGGTTTGGAAGAACAAGTCGCCGCCGCTCTTGCCGAGATCGAAAAAAGCGTCGGTATGACTTTCGGAGCCCCCGACAATCCCCTGTTGGTTTCAGTGCGCTCCGGAGGCCGCGCGTCGATGCCCGGAATGATGGACACCGTCTTGAATCTTGGACTTAACGACGAGACAGTGGACGGCTTGGCGCGGCGTAGCGGTGATCCGCGCTTCGCCTTCGACAGCTATCGCCGCTTCATCCAAATGTACAGCAATGTTGTGTTGGGCGTAGATCACTACCTCTTCGAAGACATCATCCACAACCACAAAAGCTGTCGAGAACTAACGCTTGATACGGAACTCAGCGGAGAAGACTGGCGCATCATCGTCCAAGAATACAAGACGATGATCGAACGGGAAACGACGTCTCCCTTTCCACAAGACGTTCGACAGCAGCTCTGGGGAGCCATCGGCGCCGTGTTCGGTTCTTGGATGAATTCGCGCGCCATTACATATCGCCGGTTGCACGACATTCCTCACGACTGGGGCACGGCGGTGAACGTGCAGGCCATGGTCTTCGGCAATATGGGCGAGGATTGCGCCACCGGCGTTGCGTTCACGCGAAATCCTTCGACCGGCGAGAACGTGTTCTATGGCGAATATCTGGCCAATGCTCAGGGTGAAGACGTGGTGGCCGGATTGCGGACGCCCCAACATCTGACTATTTGCGGTAAACTCGCCAATCATTCGACGTTGCCCGCCATTGAAGAATCGATGCCGGAGATTTTTGAACAGCTTCTGGCGGTGCGCAAACACTTGGAGAGCCACTACCACGATATGCAGGATATCGAGTTCACCGTTCAAAAAGGGCGGTTGTATATGCTGCAAACGCGCTCCGGCAAACGAACCGCCATGGCGGCGTTGCGCATCGCCGTCGACATGGTTGGCGAAGGGCTGATCTCTGAGGCTCAAGCGGTGCGGCGCATTGATCCCAATGCGTTGGAGCAGCTCCTGCATCCCACTCTTGATCCCAGCGTTGAACGACATATTATTGCTCGCGGTTTGCCTGCCTCGCCGGGAGCCGCGTCGGGCAAGGCGGTGTTCACAGCCGAGGAAGCTGTGGCGTTGTCGCAGATTGGAGAATCGGTGATTCTGGTTCGTCCGGAAACCAGTCCCGAAGACATTCACGGCATGCACGCCGCCAAAGGCGTTCTGACCAGTCGCGGCGGAATGACCAGTCATGCGGCGGTGGTGGCGCGTGGAATGGGGAGACCATGCGTGGCCGGAGTCGGCGAAATGCGCATTGATCTTAAAAAGCAAGTGTTTTGCGCAGGCGGCGTCGTCGTGCGCTCCGGAGACGTCATCACAATTGATGGCGGCGCGGGCGAAGTGATTTTGGGCTCCGTTCCGACCATTCAGCCTCATATGTCGGGAGATTTCTCTCGTCTTATGGCGTGGGCCGATCAGTTCCGGCGCATGAAAGTTCGCGCCAACGCCGAAACGGCGATGGACGCAGAGACCGCGCGGCATTTCGGCGCCGAGGGAATCGGGTTGTGTCGAACCGAGCATATGTTCTTCGAAAGCGATCGCATCATCGCTATGCGCCAAATGATCATGGCGGACAATCAATCCGGACGGCGCGCCGCTTTGGCTGAAATCGAGCCGATGCAGCGCGGTGACTTCGTGCAGCTCTTCCGAATTATGAAAGGGTTGCCGGTGACGATCCGGCTTCTTGATCCGCCGTTGCACGAGTTCTTACCGCACACCGAGCAGGAAATCGCCGAAGTCGCGCGCGTGTTTGGCGCCGAGCCCTTGCGCTTGCGTCAGCGCGTCAATGAATTGCAAGAAACCAATCCGATGCTCGGGCATCGTGGGTGCCGTTTGGGCATAACTTATCCTGAAATCTACGAAATGCAGACGCGCGCGATTTTCCACGCTGCAATTGAGGTGTCGCGTGAGCTTGGTCAAGAGATTGTTCCGGAGATTATGATTCCTCTGGTCGGGCATCGCAAAGAATTCGAAATCCTTAAGCGTAAAATCGACCAAACAGCCGTCGAAGTTGCTCGGGAAACCGGCGTAACTCTGCCCTATAAAGTCGGCGTCATGATCGAGTTGCCGCGCGCGGCTTTGCGCGCTCAAGAAATTGCGGAAACCGCCGAATTCTTTAGCTTCGGCACCATAACCGTTCGATAGTAATAAGACCGATAGTAATAAGGCTGATAATAATAAAACCGATGATAATAAAACCGATGATAATAAAACCGATAACGATAAGGGCGAACCAAAAGCTTTGCGAATGTCGGGGGGACCAGTCCCCCCGAACCCCCCAGCCAAGGGACACCCTTGGAACCCGTCTTTCTACTTTTCTTTTCTTTTATTTTATTTTCTATTCTATTCTATTATATTATATTATATTATATTTTTTTAATATTCAGATTCTTATCGACACATACGCCAGATCACGCACGCGGATCAAGAGCGTCCTGCAAAGCATCGCCCAAAAGATTAAAAGCAATAACAGTGACAAAAATCAAAGCCCCAGGCCAAACCGCTTGCACAGGCGCCGCCGTCAACAACTCCTGAGCGTTGGTCAACATATTCCCCCAACTAGGAGTCGGAGGCTGAATCCCCAATCCAAGAAAACTCAACACGGATTCCAGCAGAATAATATTTCCCACAGCAAGCGTGGTCGCCACAACAATCGGAGACGCCACATTCGGCAAAATATGACACCGCACCAAACGCAACGGACGCGCCCCCATCGCCTCGGCAGCACGCACAAAGTCTCTCTGCCGCACGGCAAGAGTCGCCCCTCGCACCAAACGAGCGACAGTCGTCCACCCACCAAAAGCCACAATAAGTATAATACGATATAAATCGGCTTGATCCGAATCCAACACTCCCTGCGCAAAACCCAATCGCGACGGATCCGCCGCCGCCAACACAATCAATAAAGGCAACATCGGCAACGCAATCACCGCATCGGTCAAACGCATCAACACCGCATCAACACGCCCTCCCAAATAACCCGCCGTCAACCCGATCGAGGCCCCAACTCCAGAGGAAATCAAAGCCGCCACCAATCCCACAAACAAAGAAACACGCCCACCGTACAATAAACGCAACAACAAATCCCGTCCCAATTCATCCGCGCCCAAAGGATGCTCCCACGATGGCCCGGCCAAACGGAGCGTAAGATCAATAGCCTCGCGATGACATCCCAACCACGCCTCAAACAACGGCGCCGCCGCCGCCGCCGCAATCAAAACTCCCAACACCGCCGCCCCGAGAACCCCCAAACGATGATTAAGAAAGCGACGCGCCACCGAACAACGCGCAGCCGAACCAAGAGCCTCCGTTCGACCGCCGTCGTCATCGTCGTTCAACACCGTTTCAACCGTCATGTGCGACGCTCTCCGAAATGAATGCGCGGATCAAGAAACGCATATCCCACGTCCGCCGCCAGATTTCCAAGCAACGTCATCGCCGTGGCCAAAAGCAACGCAACCAACGCCAAATTATAATCGTTTCCCATCACGGCGTCGAAAATCAATTTCCCCATTCCGGGCCATGAGAACATGGTTTCAGTGATCAAAGCGCCGGAGAACAGACTTCCGACCTCCAGCCCAAGAATCGTCACCACGGGAATCAGCGCGTTTCGAACGCCGTGACGCCAAACCACCCATCGCTCACCAAGTCCCTTGGCTCGCGCAGTCCGAATAAAATCTTGACGCAAAACCTCGCGCATCGCCGAGCGCACATAGCGCGTATATCCGGCGACGCTGGACAATGTGAGAGTGGCCACCGGCAACACCATATAAGACAATCTTTGGCCGAGAGAAACGCTCCCTCCAACAGCATCGCCTCCAGCCACGCCGTTTCCGCCT
This sequence comes from Azospirillaceae bacterium, assembly GCA_963575675.1. Taxonomy (GTDB): domain Bacteria; phylum Pseudomonadota; class Alphaproteobacteria; order Azospirillales; family Azospirillaceae; genus CAUYUA01. The sequence continues at coordinate 4,425 of CAUYUA010000234.1, forward strand.
GCGGGCAACCAACCGAGCGTCACGGCGAACAATAAGATCAGCACCAGAGCCAACCAGAAGGAAGGAATCGATATCCCCATAAAGCAGATGATATTAATGGCGCCGTCGAGCGTTGATCCCGGTCGCCGCGCCGCCGCGACTCCTACAGGAACGGCAATGGCCAGAGCCAGAGTCAACCCCGCCCCCATCAACGCCAAAGTATTGCCCAAGCGCGGAATCAACACCTCGAACACCGGACGCCCGAACAAGCGAGAATGGCCGAAATCTCCACTTAAAGCAGCCAACAGCCAATTTAAATAGCGATGCGCGATCGGCGCGTCCAAACCATACAGCGCTCGCAATCGCACGGCGTCAGCCGGACCCAGACGCGGGTCGGCGGTCAGCATCATATCGATCGGATCCCCGGGCGCCAAGCCGATCAATAGGTAAATCACAAAACTCATCACGACCAAAACCAGCAAAGACTGGAACAGGCGATGAATGAGAAACGATATCATGGGGGAGTTCTTTTCAGAAAAAACCGCCCGAAGAATGCGTCCGATTTCCGACAAAGACAAGCGCCAAAACGACGCAAAAAAGCCTCGTCGGTCTTCCCGACGAGGCTTTTTCGCCACATTCCGCCTAAGACGAAGCTTATGGGTAATACCCAACAGCGCAAATCTGATCGCCGGCCTTCGCCACAAGAGCAATTTTAGCAATCGGATCGCCGCCCGTCGGCATCGGCCACATATACTTCACTTCGCCGCCGCCTGCGTCTCCGGCTTTATACAACGCCTCACCCACCGCGAACGAAGGATTAGCTTTGTCCATCAGCCCACGCATGCTCTGCCCAATCAGCTTGGGATGCGCCGTAAAGTTGCCGTCCGGACCGCCGCAGAACGGATAAAGATCGCGATCCTTAAATCCGCCCTCGCCCTTGCTGATCTGAGCCAACGCAGCCGCCTTATCCGCCTTCACGGCGGCCACGGCCTTGTCCAACATCGCCTTCGCTTCAGCCGCAGTCCCATGATCTCCCGCCACGGCGCCGCCTGAAACGGCCAACAGGATCGGAAGGGTCAAAACGCCGACGAGTTTCGCTAACTTCATATGGGTGTCCTCCAAACTTTCTGTTTCGTTGGCGACCATCGGCCAGCTTGAACCATTATCCGGGCTCCGCGCGACGATCGCTTATTTCTTTGTTTTTAGTTTTTTTATTCTTCGGCGCGTTGCCACCCGCCGTTTGATAAGCCCACTCATACCAAAGCCGAGCCCTCACGTCAACCTTTTCAGAGCCAGAAGTCTTAGAATAAAAATACTCCGGAAACAAAGCGTTTTAAATAAATTCCTTAAATCGACATTTTAACAAAAAGTAAATTTCCGCATCGCCGCAATTCATGTCGCACTCGCACACTTCCCCAAATTTTCCAGCGTCTGCACCCAACCCGAAAAATGGGGACACTCGTCACGTATTTTTTTCAACCCTATTTTCTGCGCCAAGGTCGGTCCATCCGAAGTTTCTTTATATTTATTTCTTGTCATTTCTCGCAAACGCGCTTTTGGATGCGTATTCACCCCATGGTTAATCAGCTCTACGCCGCCTGCCTTCTTAACGACCTTTTCCATCTCAGTCTTCATAGAGCTTTTTCCAAAATGCTTGGCCGCAACCTCCGGAGCGCTGAATAGCCATGCCTCAAACTCATGGAGCGTTAAAAAAGGTATAAAACGAGGATGTTGTTGAAGCTCATTACGCATCCGCTCTTCCAAAGCTTCAACCTGCCGCACCGGATCCCCTAATTTAAAGGCGTCGGCATATCCCGGAACATCTTCGGGAAGCCCATAAAAATCCAACAATGTTGTCACCCAAGCGCTTGTATTTTCTAACAACGGATTCAAATTCTCAAGAATCTGCTTCCACGCAAGAACACCGCCCCTATGATCTCTACCGCCCGAACCTCTCTTCGTCAAAATTATTGTTGCCCTTGTATATACACCTTGCGTCTCCAGAAATGGCGCAAGCACATTTTTAACAAATGATTGCTCCGATTGCCCTTCAACCAAAATTTGAAGCTGACTCATGGATTTCCCCCAATAACGTTTTTCTTCCAAAGCTCACCAACGGAAAAACGATCAAGCCAATGCTTGAGGTCTTCTTCGTTTAGTCGTTTAAAAGAAGTCTCTTTTCCGTTACACTCAGCGATGATGACGTTCTCCGGAAAAAAGTTATCCAAAAGCGTAACCGATTGCGTCGAAATAATCACTTGAGAATCTACAGAAGCCGCCTCCAGCATCTCGACCAAAATACGAATGGCATGCGGATGAAGACCAAGCTCCGGCTCGTCAATCAAGATAAGATTAGGCGGCTCCGGTTGCAGCAAGAGAGTCGCCAAGCAAATAAAACGCAATGTTCCATCCGAAAGAGAATAGGCGTCGAAATAAGCGTCGGACTCCTTATGGCGCCATTCCAATTTGATTTTATTCTCGTTCAACCTCGACGGTTTCAGGTCAAACCCAGAGAAAAAAGGAGCAACCAGACGAACATGCTCTTCGATGTGTCGAAAAGCTTCTGGGTGTTTTTCTTGAAGCCAATAAAGATAGGCCGAAAGATTTGAACCATCGGGTCGAAGAGAAGAATTATCATCAATATTACACATTCTCTTAGCCGGAGCATCGTCGGATGCATCGTGAAAATGATAGACAACTAATTTCTTTAATAATGAAGAAATTAGTTTTTCTTCCTTTAATTCATTTGAAAATTTTCCTTCTTTACCAAGAATACTTTCCGAGTTATCACCTTTAGATTGAATAATTTTTGAATGAACACCTTGAGCGGGCAGAACGGATCCCTCTAGATCAACGTAACGAAGACGCTCATTTACAAAAACAAGAGAATCTTTATTGACCTCCAAGGTAAAACTATATTCATTTTTGTTTTCTAGGGAGAATCTACATGAAATTTCTTTTGTAACCTTTCTTCCATGATGCAGAAAACGATCCGGATCGCCGGGAATAAAACTCTGAAGCTGATTGTTGTTGATATGGTTAATTATTCGAAATATATCAATAAAATTTGTTTTTCCAGATCCGTTGGCTCCAATAATGACGTTCAGATTACCAAGAATAACTTTGGCTTCTTTGATAGATTTAAAGCCTTTAATTTCAACTTCATGCAGCGCGCGCATTTTTTTACTCACAAACACAGTGGACCCAAAGATTGTCTTACGGTAAACAAGGGGGAGGCCCCCCCTTTTTAGAGTCTGTCCGGAAAAAAAGACCTCCCTACCAAACGCGAACCAAGCCAAAAGACATCAATGTTTCCAACGTCCCCGGCGACCAGGGGCACAGCTCCTTTGATTCTGACCCTAGCTTAATCAACAACACGAAGCAATGCGTGGCGTTTCTTTCCTGCCGAGAGTTTGATTACCCCCTCCGCATTAACGTCCGCCGAAGAAAGCCGAGCCGCTTCATCAGAAAGCGCCACGTCGTTCATACGAGCGCCTCCTCCGCGAATCAAACGCCGCGCCTCGCCTTTCGACGCCGCCAACCCCGCGCTCACCAGAACATCCACAACCGACAGACCTGCCGTTAAAGCCTCAGCCGACACGTCCACCGTCGGCAATCCCTCGGCGGCGGCGCCTTGCTCGAAAGTGCGACGCGCCGTCTCAGCCGCAGCTTCGGCGGCCCCGGCTCCATGGCACAGGCGCGTCGCCTCGTTGGCCAAGATTTTTTTTGCCTCGTTGATCTCCGACCCGCCCAAAGCCTCCAATCGAGCGACCTCGTCCAAAGGCAGCTCGGTGAATAAACGCAAGAACCGACCAACATCGGCGTCTTCGGCATTGCGCCAGAACTGCCAGTAGTCATAGGGAGATAGACGATCCGCATTGAGCCACACCGCTCCATTGGCGGTTTTACCCATTTTAGCGCCCGAGGCGGTCGTGATCAGATGTGTGGTCAGACCAAAGACCGCGCCTTGATCGATTCGTCGAGTCAACTCTATGCCGTTGACGATGTTGCCCCATTGATCCGAACCGCCCATTTGCAAAACGCATTTCCGACGGCGATACAGCTCCAAGAAATCATAGGCCTGGAGAATCATATAGTTGAACTCCAGGAAGGTCAGCGGCTGTTCGCGTTCCAAGCGCATACGCACAGAGTCGAACGTCAGCATGCGGTTGATGGTGAAGTGACGGCCAATATCACGCAAAAACGAAATGTACTCCAAACGATCCAACCAATCCGCATTGTTGACCATAACGGCGTCGGTCGCTTGGGAAGAAGCCACACCATCACGAGCCACATCGTCGCCGAAAGACAGGAACTGCGTGAACACACGACGAATTCCCGCCATATTGCTGCTGATTTGGGCGTCGGAAAGCATTTGTCGGCTTTCGTCTTTGCCGGAAGGATCACCAACGCGCGTGGTTCCTCCCCCCATCAACACAATTGGCTGATGTCCCGTGCGTTGCATCCAGCGCAGCATCATGATCGGCACCAAACTGCCGACATGGAGGCTGTCAGCGGTGCAATCGAAGCCGATATAGCCTGTAATTGCTCCAGCCGCAGCCAGAGCGTCCAGCCCTTCCGCATCGGTGCAATTGTTGATGAAACCGCGCTCGCTCAGCGTGCGCAAAAATTCAGAACGATAAACAGTCATGGGAAACACAAAAAGTTAGAGCCTTGACGACCGGAAGCATGAGGAGGCCAGTCCCTCTCATACCGGTGAGGTAAAAAATGACACACCAAGGCGCAGCAAGAAATAATAAAGCAACAAAAAACAACAAATCAAAAGGGGCCAACGATTCCAAAGGACGATCGCTTCGCGAATAAGGGAGGGCTTTCGCTCCCCCCCTTATGATCCCCTGCGACCAGGAACACAGTCCCTGACCCCATCCAATCTTCATTCAGGAGACTCAGCAAAGTCCTCATAAAGATGCTCTTGGCCATGACGATCCCTCACCCAATATGCAGCGTCACCGGCAGAACGCAGAACGCTCGCAGCGATCGGAACCTTTCCATAACCACCCGGAATGTCCAAAACATAAGAAGGTTGACACAACCCTGACGCCTCAGCCCGCAACGCTCCGGCCAGAGCCTGCCCTTCGGCAATCGAGGTTCGAAAATGCCCCGCGCCCCGCGCCAAGTCCAAATGATGCAGATAGTAAGGCTTAATGCGGTTAGCCACCAAAGCTCGCATCAAACGAGCCAAAGCGGTCGAATCATCATTCACGCCTTTCAAGAGCACAGTTTGACTCAACAAAGGAATCCCGGACTCCACGGCCAAAGCGCAAACGCAACGCATAGCGGGAGTCATCTCGTCGATGTGATTGACGTGAATCACCAGATAAACCGCGCGCGATGGACGCTGAAAGCGATTAATCGCCTGAATCAGCTCGGACGTGAATCGACTGGGCGCTGAGACCGGCAAGCGCGTGTGAATTCGCACCACCTCGACATGCTCAATCGCAGCCAACGCCGACATAATTCCTTCCACACGACGCGGAGACAGAATCAACGGATCGCCGCCGGTAAGAATCACCTCCCAGATATCAGGTTTCTCGCGAATGTAATCCAAGGCGTGGCCCAACGCCTCCGGCGAAAGCGTCCCACGTTCGCGCCCGACCTTTTCTCGCCGAAAACAAAAGCGGCAGTAGGCGGCGCACTCTTGAACCGGCATAAGCAACACGCGATCCGGGTAGCGATGAACGACGCCGAGACACGGTGAAAACCTTTGGTCTCCGATTGGATCGACGCGCTCGGCATCGATTGAAGTCAATTCGGCGACACAAGGCAGAAATTGCGCAGCCAGCGGCTTGGAGAGGTTTCCAAGCAGGTCGTCCGACAACAGAACCGGAAAACGCGCGCTCACCGCCTCAAGCGCCGCGTGTTCCTCGGAGCTGCACAACCCAAGCGCCGCCAATTCAGAAATTGATCTCACGGACATAAAAACAAATACGTCCCTTTTTTCTAAGAGCCCGTCCGGACAGGCTCGAATGATAGAAACGAGCTTTTCTATTCATCCTCGACAGGCTGCACCGCGCCATTGTCGATCGGCGGACCATAATAGCTCCAAGCCAGCTCGTGGAAGAAGTAGATCGTGCTATCGATCACAGCGTTTCCAAGCGACAAACCAATAGACAACAACGGATCGCCCGTAAACGCCAAAGCCGTCAGAAATACGTTGGCGATGCTGATCATACGATAACACACGGTTTTCCAGGCGCTGAGCTTAACCGTCGAAACCGTCTGAGGATCAGGGCCGAAATAGCTCCAGGCCATTTCATGCAAGTCGTAGAGCGTGCTGGAAATCACGGCGTTCAGCGCCTTGATGCCGAGACCGCCGAAGAAACTGCCGGTCCACCACCAGCCAACCACAAAAGCGTCAATCGAAGCCGCAACCCGATAAGTAAACGTTTTCCACATGCCGACTTTCCAAGCCGGAACAGGTTTACGCTCGTCAACGGGCGGATTTTGCGGCTGCTCGGAGGCGGAGTATCCTACGGTTAAAAGCTCCGATTCGGAAGCAACGTCCTCGGCCTTCAAGAGCGCCGTTACGCCGCCGTCAAAACCAAAATTCGGAGCCGCACGACGCGGCGTCGCCAGAGCAGGAGCCACCGTCAACCATAAAATCAAAAAGACCCCAACAGCCACCCTAATGACAGGTCTGCGCGTTCCCATCATAATTTTCTTTCATCACCAATCAATAAAGGTAGGGCATCATTTCAGAAATTACATCGACAATCAACCAATCAAATACGATCAATAAGGGGGGAGCTTTCGAGCCCCCCTTATGATCCTTCACGTCCAGGAACACAGTTCCCGGCTCCATCGAATATTTTCTTCATTATACTCTGCTTACTTGAGAGTGCGAAAATCGTGCGGCCTCCCTGAATTGAAATGGCCCTCACACTTCTGGTTGTCACAAACTCCAAGTCATGGTTTCCAAAGGCCTCCCGGCCTTTGGTGGGTCGAGGGCGAAGCCCCGATTCCTTGCCGGTTTTTTTTCGGATTCTCAATCGGACAGAGTACACCTTATTATTTATTCGGTTCTTTTAATGAATTCACTTCCGCTCAATAGCCGTCACGCCGTAGAGGTCCAAAAACACCATGCTCGACAACATCGACCCCGTCGCCGCGCCAATCAATGTCGCCGGAACGCCTCCCGACGTAACCCCCATCAATGTTCCACCAATCAATGTTCCCGCCAGAACCGTCAACGTATAACGTGTTCCGAAACGAAACATCTCCGCCTGGCCACGCGCCGAACGATCATCATAAACATCCGCCGTCACCGATGGAGCCACCACAGAAGACGACGCTTGAGAACGAGTCTGAGCCCGCGCCTCTCTTTCCCCGACGACCATCGCCATGAAAAGCACCGCCATCAGCGCCAAAAGCGCAGTTCGCATCACACCCTCCGTTGAAACGGACTCTTCCGCGAAAAGCCCGAACTTAAAAAACAACATTAACGCCGCTCTTCCGCCAAGAAGCAATTCACAGACGCCGAAGCAATCGATACGGCGCGCGGCAATAAAGACGCTCGCGCAGAAGCCTCGGCCGAAGATTTGCTCTCGCAGGCGACCTCAACAGTAAAAGCCAACGCCCGCAATCCAGAACACCCCAAAGAAGCGGCGGATGATTTTATATCATGCGCGAAGCGTTCCGCTTCATCCCACTGAGCCGCCGCAACCGCCTCGGAGAGCCCCGCCAAAGCTTGCTCGATTTGGACAAGGTAAGCTTCAATCAGAACCGGAAAAGCCTCGGCGCCAACGGCGTCGCCAAACCGACGCAACACGTCGGCGTCGAACGCCTCCAACGCGCCGGAGACAAGGTTGCCTCCCTCCTCCTCGCTCTGAACGGCGTCCTCCTCGGAGGCATTCTTATCCTTGTTGCGGTCAAGCGACTGCGTCCCTCCGGTCAAATGCGCCGCAATCGTCGATAGCAACACTTCCTTGATGATCGGCTTGCTGATCACGCCGTCGAAAACGCCCCCCGCCTCACGCCGAGATTGAGAATTCACCGCACCTGCCGTTAAGGCCAGGATCGGCATGTTCCCCTTCCCCAACGCCAAAGACCGAATCGCCGTAGAGGCGGCGACCCCGTCCATCACCGGCATCAGCATATCCATCAAGATCAAATCATAATCGCCATCCTGCGCGGCGCACACGGCCTCTTGACCGTTTGTGGCGACGTCAACATGGCAACCGGCTCGACGCAACATAATTCCAGCCACTTGCTGATTGATTTCGGAATCATCGACCAACAACAGCCGCGCGCCATGCAAAACCGCGCGATCCGGCAGAGCGCTTCCGATTTTCGACAAAGTCGATGAAGACAGCGTTGTTTGAGACAGCGTCAACTCAAGCGCTTCGCTTTCCGACGGCGACGCGACATCGTCCGCACAAAAAGCAAACGTCGATTTCGCATCACCCCCAATCCACGGGCGGAGACACAAACGCAGCGCGCGCCGAGACGCCGGCTCGGCCAGAGTGGCGGAAAACCCCAAATCTCGCGCCCACCGAACATCTTTTGAACGCACCATGGGATGAAGAAGAATTTGCGGAACGCCCACGCCGCCGCAATGATTACGCAGACGCTCGCCGATTCCGACTCCGGAGCCATCCGGCAAACGATCGGCAATAAAAATCGCCGTCGGAGGAAAACGACGCAACGAAAGCCGCTTCAACGCCTGAGCGCCGGAGGCCGCCGCTTCAACCTCTCCCCCCAAGCGCTCCAGAAGCCCCGTCAAGGCAAGTCGCGACAGGGGCGACGCAGAGACCACCAACGCCGACCATCCACCCGACGCCTGCTCCGACGGAGCGTCTGAAACCACATCCCGAACCATCAAAGGAACGGAGAATATAAATCGACTGCCCCGACCAAGTTCGCTTTCCACAACGATCGATCCGCCCATCATCTTCAAGAGACGACGACAAATCGTCAATCCCAGGCCGGTTCCACCATACTGCCGCGTGGTCGAAACATCGGCCTGACTGAATTCTTCAAACAACCGCTCACACGCGCCAGAAGCAATGCCGACGCCGGTGTCGGCAACCACAAACTGAATTAAGGAACGATCTTTCTCGTCATCAACATCTTTTTCATTATCAACGACCGTCAACTCAACTCTGATTTCGCCTTGCTGAGTGAACTTGACCGCGTTGCCGATCAAGTTCAATAAAATCTGACGCAATCTTCCCGGATCACCAACAACAACCTCCGGAACATCCTTTCCGAACAACACGCCGAAATCCAAGTTTTTGTTCTGAACTCTGGGCGCAACAATAGAAACGGCGTCTTCCACCATATCGCGCAAGTTGAACGGCGTGGTCTCCAGCTCCAATTTCTCGGCTTCGATCTTCGAAAAATCGAGAATGTCGCTGATAATCTGCAAAAGCGCCTCCGTGGAAGCGCGGGCGGTGCGCACGAAAGTTTGCTGCTCCGCCGTCAAGTCGGTGTCGTCCAGAAGCTGCAACATGCCGAGAACTCCGTTCATCGGCGTGCGGATTTCATGGCTCATCATGGCCAAAAAACGCGACTTGGCCAGATTGGCGGCCTCCGCCACTTCTTTGGAACGACGAATTTCTTCGGCGGTCTTCGCCAGCATCTGATTCATACTGTCGAGGCCTTGCGCGTAATCTACAGCCGCCCCACGCAACAACATTTCCTCACCGGCGTCTTCCAGAAAAATCGCAACGCCGCCCTCCGGCGGTCGCCGACGCATAACATACGCCGTGATATAAAATTTTCCCCGCTCTGGATGAACGCCAACCAAATTATCGTATCGAATATCTTGCGCGTCTTGTTTTTGCTCAAACGCTCTTTCATACCCCGCCAGAAAGGAAAAACTGCGCGGCAAACCGCCGTCGCTTGGAAACGAAACGCCCAAACGATCAAACAATCCACCTTTTGCCCACACCACCAGACCATCGCCCGACAAAACCACAACCCCAAAGCTCGTCGAGTTCAAAAGAAGAGACGAAACTTCCGCCAACACGGGCTCAAGTCCTGACGCCGGCAAGATCGACATAGACGCGCCCCTCAACCAACTTCATTAAATCAAGATCGAACGACGGATCAACGAAAAACGCCTCTCGCCACAAGCGGGCTTCGACAACATAGCGGGCTTCGACAACATAGCAGCCTTCGACAACATCGTGATCTTTGACGGATAGAACCCCCATCAAGAAACATCTCCGACCTCTTCCAAGGCCGGTTCTCCATTGTTCCCGCCATTATTGGCGGCGGCAACATCCTGAACATCCTGCGGATCGCGCAGAACGTACCCTCGCCCCCACACTGTTTCAATATAGTTCTCGCCATAACTGGCGGAAGCCAGTTTCTTCCGCAACTTACAGATGAAGACATCAATAATCTTCAGCTCCGGCTCGTCCATTCCGCCGTAAAGGTGATTAAGAAACATCTCCTTTGTCAGCGTTGTTCCTTTGCGCAACGAAAGCAACTCCAGAATGCCATACTCTTTGCCGGTAAGATGCAAGGGGTGATTATCAATTTCAGCGGTTCGCGCATCGAGATGCACAGCCAGACGACCGGTTCGAATTACGCTCTCCGAGTGCCCTTTGCTCCGCCGCACAATGGCTTGCAACCGAGCAATCAATTCTCGTTTGTCGAACGGCTTCGTGAGATAATCATCCGCGCCGAATCCCAACCCTTTAATCTTATGGTCCATTTCGGAAAGGCCCGACAAGATCAAGATCGGAGTTGCGACTCGCGCAGAGCGCAAACGACGCAGAACCTCGTATCCATCGATGTCAGGCAACATCAAATCGAGGATGATAATATCATAGTCATAAAGTTTTCCGATCTCCAGACCATCTTCTCCAAGATCAGTAGAATCAACGATACATCCTTCGGACTTCAACATCAGCTCGATGCTTTTAACCAAGGAGCAATCGTCTTCAACCAGCAAAACCCTCATGGCGGCATTCCGATACAATCACTAAGCCATATTTAGACATACACACGCTTATTTTAAAATCCGGATCATTAGGTCATAAGAGCACCCTTACTGTGACGCCCCATCCAATCGAAATTTTAACAAAACTCAACACGCCAGACACACCCAATCGCCTAACTTTACACACAATCTTATTGCACTATGCTTAACATCACGTTCGGAGTTCCAAACTTCCAATTAACAGTGACAGAGTTCAAACCACTCGTATTTCTGATTTTACGTCTTTGATCTTGCGTCAACGCCAACCCAACATACGATGAAGCGAGTGTCGAACAACCGACCGAATGGTAATGCGAGTTGAAAACACAATCAAGCAACGATAAATATTTTTGACGCAGCCAAAAGATAAGGAGCCCTCCTCCCCAAACGCTCTCACCTTAACAACAACCTTGCACGATCAAGTTTCCCGACGAAAGGATCAAGAATGAACGCCTTGTATGAGCGGTTCATTGAGGATATAGACGACCTGCCTGAATTCCAACGGTATGGCCGCGTCACTGCGGTTCTGGGACTTTTGATCGAAGTCGCGGGCATAGAACGATTGCTTTCCATCGGAGGCCGCTGCATCGTTCACGCTCGCCCCAACCGGCGCGTCCCTTGCGAAGTGGTGGGATTTCGTAACGGGCGCTCGTTGTTGATGCCTTTGGGAACGTTGGACGGCGTTGGTTTGGGCTGCCGCGCCGAGCCTGCTCATGATCAATCCACCGTTATGCCTTCTCCTGATTGGCTAGGGCGTGTGGTCAATGCTCTGGGAGAGCCGGTTGACGGCAAAGGCCCTCTTCCCAAGGGCTCGATCCCCATGGCGATTCGCAATCAGCCGCCGCCGGCGCATGCTCGGCAGCGCGTCGGCGCAAAGATCGATATCGGCGTGCGCGCCATGAATACTTTTCTCACCTGTTGTCGCGGACAACGCATGGGCATCTTTGCGGGCTCCGGCGTTGGCAAGTCTTCTCTTATGTCGATGTTGGCGCGATTCTCGGCGGCGCCGGTGGCGGTGATCGGGCTGGTCGGAGAACGCGGTCGCGAGGTGCAAGAATTCATTGAGGACGATCTGGGCGAAGACGGCTTGGCAAAGAGCGTGGTGGTCGTCGCCACATCCGACGAACCACCGCTCATGCGTCGCCAGGCGGCCTATATGACTCTGACGGTTGCAGAGTACTTTCGAGACCAAGGCCAAGACGTGCTGTGCATGATCGACAGCATCACGCGCTTCGCTATGGCCCAAAGAGAGATCGGCCTTTCCGCCGGAGAGCCTCCCACAACCAAGGGTTACCCGCCAACTGTGTTCGCCGAACTGCCTCGCCTGCTGGAGCGCGCCGGACCGGGATTGGTGGACTCAGGAACGATCACCGGCCTATTCACCGTCCTGGTGGAAGGCGATGATCACAACGAACCGATTTCCGACGCGGTGCGCGGCATTCTCGACGGCCATATTGTGTTGGAGCGCCTTATCGGCGAACGCGGGCGTTATCCTGCGATCAATATTTTGCGCAGCGTCTCGCGCACCATGCCCGGATGCAATACGAGAGAGCAAAATGAGTTGGTTGGACGTGCGCGGAAGCTTCTTTCCACTTACGACAACATGGCGGAGATGATTCGACTTGGCGCTTATCGCAAAGGAAGCGACCCATCCGTGGATGAGGCGATACACTATCAGCCCTCGCTTGAAGAGTTTTTAAAACAAGGGAAGAAAGAGTACTCCGACATTGAAACCGGATACGTCCAATTGCGCAAAATTCTTGGCGTGTAGGCCTCGGCGTCCTGTAGACCGAAGCAAAATTAGATGGGGCCAGGGACTGTGTGTCCCTGGTCGCGGGGGGCCTGGTCGCGGGGAGATATAAGGGGGGCTCGACAGCCCCCCCCCCCTTATTCGCGAAGCGACCTTCCTAAAGATCACCCAAGCTTTTCCAACGCATCGATGAAATCGCCAATCATAACAAGGCCTCGCCGCCAAAAATTAGGATCGCCCGCATCAAGACCAAAAGGAGCCAAAAGCTCCTTATGACGCAAAGTTCCGCCAGCCTCCAACAAAGCAAAATAACGCTCCGCAAAACCGTCCGGAGCCTCTTGATAGCAGGCGTACAAAGCATTCACCAAACAATCTCCGAACGCATAGGCGTAGACGTAAAACGGAGAATGGACAAAGTGAGGAATATAAGACCAGTAGTGTCTATAATCCGAATCAAACGAAATGGCGGGACCAAGGCTTTCCGTTTGAGTTTCCAACCATAAAGCGCCAATGCGCTCGGCTGTCAATTCACCCTGCCGCCGTTCGGAATGAAGCCTTTGCTCGAAATCGAACATCGCGATTTGGCGAACCACGGTGTTGAGCATGTCTTCAACTTTGGAGGCCAACAAAACCCGACGACGCGCAGGAGAAACTTCACGCGCCAACAGCGCGCGAAATGTAAGCATTTCACCAAAAACGGAAGCAGTCTCGGCCAAGGTCAAAGGCGTTTCCGCCAAAAGATGCCCTTGTTGCGCCGCCAAACACTGATGAACGCCATGGCCAAGCTCATGAGCCAACGTCATCACATCGCGCGGACGCCCAAGATAGTTCAAAAGCAAATAAGGATGCGCCGACGGAACAGTGGGATGCGCAAAGGCTCCAGGCGCCTTCCCGGGACGAGTGGGCGCATCGATCCAAGCGTTGTCAAAGAAACGGCGACCGATATCAGCCAATTTCGGCGAAAACTGAGCATAGGCGTCAAGAACGATCGCCTGCGCCTCCGACCATGGAATCAACCGAGCGTCGTCGTCCGGCAACGGAGCGTTGCGATCCCACGAATTCAGCCGCTCGACCCCCATCCAGCGAGCCTTCAATTTATAATAGCGATGCGACAAAGACGGATAGGAGTCCCGCACCGTCGCCACCAACGTATCCACCACCTCGTCTTCCACGCGGTTCGACAAGTTGCGGGCCGAAGTCGGACGCGGGTAACGCCGCCATTGATCTTCGATTTCTTTGTCTTTGGCCAAAGTGTTGGTGATTAAGGAAAATACGCGAATGTTTTGTCCCAACACTCGCCCAATGCTCTGCCCGGCTTCACGCCGCAGCTCCGGATCATGCTCTGAAAGCACATGAAGCGCCTCGGCGCAGGTCAGCGCTTGACCGCCGATCGGAAAACGCAAGGCCGCAACCGTTTCATCGAACAAGCGATTCCACGCCGCCCGACCAACGACATGTTTTTCATGCAGCAACCGCTCCAGCGAGTCTTCAAGTTGATGCGGACGATAAATCCGAATGTCGCGCAGCCACGGCCGATAACGGTTCAACGTCTCCGAAGATGCAAATCCCGCCTCCATGGCTTCTTCCGAGATTTGATTCAGCTCCAGCGTGAAGAACACCAGAGCGCTCGAAATCACCGTCACCCGCTCTTGCAGCGATTGATAGAAACCGCCGATCTCGGGATTGCTCATATCGGCGGCGTAATAGAGCTGGCCATAGCTCATCAAGCGCGACAACACCTCATCGATGCGCTCGAAGGCCGAGACGGCTTCCGCCAGCCCTTCTCCATCGAGAGACGCCATTTGTCCGGCGTAGCGATCATGGAATTGCCGAGCGGCGCTTTCGGCGCGCGCAAAGTCTTCCGCCAACAGAGGAGAGTCGGGAGCGGGATAGAGATCGTCCAGCGACCAGACAGGAAGCGTTTCAGAGGTCATTCACGAACATTCTTATGAAAAACGGGAGACAAAACGCCTCCCGGCCTTTGATGGAGCCGAAACCAAGCACTGGCCTTAAAACCTGTCCAAGAAAGCTCTTAAGAGCCTGTCTACAGAAACCTAGGGCCAATCGAAACAAATTCCAACGATTTTCTTTGCAAACCGCACGCAAAATAGACCGCCAATCGCATCGGAATCGCAAATGATTCTTCATAGAAATTAGAAAGACCATTCCATGAAAACCAAATATAAAAAACATCTCCTTCCCAATCTTTTTTACGAAGTAAACCAAAAATACAATCAACTGAATTACAATATCGAAAAAACATTCCCGAAAAATGATTTTTTGTCTTGACGGCGACGCCGTTTTGTCTTACCCTGTCCTCAGAAATCGGAAACAACAAACACACTCCCAACGGAGACATCAATGTTCCAGATCATTCGCAAAGCCGCCAAAAACGAGTCAGGCTCCGCCGCCATCGAATACGGCTTGCTCGTCGCCCTGATCGCCGTCGGCCTCATCACCACACTCCCCACCGTCGGAGGAAAATTGGTTACGATGTTCACGAACGTCGCCACCGCACTCCCCAGCGGAGCAGCCTCCACAACCACAACAACCACGCCGTAATCCACACTCGCGCGCTATAATTCAGCCACCCCAATTGGCTCCACATAAAACCCAAGGAATGCTCGCCATGTTCGCCTTCATTCGCAAAACCGCCAAAAACGAGTCCGGTTCCGCCGCCATTGAGTACGGCCTGCTCGTCGCCCTGATCGCCGTCGGCCTCATCACCACCCTCCCCACCGTCGGAGGAAAATTGGTTACGATGTTCACGAACGTCGCCACCGCACTCCCCAGCGGAGCAGCCTCCACAACCACAACAACCACGCCGTAATCCACACTCGCGCGCTATAATTCAGCCACCCCAATTGGCTCCACATAAAACCCAAGGAATGCTCGCCATGTTCGCCTTCATTCGCAAAACCGCCAAAAACGAGTCCGGTTCCGCCGCCATTGAGTACGGCCTGCTCGTCGCCCTGATCGCCGTCGGCCTCATCACCACCCTCCCCACCGTCGGAGGAAAATTGGTTACGATGTTCACGAACGTCGCCACCGCACTCCCCAGCGGAGCAGCCTCCACAACCACAACAACCACGCCGTAATCCACACTCGCGCGCTATAATTCAGCCACCCCAATTGGCTCCACATAAAACCCAAGGAATGCTCGCCATGTTCGCCTTCATTCGCAAAACCGCCAAAAACGAGTCCGGTTCCGCCGCCATTGAGTACGGCCTGCTCGTCGCCCTGATCGCCGTCGGCCTCATCACCACCCTCCCCACCGTCGGAGGAAAATTGGTTACGATGTTCACGAACGTCGCCACCGCACTCCCCAGCGGAGCAGCCTCCACAACCACAACAACCACGCCGTAATCCACACTCGCGCGCTATAATTCAGCCACCCCAATTGGCTCCACATAAAACCCAAGGAATGCTCGCCATGTTCGCCTTCATTCGCAAAACCGCCAAAAACGAGTCCGGTTCCGCCGCCATTGAGTACGGCCTGCTCGTCGCCCTGATCGCCGTCGGCCTCATCACCACCCTCCCCACCGTCGGAGGAAAATTGGTTACGATGTTCACGAACGTCGCCACCGCACTCCCCAGCGGAGCAGCCTCCACAACCACAACAACCACGCCGTAATCCACACTCGCGCGCTATAATTCAGCCACCCCAATTGGCTCCACATAAAACCCAAGGAATGCTCGCCATGTTCGCCTTCATTCGCAAAACCGCCAAAAACGAGTCCGGTTCCGCCGCCATTGAGTACGGCCTGCTCGTCGCCCTGATCGCCGTCGGCCTCATCACCACCCTCCCCACCGTCGGAGGAAAATTGGTTACGATGTTCACGAACGTCGCCACCGCACTCCCCAGCGGAGCAGCCTCCACAACCACAACAACCACGCCGTAATCCACACTCGCGCGCTATAATTCAGCCACCCCAATTGGCTCCACATAAAACCCAAGGAATGCTCGCCATGTTCGCCTTCATTCGCAAAACCGCCAAAAACGAGTCCGGTTCCGCCGCCATTGAGTACGGCCTGCTCGTCGCCCTGATCGCCGTCGGCCTCATCACCACCCTCCCCACCGTCGGAGGAAAATTGGTTACGATGTTCACGAACGTCGCCACCGCACTCCCCAGCGGAGCAGCCTCCACAACCACAACAACCACGCCGTAATCCACACTCGCGCGCTATAATTCAGCCACCCCAATTGGCTCCACATAAAACCCAAGGAATGCTCGCCATGTTCGCCTTCATTCGCAAAACCGCCAAAAACGAGTCCGGTTCCGCCGCCATTGAGTACGGCCTGCTCGTCGCCCTGATCGCCGTCGGCCTCATCACCACCCTCCCCACCGTCGGAGGAAAATTGGTTACGATGTTCACGAACGTCGCCACCGCACTCCCCAGCGGAGCAGCCTCCACAACCACAACAACCACGCCGTAATCCACACTCGCGCGCTATAATTCAGCCACCCCAATTGGCTCCACATAAAACCCAAGGAATGCTCGCCATGTTCGCCTTCATTCGCAAAACCGCCAAAAACGAGTCCGGTTCCGCCGCCATTGAGTACGGCCTGCTCGTCGCCCTGATCGCCGTCGGCCTCATCACCACCCTCCCCACCGTCGGAGGAAAATTGGTTACGATGTTCACGAACGTCGCCACCGCACTCCCCAGCGGAGCAGCCTCCACAACCACAACAACCACGCCGTAATCCACACTCGCGCGCTATAATTCAGCCACCCCAATTGGCTCCACATAAAACCCAAGGAATGCTCGCCATGTTCGCCTTCATTCGCAAAACCGCCAAAAACGAGTCCGGTTCCGCCGCCATTGAGTACGGCCTGCTCGTCGCCCTGATCGCCGTCGGCCTCATCACCACCCTCCCCACCGTCGGAGGAAAATTGGTTACGATGTTCACGAACGTCGCCACCGCACTCCCCAGCGGAGCAGCCTCCACAACCACAACAACCACGCCGTAATCCACACTCGCGCGCTATAATTCAGCCACCCCAATTGGCTCCACATAAAACCCAAGGAATGCTCGCCATGTTCGCCTTCATTCGCAAAACCGCCAAAAACGAGTCCGGTTCCGCCGCCATTGAGTACGGCCTGCTCGTCGCCCTGATCGCCGTCGGCCTCATCACCACCCTCCCCACCGTCGGAGGAAAATTGGTTACGATGTTCACGAACGTCGCCACCGCACTCCCCAGCGGAGCAGCCTCCACAACCACAACAACCACGCCGTAATCCACACTCGCGCGCTATAATTCAGCCACCCCAATTGGCTCCACATAAAACCCAAGGAATGCTCGCCATGTTCGCCTTCATTCGCAAAACCGCCAAAAACGAGTCCGGTTCCGCCGCCATTGAGTACGGCCTGCTCGTCGCCCTGATCGCCGTCGGCCTCATCACCACCCTCCCCACCGTCGGAGGAAAATTGGTTACGATGTTCACGAACGTCGCCACCGCACTCCCCAGCGGAGCAGCCTCCACAACCACAACAACCACGCCGTAATCCACACTCGCGCGCTATAATTCAGCCACCCCAATTGGCTCCACATAAAACCCAAGGAATGCTCGCCATGTTCGCCTTCATTCGCAAAACCGCCAAAAACGAGTCCGGTTCCGCCGCCATTGAGTACGGCCTGCTCGTCGCCCTGATCGCCGTCGGCCTCATCACCACCCTCCCCACCGTCGGAGGAAAATTGGTTACGATGTTCACGAACGTCGCCACCGCACTCCCCAGCGGAGCAGCCTCCACAACCACAACAACCACGCCGTAATCCACACTCGCGCGCTATAATTCAGCCACCCCAATTGGCTCCACATAAAACCCAAGGAATGCTCGCCATGTTCGCCTTCATTCGCAAAACCGCCAAAAACGAGTCCGGTTCCGCCGCCATTGAGTACGGCCTGCTCGTCGCCCTGATCGCCGTCGGCCTCATCACCACCCTCCCCACCGTCGGAGGAAAATTGGTTACGATGTTCACGAACGTCGCCACCGCACTCCCCAGCGGAGCAGCCTCCACAACCACAACAACCACGCCGTAATCCACACTCGCGCGCTATAATTCAGCCACCCCAATTGGCTCCACATAAAACCCAAGGAATGCTCGCCATGTTCGCCTTCATTCGCAAAACCGCCAAAAACGAGTCCGGTTCCGCCGCCATTGAGTACGGCCTGCTCGTCGCCCTGATCGCCGTCGGCCTCATCACCACCCTCCCCACCGTCGGAGGAAAATTGGTTACGATGTTCACGAACGTCGCCACCGCACTCCCCAGCGGAGCAGCCTCCACAACCACAACAACCACGCCGTAATCCACACTCGCGCGCTATAATTCAGCCACCCCAATTGGCTCCACATAAAACCCAAGGAATGCTCGCCATGTTCGCCTTCATTCGCAAAACCGCCAAAAACGAGTCCGGTTCCGCCGCCATTGAGTACGGCCTGCTCGTCGCCCTGATCGCCGTCGGCCTCATCACCACCCTCCCCACCGTCGGAGGAAAATTGGTTACGATGTTCACGAACGTCGCCACCGCACTCCCCAGCGGAGCAGCCTCCACAACCACAACAACCACGCCGTAATCCACACTCGCGCGCTATAATTCAGCCACCCCAATTGGCTCCACATAAAACCCAAGGAATGCTCGCCATGTTCGCCTTCATTCGCAAAACCGCCAAAAACGAGTCCGGTTCCGCCGCCATTGAGTACGGCCTGCTCGTCGCCCTGATCGCCGTCGGCCTCATCACCACCCTCCCCACCGTCGGAGGAAAATTGGTTACGATGTTCACGAACGTCGCCACCGCACTCCCCAGCGGAGCAGCCTCCACAACCACAACAACCACGCCGTAATCCACACTCGCGCGCTATAATTCAGCCACCCCAATTGGCTCCACATAAAACCCAAGGAATGCTCGCCATGTTCGCCTTCATTCGCAAAACCGCCAAAAACGAGTCCGGTTCCGCCGCCATTGAGTACGGCCTGCTCGTCGCCCTGATCGCCGTCGGCCTCATCACCACCCTCCCCACCGTCGGAGGAAAATTGGTTACGATGTTCACGAACGTCGCCACCGCACTCCCCAGCGGAGCAGCCTCCACAACCACAACAACCACGCCGTAATCCACACTCGCGCGCTATAATTCAGCCACCCCAATTGGCTCCACATAAAACCCAAGGAATGCTCGCCATGTTCGCCTTCATTCGCAAAACCGCCAAAAACGAGTCCGGTTCCGCCGCCATTGAGTACGGCCTGCTCGTCGCCCTGATCGCCGTCGGCCTCATCACCACCCTCCCCACCGTCGGAGGAAAATTGGTTACGATGTTCACGAACGTCGCCACCGCACTCCCCAGCGGAGCAGCCTCCACAACCACAACAACCACGCCGTAATCCACACTCGCGCGCTATAATTCAGCCACCCCAATTGGCTCCACATAAAACCCAAGGAATGCTCGCCATGTTCGCCTTCATTCGCAAAACCGCCAAAAACGAGTCCGGTTCCGCCGCCATTGAGTACGGCCTGCTCGTCGCCCTGATCGCCGTCGGCCTCATCACCACCCTCCCCACCGTCGGAGGAAAATTGGTTACGATGTTCACGAACGTCGCCACCGCACTCCCCAGCGGAGCAGCCTCCACAACCACAACAACCACGCCGTAATCCACACTCGCGCGCTATAATTCAGCCACCCCAATTGGCTCCACATAAAACCCAAGGAATGCTCGCCATGTTCGCCTTCATTCGCAAAACCGCCAAAAACGAGTCCGGTTCCGCCGCCATTGAGTACGGCCTGCTCGTCGCCCTGATCGCCGTCGGCCTCATCACCACCCTCCCCACCGTCGGAGGAAAATTGGTTACGATGTTCACGAACGTCGCCACCGCACTCCCCAGCGGAGCAGCCTCCACAACCACAACAACCACGCCGTAATCCACACTCGCGCGCTATAATTCAGCCACCCCAATTGGCTCCACATAAAACCCAAGGAATGCTCGCCATGTTCGCCTTCATTCGCAAAACCGCCAAAAACGAGTCCGGTTCCGCCGCCATTGAGTACGGCCTGCTCGTCGCCCTGATCGCCGTCGGCCTCATCACCACCCTCCCCACCGTCGGAGGAAAATTGGTTACGATGTTCACGAACGTCGCCACCGCAC
>CAUYUA010000235.1:0-25196 GCA_963575675.1 Azospirillaceae bacterium
ATGGTTTCCAAAGGCCTCCCGGCCTTTGGCGGGTCGAGGGCGGAGCCCCGATTTCTTTGGACGTTCTTTTTCGGGTTCTCAATTGGACGGAGTATAGTTCAAACAATGCTCAGATGAATGTTTTTATGCTCTGTTCGCGCTAAACCATACAGACGAATTTCTTCGTTAAAAGGAGGCCAGGAACTGTGTTTTTGGCTAGGGAGGGAAGGGGGGGCGCTTTTCCTTCCCACCTTTACGACTCCTTCGTGACCAGGACACAGCTCCCGACCTTTTTGCTATTCTTACTTTGCGTTGGCCATGGCAACTGCGGTGTCGCTCATACGGGTGGAGAAACCCCACTCGTTGTCATACCAAGTCATGACGCGAACGAAGTTGCCTTCGATGACTCTGGTTTCATTGATCGCGAAGATCGAGCTGCGTTGATCGTGGTTGAAGTCGCTGGAGACCAGCTCTTCTTCATAATAACCGAGAACGCCCTTGAGCGGACCATCGGCGGCTTCTTTGATCGCTTGAGCGATTTCCGCAGCAGAGGTGGCGCGTTTGGCGGTGAATTTGAGGTCAACCACGGAAACATTGGGAGTCGGCACGCGAATCGCCGTTCCGTCGAGCTTGCCGATCAATTCGGGCAACACTTTGCCAACGGCTTTGGCGGCGCCGGTCGAGGTGGGGATCATATTAAGCGCGGCGGCGCGCGCACGATGGAAATCTTTATGCGCTGTGTCGAGAATTTTCTGATCGCCGGTGTAGCTGTGAATGGTGGTCATAAAACCGCGCTCAATACCAACCAAATTATGCAGAACGGAAGCGACCGGAGCCAGGCAGTTGGTGGTGCAAGAGGCGTTGGAAACCACTTTGTGGGCAGCGGTTAGTTTATGATGATTGACGCCATAAACAACCGTAAAGTCTTCGTTGGTGGCGGGAGCGGAAATCAATACTTTCGCGGCGCCTGCGTCGAGATGTTTTTCCGCGTCTTTGCGGTTGGTGAAGAGGCCCGAGCACTCCATGGCGATATCGATGCCCATGTCTTTCCAGGGCAATTTGGCGGGATCGCGCTCTTGGACGATTTTAATCGCATGGCCGTTGACGATCAGAGTGTTGTCTTTGAACTCGACCGGCAGCGGAAAACGACCGTGAACGCTGTCATATTTCAGCAAGTGAGCATTGGTCGGGCCGTCGGCCAAATCATTGATCGCCACCACCTCAACGTCGGTGCGACCGGTTTCATAGATCGAGCGCAACACCAACCGACCGATGCGACCAAACCCATTGATTGCAAGCCGAACAGCCATCATAATCCTCCGTAATTCGTGATCTTCGTTAGAAGCGCAAAGAAAACGCGCCGGGAAGACTTAATCAAACGCGATTCGACGCGCGACGCGCTCGGAGCCTTGCCCGATCTCATATATTGCCGTGCAGCATGCCGCTCCGCCGCGCCCAGGTCAATAAAGGAATCCGCCGAGTCACGAAGGAAATATTGTGACTGAAAAACCCAAGAATACATCATTCGGCGATATGGAATCGTCCCTAACCTACGTCTTACAATTTTTTTGCATAAAATATTTGATGTGGGGACTGTGTTCCCGTTTGCTCGGGCCAAGGACGAAAATCCCCCTTATTTGCGAAGCGATCCTCCTCTGGAAGCATTTATTTTGGTTCATCCTGTGGAGGCTTTGTTCGCGTTCGGCGGTGTTTTGTAACAGTTTTCTCCGCGATAAAATGAGAAAACCCAAATTTTTTTTCGGATTCTTGATCGAACGGGGGTATACTCTGAAAGACCTGTTCTTGTATGAAAACGTCATTTTCCTAAATCGTCAGAGCGATCCATAAAGAATCACAAATAGACGATTTCAGTGGAGGGTTTCTTTGTGAATAAGGGTGATTTTTAATTCTTCATTATGACTGTCGATAACTTGACACTTCTTTGTAACTGAGAATACAGTCTTTCAGTGCGCTTTATTGAATTTTCGAGCATTGGTTTTATGGGTTTCTTATCGATTGGATGTCTAGACATGACTGAGGCCCAAGGGCGTGTGGTGGCGGTTCTCGGGCCGACCAACACCGGAAAAACATGGCTGGCCATCGAGCGCATGTTGGGGCATCGCTCGGGCATGATCGGGTTTCCCCTGCGCCTTTTGGCGCGCGAAAACTATGATAGAATAGTCTCGCAACGTGGTCTCGGCGCAGTGGCTTTGATCACCGGCGAAGAGATCATTGCTCCGCCTGCGCCTCAATATTTCGTCTGTACGGTCGAGGCCATGCCTGTCGACCGCGCTGTGGCCTTTCTTGCGGTGGACGAAATCCAGCTTTGCGCCGATCCCGAGCGGGGGCATGTCTTCACGGATCGTTTGCTCCACGCGCGTGGGCTCGATGAAACTATGTTTCTTGGCGCCGAAACCATTCGACCGTTGATTCATGCTCTTGTTCCTCGAGTCTCTTTCGTCAGCCGCCCGAGGTTCTCTCAGCTCTCCTATGCGGGATATAAGAAGCTTACCCGTTTGCCGCCTCGTTCGGCTGTGGTGGCGTTCTCGGCGACTGAGGTGTATGAACTCGCCGAAACATTGCGCCGACAACGCGGTGGAACGGCGGTTGTGCTCGGCGCGCTTAGTCCTCGCACGCGAAACGCGCAAGTGGTGTTGTATCAGGCCGGAGAAGTTGATTATTTAGTGGCGACCGACGCAATCGGCATGGGGCTGAATATGGATGTCGACCATGTGGCGTTTGCGCGACTCACCAAATTCGATGGTCGAGCGCCGCGCCGATTGCGGGCTCCGGAAGTGGCTCAGATTGCGGGGCGCGCCGGACGCCATCGTTCGGATGGAACATTCGGAACAACCGAAGAACTGAAAGACGGTTTGGAGCCGGAATTGACCGACGCGGTGGAGAACCATGTGTTTCCTCCATTAAAGGCGGTGATGTGGCGCAATCATGATTTGCGGTTCGATTCTCCGGGCGTGTTGTTGCAAGCATTGGATAAGCGTCCGCCTCGTCCGGACATTATGTTTCGGGCGCGCGATTCGGATGATTATTTGGCGTTGGAAACTCTGGCGCGCGATCCGGAAATCGGCGCGCGGGCGCGAGGGATCGATGCTGTGCGGTTGTTGTGGGAGGTTTGCCGCATTCCGGATTTTCGCAAAGTTCTATCCGACGCGCATACTCGACTTCTTGGGCAGATTTACATGCACCTGACGGCGCATGATCCGCGTCGATCTTCAGGAGGACGTCTTCCGGTCGATTGGGTGTCGGAGCAAGTCACGCGATTGGATCGAGTCGAGGGTGATATTGATGCTTTGGTGGCGCGTCTTGCCCATATTCGCACCTGGACCTATATATCGCACCACCCCCGGTGGATCAATGACGCCGCTCATTGGCAAGAACGCACGCGAAGCATTGAGGATAAACTCTCCGACGCCCTGCACGAACGTCTCATTCAGAGATTTATAGATCGGCGGTCGGCGTCTTTGGCGAGGTCATTGCGCAGCGGAGGCGCATTGCTTGCTGCGGTGCGCGCAAATGGAGAGGTGTTGGTGGAGGGGCAGCCGATCGGAGAAATCTCCGGCCTGCGTTTCGTTCCTGATTGCGTAACCGACAACCAAGACGGGCGCTCTCTGATGAGCGCCGCGCGTCGGGCTTTGAGTGATGAAATCGCTCGCCGCGTGCATCGGTTGGAGGAAGACGTTGACGATAATATTTTATTAACTCCGGAGACCGCTCTTGTGTCGTGGCGAGAGAATGAACGCGCTGATCCTGCGCCGATTGGTCGTTTAACAACCGGACCGAGGCTCATGTCGCCGTGCGTAAGCGTTTTGTATGATGATCTTCTCGATTCTGCGCAATGTGAGCGTGTGCGAAAACGAATAGAACGTCGTATTCAGAGTTGGATTGCCGATCGTCTCGCGCCGTTAATTCGTCTGCAAGACGCGCCGTTGACGGGCGCCGCGCGAGGTCTCGCTTTTCAGTTGGCGGAAGGTTTGGGATCAATGATGCGGCGTCCGGCGGAGACGCTGTTGGAAACGCTCGACAAAGAACAACGCAAAGCGCTTCAACGGTGCGGTGTCGTCTTTGGAGCAAAGCGTTTGTTCCTGCCGATTTTGGTTAAGCCTCGCGCTGTTGAGGCGCGTGGGTTGTTATGGCGGGTTCATTTTGGTCAGGGGATTTTACCCTTGCCGCCGCCCGGACGTTCTTCGGTTGTGCGAGACGCCGAGACGCCGGAAGCGTATTATGAGGCGATTGGGTATCCTGTGATCGGAATGCGCGCGGCGCGTGTGGACTTGCTCGATCGTTTCGAGCGAGAGCTTTACAAACGAAGTCGAGCGCACGCAGAAGGTTTTGTTGTGGAGTCAGACCTTGCGCCAATGATCGGATGCACGGCGGAAGAGGCGCCGAAGATTATTATAGCGTTGGGGTATAAAGCAAAAACGGGAGACGATGGGATTCAACGTTGGAAGGCTCCGGATAAATGGAAAAAACAAGGCAAGATTCTTCGTCCTCAAACTGTTTCGGACACTCCTTTCGCCATTTTGCAGACTATGAATAAAGCGAAGTAATAGCATTACAAAGAGTAAAAAGTCAAGTGAGTCCGAGAACGCAGTTTCCGGACTCACTTGATACTTATTCAGAGACTCTCAAAAAACATTCCTTGGTGTTTTTCTATTATTTGATCGGGCCATCAACAATAACGCTGTTGGGAAGATCAAACGAAATAGGCATTCCGGCTTCGCTCATCGCGCGATCAACTTCCAACAACACCGCTGCTTCGTGTTGCGCTTCTTTTTGACGGTCAATGCAATCAAATCTTAACACATACTCTGCGCGTCCCACCACATGCGCGCCATGATACATCACCTGATAATGCACAATTTTTTGTCGTCCGTCCGCAGCCGGAGCGATGCAAAGCACTTTCTCCAACAACGCGACCACACGACGCGGATCATGTTGACAAGAACAATAAGCCTTTCTTTCAATCAAATAATAGCGCTCGGGATGCGAGTAGTTCTCCAACCGCGCGCCCATGATGATCGCGTTTGGAATGGTGACAATCGTGTTTTCCAGCGTGCGGACTTTCGTGCTCCGCATAGACATGTCCATAACTTCAGCAACTGGAAAGTCGCCGACTTTGACCCAATCTCCTGGCCGAATCGAGCGCTCCATGTTCAAAGAAACGCCCGAAACCACATTGGCGACGTTGCTCTGGACAGCCAACCCCAGCACCATCGCCAGAACGCCGGACGTCGCCATAAGCCCGGTGATGTCGTGTTCCAACACATTGCCGATCACGCCGACAGTGGTTAAAAGAATCACGACGCCGAACACCACGGTTTTGATAATCTTAGGAGCCGAACGCCCCGTTCTTTTCTCAAGCGGTCGCCAAGCCAGACGTTCGACCGCAGACAAGGCTAAGCATCCAATTGCGATCCACCACAAGAAATCGAACATTCGAACGGTTTCGCCAATCCAACGCTCCCGCAACAAATCACTCCAGAGACGAATTACAGCGCCTTCCGCAGTCAAGAGCATGACCGCCGTCGCCAAACACATCAGAAGAAAACCGCACCACCGCCGCCGCGCCAGAAACGGCTGATCGATCAACACCAAAATAGCTGCAAACGCCGCCGCGAACGTCAAGGCGAACAGATCGTTCGCCGGCCCCATCCATCGCCGCCGCAATGGAGAAATCTTCGGGCTGAGTTCAAGATCGAGAAACAATCCCGGAATAGCCACGATGCGCTCAGAGCCGCCTTGGATCAATTGGGGGTCGCCTTCGGTGGATCGCCGATCTTCATCCGTAACCAAAGCGGCGCTGGTCAATTCATAGGCGTCGGGCAAGAGCGCTCGATGACCGACAACATCGACCAGTCCCTTTCCGGAAGTCGCGGGAAAAGCCAAAGTGTCGGGGACAAAGATCACTTGTCCGGCAGACAAAGAGCGATGGAAAAACGTAATGCCGACGCCGAGTCTTCCTTGCGCGGCGCGACGACTGTTGGAGGTTGTTTGTAATCGCGCTTTGATGCGGTAAAGGCGATATTCGATTCCATTCGTAGACGATGATTTTATCGGTTGTCCTAGAGCGACCGGCTTGACGGCTCCGGCGAAATCTATTTCTTCCACCGGGACGGTTCCTTGGAAACGGAACCATAGATCGAACTCAACATCCAGTTGCCTGGGTTCTCCGGAGATGCGGTCAACGCGAATCAATTTGACTCCGCTATACACCACCGGCACGCGCAGCAATCCATCGCCGACTTTGCTGGGGTGAAGCTGCACCAAAGCCGACATCAGGTTTCCGGAAAACTGCCCGATCGCAACGGATTTCATCGCGCCGCCGTCGGCGTCGAACCATGTGTTTCCGGTTGCGCCCATGACACCCATGTTGGGCGTGCGCATCTGAGCCAATTGGTCGCGAATGGCGACGCGGATCGCCTTGATTGCTTCGAAGTTTCCCGCCTTGACTCTTTCTATGTTGGCGCGACGCATCGCTTCAACAATCACCTTGGCCGCGTCATAGGCGAACGGCGCGCCCCAATTCTGAAGCGGCCCCATTTTGGCGATCAAACGCTCGCATAGACGTCTTGCTTCACTGTTTGCGGCGTCTGGCAAAAAAGGAACAGAGACGAAAAGATTATTGGTGTAGTAGCCGGGAAAGGCCAATTCGCGAGGGAGTTTGGCCAAAGTGTCTGAAAATTTGGCGAAGCCGATAGAGTCGCTTCCTAATATCCGTAATTTGCTTCCAGAGTCGCGAATTGCTTTGATCAAGGCTGTTGCGGGTTTTTGGTGGCTGGCCATCATAATAACCGCATCGGACGGGACGCGCGCGAGTTCATGGCCAAGCTCTTGCATGCGTTCTTCGGCGTCGGCGGCGAAGGGATCAATGCGGAATTCTCCGGCGATCTGTATCTCCATCTGCCTTGCCTCGGCGCGAATCACCGAAGAAAGCGTATCCGCATAGACCGAGGGCGCCGTCAAGATCACAATGGAGCGCGCCTCCATTACTTCTGCGGCGTAATAAACCAGGAAGCGCCCTTGGCGGTCGTCGGAATAAATGGTGCGAAAATACCAAGGGTTGTTTTGAGTGACTTGTGGACTGGTTGAGGCCGGCGTCACCGCCGGAATCCCCGCTTCGGCGTAGATCGGCCCGGCAACGACTGAAGAGTTGGAGTAATTGTGACCAATCACCGCCACGATTGTCGGGTCTGAGGCGATTTGACGAGCCACATTTTTGGATTTTTCTTGATCGTTGCCGTCGTCGAATGAAACAAGCTCCAATCGCGCGCCTGCAAGTCCTCCTTGGTCATTGACGGATTTCAAGTAATCTCTGGCCGCCATTTCCATTTCTTGGTTGCTGCGCAAGGAAGTTCCCGACAATCCGCCAACGTAGGCGATGCGCAGCGACTCCGTAAACTTTGGTTGAGCCGGATCTCCGGCGGCCACCAGGCGCACTCCCAAACATGCGAGCGCCAAGAACGCGACAAAATACGCCACAAAGATTCGCATAACAAACGTCCAAGAAAAACGATCGTGTCAAGTGCAAGATAGCACGTCGAAGCTTTTGCGCATCTTGTTTTAAAGACAATCGTTCTAACAATGTTGGCCGAACAATGTCGGCAATAATGTCGGCGAGAAAATTGCGCAAAGAATTATACGGGTCCGGAAATTGTCCGGGCCGGAAATTGTCCGGGTCCGGGGGCTGTGCGCCCAGTCGCTCGGGCCAAGGACGAAAGCCTCCTGCTTATGATCCCGAGCGAGCGGAAACTCCGTCCCTGGACCCGGCTGATTTATTATTTCTCACTATCTTTAACGGGCCGGTGTAAGATTCTTTTATTTTTGGATATTTTCTAGAAATTGCTCGGTGGACGCCCGCCACGAAAACTTCAACGCATAGGCTCGGCATTTCTCTGGAGACAACGTCAGAGCAACCTGAGCCGCTCGTCCAAGGTCTTCATCCAAACACGCCACTTCCGGATCATTGACGACATCAAGCGGCCCCGCCACCGGATACGCCGCCACCGGGACTCCTGCCGCCAAAGCCTCCAACAACACCAATCCAAAAGTGTCCGTGCGCGAAGGAAACACAAAAACATCCGCCGCAGCATAGTATTTCGCCAATTCTTCTCCATGCTGAGCGCCGACGAACCGCGTTTCCGGATAGCGCTCTTTTAAGACGGCGGTTTGAGGACCGTCTCCGACGACATATTTTACGCCCGCCCAAGGCATGGAGAGAAAAGCCTCGATATTTTTCTCAACGGCCACGCGCCCAACATACATGGCGATTGGCCGAGCGTCGGCGATAAATCCTTTGTCGCGAGGACAAAACAGCTCGGTGTCGACGCCGCGCGTCCAACGACCGATGTTGGTGAAGCCACGCGCCACGAGGTCTTGTTCAATAGTGGCGGTGGCGACCATCATCATGGTGGCGGAGCAATGAAAACGTCGAACTGCGGCGTAACTCCAAGCCAAAGGAATCGGGAAGCGATCGCGGATATACTCCGGAAAGCGCGTGTGATAGGCGGTGGTGAAAGGAAACCCGCGCTTCAAGCAATATCGACGCGCCGCGTGTCCGAGAGGCCCTTCCGTGGCGACATGAATCGCCTCCGGCGCCATGGCGTCGATCATGTGCGCCAATTTACGCCCACAAAACACCGCCAAACGGATTTCGGGATACGTCGGCATAGGAACAGTTGGAAAACGATCCGGACCAATGATTTCGACTCGTTTTCCCATCGCCTCCAATTCATGGCGAATTTGGCGCAATGTGCGCACTACGCCATTCACTTGCGGAATCCAGGCGTCAGAGATGATGAGGATGTTTACGCGACGGTCTTGGCCGTCGGCGGGTGCTGGGGATAAGTCCATCGCAGAATTTCCAGTTCGCCCGTCTCGTGTTCAACCAAAGCGGTGCAAGATTCAACCCAATCGCCGTCATTGCAATACAGAACGCTACTCATTTGGCGCATTTCGGCCTTATGAATATGGCCGCAAATTACGCCGTCGACGCCGCGTCGACGGGCCTCATCGGCCAAAGTCGATTCATAATTTCCGATGCACTCCACCGCCGACTTGGCCTTTTGCTTTAGATACGCCGAAAATGACCAATAGGGAAACCCCAGCTTACGCCGAACAAAATTGACCCAGACATTGATGACCAAAAGAATCGTGTAAGCGTGGTCTCCGATCAAAGCCAACCACTTTGCATATGTGACGACGGCGTCGAACTGGTCGCCGTGAATTACTAAAAAACGCCGACCATCCGCAGCGGTGTGAACGATATCGTCCACCACAGTGACGCCGCCGAAGTGAAGACCAAGGAATTCGCGCGCCGATTCGTCGTGATTGCCCGGCACATAAAAAACCTTGACGCCTTCTCGCGCCTGACTGAGAAAATATTGTATGACGTCGTTGTGGCTTTGGGGCCAATACCAGCTTTTACGCAAGCGCCAACCGTCCACCACATCGCCGACCAGATAAAGGTATTCTGATTTGGCGTGTCTCAGGAAATCCAACAGGACTTCCGCTTTGCTTCCCCGAGTCCCCAAATGGATGTCCGATATCCAGATCGCGCGGTAAAATCGCGTTCCAGTCTCTTTCTCCATAATAATATTGCTCCATCAAGGGGGGGCGCAAACTATGTCGGCCACGGAAACGGCTTTGATCGAAACGGCGTCGCGAAAACAGGAGAGCGAGTATAGAAATCGGCGCAACGACGGGGGGGACATCCTAATCCAGATGGATCAAGAATTGCAAGAAAAGTTGCAAAATTGCCGCAAAATGATGGAAAAACACTTTCCGATAAAATAGTAAGGTCGGGAAATCATCTGAAACGCCTGTCTTCGTCATAAAGTCCGTCAAGTGCGCGCTTGTTTTTTTCTGTAGGTTCTCTCTTATTTTTAAAGTGTCAATATTTTTAATTTTAATCATTTTTAAGGAACGGCCTCGCTTCTTTTGCGGCGCACTCTAAATAAAATATAAAAATATGTTTTGTTTCAATGCTCTAAAGGTAATTTTCCGACCTTGCGTTTCCTTGCGGCGCGGCATGCTGTTCTCTCTGAATGTGCGTGACAAATTGTCGCGCCTCCTATTCTGCTCGCTTTTCGTGATCGAAACGACATATAGTGGAAAAAAATGAAGGCGTTCGGTTTTGATCTCGTGACAAAGTTTCTTCGTTTGGAAGAAAGCCGCGAATGATCGTTCGAAAAGCTGCTTCGCGAATCACAAGGGAAGGAAACAAGAAATGACCATAACCACCGTGCGAGCCGTTGTGGCCGGGTTTCTTTCGCTGGGCGTGTTGTTCGGGGTGGAGGAGGCTGTTCAGGCTGACGGCATGTCGTCTTTGGTTCGCAATAATGAACCGAGCGCTGCGGCGTCGGTTATCAATTCTCAAGGACAAATCATCGGAGTGGCGCAATTTTTTCAGACGCAGGCCGGAATGTTGGTGACGTTGTCTTTGGAGAAAACGCCGGAAGGTGTGTATAGCGCTTATATTAGCCGAACAGGAGCCTGCTCATCTTTCGGTCTTCAAAGGCAGGAAACGGATGATGTGGCGCTGTCTGGGATGAACGCGGGAAAAGATGGGAGAGTGCGCGCGGAGATATTAACCGATGCGGCAACGGTTCAGAGCGTTCGTCATGGATCACTGGTGGTGTTTGCCAATGATGTGTCTGGCCAGTCGCGTCGAATTGCTTGCGCGGTTATACAAACGATTTGATATTCTTGCACTCTGTTCGACCGATGGGTTCGATCAGAAATCCGAGGAAAACGTGTTGGCGGCTTTTTCGGGCGGTGCGTATTGCCCTTATTTCCATTTCGTCATAATAATAAATCCCGCAGCACCGCCACCAAAGGCGTGTCGGCGGCAGGCATTGGGTAATCGGCGCCCATTCGGTTGACGTAAACCCACGACAGAGCTTGCCCTTCGCGCGGCGTGACGAAGCCTTGCCATACACGGCAGGCGTAAAGCGGCATCAGAAGATGAAAAGAATCATAGCTGTGGGAAGAAAACCCGATCGGCGCCAAACAGCTTGATCCGGTGTTTATTCCCAGTTCTTCATAAAGTTCCCGAACGAGGGCGGCTTCTGGAGTTTCCCCTTCGTGAACTTTTCCGCCTGGAAACTCCCAGAGTCCCGCCATTGGTTTCCCTGGAGGGCGCTGCGCCAAAAGAACTCGACCATCGGGATCGATCAGAGCGGCGGCGACGACCAGAACCAAAGGCAGCCCCATTGGAGGGGGGAAACCATAATCAGAGCAGCTCATGAGAGTGTTGGCTCCCTTGGTAAAGGATCAAAAGTATCCAGGGGCTGTGTTTCCAGTCTCGGGATACTTTTGATTTTTATTCAGAAGATTAAAGTCGGAATTATTTTCTCGGCGGCTTTCTAGCTGCGATAACTGCCGTTTATATCGATATATCCATGGGTCAGATCGCATGTCCAGACGGTCGCATTGCCCTGTCCCAAACCGATTTCAATTAAAACATCAATATTGCCGCTCTTCATGTGTCGCGTAACCGGCGTTTCGTCGTATCCCGGAACCGCCATGCCTTCACTCGCAATCAGAATCCCGCCGATGCTGATCCGTAGCAAATCCCGATCCGCCTGTTCTCCGGATCGACCGACAGCGGCAACAATACGCCCCCAATTTGCGTCTTCTCCGGCAATCGCCGTCTTCACCAACGGCGAATTCGCCACCGTCAAAGCAATTCGCTTCGCCGCTGAGTCGGTCTTCGCCCCCGTTACCGAAATCTTCACAAATTTCGTTGCGCCTTCTCCGTCGCGAACCACTTGATGCGCCAAATCCAACGCGACTTCGTTCAACGCTCGACGAAAACCCGCTAATTCTATGCTGTCCGCCGATTTCGGCAATGCATTGTTCGCTCGTCCTGTTGCAAACAACAACATCGTATCGCTGGTCGAAGTGTCTCCGTCCACGGTGATCGCATTAAACGAACGATCCACCGCATCCGTTAGTAAACTCTGAAGAACCGGCGCTGGAATCGCCGCGTCGGTGAATAAAAACGCCAACATCGTCGCCATATCAGGCGCAATCATTCCTGATCCCTTGGCGAATCCGTTGATCGTCACCGTCACGTCGCCTATTTTCGCCGTGCGTGTTGCGCCTTTCGGAAAAGTGTCGGTCGTCATAATAGCGGCTGCGGCGCGAGTCCAACCACTGCTTTCCGCCGTCAGTCCGGAAGCGATGTTCGACATTTGCGCCGGGATTAATCCCGACGGAAAAGGTTGTCCGATGACGCCGGTGGAAGCCACGAAAACTTCGTGACTCTCGCATCCAGTCAACAGAATCGCGGAGTCGACGGTGGCGTCGAGGGTCTGTTGTCCGGCGCGTCCCGTGAAGGCGTTGGAATTGCCGGAATTAGCGACAACCACACGCGCTCGCCCCCCCTTTAGAGCCTCTCGGCACCACAGCACCGGCGCAGAGGCCGTTAAAGAGCGCGTCAACACGCCGGCGGCGGCTGTTCCTTGATCCAAAACCGCAACCATCAATTCGTCGCGTTTTTGATAGCGAATGCCGCAATTCGCTGTCGCCAAGCGAACGCCGGCAATCGGCGGCATATGCGGAAACCGATTGGGGGCCAACGGAGAGTGGTTGGTGGTCATGCGTGCAAACCCCTTAATGCATTGAAATCAATAACGTCGTTTTGCGTTTTTTCTTCGCTCCAGCATAGTTGGTCTTGGCTGAAAACGATATTGCCAATGTGCGTCGCCGGAGCAACGGCATTATAAAATCAAAAGGGTTCAAGGCTGTCTTCCTCTTATTCGCTGTAAAGCGAAGCTCGCGCCGTTTGTGCGAAGTTTGTCTTGCGGCAAATAAAGAGGCTTTCGTCTTTGATCCTATTTAATTTTGTAATGCGATTTTTCCGTGTGCAATTTTTGTGGAGGCCCCGTTCGACGACTCGGGGGCTCCACATGATCAATCAAGAAGATTAGGGCTTGGGAGTCGGAGCTTCGGAAGACGCAGGAGTTCCATCTATTGAGAACTGCTCGATTTTAGCTTTGGCGCGAAGCTCTTCGATGATCGTTGTAACGACCTCTTGGGAGATTTCTCCTTCCAGATCGCCGCGCATCTCGTCGAACGTGGGAGGCGCCGCTTTACGACGTTCTTCGACTTTAATGACGTGCCAGCCGAATTGAGTCTGCACAGGAGCGTCGCTGACTTTGCCTGCCGCCATGCCGAAAGCGGCGTCGGCAAAGGGTTGAACCATGCTGTCGCGCGTAAAGAACCCGAGATCGCCTCCCTGCGTCGCCGAGACGGTGTCCGTAGACTTGTCTTTAGCGATTTTGGCAAAGTCTCCGCCTTTTTTCAGTTGCTCGATGATCGCTTTGCCCTCGGCTTCGGAGGCGAG
Source organism: Azospirillaceae bacterium (assembly GCA_963575675.1). Classification (GTDB taxonomy): domain Bacteria; phylum Pseudomonadota; class Alphaproteobacteria; order Azospirillales; family Azospirillaceae; genus CAUYUA01. Next base: position 13,346 of record CAUYUA010000235.1, read on the forward strand.
CAAGATATGACGCGCCCGGACTTCGTCTTGAGCCGGGTTTTCCTGCAAATATTGCTGATAGCGCTTTTTCACTGTATCGTCCGACATCCGCTCTTTTACGGCGCGGTTTAGAAAGGCTTCCTGCACGGCGCGCTCTTCGGCCCGCTTGATTTTTTCTTTGACTTCAGGGTCTTGGAGTAAATTCTGTTTCTGAGCCGCCGCCGCCACCAAGTGGCCATTGATGACCTGATCGATCATGGCTGGAAAAACGGTTTGGATCGGCATTTGACGCACATGTTGAGGCATGCCCGCCAAAGCTTCGACGACTTCCGATTTATGAATGGCTTCACCGTTGATGCGCGCTACAACCGGGTCTGCGGCGGCTCCTTTGGCGGTGGGGGGCGTGGTGGGATTGTGGGCGGGATCAGCGGCGAACGCTCCTCCTGAGCCGGCCACGCCCGAGCCGGCGACGACCGTCACCGCGCCAATCAAAGCCGCGCGACACAATCCGGCGCGGAAAAAATCCATAAACATCACAACATTCCTTTCGGCAAATTCAGCCTAACACTCGATTTCTTTTTAAGCACGGCTCCGACGCGTGGAGCAAGGGTGTGGAATTCGTCTTCCCCTTGAGCCGGTAAAACTCTATACCTCATGAGCCGCGTGACGAGAGGAAGATTTTTTGTCGTTTTCCGGCGTCCACAACGAGGGAAGCTCCTTCGGTCATGTCGTTTATCCTATCGAAAATTTTGTGGATTGTTTTAGCGCCTGGAACGCTTCTAACGCTTTTGGCGAGCGGCGGCGCTGTTCTTCAATACCTCGGGAGCGAGCGTTTACGGTGTTGGGGGCGAAGGCTCAGCGCTTTATCGGCGTTTGGACTGGCGCTTTTCTTGTTTTTACCGCTCGGAGGAGGTTTGACGGTTGTTCTGGAGGGGCGTTTTCCGGTTCCGGCCACGTTGCCGGAGCATGTTGACGGCGTGATCGTTTTGGGTGGGATGGTGGATCCGTCATCCAGCGCCGTTTGGGGGCGTCCGACGCTTAATCACGGCGCGGATCGTTTGACGGAGTTCGCCTTTTTGGCGCGTCGGTATCCGGAGGCCAAGATGGTTTTTACGGGGGGCTCCGGGTCTTTGACGCATCCTGAGTTACGTGAGGCTCCGATAGCGCGCGCGATTCTAGAGCGAATCGGGGTGGCGACGGATCGAATGATCTTTGAAACCGAATCGCGAAATACATACGAGAACGCAATTTTTAGTCAAGCTTTGGCGCATCCCAAGCCGACTGAAACGTGGATTTTGGTGACGTCGGCGATGCATATGCCTCGTTCGGTGGGAATCTTTCGGCGGATTGGTTGGAATGTGACGCCGTTTCCGGTGGCGCATCGTTCGGGTGTGGATACTGTGACGTGGATGCCGTTTGATGTTGCGAGTGGTTTATACCGATTCGAGGAAGCTCTGCATGAGTGTGTCGGGTTGGTCGCTTATTACTTGATGGGACGTTCGGACAGCGTGTTTCCCTCACCTTGATTGTCTAATTTATAATTTTGCGGTTTTTTTTATTCTGAATAAACTTAAAAGGGGCTGGGAACGCAGACCTTGGCCCCTTTTAAATTTCTGCGCTCCGTTCGACTGAAGACTCGAGAATCATGCGGCCTTCCCGAATTAAAATGGCCCACTCTCATCCGGTCGTCATAAACTCCAAGTCATGGTTTCCAAAGGCCTCCCGGCCTTTGGCGGGTCGAGGGCGGAGCCCCGATTCTTTTGGACGTTTTTTCTCGGGTTCTCAATTGGACGAAATATATGTAGAAAAACCGTGTCTTACGTGTCGATCGTTCGGCTCATTGATATTAAACGCTCCGCCAAAAGAGCAAAAGAATGACGCGCCGAGACAAAATTCAAGCGTTGTAAGAAAACTTCAATTTCACGTAGTTCTGTATCGTATCCAGCGTCGCGCAATAAATGAGACAATTCTGCAAAGCGTTGGCGTGCGGACAAGCTATTGCGTTTTAGTAAAGCGGAAACTTCCGACATGACGTTTTGAATTGTCGCCATCGTTTCAGGAGGCAGAGAAACGACCGCAGGCTTCACGGATGGGATGACGGATTCGGAGGGGGGAGGGGAGGGCTCCAGTGTTTCGGCCACTTGAGTCATGACCGTTATCGCCGTCGATAAAATTGTGGAGAAGGAAGGAAACTGTGTTTTTATCGCCTCGCGGTTCTCGCTGCGAGCGGCTTGTTCCAAGGCCGCCGCCGCCGCCGACAGCGTCGAGGCTCCGAGTGTTCCCGAAACTCCTTTAACGGTGTGGGCGGAGATGCGAATCCAGGAAACATCATCTCTATCAAAGGCTTGTTTCAGTTGAACGGAAAGCGGTTCGTATTGCTCGACGAAATCTCGGAGCAGGCGGGCGTAAAGAGAGCGATTCTCATGTAGGTGTGCTAAAACCCGACGCGCCTGAAGACAATCATCGTCTAGCCGCATTTCATTCACACATGCCTTATTATTGTCGTTGCGGAAAAGATCGAATGCTCCATCTGAATCATTTTCCGAATGATTCGAGAAAATTCGGAGATTTTTTTCTTGCGCCCGGTCTTTCTGCATCGAGGTTTCGCCTAACCAATAACGTATCACAGAGAATAGATGACGAGGTTCGAAAGGCTTGGCGACATGATCATTCATGCCTGCGTCCAAGCATTTCTGACGTTCCACGTTCAGAGCGTGAGCGGTCATGGCGATGATTGGCAAGGTCGAGAGTTTAAGGTTGGCGCGGATGATGCGCGTTGCTTCTAACCCGTCCATTTCCGGCATCTGCACATCCATCAACACAAGATTGATTTGGTTCGGATCGCGCCTCTGCGCAACGAGCAAATCGATCGCTTGACGTCCGCTGTCGGCCACTTGAACCTCGGCGCCTGCATGGGCCAAGATTTCACGGGCCACCATTTGGTTGATAGGGTTGTCTTCGACCAGCAAAATACGTGCGTCGGCCAAAATTCGGCCTTGCTCCACACTCGATTCGGCTTCTAATTCGTCATTTTTCGATGATGCAACAAAGGGCTGTTTTGTTGTTTCGTCGCATTGTTCCGACGGGTTTTGTATCGCCTTGCGGAGCGCTGCGAGTAGAGGCTTTGGCGTGATGGGTTTATAGAGAACGCTGTCGGCCGTGATTTCTTCCGCCAAGCCGGAGTGGTGGTTGCTTCCAACATTGCAGATCAGGATCAGAACAAACCTTGGCGCAGAGCGCTCGGAGGATTGCAAGACGCTTTGGTCTGTGCGCCTCAGTTCTTCATCCAAGGGGGGCGGCGGTTGTCGGCAACGACGTAGTTGTGAGGCTAATTCGGCGCAGGGGATGTCTACAGTGCGTTCGTCCAAAAAAACGAGGTCATAGGGTTTTCCATCGATGACTGATTGCGTCATCATTTCCAACGCCTCTTGGCCGGATGCGACCATGGCGACGTTGTTTGGCGCGGCGTTGGCGCACTGCGTGAGGTAGCTGGACAACACGCTGCGCGCGAAAGTGTTGCGATCGATAATTAAAATGCGTCGATTGGCTAAGGAGTGGTCGGGTTGTCGTTGTGGTGGGGCGTAGTCGAGGCAGGTCATCGGCAGATTGAATGAAAAGGTGCTGCCGCGATCTTTTTGGCTGTTGACGTGAATGGTTCCGCCCATCATCGCCACCAGACGGCGACAAATCGCCAATCCGAGTCCGGTTCCTCCATAGCGGCGTGTGGTGGACGAATCGGCCTGTTCGAACGGATGGAAAATGCGTTCGACGTCTTCCGGACTCATGCCGATGCCGGTGTCATGAATGGAAAACCCCAGCGTTACGCGACGGTCGGTTGAGGGAATCGTTGCGACGGCGGTCTGGAGCTTGGAAGAGGTGTTCTGCGTCGTTGTTTGTGGGGGGATGAGGACGCTGATCACGATGACGACATTGCCGTAGTCGGTGAATTTCACCGCGTTTCCTGCAAGATTCATCAAAATTTGGATCAGGCGCGTGGGGTCTCCTAAAAGACGGGGCGGAATGTCGGGATCAAGCGAAAAGATGAATTCCAAGCCTTTCTCTTGCGCCTTGAGGCCGATGACTCCGGATATAGTTCTCAGGACGTCTTCCAAAGAGAACGGGATGCTCTCCAGCACCAATTTTCCGGACTCGATTTTGGAGACGTCGAGAATGTCGTTGATGATCGTCAGCAGCGTATGAGCGGAGGATTGCATTTGCGATACGTATTCGCGCTGCTTTTCATCGAGAGGCGTTTGCGACAACAAATGCCCCAAACCGACGATGGCGTTCATGGGCGTTCGAATTTCGTGGCTCATGTTGGCCAGAAATTCACTTTTGGCGCGCGTGGCGGCTTCCGCCTCTTCTTTAGAGGAAATGAGATTGGATTCGATTTGTTTGCGTTCGGTGATGTCCCAGGTTACGCCGGTCACGCATGTGACGCGGCCTTTGGCGTCGCGTGGGTTGAGAGCCGCAGTTTTAAGGATGCGAATCCCGCCGTCGGGTTTCACGATCCTGAATTCGGCGGTGAAGTCGGTTCCGTCGTCCATCGCCTTTTTGAGCATTTGTCCGAAGCCGGCGCGATCGTCGGGATGGATCATTTCGAACCATTGGCCGACTCGACCGAAAAACTGAGACGGCTCTAAGCCGAACATGGCGCAGTGGCGTTCATCCCAAGAAAGACGATCGGTGGCGACGTTCCATTCGAACACTCCGCTTCCGCCGGCGTGGGTGGCCAGAGTTAGTCGATCGGATAAGCGACGCAATTCTTGTTCGTGCCGTTTGTTGTCGGTGACGTCGATTCCAAAAGAAATCGTCAAGATGTTGCCGTCGATGTCGTTGACCTGGCTGTTGCGCCAAGAAATGAAGCGTTCTTCGCCGGACTTGGTTAAAATCGGGTTTTCAGAGGCTGTAATCAGCGTTCCTTTGGCTTGAATCTTCTGGAATTCGCGCCGGACTTCGGGGTAGCGGTCGTGCGGAGTGACAAGATCGAACCAAGATCGACCAATGATCTCGGCGGCGGCGTAGCCGCACACCACTTCGGTGGTGGCGTTGACGAACGCCACATATCCTAAAGCGTCCAATCCCACCACCATGGCGTTGGCGGTGTCGAGGATGTCGTCGGCGAATTTTTTGCTGGCGCGCAACTTGTCTTCGGCGATTCGTATTTCCGTGATATCGACCAGAACGCCGCTGTACGAAACGCGGGCGTCGTCGCGCCGATCCAACACGGCTCGACCACGCACCCATTTTTGCTGTTCGTTTAAAACGATAGCGTAAACGCAGCTCCAGGGCTCGCGCCGCATCATTGCGCCGATCAGAGAGGCGGGCGTTAAATCGCCGGTTTCGTCGGCAAAAACGCCGAACAACAGTTCGAATCGATTGCTCTTCAGAATTTCATCCGAGCTTGCGCCGGTCAAAGCGTTGATGCTGTTGGAAACAAAGTCACACGTCGCCTGACCGTCAGAATTTAAAGTAACCTGAAATATGGCGCCGGGCATGCGACTGCCCAAATCCCGCAAGCGTCGCCCCAAAGCCAAAACCTCTTCGGAGGCGGCTTGGCGTTCTTGATCGCGGCAATGAAACTGGCGTAAAAGAAACGCCACGATCATCCCCAAGACCATCACGCTTAACCAATGAATCCATAATTGATCGTTCCATTTTGTCAACGCGGCTTCGCGCGACACGCCGACAAGCGCCACCAACGAAGGCGTTCGTAAGGTGCGGAGAGCTGATATGCGACGAACAACGTCGCGTTTTTCGAAAAATCCCTCAGGCGCATCATCATCGTAGAAGCTTTGATTTTTTTGACTGCGGAAATGGGCAATCAATGCAGTTTCCCGCGTCATGGCTTTGTCGTCGACGCTCCGCTTGTCTGTTGAGACGGAGGCGAGGACTTGGCTTTCATTGTTGCGGATGATGTTCAGTTCAATCTCGATCTTCTGGTCTTCGTCCAGGGTTCCTTTTAACAACTCAATGATATAATTAAGATCAATCGCGGCGCTCACCACGCCGACCAATTGATTCTGGGGATTCCACACCGGCCGAGACACATAGATTAACGCCGAGCGATCGCCTTCCCATTGCGGGTTGGAGATAAAGAACGGCGATCGGGCGACGTTTGTGGGGGGCGACATGTTGCGGACGTTTTGAAAATAGGTTGCTCCGCTGATGTCTTCTCCGCGAAAGAGCGGCGACGTGGACGCAACGATTCGTGCGGCAGGGGTGGCGAAGAAAATTCGTCGCACGCCTTGAAAGGAACGTCCGCGATGTTCTGCGATCGTCTCGCCGTTTGAAAGGTTGTTGCGGAACTCCTCCCCTAGGTCGAACAAAAGGTCGTCGATTGTTTGTAGATAATTGTTGACGCGATCGTCAATGACGCGGGCCAGAGCGCCCAAATCCATATGAACGATGTTTAGTGCGTCATAATATTCGTTCTGGATATGCCAGATGGAATAGAACACCACGGTGGACATGATTACTGCGCCGAAAACATGCGCCGGCACAAATCTCATTGGCGACATTCCGGAATCTTTTCGTTTTCGGCGTTTTTCCTTACGTTTTCTGAAAACTCCACCTTCCGCGTTGTTCGGCGTCGTCCCATCACATCGGGAGGAAAACCGATTCTGAAGGTGCAGAGCTTGTTCATCAGCTTTCACCACCCGAAACGCTCCGAAAACAGAGATCAAAAAACACTTTCATGACATTGATTTATGATTCTACAGGTCAATAGAGGCGCGCGCCTGAGAACCTGTCCGGAAAAAACAGAACGGCTTCCAACGTCCTCGTATGCCGAACGGCTTGACGTAATACAAATTTTTACTCTTCAGAGTGTGCAAGAGAGATTGGGAGGATTTATCAAGGTTGAATAATGCAATCGGACAATGCGAAGTGACCCCGACCTCCTTCTTCTCCGTCTCTAACGAAGAAAGAACAAAAGAACCACCGGCTGAAATCAGACGAATGCCGCTGCACAATAAAGGGTGGAAGCCCGGAGAACAAGGGCAAAAGGCAAAAGACAGGAGAACAAACGCGATGACCTCATCCTGTGCTTGATTCTCTGGCGAATCCGGGATTAGCTAGGCTCCGTTGCGGTAAATCAAGATGAAGTTTTAACCAGGCTTCGTCTGGCGCGCTTCAATGCGTCTTTCATAATATTTTCGACGCAACCTCCGCAGCATGGCGCCCGTGAGACAACACTTGCGGTGTTGCAACGATAAGAATGAGTCTTTAACAAGTTAAAAAACAAACCCCAAGAACGAGTGTTTCGCAATGAAGCTTCCGATCAATTTTTATAAACCGTTAGCCGTTGGCGCTCCCGAGCCTTTGCGCGAGCCCCCTGTGCGTTTGGAGCGGATGTTGCATTTTTTCCCTCCGCACAACGAAAAAATGCGCGCCAAATTGTCCGACACGGTTCGGCAGGTTGACGCAGTGGTTGGGAACTTGGAAGATGCGATTCCCGCCGACGCCAAGGAAGCCGCTCGCGCAGGCTTCATCGAAGTTGCCCAAAAGATCGATTTCGGTCAGACCAGTCTATGGACGCGCATCAATGCGTTGAACAGTCCTTGGGTGCTTGATGATCTGTTGCAAGTGGTCGGCGCGGTTGGTCACAAGCTCGACGTGGTGATGCTGCCGAAAGTGGAGGGCCCTTGGGACATCCACTATCTCGACCAAATTTTGGCTCAGCTCGAAGCCAGACACAACATCAAGCGTCCAATCCAGATTCACGCTATCTTGGAAACGGCTCAGGGCGTAAAAAACGTTGATGACATTGCCGCCGCCAGCCCGCGTATGCACGGCATGAGTTTGGGGCCGGCAGATCTGGCCGCCTCGCGCGGCATGAAGACCACTCGAGTCGGCGGCGGGCATCCTTTCTATGGCGTGTTGGCTGATCCCAACAAAGATGGGCGGGACCGCGCTTTCTCTCAACAAGATTTGTGGCACTACACTGTTGGGAAGATGGTCGACGCTTGTTTGTCGTGCGGGATTCGTCCGTTCTATGGGCCTTTCGGCGATTTTCAAGATGAGGCCGCCTGTGAGGCGCAATTCCGCAACGCCTTCTTGCAGGGATGCGTCGGCGCTTGGTCGCTGCATCCTAGCCAGATCGCCATCGCTAAGCGCGTTTTCAGTCCGGACATTGGCGAAGTGAAATTCGCAAAGCGGATTCTCGATGCGATGCCCGATGGCAGCGGCGCCGTGATGATTGACGGAAAAATGCAAGACGACGCCACTTGGAAGCAGGCGAAGGTTATCGTTGATTTGGCCCGTCTGGTCATCGCCAAAGACCCGGATATGGCCGCCGCATACGGTCTATAGTTATTACAGAGGGCCTCGTTGCTTTCCTCAATTTTATCCGGCCTGGGGCGATGAGGACTAGGGCGAAGGGGTTGAGGAAAGCGCGTTGTTCTTCGGCGCTGTTATCGTTATGATCTCTTGTGAGCGATTCAGAAAAAAGGTTATTTATGCGCGGCGACCATGCTCTGACTCCCAAAGAAGCGGTTCGTTTGACGGCTCTTGGTTTGCTGAGGCAAAACGGGGCGATGCGTTACGCTGATCTTGCCTTCGACATTCGCCGTTTTACTGGGAACATTATGGGGCCGTCTTTGGATTTGATGGGATTGTCGCTGGAGATGTTGCGATATGAAGATTTGATTGTTGCTCTGGATGGTCAAGGCATGGAGGACAACGCTCTTTTGGAGCTTACGCCTCAGGGGCGGCGCGAGTTCGATTTTTTGATGCAGGCTCCGGTTCGCGTGGCGTCGTCGGATTTGTTTCATAAGCTGATTACGGCGTTGAAATTACGTTTTTTGCATCTTCTGACGCCGACAGAGCAACAGGGACAAGTGGCTCAACTGATCGCGATGACGGAAGCCGAATTGTCTCGCGCGACTCGTCTATTGGAGCATCATGCCGCCGACTCGGGCGTGTTTCCGGCGTGGTTGGCTCATGATTGTCTTCAGATACGAACGCGCTTGGCGTGGTTTCAAGCGCTTGCTGTGGATTTGTGCGGACGCGGAGTGGTTTAAGTAAGAATAAAAGGGCCGGAAACACAATCCTTGGACCTTTTGATTTATCCTCCGTTCGATTAGAGCCCGAGAGCCATGCGGCTTCCCTGAATTGAAACGGCCTATTCTCATTCGGTTGTTACAAACTCCAAGTTATGGTTTCCAAAGGCCTCTCGGCCTTTGGCGGGTCGAGGGCGGAGCCCCGATTCTTTTGGCCGTTCTTTTCTTGAGGGGGAGGGGGGCTCAATCGGGCGGAGTAATTACTATTTCCTTGCTGTATGTCTGCGCGCCAGTCGCTCAGGCTCGCGTTCAGGCTCGCGTTCAGGTTTGTTCGTGTGAAACGCCAAAGGGCGACATTGACTCAAAGCCAACGTCGCCCTTTGTAAACTCAAAACGAAACCGTTCCAGCATGACACCGCAGACCGAAAGCTCTCTCGTCATGCTTGCCGAGGCCGATGCGAAAATGTGAGCTTGGCGGCTTAAGGCGGTTTTCACAACGCATCAATCGAGCGCTTGAACCACCCACCCCCTCAAAAAAAGCCCACACCGCAAAAAACTCAGAACATAAAAACTTTCTCTCTAAAAGAGATCAGACTTTTGCGCGCGTTAGATCGCGCAGCACATTAACTTCGCTGGCGCGTTCATTAAGACGATATTTCACAACATCGGTGGATGAAATGATGCCGACCAGTTCGCCATTGTCAACCACCGGAACGTGACGAACGCGACGCAGAGTCATGAGCTGCATCACTTCCTTCAACATATCCTTCGGAGAACATGTTTTGACCTCATGGGTCATAATATCTTCAACCTTAAGCAACAAGGCAGTGGCGCCTTTATCGGCGACAATCCGCACGATGTCACGTTCGGTGATGATTCCGATCAATTTGTTGTGCTGGTCAACCACCACCAGCGAGCCGAACCGCTTCTCGCGCAGCAACTTGGCTGCCGCGTGCACGGTCTCGGTCTGCACAACCGTGATCACTCCGGCGCCTTTGGCGCGCAAGATTTCTGCGATGAGCATGGGGGACTCTCCATAGTTCCAACAGGGATGCGCGGGCCTCTTCCATGCACCCCGGAAGTTGCTATCTCTTGTAAGGCCAAAAAGAAAGACGCCGTTGGGCAGCAAGAAATTGCACTGAGACACGACGCCAGAGCAAGAAGATTGTGAGGCGTTTTCAGGAATAAATCAAAGTGAAGACGGCATTGAGAAAGGCAGGGAGGTCAAGGCGCATCAAATTAATCCGCTGACGTGCGAACCGGCTTTCATAAAGCCGCCGGTCGAATCGACGGGTAGAGATTCAAGCCTTTTGCGGTTTCACAGAGCGTTGAAGGAGGTTTTCATTCTCGGTGGAGGGCATGATATCCCTCCGATGAATAAATGCCAATCATCGTGTCATGAAATCTTGAAGAAATTTAACTTTGAGGCGCGTTGTTCGTTCGGCGGTGATTCGGCCATCAGATCAAGATAGACTCTTAACGTGCCGGAGCACAAGATATTGCGATGGAATCGTTCGGAAACGCGACGTCGCGCCGGTTCCGCGAGTGCGGCGCGATGCGCGGGATTCAAGGACAATGCTTGCTCCAAAGCCTCGGCTAAGCGCGTCGGATCTGCGGGGGGCGTCAACCACACCGTTGGACCAGGCTCCGCCACTTCGGCGGCGGCGCCGTGCGCGCTGACAATCACGGGCCGCTCCATCGCCAATGCTTCGGCGCACACGCGACAGAACGCTTCCGGCTCTCGGCTAGGGGAGACCACTACGGTGGCCAGCATGTAGGCTGCGGGCAAGTCTGGGCACTGATCGACGAGATGGACGGTGTTGGTTAGGTCAAGTTCTTCGATTCGTTTTTCCAGTTTTCGTTGAAAATCGCGTTGTAGGGCGGGTTCTTGCCCTAAGATCAGGCAGCATAAATCGTTTCGTTGAATGCGAGCGATTGCTTCGATCAGGTCGATCTGGCCGAATCGTTGCTCCAGCGGCGCGGGGCAGAGAATGATGACGCGATCTTCCGGCAATCGCCATTGAGCGGCAAGTTTGACCAAGCGCGCTTGGGTCACACGCTCTGGAGCGAACAGCGTCGTGTCGATGCTGCGGGGCACCGTGATGATATGTTCGGGCGGAATACTGAATTCGGTTAAAAAATAGTTGCGTAGATAGTCTGAAACAGCAATTGCGCGCTCATTGCGCAACAGCGTCGTCATGTTTCGGTCGCGTCGCTTGCGTTCGATCCGGTCGGCGGTGTGAAGCGTCGTGACGAATCGGCATCCGGCGGCGCGAGCGGCTTGGCGACCGCTCCAGGCGGGGCCTAACCCCCGCGCATGCAGGATGTCTACACCCATTTCTCGCGCGATTTCCGTTAGGCGGCGTCCGTTGCGCCACACATCCCAAGGGTCTTGTCGATCCAGAGGCAGAAAGAAGTGGGCGAGTCCGGCGCGATCGAGTTCGCGCACCAGCGCGCCGCCGGAAGACGCCACCAGAGGCGTTCCTCCGGCTTGTGCTAGGGCGAATGCGACGTCGATACAGCTTCGTCCTACGTCGCCTTCGATCAGAGCCGGCAAAACTTGCAACACGACCAATGGTCGAGACCGACCGTCGGCTGTGGCGACGCGCGTCGGCTTTTCTGTGTCGAAAGCTTTGTTATACTGATCTGACGCCGTCATTGAGTCCTGCGTGTTTGGGGCGCGTTGGTTTAGGGAGTGTGTTTTGCTTTGCAAGAATTTTTGTTGTTTTGCGCGACGCTATCGCACCATGCCTGATTCGCGCTCTGTCTGACCAGTTGAAATCCATTTCAGGTGGCTCGGCTTTTTGTATAAACATTAAAAGGGTCCAGGGACTATGTTCCTGGTCGCTCGGGATTATAAGGGGGGAGCG
>CAUYUA010000236.1:0-24881 GCA_963575675.1 Azospirillaceae bacterium
TGCCGCATTGGTCGTTTGACCACAGAAACACCACCCCGGAACCCAGGATGAGCCATAGAGTATAGAGTATAGAGTATAGAGTATAGAGTATGTGTTATTCCTGCAAAAAACGCAAAATTGCCTTGATTTGATCCGAAGCCATCAATCCCGGCGCGTGTCCTGCTCCCTCAATTTCTACAAGTTTCGTTCCCGGCCCTCGACGAGTCATTTCCTCAGCCGTCTCCGACAACAACAAATCAGATCGTTCTCCACGCAACGTCAAAACCGAGCATCGCATGGCGTCCCACACCGCCCACAAATTCACATCCACAACCGGATTATCTTTAAACACTTGCCCGATCTTCGGATCAAACGCCAAACCATACCGCCCATCCGGCAACAACCGAGCGCTGCTCCGCGCCATGTCGTCCCACTGTTCTTCCGTCAACGCGCCGAATCCCTGATACAAATATCGAATGTATGATTTCAGAGCCGCCAAATCCTCAAACACCGGCTCCACCCCGATGTAGTCGGCGATCCGATCCAGCGCCGCCTTAGGCACAAACGGCCCCACATCATTCAGCACTAAACGTCGAATCGGCGTCTGATTCTTCGACGCCAACAACATGCCCATAATCCCTCCCATCGATGTGCCAACCCAATCGACGGTTTCAACATCCAACCGCGCCAACAACACCACCATATCCGACAAATATTGCGCGTAGTTATACAAACTTCCGTCCAACAACCAATCACTGCGCCCACGTCCGGCAACATCCGGACAAATGACGCGCCATCCCGCCTCAGCCAATCCCCCGGCCAAAACATCAAAATCACGACCATTGCGCGTAAGGCCATGAACGCACACCACCGTGCGCTCCGCCGTCGACGCGCCCCACTCCATATAGCAAACACGATGAAAGCCAACCGGATTTAAACTTAGATAAGAGCGCTCAACGGGCGTAACCATCGAAAAACCTCCAAAACAGCGATGACGTCCACACACCACGCAGAGTAAGAAACACAATAGTCTTAACTTTTTCAAATAAAAACTAAATGCTCTCCGAAATTACGTCCTCCGTTATAGGAAGGACAAGAACGCAAGCCCTCCCACAACGGGAAACGCCCTTCCCACATCCATTTCACTTACGAAACACCCCCTGCAACCTCACCGCCGAACCAATGGCGACGGATTCACCACCGATGAATCATAAGGATGCGTGGGATGTTGATAAAGACCATGAATCAAACGAACATAAGACTGGGTCTCGGTAAAAGGCGGAACGCCTCCGTGACGATCAACGGCGCCTTCTCCAGCATTATAGCCTGCCAACGCCAAAGTAACGTCACCTTGGAAATAGGCCAACAGCCAACGAAGATACTTCATTCCACCACGAATATTTTCCGCCGGATCAAATACATTGTGGACGCCGAATCGCTCTGCTGTGGCGGGGATGAGCTGCATCAATCCGGCGGCCTCTTTAGGCGAAACGGCGTTGGTGCGATAAGCGGATTCCACTTGAATCACCGCCAACACCAAATTGGGATCCAATCCATATTTTGGCGACATATCATGAACGATTTTGAGAATCTCCGCAGGCGGCGCAACAATCGCGCGAGCAGGCGCTCCACCAGGCCGACACCATGGCCGCAATCGCCCCCACATCTCGGGAACCAATAAGGTAACGCGCTTAGCCTCACGATGCCCGCGATTGGCGGCCACGCGCATCCAAGCAACTCCCATGCGTCGATCACGGTTTACGCCAACACCGAACAAATAACGCCGAGCCACACGATATGCAGCGTCGGCGACGCCACTTTCAGCGGCGCGACAGTCGGCCATAAAAGAATTGTTCATTGAAGGACTAATTGGCCGCAACGCCGTTTTTCCGGAATCAGATTCCTTAGGATGATCCGACTCTTTAGAATGCCCCGAAGCAACCCGTCCCCGCACAATCAAAACCTGCCGCCGCTCATCCAACTCTTGCTCTTGGGCGCGAAGAGCGCCGGAATTCATCACGAAAACCGTAACAATCCCCGCAAACACAACAAAAACGGATACGCCCTGCCGCACGCATCGCCAGAACGCGCGTAATGAAAGCGCATCACGCCGTCTTCTTGCCGTCACCGTCTCATCAATCAAAAGAGCCCCGACCATCATATCCCTGACATCGCCATATGAAACCCGGCAACCATCAATATGATCACACGGCGGCCAAAAAACAAGCGCCGGCCCCACTCCCGCCATACATCCCCTCCAAACAAAAACAACCTTCAAATAAAGGGCGGCGTTCGACAAGAATTTCACTCACTATTCAATATCAACAATATGTTATTGGGTAATTTGGATACTTTTTGTTCCACTGTGCGACATTCATTACGCAGCATTCCTGAATAAGAGTTTTTTTCCACTTATTCCCGTAAGGACCAAGAAGAGGGATATTCTTTTTCAATGAGTCTGTACGACGCAATAAATGTTTCGGTTCCAAGCCCTTCCCTTCGATCAGCACTATATAATATATCGGCATTTCAAATTTTCCAGAAAATATTTCATACAGCAATGTATCTCTACATTTTAAAATTAAATTTCTATCAATGCTTCCACTCAAAAAATTATTTATATAATCATCTCTACGTTTTTCTTCTGCACCGGGGTTATCCGGATACTTGAACTCCATAAAAATAGTTGCGTCTTTTGCCTCTATAATAATATCCACAGCTTTCATGCAATGGCTCAAACCATGCGTCTCTGAATTATCAAATTTACGCCCAACAACTCCGTCAGGCAGTGTTATTTTTAATCCGTCCACCTCAAACTCAGTCATAACACCAAGCCTCTCAAACTACGGCGGATTTCTTCATCGTATAAACGATCGAATGTCTCAGCAATGGCGTCTGGCGTAATACCCGCGTAAGCATCGGCAAAACTACTACTGATATCTCCATCGGGTTGATCTCGATAAAGAGAAATATACCTAATCATGTCTCCGCTTTTCTGACGAAGATCAAATTCCTTTAATAAAACATAGTTGTGCGTAGCCAGAAACACCTGAACGCCCAATCTCTGTAGTGTCAAAATAATTTCAACAACATCACCTATCAAAGAAGGATTTAGATTTGCTTCCGGTTCGTCCCAAAACAACACGGAGCCAGAAAACAACACTCCGTTCTGAATAAGCAACCAAATCAGCGCCAACTTACGCATTCCTTCGGCCAACAACGTGAACTCAAGCTCTCCTTGGTTATTCTTCAGGAAAAAATGCTCATTTTTTAAAAAAACCTTTCCATCAATACTCCCTTCCAACTGTTTCAACAAATCGTTTCGTGATTCACCAATCAGATTTTTTAATTTTGGCAAGTTTGCACGTTTTATAATGTCAACATAAATGTCTTCAAATGCAATCTCCCGCCTAGAGACCGTGGCAAGAAAACCTGGAGCATGCGTTAACATTTCTTTCACGGGGATATAGACGCAATTAAGCTCTTCACTCTTCCAATCAGATTCCCCCGTAACCTGGATATCTCCCGACTTTTTACTATGATTAGAAAATTTTGCAATCAACGCCTTTCTTCCACCCCGAAACACAGCAACGCGCGTTCTAACACTACCTTTCACACGTTTAGACAATCGGCCAGGACGACCCTCGTAAGGGTTAAAGACATTACATAGCTTTAATCCAAACCCTTTTTCAGCATCTTCACCATATGTCACAGCACATGCCGCATAAATAACCTTCAGTAAATGTGTTTTTCCAACGCCATTTTTTCCGAGAAGCACATTAATCCCTGGAGAGAGATTAAGGTTTAATTTCTTAAACGCTGTAAATTCCTCCAAAATAATTCTTGCAATGACACCCATAACACACCTTCTTGACACTATAAATTAAGTTTCACGAGACACATCACCCAAACACCAACATTAACAAGACATACGCTTACGTTCTCTTTGCGATCAACAACGACCGACAGCAGCAATCGACCAGCCTCTTTTTTTGATTCTTATCTCAAAGAAACATGCGTCACACCATCGGGCCGAATGTTTGACATATTCGACCACGCGCACAGCTTCGACCACGCGCACAGCTTCGACCACGCACACAGCCGCGCATCGCCGTCATCGCGGCGAAACACCGTCACAAGATAGTCGCGATGAGACGCCGTCACAAGAAATATGTCAATGAACAGGCGCGACGGCATCAAACCACGCCCCTTCGCGACGAACGAACAATGACATGCTCATTTGGCTTGTCTTTTTCGCCACACCAATGTATCATCTTAGCAACAGACGATAAAGAGCAGCTCCATCCTGCAACAAATGGTTTGATTGCGCCATTAAGATCGACGATCCCGCCGCAACACACCAAACGCAACGAAAACACACGAGGCTTTTGAACAGGATCATGCCGATCACGCCCTTCGAACTCCCGCTGATCCTGTGGCGCAAGCTGATGGCTTGGGCGCGCCGAACCGGCCCGACCGACACTCTGGCCCTGGCGATCTCGGTGGCCGCCACCGCAGCCGGATTCGCAACCTATTTGGCTCTCACCGAATCCTCGCCCCTAGGCACAACCAAAGCCAGCACCATCACTCTGCTGTTGACGCTCGACCTTATATTGTTGCTGCTGCTCGGCGCATTGATTGCGCGCCGCATCGTCCGCATCTGGATCGGTCGCCGTCGGGGCCTCGCGGGATCGCGATTCTATGTCCGGCTGGTCGCCGTGTTCAGCTTGCTTGCCGTGGCCCCGGCCATCATCGTCGCCACGTTCTCCGCTCTGTTTTTCAACCTTGGCGTGCAGTCCTGGTTCAACGAGCGCGTCGGCACCGCCATCAACGAATCTCTGGAAGTCGCCCGCGCCTATTTGCACGAACATCAACAAAACATCCGCGCCGACGCGCTGGCTATGGCCAACGATCTCAATCAAGAAGCCCCCCGGCTGGTCGGCGATTCCGAGCGCTTCAACCAAATCGTCTCAACGCAAGCCGCCTTGCGCACGCTTTCGGAAGCACTGGTGTTCAACGCCGCCACCGGAGAAGTTCTCGCCCGCACCGCGCTCAGCTACGCGCTGGAGTTCGAACCGATTCCGGCGGAGGCTCTTACAAAAGCTCGCGAAGGCGAAGTCGCGCTGCTCATCAGCGGGAACGACGACCGCGTTCGCGCTTTGGCGCGCCTGGACCGACTGGCCGACACATACCTATTCGTCGGACGATTCGTCGAAGCGCGCGTTCTCGCCCACATGAGCGCCACTCAGACCGCCGTCCAAGAATACGCCGAGCTAGAAGGCAACCGCTCGTCACTGCAAATCACCGTGACGCTGATCTTCGTCGTCGTCGCCTTACTCCTTCTTATGGCGGCGGTGTGGTCGGGATTGAACTTCGCCAGCTACCTCGCAACGCCGATCAGCGCTTTGATCGCTGCCGCCGAGCGAATCCGCGCCGGAGACCTTTCCGCCAGAGTCACCGAAAAAACCGGGCCGGAAGACGAGCTGGAAACCCTCTCGCGCGCCTTCAATCGCATGACCAGCCAATTGGAAAGCCAACGACGGGACTTGATCGAGGCCAATCGACAGCTCGACAATCGCCGACGCTTCACTGAGGCCGTCTTGGCCGGAGTCTCGGCCGGCGTGCTTGGACTGGATCAAGAAGGCGTCATCACGCTCCCCAATCTTCCCGCAGCCCATCTTTTGGGCATGTCCCTGCACCAAAACCTGATCGGCCAACCGCTGGAAACCGCCGCGCCGGAAATGGCCGGATTGCTCGACGCCATTCGTCGACGCCCCGGACGATTGGTTGAATCCCAAGTGCAGCTCAAACGCCCAGGACACCCCACCCGCACTCTGTTGGTCAGGCTCTCCGCCGAGGCCTCCGAAAGCGAAAGCCGAGGATTCGTCATCACCTTCGACGACATCACCGAACTTCTTTCCGCTCAACGCAAAGCCGCATGGGCGGATGTCGCTCGCCGCATCGCCCACGAGATAAAAAATCCCCTCACCCCGATCCAACTCTCCGCAGAGCGACTGCGCCGAAAATATCTAAAAGAGATCACCAGCGACCCCGAAACCTTCCAGCTCTGCACCGACACCATCGTTCGCCATGTCGTCGACATCGGGCGAATGGTCGATGAGTTCTCCGCTTTCGCCCGCATGCCGTCTCCGGTGATGAAGCCCGCCAACATCAACGACATCGTTCGACAATCGGTCTTCTTGCAAACCACCGCTCACCCGACGATCAAGGTCTCCCTCAACCTGCCCGCCACGCCGCTGACCATTCCTTGCGACTCTCGCCAAATATCCCAAGCTCTCACCAACATCCTCAAAAACGCCGCCGAGGCGATCGAAGGCCGCGCTCGAACTCCGGACGGGTCGCCTCTGACGCCCGGGCAAATCGACGTCCGCATCATCATCGCCGAAGACCAAATCTCAATCGTCGCCGACGACAACGGAAAAGGTTTGCCCACCACCGAAGAGCGCCATCGATTGACGGAGCCCTACGTCACAACTCGCGCCAAAGGAACCGGATTGGGATTGGCGATCGTCAAAAAGATCATGGAAGACCACGGCGGAGACTTGACGATCGACGACCGCCCCGAAGGCGGAGCCCGCGTGGTTCTGACCATCCCCAAAGAACAAGCGCCGCAGAACGCCGCGCCCACCTCTGATTCACTTTCTTCTTCTTCGCCGGCAACGGCTGCCCCAACAACCTCGTCCACCGCCTCCAACCTCCTACTGGGCGCGGTCGACGCGCAGACAAAGCAGATATCCCATGGCGCATGACATTCTAATTGTCGATGACGAAGCGGACATCCGCATGCTGATTGCGGGTATCCTCAGCGACGAAGGCTTGAAAACCCGCGAAGCCGCCGACGCCGACCAGGCTTTCGCCGAAGTCGCGCGACGACGCCCGAGTCTGGTGATCCTTGACATTTGGCTTCAAGGCAGCCGCCTCGACGGGCTTCAAGTCTTAGAAAAGCTGAAGCACGACCACCCAACTCTGCCTGTCGTAATGATCAGCGGTCACGGCACAATCGAAACCGCCGTCTCGGCGATCAAGCAAGGGGCCTACGACTTCATCGAGAAGCCTTTCAAGGCCGATCGTTTGTTGTTGCTGGTCGACCGCGCAATTGAAGACGCGCGATTGCGCCGCGAAAACGCCGAGTTGCGATTGCGCGCCGGCGGCGACTTCGAATTGATCGGGAAGTCAAGCGCCATCAACCATGTGCGACAATCCATCGACCGCGTCGCGCCCACCGGAAGCCGCGTTCTGATCAGCGGACCTCCCGGATCAGGCAAGGAAGTGGTGGCTCGTTTGCTGCACGCGAAGTCTCGGCGCGCCGATGGCCCCTTCGTCGGCTTGAACTGCGCAACCATGCGGCCGGATCGACTTGAAGTCGAATTGTTCGGCACCGAGCACGGCTTCGAAGGTGGGCCGCGCAAAATCGGCACCTTCGAGCAAGCCCACGGCGGAACTTTGTTGTTGGACGAAGTCGCCGACATGCCTCTGGAAACCCAAGGCAAGATCGTTCGAGTGCTGCAAGAACAAACTTTCGTTCGAGTCGGCGGCGCGCATCGGGTCGAAGTCGATGTGAGAGTGATTGCGTCGACCAGTCGCGATCTTCCCGCTGAAATAGAAGCCGGTCGTTTTCGCCAGGATCTATTTTATCGACTCAGCGTGGTTCCGATCAAAGTTCCGTCCTTGACTGAGCGTCGCGAAGATATTCCGTTGCTTTCTCGCCATTTTATGACGCGCTCGACCGAAGCCAGCGGCCTTGTCTCTCGCGATTTCGGCGAAGACGCTATGGCGGCGTTGCAGGCCTATGAATGGCCCGGCAATGTGCGTCAGCTCCGCAACGCCATCGACTGGATGCTGATCATGGTCGGCGGCGATCCCAAAGAGCCGATCCGCGCCGATATGCTTCCCCCCGAAATCGGAGCGATCACGCCGACGGTGCTCAAATGGGACAAGGGAGGGGAAATCATGGGATTGCCTTTGCGCGAGGCCCGCGAAGTCTTTGAACGCGAATACCTTTTGGCTCAAGTAACGCGGTTCGGCGGAAACATTTCGCGCACGGCCGCTTTTGTTGGCATGGAGCGCTCGGCTCTTCACCGAAAACTTAAATCTCTCGGCGTCCACGGCGCCGACACAGCTAAGAAGCCAGGAGCTGAAGCCTAGCGCCTCCAAGACGAACAGGATAATCGAGCCATTGAAAATTAAACGGCTCCAGGGATTGAGTTCCCGGAGCCGTTTAATATTTTAATGCGATTCCCTCTGCAATCAAACAGCATTGACGATGACACGATTTCCTCATACCGTGCGCACGAAGTAAGATTCCCTTGTCACTGCTGTCCGGAACCGCCGGTCATGACCTATGTCGAGCATCGTTATCCCGACCCACCGCGCGGCTATTTCGAGCGCATGTCGAATTCGTTCTTCGGCATCCCAATCGGCGTCATCCTAATTGTGTTGCCGATTGCCTTGCTGTGGTGGAACGAAGACCGAGCCGTCGCCATCGAAAAGGCAATCGGCGAAGCG
This sequence comes from Azospirillaceae bacterium, assembly GCA_963575675.1. GTDB lineage: Bacteria > Pseudomonadota > Alphaproteobacteria > Azospirillales > Azospirillaceae > CAUYUA01. Next base: position 8,506 of record CAUYUA010000236.1, read on the forward strand.
CAGAATATTGTAGTCTCAATCGATTCCAAATCCGTCGAACCAAGGCACAACGGTAAGTTGGTGCATGTGACAGGCGTAGCCACCGCCGCCGGCGCCATCAAGGATTCAGCTCTGGACCTCAGTTTTCCCGGCTACTTGGTGATCAACCGCCAAGTCGAGATGTTCCAATGGAAGGAAATCCGCGAAGACAAAGCATGGGTTTACCGCCAAACGTGGTCACGCGATTGGGAAAATTCCGATCATTTCAAGTACCCGCAAGGACACGTCAACCCGCGCGCGTCCGCGCAATCGGATTCCCTAACAGCCAAAGACGCCCGCCTTGGAACATTCCGGCTTGATGACGCCTCCCTTGGCCGCGTCGAGGCGAATATCGCCGTGCAGTGGAACAACCGCGCCACCGGAATGCGCGAGATTCTACCGCCAAACACACCCGCCGGTCATAGCTTGTTGCCGGGAGGAGTGTTGTACCGTGGAAAATCTCCCGAAAAACCACAAGTTGGCGATCTGCGCATCACCTACACCGGACTGCCCAGCGGATCCGTGCTTTCGATCATCGCCCGACAATCTTCCGACAGCTTTGCGCCTTATCCCACAAGCAACGGGCAAAAAATTCAAATTGTCCGCTACGGCGATCACACGCCGCAAGAAATGTTCAACGACGAACTCTCGAACAACAGTTTTATGACCTGGATGCTTCGATTGGGCGGCTTGTTCGGACTGTGGATAGGATTCATGTTATTGCTCGGGCCATTATCGTCCGTGCTATCCTTTCTTCCCTTCGTCGGAGAGCTGGTCGAAGGCGCCATCGCGATCTTCGCCTTAGTCTTCGCCCTTGTCATCGGCAGCGTCGTCATCGCTCTGGCATGGCTGGCGGTTCATCCTTTTTTCTCGCTGGTTCTTGCAGGAACGGCTTTGTTGACTGGTTTCGGGATACTCTACTTACGCTTCGCACCCCCATAATTTTCTTGCCCATAATCTTCTTGCCGCATTCCTTCCTGAATTTCATTCTGCTCGGCAGCCGATATTTTCTTCGTCTGCCGAATGCGCGCGCAGAAAGCTCTTTACAAGGATCGCCCCCGATGAAGCGTAACACTTGGTCGACCCTGCGAATCGTCGCCGTCCAACTCCTCACCGGGCAAATCCCCACAGGACGCTCCGGAGCTGCGCCGAAAACCTCGCCCGCAGCCTTCAGAGTGATTCCCTCATTGATTGGATTCAGCTTGTCTGCGGCTCTCGCCGCAGCCCCCGGAGCCTTTCCTGCTCCCTCCGACGTCTACGACCACGACCTCTATCATCCGGTGGTCGCACGTTCGGTCGAAAGCGCCCAAGTCACCCCCAATGGTGGACGAACTCCTTTTCCGAACCCCACAATGATCGCCAGCGGATGCGTCACCGGCGCCACGCTTGGTTCACTCACGGCGGGATTGCCCATCACCAGCCTTTCGATTTATGGGTGGATCGGCGGTTTCGCCACAATGATGTATCGTTCCATGCTTGGCTGTTTTTATGGGTCGATTGCCGGAACTGTCGCTTCCGCCGCTCGCTCCATTGTTGAGGGAGTGCTTGGCCCTTGGCCTGTCCCCGCTCAGGAAATCGGCAGTAACGGATTGCTTCGCCGACCTTCTCCGGCCAAACCAGGAGATCAGGTGGCCATTCAGCGCACATAAAATCTTTGAATGACACTTAAATAAAAATTAAAAGAAGGCCGAGGCTGTGTTCCTGGTCGCTTGGGGGCATAGGATCATCGAAGGATCATCGAAAATAGGGAGGGCTTTCGCTCCCCCCCCCTCCTTTTTATAATCCCGAGCGACCAAGAACTCAGTCCCTGTATCCTTTCTGATTTTTATTACTCGCAAAAACCCGACTAAAAAAATGATGAACAAACACCGCAAACTTAACCGTAAACTTATACGTCTCTTCTTCGCGACAACAATCTTCATCTGCGGCTTGTTTCTTCCATCGGCCTCGACAACAGCCGACGAGAAAGAACGCAGCTACGCGGCGCGCAACGGCGCAGCTCCTTTCGAGACGCAACACCTCTACCCCGGCGGCGCGATTGTTTTGTCTCAACGCTCCTTGACCCGCCCCGATCAACGAGTCATGGCTCTTACCTTCGACGACGGACCAGACGCAACCCACGATCCCGCCATTGCGGCGCTGCTGAAGCAATACAACGCCAAAGCCACTTTCTTCTTTATCGGAAACAAACTTCCAAACCACGATTCGCTCATTCGAAACCTCGCCGCTGCGGGACATGACATCGGCAACCATACGCTCCATCACCCAATGATGAGCAACCAATCCCCCGCCGAGCAAATCAACAACCTCCGAAGCGTCAATGACGCGCTCGCGCGCATTGGAATATCCACTCATTGGTTCCGGCCGCCTTTCGGCGACTTCGACGCGATCACGCTGAACGCCGCCCATAATCTTGGATTGGAAACGATTCTCTGGACCATCGATTCGCGCGACTGGAAAATTCAATCCGCCAATGAAATCGCCGCAAGAGTTATTTCACGTTTCCACCCCGGCGCCGTCATCCTTCAGCATAGCACCAAAGCCGCCTCCTTAAGCGCCTTACCCAAAATCCTCGCCGAAGGAAATCGCCAGGGCTATAGATTCGTTACGCTCTCCGAATGGAAACTTGTGATGAGCCACCCGTAAGCCTAAAGAACCAAACGATATCCACCGGGCTCAGTAATTAATATTTCTGCGTGAGAAGGGTTACGCTCTATTTTGCGGCGCAAGCGATAGACATGCGTTTCCAGTGTGTGCGTGGTGACGCCGGAGTTGTAACCCCACACAGCGCCCAACAGAATGTTTCGTCCGACCACGCCGGACGCGGCTTGATAAAGATACTTCAAAATTGCCGTTTCCTTTTCCGTCAGACGAATCTTACGATCAGCCTTCTCGTCGAGCAGCATCTTGGCGTCGGGACGAAACCGATAAGGACCAATTGTGCAAGCCCCGACTCGAGCTTGCTCATATTGCCGCAACAGCTCGCATAACCGCGCCAAAAGAGCGCCCAACCGGAACGGTTTCACCATCCAATCGCTAGCGCCGATATCCCCAACGCCGCGCGCGGCGCCTTCCGCCCCCACCAACATAAGAATAGGACATGACACATTCTCTTGCCGCAATCGCCGACACAACGCCCCTCCATCCATACCAAGCAACATTGCATCGATAATCACCGCATCAATCGCTCCCCCCTGCGCCAAAATCAACGCTTGCTCAGCATCCGTCGCCTCAATGGTTTCGAAACCTTCGTGAGACTGAATTTGTTCGGCCAAAGATTGCCGCAGGCCATCATCGCCGTCCACCAGAAGAATTCGTTTAACCGTCGTCATCGCGTTTTTGTTATAATCCTTAATTTGAATTATTGAGACATGACCATCGATTTTCCAAACTCATCTGGTCTCGTCATAAAAAAGGCAGGGGAAAAAATAAAGACAAACGCCTCGCCTTGCACCATGCAATCCGTCCGATGATGCAATATAATCGAATCGAACGCAGATGAAAGCCCTCTCGAAAAACGCCTCCGACAAGCCAGAGTCATGAAACCGGCTTTTGCTTTTCGCTGAAGATCCCGATAGGGTGCGCGGCTACATCGGTCTTTCGGTTCGCGCGCAGAAGCCGTTACGAGTATCCTCCATCATGTCAAACACCCCTTCTTCCGCCCAGTTTCTTTCTCCGCAAGAAGACTCGCTTGGAGACGACGCAGCGGCGCAAGCCGAAGGTCGCTCTGTTTTGCGCGCCGTAGAGCGCGCCATTGCGGCGCTGCGACGCGCAGAAATCGTAATAATCGAGGACGATGCCGGGCCAGCGACCGCAGCGCTGGCGGTTGAAACCGCGACATCGTCTCACTTGGACGAACTGTCTACCCTGACCGGCGTCGCTTTAAGCCTTGCCATCACACGACAACGCGCCAAGATTCTTGGATTGAAGCCACCGCACTCATTCTACGACACGCCGACGTCGCCTTACGAAGAGATGGTTCTAACGCCCAGGACAGAGTTGACTTTGAGCGCATTGGCCGGAATCGTCATCCCGACCGAAGAATCTCCCACCGACGCCGCCGTTTCATCCGAATCGTGGACAATCGCCAGCGCTTCCCCCAGCGTCGGCGCCGCCGTGCGCCTGGCCAAACTGGCGCGACTGCTTCCAGCAACGGTAGTGGCTCCAGCGCCGCCGGAAGCGTCGCGTTCCAGCGGCGGCCTTGTGGGATGGGCGGTTCGACATAACGTCCTGACGGTTCGCGCCTCGGAGATCGATTACTATCATATCCACGCCGCGCGCACTTTACAGCCTGTGGTTGAGGCTCGCGTGCCGTTGATTCACGCCGAGAACGCGCGTTTGATTGCCTTTCGGCCGATCGATGGCGGAATTGAGCACTTGGCGATCGTGATCGGCACGCCGGATGTAAGCAAGCCGGTGTTGATTCGTCTGCATTCCGAGTGTTTCACCGGAGACGCATTAGGATCGTTGCGATGTGACTGCGGAGATCAACTTCGAGGCGCAATTGCGGGGATTGCGCGTGAAGGCAGCGGAATTTTGCTGTACTTGGCGCAAGAAGGTCGCGGAATCGGGTTGATGAACAAGCTTCGCGCATATAGATTGCAAGACGCAGGCGCAGACACAATTGACGCGAACGAACATTTGGGGTTTGAAGCGGATGAGAGACTTTATCTTCCCGCAATTGAAATGCTGCGGCGTTTAGGCGTTTCGCGCGTGAGGCTGATGACGAACAACCCGGAAAAGATGCGGCAACTTACGGATTGCGGCGTGGAAGTTGTCGAGCGCGTGCCGCACATCTTTCCGAGCAATGGGCATAACGAGACGTATTTGAGAGTCAAAGCAGAGCGAGGCGGACATTTATTCTAGATTGCCTGCGTCGGGGAAAGTTTCATCTCATCCTCCCCCCTCGACAGGGAATTCGACCGCCGCGTCTGTTTGTTTTCTTACTCAATAGTTCTCACAACAACGCCCATATATTACGATCGAACCATTTTAGAAAGAAACTTTTCGATCTCACGTTCCAAAATTTGAGATTCCTGCGAAAGCTTCTCTACGCTGGCCAACACATCTCCGGCGCATTGGCCGGTCTCGTCGATTGCGCGGGCCACGTTGCCAATACCGGTGGTTACTTGCTGTGTTCCCGATGACGCCGCTTGAACATTGCGACTGATCTCCATCGTGGCGGAGCCTTGTTCTTCAACGGCGGCGGCAATCGTGGCGGCATTGGAGTCAATATCTCCGATTACTCCAATAATACGCTGAATCGCTTTCACAGACAGCTCTGTAACCCCCTGCATCTGCGCCACTTGAGCCTGAATGTCGTCCGTCGCTTTCGCGGTTTGACTGGCCAAATTCTTGACCTCTCCAGCCACGACGGCAAACCCTTTCCCGGCTTCCCCCGCCCGAGCAGCCTCAATGGTGGCGTTCAAAGCCAGCAAATTGGTCTGCGACGCGATATTGTTAATCAAGCCCACCACTTCGCCGATTTTATGAGCGGCCTCTGAAAGACTGGCCAAAGTGGCGTTGGCTTGATTGGCCTCTTTCGCCGTTCCCCGCGCCATCGCCGCCGACGCCGCCACTTGGCGACTGATCTCGCTGATGGACGCTGAAAGCTCTTCCGCCGCTGCGGCGACGGTTTCCACGTTCCCAGCGGCGCGCTCTGCGGCAGACAGAACCGAAGCGCTTTCATTCCGAGCACTTCCGGCCACTTGCGTCATCGTTTGCGACACGCCCTTCAATTTCGCACACGCCGCCGCCACCGACTGCGCCACGCCACGCACATCCCTTTCAAACGCCTCCGCCAATTTCACATATTCTGTAACGTCCTTCCAACTCAACATCGTCCCAACCACGCGCCCCTGCTTATCGCGAATGGCGTTAACGGTGTTTTCGATGGTGACGCCGCCCATGTTGAATTTTCCAAAATATGGAAGCTTTGACATATCAGTCAAAATCGCCCGCACACGGTCAGGCGCTCGATGAAACTCCAAAACGCTCCGCCCAACCACATCCGACGACGACCAACGCTTTCCATGAGGCTCCATCCCCTGCAAAATCTTTTTCGCCGCCTGGTTGGCGTAAGAGATTTTCAAATCCGGCGTACAAAGCATCACCGCCGCAGGCTGCTCTTCAACCATTTGATTGAGACGAAAAGCGTCTTCCACCGTCTTGCGCAATTCGTCCAATCCGCGCGCCAGAACTCCAATCTCATCCGCATAGGCGCATCCCGGAATCGCCATATCGGTTTGCCCGCTGCGTATCTGCCCCATTGCCTTTTTCAATCTCGCAATTGGCCCCGTAATGCTGCGCGTAATCAACCAAGCGCACGCCACTGCAAAAAACACCGTCAATCCCAACAGCCACAGCATACTTCCTTGAACATCCGCTCGCGTCGCTTCGGCGTTTTCCATAAATTTTATAGCTCTACCACGAGCCCAGTTACGCACGGCGTCCATTTTTTCTCTTAACACCTGAACCTGCCGCGCCGCATCGCCTTTCACCACTTTTTGCGCTTCAACCTTCTGCCCCAACCGGCTCAAACGGATGACCTCGGCGCGAATTGGACCCCAACCCTCATACGCAGAGACCGCCTCTTGAACCATTTTCTTATCGCCAAGAAACCGCTCCATCACCAAATCGAAAAGCCCACGAACCGACGCATCCAATACTTGAATACGATCAACGGCGGCGTCAATTTCCGCCGAAGTTTCCGCCAACACGACGTCTTTCATAACACTGCGCATATCGATAATATGCGCGTTGGCGTCCGCCAAAGAATTCGTCACCGTAAACGGATGCCGAAACAACCGCGTCGTCAACATCGCCATATCATCATTGCTTTGACGCGACACACTCCCAATAATAACAATCAAAACAACCATAACAGCAAACGCCACGACCAATCGCAGCCGAATAGAGAATTTATTGAGCATAACACCACCATGAAAGATTATCTATCTTGAAGGAATAATATGCATTTATTGAGCCTTTGTTAAAGTTAAAAAAAACAAAAAACTTCCTAACGCCGTCATAGAAAGATAGTACATTCCGACATAAAATTTCTTTAACAAGAACTATTCAGACGCCGACATTAACATGATCAACAGAAAAATTACGCAATTTACACAATGCAACGCCAAAGATAAGAAATTCAGTCCGACGCACACCACCAGCGAAATATGCCCAACAACCACTCAAAGACGATGAGCCAATCAGAAACGCGATAAAAATAATTTCTACAAAAAAAACAAAAAAAGTTCTTGCCTCCCACCACCTTCCCCGCTACAGTCTGTCTCGTTCACGGAGGGGTGGCCGAGCGGTTGAAGGCGCACGCCTGGAAAGTGTGTATACGGGAGACCGTATCGAGGGTTCGAATCCCTCTCCCTCCGCCAACATTTGAAGATTGAGGTGCCTTTTTTTGATTCCATGATGATTTGGTGAGTTTTTTAGAAGTTTGCATCGGCAATCTTTTGATTGTCGATTTTTTCGTGTTCTGTTCCGGCGTCTGAATTACCTAAATCCGCCGCAAAACACGCAACAACGCGCATAATCATAATAGTGTGTATTTATCTGACTTCCCTATCGTGAAACTCCCTTATCATTGCATCCTTCGTCCAATTAAGAACCCGAGAAAGACTTCCAAAGGAATCGGGGCTCCGCCCGCGGCCCGCCAAAGGCCGGAAGGCCTTTGGAAACCATGACTTGGAGTTTATGACGACCGGATGAGAGTGGGCCGTTTTAATTCGGAGAAGCCGCAAGAAAAAAGCGCCAACAAGCCGTTCCGCGCGTTTCCCACCTTCTCCGGAAGAAAGTCGCCCCCATGAGCATTCGTAATTTTAAAAAACTGGTCAAGCCGCAATCGATTGCCGTCATCGGCGCCTCAACTCAGCCACATCGCGCCGGAAACGTCATCATGCGCAACTTGTTGGCCGGAGGCTTTAATGGGCCGATCATGCCGGTAAATCCCCGACGAGAAGCCGTCGCCGGCGTATTGTGCTACCCAAAAGTCTCCGACCTACCGCGCACTCCCGATTTGGCCGTGATCTGTAGACCAGCCGAAGAAACGCCCGACCACATCATGGAATTGGGACGACACGGCGTTTTAGCCGCAATCGCAATCACCGGAAACGGTTGTTTTTCTTACAACAATCAAGGACGCATTCATCTTCAGCGCATCCAACAGGCGGCGCGCGCCGCCAACGTCCGAGTCTTGGGGCCGAACGGTCTGGGCATGTTGGCTCCTGGAGACGGCATCAACGCCAGCTTTTCCCACATTAGCGCGCTTCCGGGACGTTTAGGCTTTGTCTGTCAGTCTCCCGGCGTTTGCGCAACTATTCTTGACTGGGCGCGACCTCGCGGCATCGGTTTTTCACTTTGCTTGTCCCTCGGCGATTGCGCCGACATCGGCTTCGACAACGCTCTTGATTACCTAAGCCGCGATCCCAAAACCGAGGCCATTCTCCTCTACGTTGAAAGTTTCAACGATAGAAGAAATTTCATGGCGGCGGCCCGCGCCGCCGCCCGCGCCAAACCCGTTGTATGCATCAAGCGTTCACGCTTTCAACCACCCCCTTACCCACCCGGCTCTCAAACGGCGGCGCTCACGGCGCCCGACGACGTGTTCGATACGGCGTTGCGCCGCGCCGGCATTCTCCGAGTTTACGACTTGGCCGAGTTGTTCGGTGCGGTGGACACTTTATCTCGCGTCAAATCGCTTTATTTAGAACGACTCACCATTCTGACCAACAACGCCACCATCGCGGCAATCGCCGTGGACGAATTGCACGGCGCGCAAGAACAATTGGCTCAGTTGTCAGACGCCACCATCGCCAAACTCGACCAAACGCTTCGTTGCTGCTGGTCACGAACCAACCCGATCGACATTTTGGTCGACGCCGACGGCGAACGCTACGCCAACACGCTGAAATGCCTATTGGAAGACGGCGGAATCGACCAAATTTTGGCGCTGCACGCACCCACCGGCATTGTATCTTCCGAAGCGGTTGCAACCGCTGTGATTCGCGCCGTCGCCGGCAAAAGAACCAACATCGTCACAAGTTGGGTCGGCGAAGAGACCGCCACCGTCGCACGGAAACTATTCAATCGCGCCGGCATCCCAACCTATGATTCTCCAGCGCGAGCCGCCGCCTCTTTCATGCACCTGGTCAACCATCGCCGCAATCTGACGATGTTGATGGAAACACCGCCGGCCACCCCCACCGACTTCTCCGTTCGTCCAGTTGCGGCGCGCGTCATCATTGACCGCGTCTTAGGCGAAGGTCGAACCCTGTTGACCGAATTCGAAGCCGCCGAAGTCCTTGCGGCCTACGGCGTCAACATGCGTCAAAGCCACTTCGGCGCCGACGGCGAAGCGGCGCTCGGCATGACCTATTCCCACGCCTTCCGCCTTCAAGGCCGTTCTTTGATGATCGGCGTCACCACGGATTCCGTCTTCGGCCCGGTGATTCTGTTCGGCGAGGGGGGCGAGTCCGCCGCCGTAAGCCGCGACTACGCCATTACTTTGCCGCCACTCAATCTGCCTCTGGCGCGAGACGCCGTCATGCGAACGCGTGTTTATAAGTCTCTGGCGGCGGGGGGCGACTGGACGACAGCCGACATTAACGCCATTTGCAAAACGCTGATTCAAGTTTCACATCTTGTGGTTGACTGTCCGGAGATCACCGACCTAGATATTAATCCGATATGCGTCGATGACCACGATGTTCTAGCCTATGGCGCACTATTGCGCTTGGCGCCGGTCGTGAACGAAGCGCGCCGCCGCCTCTCCATACGGCCCTACCCTCAAGAACTGGAAGAAACCGCTCTGCTCAGCGATGGACGCGCCATATTGCTCCGTCCGATCCGTCCTGAAGACGAACCCGCCCATCACGATTTTGTCAGCCGCCTCACTCCCGAAGACATCCGGTTCCGCTTTTTCGGATTCGTCCGCCGTTTTGAACACACGCAAATGGCTCGCTTAACCCAAATCGACTACGATCGCGAAATGGCGTTCATCGCCGTGGCCTTTCACTCAGATAACGGACTGGAAACACTCGGCGTCGTGCGCGCAATTTTCGATCCTGACAATGTCTCCGCCGAGTTCTCCATCGTCATCCGTTCCGACCTTAAAGGATTAAGCCTCGGACGCCTATTGATGGAAAAAATTATGCGGTATTGCGCCGAACGCGGCGCTACTGAAATCATCGGACAGGTTCTTCCAGACAACATTCCAATGCAGAGAATGCTACGAAAACTCGGTTTCCGATTCAAAATGATTCCGGAAGAAGAAATCCTTGACGCCAGGCGCTCTCTGATTTAAAAATTCTCGAAGAATCCTATCTCTAGAGAGAGAAATACTTGATAGGCATAAATATAAATAACATAGATGAAATTGAATCCCTTATTTTAACGCCTCAATTTTTTTAGTTCTTCATAGCCATTATAAAGCACACGCTCATAATGTATAGGTTGAATACTGTTTAAATTATACTCACTTCCTTTCCTGAACCAATCTCAACACTCGCAATCCAATAAATGATCACACGGTTAAGGAATTGATTTTATTGATGAGCGTCATGCAAGAAAACACCTGACGCTAAAATGACGCCATCTCTCGATTATTTCATCAAATTCTAAACTTTCTTCCAAGAATATTCCCCTTCATATAAATTTCATTTTACACTCATTAATTTCTCAAACAAAATATATCCCACATAGAATCATTGCTCATTGAAGATTTTTTTGTAAATGCTTTATTTCCATCCAATTCCGGTATGGCTCTCTTGCGCCAAAAAAGAAAAAAATAGAATTTTTCATTTCATATCCAAAAGTTATTTGTGGTACATCTTAGGCTTATATTATTGATGTTGTTTGTTTTGCAAACATCTTAAACGCGTCGGGCGGAGGACGTAAATGGCTGAGGAACGGACCGGACAAAGCGGCGCAAACACTGAGAACGCATCCGCTTCTGCGGGAACAACGACCGCGCCGGAAACGCCTCGTGAACAAGATCAAACACATAATACGCCCCCAAGTGGCGCGCAACCTCCCGGACAATCACAGGGATTCGTCGATCTCGGCTTATCGAGCGACGACAACGACCCCACAGGACGCTTGGCCGCTGTTGAGCGCGCCGTTCCAGAAGAAGAGCTTGGCCGGAATCGCAATGTTGATGCATTAGGCAACATCCACGAAGGCTCTAACTTCTCTACGAACAGCGTCCCTCCAGAATCCGTCTCACCACTACCCTCTCCCCCTCAAAACGCCAATAATCTCGGTTTTTCTCCTTCATCTCGCCAAACGCCGTCTTTCAATACACAAAACACAGACGATCTCGAACACACGAACCTCCCGAAAGCGTCTCACGAAAAAGAGCAGCCTGTAGACGCCTCACTCAATGGCGAACTTTTCAAAACACATCCGCAGAACGATGAAGCTCCCAGAGCAATCCCCCTCCCCACCGAACCAGAAGACGCAACGATCGCGAACGCTCCACAGAGAGCAGTCCCGCAGAGCGCCGCACCAACGCCAATCGCTTTCCCGGAACCCGATCGCTCTCCGGAACCCGGTCGCTCCATCACGCCAGAAACCACGCCTAGAACGCCGGACGATGACACGGGACGCCTCATCACGACGCCCACTCCCAGTCTTAAGGTCTCTCCCGCCACAGGCCAAGAAGATCATGCAATTGGCCTATCGCTCCAAGCATTCGTGCCGAATCAGACCGGTCTCAGCGAGTTATCAATTCGCATCACTGGCGTGCCGGAAGGCGCCGCCTTGTCCTCCGGCGTCAATCTCGGCAACGGCGTTTGGTCGCTCACCCCCAGTCAACTCAATAACCTCACCATCACTCCCCCCCATAACAGCGACGAAAGTTTTTCTCTTACCGTAAATGTCACGGCATCCGGCCCCACAGGCAACATCTCCCAAACCGCCACAGTTCCAGTTACCGTCACCTCAGTCGCCGATAGACCTGACATCGCCTCTCTCTCTGCCGAAGGCGCAGAAGACACCGCAATTCCTCTCACCATCTCCAGCGCCCTCACCGACACAGACGGCTCTGAAACTCTTTCTCTCACCATCTCCAATATTCCAGAAGGCGCGAGACTCTCTTCCGGAACGAATCTTGGAAACGGCGTCTGGTCGCTCACACCAAATCAGCTCCACGGCCTCACCATCACTCCGCCTCACGATAGCCATGACGACTTCGAGTTGTCGGTCACAGCCTTCAGTCGAGAAGCTAAAAACGGCGACGTCGCCACCAACACCACCGTTTTGCCTGTTCATATTAATGCGGTTTCCGACGGACCCGCGATGATCACCGTCGAACCCGTCGTCGTTCGCGAGAACATGGGCGCCCCGAGCCTCGGCGCGGGAGACGTCGGCGCAACCGGCGGTTTCGCCGTCCACGACGACTCGACAACCGGCGTCGCTCTGCCAATAAATCTCACGCCGGGCGCAGAAAACGAGACCGCCTACGTCGTCGTCGCCGGAATTCCAAACGGCATGACCTTTAATCACGGGACCGTTCAGCCCGACGGAACCTTGCGCTTGTCTCAGGACGAGGCCGCCGATCTGCGCATTACCTCCGTCCCCGCCAATATGGACGCCGACGTTTCTCTCGCCGTCACCCCCTATTCTCAAGACGGAGCCGCAACGGCGGCTCAGGGAGCCTCGCAGACCGTCGTCGTCACCGTCGACGCCGTCGCTCACACGCCCACGCTCAACGTCTCCGACGCCGCCGGAAGTGAAGACGCCCTCATCGCCCTCGACGTGCGCGGCGCTCTGGTCAACGACGCAGACAATTCAGAGACTCTTTCAATCCAAATCGGCGGACTTCCGAACGGATCGAAACTGTACTACGCCGATGATCAAGGAAACACACACGAGATCACCGGCGGGACGGTCGGAAGCGACGCGACGTCTTACGTTCTAACTCCGGAGCAGACCCACGGTCTTCAAATTCTGCCCCCGGAAAACTACAACGGTCATTTCTCCGTCTCCGCCACCGCCGTCGCAACCGAAACCAACCTCCACGGCGACGAGGCCTCAACCGCAGACAACGTCGCCTCGCGCACCGCAACCTTCGGCGTCAACGTCGCCCCGGTTTCCGACGGGCCCGCGATGGTCACCGTCGAACCCGTCGTCGTTCGCGAGAACATGGGCGCCCCGAGCCTCGGCGCGGGAGACGTCGGCGCAACCGGCGGTTTCGCCGTCCACGACGACTCGACAACCGGCGTCGCTCTGCCAATAAATCTCACGCCGGGCGCAGAAAACGAGACCGCCTACGTCGTCGTCGCCGGAATTCCAAACGGCATGACCTTTAATCACGGGACCGTTCAGCCCGACGGAACCTTGCGCTTGTCTCAGGACGAGGCCGCCGATCTGCGCATTACCTCCGTCCCCGCCAATATGGACGCCGACGTTTCTCTCGCCGTCACCCCCTATTCTCAAGACGGAGCCGCAACGGCGGCTCAGGGAGCCTCGCAGACCGTCGTCGTCACCGTCGACGCCGTCGCTCACACGCCCACGCTCAACGTCTCCGACGCCGCCGGAAGTGAAGACGCCCTCATCGCCCTCGACGTGCGCGGCGCTCTGGTCAACGACGCAGACAATTCAGAGACTCTTTCAATCCAAATCGGCGGACTTCCGAACGGATCGAAACTGTACTACGCCGATGATCAAGGAAACACACACGAGATCACCGGCGGGACGGTCGGAAGCGACGCGACGTCTTACGTTCTAACTCCGGAGCAGACCCACGGTCTTCAAATTCTGCCCCCGGAAAACTACAACGGTCATTTCTCCGTCTCCGCCACCGCCGTCGCAACCGAAACCAACCTCCACGGCGACGAGGCCTCAACCGCAGACAACGTCGCCTCGCGCACCGCAACCTTCGGCGTCAACGTCGCCCCGGTTTCCGACGGGCCCGCGATGGTCACCGTCGAACCCGTCGTCGTTCGCGAGAACATGGGCGCCCCGAGCCTCGGCGCGGGAGACGTCGGCGCAACCGGCGGTTTCGCCGTCCACGACGACTCGACAACCGGCGTCGCTCTGCCAATAAATCTCACGCCGGGCGCAGAAAACGAGACCGCCTACGTCGTCGTCGCCGGAATTCCAAACGGCATGACCTTTAATCACGGGACCGTTCAGCCCGACGGAACCTTGCGCTTGTCTCAGGACGAGGCCGCCGATCTGCGCATTACCTCCGTCCCCGCCAATATGGACGCCGACGTTTCTCTCGCCGTCACCCCCTATTCTCAAGACGGAGCCGCAACGGCGGCTCAGGGAGCCTCGCAGACCGTCGTCGTCACCGTCGACGCCGTCGCTCACACGCCCACGCTCAACGTCTCCGACGCCGCCGGAAGTGAAGACGCCCTCATCGCCCTCGACGTGCGCGGCGCTCTGGTCAACGACGCAGACAATTCAGAGACTCTTTCAATCCAAATCGGCGGACTTCCGAACGGATCGAAACTGTACTACGCCGATGATCAAGGAAACACACACGAGATCACCGGCGGGACGGTCGGAAGCGACGCGACGTCTTACGTTCTAACTCCGGAGCAGACCCACGGTCTTCAAATTCTGCCCCCGGAAAACTACAACGGTCATTTCTCCGTCTCCGCCACCGCCGTCGCAACCGAAACCAACCTCCACGGCGACGAGGCCTCAACCGCAGACAACGTCGCCTCGCGCACCGCAACCTTCGGCGTCAACGTCGCCCCGGTTTCCGACGGGCCCGCGATGGTCACCGTCGAACCCGTCGTCGTTCGCGAGAACATGGGCGCCCCGAGCCTCGGCGCGGGAGACGTCGGCGCAACCGGCGGTTTCGCCGTCCACGACGACTCGACAACCGGCGTCGCTCTGCCAATAAATCTCACGCCGGGCGCAGAAAACGAGACCGCCTACGTCGTCGTCGCCGGAATTCCAAACGGCATGACCTTTAATCACGGGACCGTTCAGCCCGACGGAACCTTGCGCTTGTCTCAGGACGAGGCCGCCGATCTGCGCATTACCTCCGTCCCCGCCAATATGGACGCCGACGTTTCTCTCGCCGTCACCCCCTATTCTCAAGACGGAGCCGCAACGGCGGCTCAGGGAGCCTCGCAGACCGTCGTCGTCACCGTCGACGCCGTCGCTCACACGCCCACGCTCAACGTCTCCGACGCCGCCGGAAGTGAAGACGCCCTCATCGCCCTCGACGTGCGCGGCGCTCTGGTCAACGACGCAGACAATTCAGAGACTCTTTCAATCCAAATCGGCGGACTTCCGAACGGATCGAAACTGTACTACGCCGATGATCAAGGAAACACACACGAGATCACCGGCGGGACGGTCGGAAGCGACGCGACGTCTTACGTTCTAACTCCGGAGCAGACCCACGGTCTTCAAATTCTGCCCCCGGAAAACTACAACGGTCATTTCTCCGTCTCCGCCACCGCCGTCGCAACCGAAACCAACCTCCACGGCGACGAGGCCTCAACCGCAGACAACGTCGCCTCGCGCACCGCAACCTTCGGCGTCAACGTCGCCCCGGTTTCCGACGGGCCCGCGATGGTCACCGTCGAACCCGTCGTCGTTCGCGAGAACATGGGCGCCCCGAGCCTCGGCGCGGGAGACGTCGGCGCAACCGGCGGTTTCGCCGTCCACGACGACTCGACAACCGGCGTCGCTCTGCCAATAAATCTCACGCCGGGCGCAGAAAACGAGACCGCCTACGTCGTCGTCGCCGGAATTCCAAACGGCATGACCTTTAATCACGGGACCGTTCAGCCCGACGGAACCTTGCGCTTGTCTCAGGACGAGGCCGCCGATCTGCGCATTACCTCCGTCCCCGCCAATATGGACGCCGACGTTTCTCTCGCCGTCACCCCCTATTCTCAAGACGGAGCCGCAACGGCGGCTCAGGGAGCCTCGCAGACCGTCGTCGTCACCGTCGACGCCGTCGCTCACACGCCCACGCTCAACGTCTCCGACGCCGCCGGAAGTGAAGACGCCCTCATCGCCCTCGACGTGCGCGGCGCTCTGGTCAACGACGCAGACAATTCAGAGACTCTTTCAATCCAAATCGGCGGACTTCCGAACGGATCGAAACTGTACTACGCCGATGATCAAGGAAACACACACGAGATCACCGGCGGGACGGTCGGAAGCGACGCGACGTCTTACGTTCTAACTCCGGAGCAGACCCACGGTCTTCAAATTCTGCCCCCGGAAAACTACAACGGTCATTTCTCCGTCTCCGCCACCGCCGTCGCAACCGAAACCAACCTCCACGGCGACGAGGCCTCAACCGCAGACAACGTCGCCTCGCGCACCGCAACCTTCGGCGTCAACGTCGCCCCGGTTTCCGACGGGCC
>CAUYUA010000237.1:0-24555 GCA_963575675.1 Azospirillaceae bacterium
TCGCAAAACAACACGCAAGGACGCGCCGATTGCCGCAGCGACGCCAACAGGCGCGGCAAGGAAGGAATGTCTTCGCGATGAATCTCGATCAAAACCAAAGCGTGCGGACGCTCAATGTTCACCTGAGCGTGAACCGCCTTAATCAAAGAGCTTTTTCCCATTCCGCGCGCGCCCCATAACAGAGCGTTGTTGGCCGGAAAACCCGACGCAAACCGACGAGTGTTCGCCAACAACAGGTCGCGCTGATGATTGATCCCCAACAGCAAAACCAACGGAGCCCGATTGACTGTCGTCACCGGCTTCAGCGACGAGGTTTGAGCCTCCCATACGAACGCGTCTGCGCTCTCCAACTCTGCGGTCGTTCCCGTTCCGGAGACGCTCGTGAACTTCTCCGCCTGGTTCGACGCGCCACGCTCCAAAGCCTCTGCGATTCGGGTCAGAAGACGAACGACGGCGCCGCCGACAGGAAATGATGAAACGGCGTTTAAACGCATAACATAACGCTCCATTTTGTAATCCGACGAAACATTTGAAAACTCCCTTGAAAAATAATGAAACCTACCCCTTTCCACGCCAGAGATGATCTAAGAGCCTGTCCGGAAAGAATATCAATGTTTCCAGCGGCGTCCGGGGAATCCGTCCAATCGACGTTCTTTCCGGACAGACTCTAAAGCATCGAAACTCTATGAAAATATGAATATCTTTCCGAAAATCTTTTGAAGACCTCTTGAAAACCGCAACGCGTCGAAGCAAACAATAACGAAAGTCGCAAAAAACAGAAAGAAAGTTGAGAATAATTAACAAGGGAATGACACAAAAAGAACGATTCTGAAAAGAATCAAACGACATTTGTCTCTTGCGCTTCGATAAACGGAAATAAGAGAATTCACCAAACCCCATAGATCGCCATCGTGGGATTTTATGAATCCGAACGCGATCGAACCACCATAAATCGCGTTTTGCTCCAAAACGTCTTAAAGCGTCTTGATGGCGAATTTGCAAAACAGAACATGCGCTCGCCGAATATCCGAGCGAAAACAAGCAAGCACGAACCCAAGCGTCGAAACCGCCGTCGGTTCTTCACCACAGGTCGTTTGAAATGCGATTGCTTTGCACGTCCTTCCGTTTGCCGTTCTTTGCCTGGCGCAGCTTTTCCGGACGCCCGAGCCGCTTGCTGTTGGGTTTTGGAATTCTGTTGGTCATGGCGAGTCTCGCCGCAACGGCGATGGTCATCTGGAACAAGAGAAGCAACGCTTTGGCTGACGTCGAACGAGACTTTCGACGGATCAGTCTGATTCTCTCCGAACAAACGGCGCGCACTCTTCAAACCATCGATTTGGTGTTGATCCAGACCGCCGTCGAGCTTTCCGTGCAAATGCCGACTTCCGGCGCGGGAACAATCAATCAAATGCTTCACAGCAGGATATCGGGAATTCCTGCGGTGCGTTCATTGGCGGTTTTCGACGCCTCCGGAAGCCCGATGAACTCCTCCCGCAAACTCGCCGCGACGGGAGATTCGAGTCTTGGCGCCAGCCTTGGAGCGATGCTCGGTTCGGCGCTGAGTTCGGCCTTCTCCGGGTTCACGATTTTTTCCGACGGAACCTCCACGTCTTCGCCCCCCGCGACTGCCGCATCGATTCATCCCGTCAGCGAGCCGCCGCCCGGATTGATCATCGGCGTCCCCGCCCCCGACAGCGTCGAGCGGGTTTTTACGTTGAGCCGACGCATCGATGATTCGCAAGGTCGTTATCAGGGCATGGCGGTCGCCTCAATCGACGCGGGATACTTTGAGAATCTCTACCAAGAAATCGGCATGGACGAAGGAGCGGAAGTGCTGTTGCTGCGTCGCGACTTTCACTTATTGGCGCGTCATCCACACGTCGGAAGCGCCGACGCCGCTCGTCGCCTGCGGGCGCAAATCTTCTTTTTGTCTCTGGCGGGGGCGGACGGCAGCGGTTCGGGACAACACGTTGAGGCTCCCGACGACGCGCCGCGCATTGTGGCCGTCCGTTCTTTGCGCGACCATCCCCTGTTTTTGGCGATCTCCATCCCCGAGGCCATGGCCCTGACGCGCTGGCGCAAGGAGTCGATTCGGCTTCTGTTGGGCGTTCTCGGCGAATCCACTCTGATCATGCTTCTGATCGGTTTTCTGACGCGCCAAATGGCTCAGCGCGAAGCCGGAGAGACCGCTTTGCGCGAAGCCAATCGCGCTCTGGCTGAAAGCGATGAGCGTTTGCGTCTGATCTTGGAGTCCTCCACCGACGGTTTTTGGGATTGGAACATCGAATCCGATGTCGCCGTGTGGTCTGAACGTTGGTTCGAGCTGCTCGGCTACCAACCCGGACAAATCGGCTCCAACATGGCGGCGCTTCAAAGCGTCGTTCATCCCGACGACGTCGCAAAGCTTTCATCGACTCTGCGCGCCCATGTGGTTGAAGGACGTCCTTATCAGTGTGAAATCCGTCTTCGTCGCGCCAACGGCCAATATGTTTGGGTGTTGTCGCGTGGACGCGCTTTGCGCGACGCCCAAGGCCGAGCCTATCGCATGGTCGGCGCCAACGCCGACATCACCGTTCGGAAACGTCTGGAGCTGGCGCAAGCCGCCGCCGCGCGGCGCGTGGAAAGCACAGCCATTCGGACGCACAGCGTGTTGGAAGCAATCGCCGACGGCTTGGTGGTGGTGGACGATCATGGGCGAATTGAAGATTTCAACCCGGCGGCGCAGGCTATTTTCGGCCACAAAAGAGAAGACGTGATCGGCCAACCCGTCTCCTTGCTGCTGCCGGAGCCGATTCCCGGCGAAAATGGCGGAGCGGTCTCTGATTGTTTGCGGCGCGGCGCGATATTGAACCATAACAGCCACGAAACGATTGGTCGACGCCGCGACGGCGCTCATTTTCCGGTGGAGATCGCCTTCAATTCGATGATCATCAACCGCGACGAAACCGGCGCCGTCATTGAAGATCGCGTGTTGTTCGTGGGCTCGATTCGCGACATCACCGAACGAAAACGAATCGAAGCCGAGCTGCTCGCCGCAAAAAGCCAAGCCGAAGTCGCCAATCGCGCCAAATCCGAATTCCTGGCCCACATGAGCCATGAATTAAGAACGCCGCTGAACGCAATCATCGGTTTTTCCGAAATCATCATTCATCAAATGCTGGGACCGGCGGGAGTTCCAAAATACGTCGAGTATGCAGGCGACATTCGCGACAGCGGCAACCATCTGCTGCACGTTATCGGCGACATTCTCGACATGTCCAAGATCGAAGCCGGTCGCTATGAACTCCATGAAGAGGTCATGAATCCTCAGCCTCTTTTGACGAGCTGCCTGACGATGGTCTCCGGTCGCGCCGCCGCCGCCGGGGTGTTGCTTGCCTCCAGATTCGACGCGCCCTTGCCGCATTTGCGAGTCGATGCTTTGGCGCTGAAGCAAATCGCCTTGAACTTGCTGTCGAACGCCGTGAAGTTCACCTCTCGCGGCGGAAAGGTGACGCTGGAAGCCGGAGTGATGACCGACGGACGCTTTCAAATATCCGTCATCGACACTGGAATCGGCATTCCTCCCAATAAGTTCGAAACAATTTTCATGCCATTTCGTCAAGCAAACGCCGCCTTGGCGCGAAAACGCGAAGGCACGGGGTTGGGATTATCGATCGTGAAGAGCTTCGTCGAGATGCATGGTGGAACGGTTCATGTCGAGAGCGTCGTCAATCAAGGCTCCACTCTAACTGTGCGCCTTCCCGCCGAACGCATCATTATTTAGAAAGCGATCCTTGCTTAGAATGACTTAGAAAATTCCGACAAAAAGGAAGCGCAATAAAATTGTCATAAAATTGATCGGTTGGAAAATAAAAAAACAAATCCGTAATAATGAAACTCGAAGAAAGCAAACATTAAGGCGTCCACTTTCTTCCCAAACACTCTCAACCGCCAAGGCCGAGCCTTCTCTTCCTTCTCTCGCTTCGCCCAAAAAGCAAACATCGCACAAATTGCGCGTTTCTTGCTTTGCAGCAAACAAAGGAAGCTTTCGTCTTCACCTTCGACCGATTCAGACGCAGTGAGTATAAATTACCCTTCTAATTTTTATTCACAAAAAAATCCCGGAAAACGACTCAATGATTACCATGGCGTTATTGCCACCGCTCGCCGATTTTTCATGAACCCGCGCGACTGTCTTTGACAGTCGAACACGATAATCACATCATGCCATATCTATGGAGCAGGTTTCGGACGCGCGGTTGCCAGCATGAACATATTCAAAGCTTTTGAAGCCGATCTTAAGAAAGTGCTGCAAGATTTAGCGGCAGGCGGGGAGTTGCCCGCCACTCTGGATTTGTCACGAATCACCGTGGAGCCTCCTCGCGATTCAGAGCACGGCCATCTTTCGACCAACGCAGCCATGGTTCTCGCCGGCCAAGCCAAAAAAGCTCCGCGCCAATTGGCGCCGTTGATCGCCAGCCGCTTGCGCGAGCACCCGGACGTTGTCCACGTTGAAATTGCAGGTCCGGGATTCATCAACCTACGCCTCGCCCCCGAATTCTGGCGCAAGCGCGTTCTCGACATCTTACGCGCCGGGACTTCATACGGCGACAGCAACGTCGGCGCAGGTCGTCGCGTCAATGTTGAATACGTCTCCGCCAACCCCACCGGCCCGCTCCATGCGGCTCACGCACGCGGCGCCGTTGTCGGTGACGCCTTGGCCTCTCTGCTGGAAAAAGCAGGATGCCATGTCAATCGTGAATATTATATTAACGACGCCGGAGCCCAAGTGGAGGTTCTCGGACGTTCGGCCTACTTGCGCTATCGTGAAGCTTTGGGCGAGTCGATCGGCGAGATTCCCGCCGGTCTCTACCCCGGAGACTATTTGCGCGAGATCGGCGCGTCTCTAGCTGAACGCGACGGAAATCGCTGGATGAACGCGCCGGAAAGCGATTGGCTGCCGGTCGTCCGCGATTTCGCCATAGACGCAATTATGACGACCATTCGCGACGATCTCAAGATGTTGGGCGTCAACATCGCGACGTTCACCTCTGAACGCGCGTTGGTCGCCGCCGGAGCCGTTGACGACGCCCTGAAAACGCTTTCGGCGCGCGGCCTGATCTACGAAGGCGTGTTGGAGCCCCCCAAAGGCAAAAAACTCGACGATTGGGAGCCCCGTCCACAGCTTTTGTTCCGCTCGACTCAATTCGGCGACGACGTCGATCGCCCCCTACGGAAATCGGACGGCTCGAACACATACTTTGCAAACGACATCGCCTATCACCTTGATAAAGCGCGACGCGGTTTTTCCACCTTGATCGACGTCTGGGGCGCGGATCACGGCGGCTACATCAAAAGAATGCAAGCGGCCACGACCGCGATCACAGACGGACAAGCCGTTCTTGACGTAAAAATCTGTCAGCTTGTCCACCTGTTGCAGGACGGCAAGCCGGTTAAAATGTCCAAGCGCGCAGGCGCGTTCATCACTTTGCGCGACGTCATTGAGGGCGTCGGTCAAGGCGAAGACAGAATCGGACGCGATGTCGTGCGATTCATCATGCTGACCCGACGCAACGATCAAACGCTCGACTTCGACTTCACCAAAGTACGCGAACAATCCAAAGATAATCCCGTTTTCTATGTGCAATATGCTCACGCCCGATGCCGATCGGTGTTGCGTCACGCAGAAAAAGCGATGGGCGTGAAGATATCCGGCACAAGCCTAGCCGCTCTTGTTGACGCAGAAGAAGCAACATCGCCGATTCTGTCCCGGCTTTCCGAACCGGAAGAGCTGGATTTGATTCGGAGAATGGCGGAATGGCCCCGACAAGTTGAAGCTGCGGCTGAAGCTCACGAACCCCACCGCGTAACTTTCTATTTATATGATTTGGCCGCCGCTTTTCATGGATTATGGAATAAAGGCAAGGACGACGCCAGTTTGCGCTTTCTGATGGAAGACGATCGAGAGTTGACGCTGGCCCGGCTCGCACTGGTTCAGGCCATGGCCACCGTCGTTGCTTCCGGTTTGACAGTGCTCGGCGTTGTTCCGGTCGAGGAGATGCGATCATGAGCCGATGGAACGAACATAATTTCGAAGGTTTGGGCTATCCGCCCGGACGACGGCGCGCGCAAAAAAGCGGCGGATCGTTTTTCGTCGGATTGCTGGTTTTGTTGGTCGCCGCCGTCGGAGCGGTGATGTGGTATTTGAACGGGCGCGGCGTTCGCGTCGCCAGCGACATGGGAGCGCCGCTGATCCAAGCCGACCGCACCCCTTTCAAGGCAAAACCCACACAGCCCGGCGGATTGGAAGTTCCGCACCAGGAGATATTGGTTTACGAGCGGCTGGACCCGGAGTTCGCGCCGTCAGTGGTCGAACGTCTCTTGCCCCCTCCTGAAGCGCCGCTGCCCAAGCCGGTCGCAGCCCCGAACCCGCCGGCTCAGCCTCCCCAATCTTCGACTGCGGCGTCTTCGCCTTCGACGCCCGTCGGGCCAGGACCAAGCCAACAACAGGGGCAATCGTCTTCTATGGCGTCTTCTATGGCGTCAACGACGATGCCGACCGTCTCCTCGCCGCCGGTGTTGCCGATTGGTCTCAGCGGCTCCAGCATTGCGGTTGGGGCTCTCATCGGGCGTCAACCCGCGCTCGACGTCGGCAATAATAATATGACCAATAACAACATGGCCAACAATGTGGTCGCGACGCCCCTCGCCGGCGCTCCCGGAAACAGCCCGCCCCCAAATGTTCTCGCCCCTCAAGCGCCCCCGCTTGTTCCGCCCTCTCGACAAAACGCTTCGCCTCTAACCGTTGCTCCGCCAACGGCGCGGCCTCCGGCGCCGCTTTCCGTTTCAACCAATCCGCCGCGCCCCCCCGCAACCTCAACGCCGCCATCCGGCGGCGGCGGAAGTTATCGCATTCAAATCGCTTCCGTCAAAAGCGAAGCGGAAGCGCAGGCCGAGTGGAAACGCTTGGCCCACCGTTACCCGGATGTCTTAAGCAGTCTTTCCTTAAGCGTCGCTCGCGCCGACTTAGGGGATCGCGGTGTTTATTATCGTGTGCAAAGCGGAATGCTCGATGAAACGCGGGCCAAAAACATCTGCCAAACGCTGAAAACTCAAAATGTAGGGTGTCAGCTTGTCCGGCACTAACCACCACCCGACAACAACCGAGGGCGCGGCGCCTTTCTCTCCGCCGCGCGCTGTGGTTTTTGGATGCGCCGGAACTGTTCTTGACGACAAGGAAAAGCGATTTTTCGAAATCGCTCAACCTTTGGGTTTCATTTTGTTTCGCCGCAACTGTGAAACGCCCGAGCAAGTTCGCACTCTGACCGCCGCTCTGCGCGACGCCGTTGGAAGACCTGACGCCCCGATCCTCATTGATCAAGAAGGCGGTCGCGTCGCCCGTCTTCGCCCGCCGCATTGGCCAGCGCATCCCCCAGCCCGACGCATCGGCGCCATTGCGGCTTACGATATGGCGTTGGCGCGCGAAGCGGCGTGGCTGAACGCAAGACTTCTCGCCGACATGCTCCTCGACGTCGGCGTAAACGTCAATTGCGCTCCGGTTTGCGATGTGCCCGTCCCCGGCGCTCACGACGTCATCGGAGACCGCGCTTTCAGTTCCGATCCTTTTCTCGTCACCGAGTTGGCCCGCGCCAGTTGTCAAGGCTTCTTCGCGGGCGGCGTCCTGCCCGTGCTGAAGCACATTCCAGGGCATGGTCGTGGTTGCGCCGACAGCCATTGTGAGCTGCCCGTCATCAGCACAAGTCAGGAAGAACTGAAAACCACCGATTTTGCGCCGTTTCATGCGTTGTCCGACATTCCGCTCGGCATGGTGGCTCATGTAGTCTACACCGCCATCGACCCCAAACGCCCGGCCAGTGTTTCTCCCATAGTGATTTCGGACGTCGTGCGCAATCAATTGGAATTTGACGGATTGCTTTTCAGTGACGATCTCTCGATGGAAGCGCTTTCGGGAACTCCGGATGTTCGCGCCCGCGACGTTCTGGAGGCCGGATGCGATATTGTTCTTCACTGCAACGGACGGCTTGAAGAGATGACTGCGGTGGCCGCCGCGACGCCGCCGATGAATTTGGAGGCGGTTCGACGTTGGCGGCGCGCTCAAGCACGACAGACGCCGCCCGAAGTTGGAGATATCCAGGTTCTGCGCGAAAGATTGGAAGCGCTGGTTAATAACGTGGTGGAATAATTTCTGCAACGTTATGTCATTTCTCAGCTCGTCGGCATCAGACAAACAAAAAGTCGAACAAGAGGTCGGACAATGGATGACGCGCTGTTTCGAGCATCGATCATGGTCCTACCGACCATCATCGCCATTACTTTTCACGAAGCCGCCCACGGCTATATTGCCTGGCGTCTCGGAGACGACACCGCCAAAATCCGAGGTCGAGTCTCCTTCAACCCGCTTCGACACATCGACTTATTTGGAACGATCATCCTCCCTGCAATTCTCTTTATGTCATCAGCCCCTCTTTTTGGATGGGCGAAGCCTGTGCCGGTCAATTTTCTTCGCCTTCGTCGTCCTAAGCAAGACATGGTTTGGGTTGCTCTCGCAGGCCCCGGAATTAACATCGGCCTTGCGCTCCTTTCCGCGTGGGCGCTTGGTTGGGTTCACTTGGCGCCGAGAGAGCTTCACGTTTGGCTTTCCAACAGTCTCTTCGTTTCTTTGCAAGTCAACGTCATGCTCGCCGTTTTCAACATGCTGCCCCTTCCCCCTCTTGATGGTGGGCGCGTGTTGGTCGGAATTCTTCCGCCTTTCCTGGCGATTCCTCTGGCCCGCATGGAGCAATTCGGCATGTTGATTCTGCTTGGCGCTTTGGTGGTTGCTCCTATTGTCGCCATGCAGATCGGAGCCGACTTCGACGCTGTCGGTTGGCTGCTGTGGCCGCCGACCAAAGCCATCATGACCTATATGCTTACCTTGTTCGGCGTTTTTTAGTTCACGTCATCGAAACCAACACGTAATAAAAACTAAACGAGGCCAAGAACATAGTCTCTGGCCCCATCGCGTTTCTCTATTATCGTGAGTGTCGTGAAGATTGTAAATGTCGTGAAGATCGACAATGGCGCATCCGCTTCTCGGCTCGACGGCGCAAGAATTTTCTTCCCATGACCCAAGGACGGAAAGGAGGCCGGCGCGACAAAACCGATTCTTCGGTTTTAGACGCCACTCTGGCCGCAAGCGAAGCCAACGACGCTTCGATCGGACAAGAGGCGAATGAAAACGTCATTCCGCGTCTTGTGCTTGATTTGGAAGGATTTGAAGGGCCAATCGACTTGCTTCTGACGCTGGCTCGCGACCAAAAGGTTGACCTCACTCATATTTCGATATTACAGCTCGTTGATCAATACATCAATTTCATCGCCGCAGCGCGACAGTTGCGCATTGAAATCGCCGCCGACTATTTAGTTATGGCGGCATGGCTGGCGTTTTTAAAGTCTCGCCTATTGTTGCCCGAACCGGAAAGCGAAGACGCTCAAGAACCTGACGGCGCGGAATTGGCGGCGGCTCTGGCGTTTCAGCTTCGTCGTTTGGAGGCGATGCGTGAGAGCGGCGCGCGTTTGATGAGCCGTCCGCGCTTGGGACGCGATTACCTGCCGCGCGGCGCCCCGGAAGGCGTGACGGTGTTGCGGAAATCGGTGTTTGAAGCAACTTACTACGATTTGCTCCGAGCTTACGCAGATCACAAAAGACGCGTGGAAGGAGGAACTCTGCGGATTGAGCCGGTGAATCTCTATTCACTTGAAGACGCTTTACAGCGCTTGACGGAGTTATTGGGGCAAATGCCGGACTGGACGACGTTGAGTTGTTTTTTATTGCCGAGCGCGGCAGGCACGTTGTTACGATGCTCGGCCATTGCTGCGACATTTGCGGCGACATTGGAATTGGCGAAAGCTGGACAAATAGAAATTCGCCAAAGCGGCCCTTTTACTCCGATTTACATCAGACGAACAAATCATGCCGATGGGTCGAATCGCTGATTGATGACCTCCGATTTCCACATAAAAAGACAAAAGAGTCCTGGGAACACAGTCCCAGGCCCCTATCGTTAAGATTCTTAGGTTACAACATCCGGGGCAGTTCGACCGGTGTAATGCACAATCCCTGCGATCTCAGCGGCGACATTCGCCAAATCCGCCAAAGCTTCCGTCGCCACAACGCCATGTCGGGCAATATCCGGCTCATATTGCTCCAAATACACCCGCAAGGTCGCTCCCGATGTTCCGGTTCCCGACAACCGAAACACAATGCGGGAGTCGTCATCAAACAAAATCCGAATCCCCTGCTTCTCTGATCGACTCCCATCCACAATGTCCTGATAGGCGAAGTCGTCGGCGCCAACAATCTTTCTCCTGTGAAAAACCTGATCCGGAAGCATGCTCAAATTGGCGGTAAGCGTGTTCATCAACAGCGCGGCCGCGCCGGACTCAATCCCTTCATAGTCATGACGCCCATAAATGGTTCGGCCATTGCGCCTCCAGAGATCGCGCACAAGGTCTTCAACCGAGGTGTTTTCAGCCGACGTCCCCTTCCCCGCCTCTCGACAGGCGGCGAGAACATTCAACCACATCAGAACCGCCCATAAACCGTCTTTCTCGCGAATATGATCGGAACCGGAACCAAAACTTTCCTCGCCACAGAGACGAATCAATCCCGCATCAAGCAAAGCGCCGAAAAACTTCCATCCGGTCGGCGTTTCATAACAGGGAATTTTTAAATCCCGCGCCACGCGATCAACGGCGCGGCTGGTCGGCATCGAGCGCGCCACGCCCTTCAATCCTCCGGCGAAGTGAGGAACGCGATGCGCGTGCGTGGCCAAAACCGCCAGACTATCACTGGGAGAAACGTAAAAATTCTTCCCCAAAATCATGTTGCGGTCGCCGTCGCCGTCAGAGGCGGCGCCGAAATCAGGACCATCCGGCTCGGCCAAAAGCCTCACCAACTCGGCGGCGTGAACCAGATTGGGGTCGGGATGATGTCCGCCGAAATCGGGCAACGGCTTGCCGTTGATCACGGTTCCTGGAGCGGCTCCCAAACGCTTTTCAAGAATCTCGGTTGCGTAAGGGCCGGTCACCGCATGCATCGCGTCGAAAACCATCCGAAAACCGCTGGAAAACAATCGCCGTATGGCGTCGAGATCAAAAATCTCGGCCATCAAAGCGGCGTAATCCGCCACCGGATCAATGATCTCGACAATCATGCCGCCCAGCGCAAACTCCCCTTCTTGACCGAGAGGAACATCCGGCGCCTCGATGATTTTATAGGCTTCAATCGCTTTCGTGCGCGCAAAGAACGTCTCCGTCAACGACTCCGGCGCCGGACCGCCATTGGCTCCGTTGAACTTTACCCCGAAATCGCCGTCAGGCCCGCCCGGATTATGGCTCGCCGATAAAATAAACCCGCCCAACGTCCGCGAATCGGCGGCGTGACGTTTGCGAATCACGCATGACGCAGCAGGCGTGGATAATATTCCATCACGTCCGACCACCGTGCGAGAAATTCCATTGGCCGCCGCCATTTTTAAAATGACCTGAATGGCCTTATCATTGTGATAACGCCCGTCGCCGCCGACAACCAGCGTCGCTCCTTGCGCCTCAGCCAAGCAATCGAACGCCGACTGGATAAAATTTTCAAGATAGCGCGGCTTCTGGAAAACCGTAACCGCCTTGCGCAGACCCGAAGTGCCGGGCCGCTGGTCAAGAAAAGGAGCCGTGGATTGAATGCGCATGGATGACACTCATCTGAAGAGGACATCTAGGGCCAATGTCGCCAAATTAAGAAACGCCGATTAATGAAAACCCCACTCACTTTCGGTTATTACAAACTCCAAGTCATGGTTTCCAGGGCAAAGCCCCGCCCTAAACCGGCCATAATCGACGACGCTGCGTCCATGATCGGATCGTTTGTTGGAACGAACCAAGGCAACCATGCCACAAAGCTATATTTCCTTCACTGGAAAACCCGAAAAAAGACGTAAAGACGACGGAAAGAGCAACTGCGGCCTCCAAAGGCAAAGAAATCGTTGACAACGACGGCCTAAATTTTATGAAACCCCTGGGTAAGGGAGCAATCAATGGGTAATTCAAAACATTGTTTTCCTTTGTTCGATGCTCACGACCCTTTGCCCGTAGAGCTTTGGGCGCCCGACGCCAAAGCGCCGATTCTGTTTTGTTGCGATCACGCCGACCGCATTGTGCCGGCTCGATTGAATCGACTCGGCCTTCATCCCGATGTTTTCGACCGCCACATCGCCTACGACATCGGCGCCGCCGCCGTCACGCGCCGTCTGGCGGAATATTTTCACGCTCCCGCCGTTTTGTCGGTCTATTCCCGCCTGGTCATAGACGTCAACCGCGCCTGGTCTGATTCGTCCTTGATTCCTCTCCGAAGCGATGGCGTTTCCATTCCCGGCAACCATAACCTGTCTCACGCCGACGTTCAGTCTCGAATCGACGGCTGCCTCATGCCCTATTATTGCGCGCTCGATTGCGCGTTGGAGCGCATCCTCACGCGCGGCCAAACGCCGATTCTTGTTTCGATTCACAGCTTCACGCCTCGAATGAACGACTTCGACCGCCCATGGGAAATCGGCGTCCTCTGGGATTACGATCCAAGAATTCCACGCCCTCTGATTCTAACGCTGTCGGAAACATTCCGTCTGCGCGTCGGCGACAATCTCCCTTATTCCGGTCGCAACACCCAGGGCGGCGTCATCGAAACCTTTGCTTCCCCCAGAGGTTTCCCCAATGTCCTTATCGAACTGCGTCAAGACCTTATTTACACCGATGACGGCGCCGCCTTTTGGGCCGCTTTGTTAATGGAGGCCCTTACCCCCATCCTACAAAATCCCGGTCTTAATTGCGCAGAGCTTTATCCTCGCCCCATCGGCGATCGCTCCTTCAAACCGGCCCCCCCTTTCCTTCAAAAAAATTGCCCTTCAAAAAAATTGCATTGGCGCAAAAAGACGTTGACAAACGTCCCTGATCCCTGTAAAAACCACTCGTCCGGTTGTGGCGGAGTAGCTCAGTTGGTCAGAGCAGAGGAATCATAATCCTTGTGTCGGGGGTTCAAATCCCTCCTCCGCTACCAAATCCCTTCCTCAAAATGGCGCTCGAAGCCGGATTGATGGCGTTTTGTAATGGGCGCTGAAGGTCGTTTCATTCAATGCTTTCCTCCGATTTTGCGCTTGCGTTGCTTGAGGCCTCCGTTGACGAGCTTTACGCCTTTGATGCGGAAACCTTGCGGCTGGTTTTCCTGAATCGCGCCGCGCGAGGGCATTTGGGGTACGGCGTTCAAGAGTACGAGAGTATTCACGTTCTCGATATTCTCTCCACGTTTACAAACGACCGCTTCGCTGAGTTGCTGCGTCCGCTTTATGCGAACACCGAAGAGTTTATAACATTCGAAGCTTTTCACGTCTGCAAAAACGGATTCACCTACGAGGCTGAAGTTCGCTTGCAGCGTTTGGTCGTCGCCGAGCGGGCGTTGTTTCTGGCCAATGTCAGAGACGTCGCCGAGCGCGTCCATTTTGAAACGATCATTCAACGCCAATCACATTACGATGCGTTGACGATGCTCCCCAACCGAGCGTTGTTTCGCCAACGGTTAGGACAAACCATCGAAGCATTGCAGCGATCGAGCAGCCTGGGAGGCGTTCTGGTTATTGGCCTCGACAACATCAAACTGGTCAGCGATAGTTTGGGGCCTGCCGCCGGCGACCAACTCATCATGGAAGTGGCGCATCGCATCTCCACCACGGTTCGAGGCCGAGACACCGTCGCCCGCGTCGCCGACACCGAGTTCGGCGTTATCGCTCCAAATCTTGAACAGCCTCATGACGCCGGCGGGCTTGCCGAGCGGTTGCTTGGCGCTTTGAAGGCGCCGATCACCGTTTGCGGCTATCAAATCGTTGTTCCCAACGCGATCGGCGTCACCATCTTTCCTGATGACGGCGTTACCCCTGAAACTCTCCTCAACAACGCCGACACAGCGATGTCCGGCGCACGAGAAGATGACGCCGTCAATTATCGCTTCTTTACGACGGCGCTCAATCAGGCCGCGCGCACCCGCATGGCTGTGCGCAGCGGTTTGTCCACAGCATTGGAGAAGCAAGAATTTTCGCTTGTATATCAACCCAAAGTCGATATTCATTCGTGGAAAGTTCTCGGCGTCGAGGCGTTGCTTCGTTGGCGAAATAGCGATATCGGCGTTGTTTCTCCCGACACGTTCATTCCGGTTCTCGAACGAACAGGCATGATCAACGCCGTCGGCGAGTGGGTTTTAGAGACCGCTTGTCGGCAGCGGCTTCTTATGAAACAGGCCGGTTTCCCCGAAGTCCGCATGGCCGTCAATCTTTCCGTGCGGCAAATTCGTTGGGAGTTCTTAGAGGCGCTCGATGGAATTCTGGAGCGCACGGGCTTACAGCCTTCCGATCTGGAGCTGGAAGTCACTGAAAGCGTCATCATGAAGGATAGTCAAAACGTCTTGGCGATTCTCAATCGAATTGCACAGATAGGCGTTCACCTTTCGATGGATGACTTTGGTTGCGGCTACTCTTCTTTGAGCCACTTACGGCGTCTTCCACTGCATACGATAAAAATTGATCGTTCTTTTATCACGGACTTGGCCACTGTCGCCGATGACGCAGAGATTGTGAAGGCCATCATCGGAATGGGGCATGCGCTACGGCGACATGTCGTGGCTGAAGGCGTTGAAACGGTGGCGCAATTGGCGTTGCTTCGCCGTTTGGGATGCGATCAGATTCAAGGCTATCTGTTTAGTCCGCCGATTTCGGCCGATGATTTGATGGTTCTTTTGACGAACGCCCGTTCCGATCTTTCCCTTATCAATGATTAAGAAAAATTGTTTTCTTGCTTCTCTTTGGATAAATCCAGCAACAGACGTTAACGAATTGCTTTGTGGCGGATGTCTCTAAGGAAAGCGGTAATCATGGCGAGAGTGAAGAACACAGCCGTCAATATTACGGCAATAATTGTGACGGCGGGAGCGGTTTTGACTTCCATCGCATCGATCCCGACTTTGGCCGCGTCGCCTCAACCGATCGGCTCTTCTATAGAGGAAATGCTGGAAATTGTTCGCCGGATGAATCCGGAGCTGGCGGCTTTGGCTCTTGAAGCCGAAGCGGCGGCGATACGAAGAACTCCAACGGCGGAACAAATCATTCAAGCCGTTTGATTTCTTAAATGCTTTTTATACGATCCCTCTCGTCGCCGCCAAAAACAATGCGCAAACATGCGCGCCATCCATCCGAACATGATGTCAAACCAGACTGAATTGACCGGAACCCTTAAAATGAGCGAACGGTTGCTGATTATTAAACTAGGCGCTCTGGGTGACTTTATTTTGGCGTTCGGCGCAATGAAGCGCATTCGAGCAACTTACCCAAAAGCTCACATTACGCTTCTGACAGCCGCGCCGTTTGCGACTCTTATTGAAGGCTCCGGCTGGATTGATCAAATCTGGATTGATCCCAAACCTTCATGGCGCAGCCTCGGTAAATGGTGGGCTATCCGGCGAATGATCCGAGGAGGGCGTTTTACGCGCGTGTATGATCTTCAAAATAATGATCGCACGGCTTGTTACTTCCGACTTTGCGGGCCATTCGGACGACCGGAATGGTCGGGTTTGGTTCAAGGCTGTTCTTTACAATTTTCGCCTCCCACCCCTTTAACACACGCCTTTGATTGGCCGACGACGCAGTTGGTTCAAGCGGGATTGGAGCCTCCGGAACCTCCGGATGCCTCTTGGATGGGAGGAGACGTTGATCACCTGTCTCTGCCGGAGAATTTTGTGCTGTTGGTTCCCGGCTGCGCGCCACATAGGCCCGAAAAACGTTGGCCTGCCGCGTCATACTTGGCTTTGGCGCGACGATTGGCCATGCGAGGTCTAACTCCTGTATTGATTGGAACTCAATCCGAGGCCGATGTGAACCGCATGATTGCGCAAGAATGTCCTCAGGCTTTGGACGTCACCGGACAGACGCGCTTGCTTGATTTGGCGACGTTGGGACGTCGAGCGCGTGGGGCTGTGGGAAACGACACAGGTCCTATGCATTTAATTGCGCCTTCGGGGTGTCCGACGGTGGTTTTGTTTTCCGCAGCGTCGAACCACCAAACGTGTCGTCCGTTAGGGCCAATTGTTCGCACATTGCACAGATCGTCTCTTGCCGATTTAGCTGTGGAAGATGTAGAAAATGAGCTCATGTCTGCAACCAGATGAGATGAGACAAGACAAACAATTGAGCCGCCCTCTGTCAAAAACCAAGTAAAAAAAGGTTCAGAGACTGCGCTCAAAGTCGCTTGGCGCTTTTTTTATTTATTTTTCTGTTGTTCTCCTTTTTCTCTCTTTTCTTGAGACATGCATCAACCACCCTGCATATGAGATGAAGCAATGGCGACTCTTCAAGAGGCGTTGACTCTGGCCTTTGATTACTATGAAACGCGCCATTGGATCGAAGCCGAGACGCTTTGTCGTCGAATCGTAGAAGCTGCGCCAGATCATCCAACAGCGCATCACCTGCTGGGACTCATCGCCGCTCAAGACAAGCGTTGGATAGAAGCAGAACGCGCACTAAGAGAATCTGCACGCCTTCAACCAAATCTTTTCGATGTCCACGCACATCTCGGGCATGTTCTAAAGAATATTGGTTCTATATCAGAAGCCATAGTTTGTTGGAAACACGCCATCCAACTCCGTCCAAACCACGCAGAGTCCTGGTTTCGTCTGGCGGAAAACCTTCTTGCGCAAGATGATGTCCCCGCCGCGATTGACGCCTACCAAAACGCCCTTAACCTTCATCCTGACCATGGTCCGATCCTAAATGATTTGGCGCTGGCTCTGATGAAGCAGAAGCGTTATGAGATCGCCGTCATTTATTTGGAGCGCGCCGCCGATGTTTTTGCATCGATGGCCGCATCGGAAAAAGCTTCGGCCCGAGCCCTGTACAATGCAGCGTTGTGTCACGACGCCTTGGGTGAACGCATTTCCGCAATCCATTGTTTGGAGCGCGCTGTTGCGCATCAACCATGTTTTGTTGAAGCTTGGGCCAATCTCGGAGCATTTCGGTTGGCGGGAAAAGATGAAGAAGGAGCGATTATTGCATTTCAACAAGCTCTTTATCTAAACCCGGACCACATTATCTCTCTTCTGAACTTAGGGCGCCTACAAAAGAAGCGCGGGGCCTTAATTGAGGCAGAAATCTGTTTCCGACGCGTGTTGGCTTGTCAACCAAGCGCAATAGACGTCCATATACACTTGGCGACGATTCTAGAAGACCTAAAGCAGTTCGCGGAATCCGCGATTCATTATCGCGTCGTGTTGCAGACAGAGAGTGACGACGAATGTCGGACAGAAAAAAAACGTGCGGCGACCGCCGGATTAGGGCGCGTTTTGGCGCTCTTGAATCAACCCGAAGAGGCATGGCGTGTGTGGTCTCTCTTAATGGAGCCGCCTTTTATGGGAACTACGGCGTTCGATGCGGCGGAGCGAACGGAACACCACAATTTCGCGATTCGCCTGCGTGATATGGGACGACCGGATTTGGCGATTGCGTGTTTGGAGCGACTAACCACGTTTCCGCCGGAGATAGGATTGTTTTTGTTCACGCTCGGAGATGTTTACGCCACGACCAATCAACCTCAAAAGGCGCGCAAGGCTTGGGAGCGCGCCGTTCAAATTGATCCTCAATTGGCTGCGGCGCATTATAACTTAGGCAATTTGCATATGGCCGAAGGGCGTTGGGATAAGGCCGACGTTTGTTATCGTCGTGCGGCGGACGCAAACCCTGATCTGGCGGACGCTTGGTTCAATTTGGGAGTAACGCTGGATTATCGCGTTCAAGACACGGCGGCGATTGAAGCTTATCGCCAAGCAATCGCCATTCAACCCGATCATGCGTCTGCGCACTACAACCTTGGATTGGCGCTCTTGCGTCTTGGCGCATTCGTTGAAGGATGGCGGGAACATGAATGGCGATGGAGAACGATGGACAAAGTGCCGTCTATAGTAGGATGGCCGCAATGGCGCGGCGAGTTTCAACCAAAGGCGACATTGCTGGTCTATGCGGAGCAAGGCCATGGCGATGGAATTCAATTTATTCGTTATATTCCCTTGGCTGCCGCGCGCGTGGGGCGAGTCATTGTCGAGTGCCCTCGCTCGTTAATGAGTTTATTTTTAACGGTTGAGGGAGTTTCTGCCGTACAAAGCATCGGAACGACACGTCCTCCGCCACTTGTCGCCTCAGACAGCGAAACAGCGCCTCCAGAATTCGACGTTCAATGCACGTTAATGAGTCTCCCTGCAATTTTTGGAACTACTCTGGAGACAATTCCGGCAGGAATTCCCTATTTACGGGGAGATCAGACAGTATCAGAGCGTTGGCGCCAAAATCTTGAGAGAGATTCATTCGGAAAGATGCGTATCGGATTAGTCTGGGCAGGAAACTCTCAACTTAAAATTGATTATATGAGGTCTCTATCTTTAAAATTTTTATTTCCATTATTTGATGTTCCTAATATTCATGTTTTTTGCCTGCAAGTTGGAGATGGAAGACGCGATTTGATGGGCGTCACCATGCCGTATAATTTTACAGATATCGGAAAAGAATTGGAAGTTGTAAATGATTTTTTTGAAACTGCGTCTGTGATCTCGGAGTTGGATTTGGTAATCAGCTCATGTACTGCGCCGGCGCATCTGGCGGGAGCGCTTGGCGTTCCAACTTGGGTGATGTTGGCTCATAATGCTGATTGGCGATGGTTAACGGATCGAGACGATTCTCCATGGTATCCGACGATGCGACTCTTCCGCCAATCCGTTTCTGGAGATTGGGACGGCGTGGTTCGCGCTATGATTGCAGTCCTTTCAACCTCCGGACAGGCTCTAAGAAAAAATAAACGCAACAACCCGACCTCCGAGGCGCTTGATTTTGCAATAGACTCCCAACAGAACTCAAAAAAAAATCGTATGAAAAAATAAGAAAACCTTAGGTTCAGACTAGCGCTTGAACGCCGTGACGAGCATGATAAAGGCTGGCTTTGTCCACGTCATTCCACGCCTCAGCCAAAGCGACGACATCTTAAACCAACGGCATTCTTATGATTCCAGAAACATTCGATTCCCTAACGCCGGAGACTCTTCGCAGTTACTTTCAAAATGCGGACATCGCCCCGGAGTGTTCCACAAACTTCTCCATACGCGGAGATCATGACTTAAACCCGGACCCGGAATTTGCTCCCACGCCGCCGCTGCGCCCGGCTGCGGTGTTGGTTCCGTTGGTGGATCGCCGCCCGAACGGCGTTACAATTATCTTTACGAAACGCACGGCTCATTTGGCGGCTCACGCAGGCCAAATCAGCTTCCCCGGCGGACACATCGAGCCTGAAGACGTCGATCCCGCCGCCGCCGCACTACGAGAAACCGAAGAAGAAATCGGTCTGGCCAGAAGGCATGTGGAACTCATTGGCCGCCTTGACACCTACATCACACGCACCGGATTTTTGGTGACGCCTATCGTGGGACTGATCACGCCGCCGTTCACGCTGCATCCCGATCCAGAAGAAGTCGCCGAAGTTTTCGAAGCGCCATTATCGTTGTTTCTAACGCCCGACATGCCTCACCGCATGAGTCGCGACATCATGGGCGTCGAACGGTCTTTCTATGCTTTTCCATGGAAACAATATTTTATTTGGGGCGCCACAGCCGGAATGCTGGTCAATTTACGCGACGTCCTTCTAACGCGATAATGCAATACAGAATTTATTGCCCGGAGAACGCGGCTTTTACATGACGGCGAGACCGAACAGCAAAATGACGAACACTCCTGTTATATTGCCCAACGCTTAATGCATCGCTCATTTTATCATATCCATTATTCAATCCATACTCCATCCGATCAAGAATTCGAAAACTGAGCCCCTCCCAAAAAAAAACTTCCAAAGGAATCGGGGCTCCGCCCTCGACCCGCCAAAGGCCGGGAGGCCTTTGGAAACCATGACTTGGAGTTTGCAACAACCGAATGAGAGTGGGCCGTTTTAATTCGGAAAAGCCGCATGATTTTCTGATTCTCAATCAAACGGAGTGTATCTTAAATCACCACTCCCGAATTTTCGACCAAATCCTTCAACAACGTCGATCACGTCAGATCACGAGGTGCGGCGTAGACGCACAGTGACAGCTTGCCACGCTCCATGAAAGACGCCGCTGTGACACTGTAACAGCAGCAAGACTGCGCCGCCGCTCACCGTGACGAGCCGCGAAGTGTGCGAAATGCGTGAAGACGTAAAGGGATTTTAGAACAACAATGTCTGTGCGCGCCATAGTGGCTCTGGGAATCGCTCTCTTGAGTCTGGTTCTCCTGGGATCGTTGATTCTCGGCGCCGCATGAGGATTCAGCGTCGCGTCAAAACTACGACAACCAGCGACTTAAATTGGGACGAATTTCTCGCAATAAGGCGTCTGCCGTCGCCAATTCCGAAGTCACGCGAGCATAATCTTCCTGCTGCGCGGCCCGCTCCATAGTCTCGGCGCACTGTTCGATTCGACAGGCCATGGAAGTCCAGCGCCCCTCAAGCCGCGATAACATACCCGCAATAGCGCGCAAATTTTTGATGACCACAGGATGAACGTCATGAGACGCAGGCGCAGGCGCGAACCCAATAGCCTGTTCTCTATTCTCAAATTTTCTGTTCGCCTCGGTGAACATGGGAGATCACTCCTGTTTTTCTGCTCGCCGCCGTCTGCTGTGAGGCAGAAGAAAAATAATAACATAGCCGCGCAACATTTTTGCATTGCAAAGACGAATACCATGAAGTCAATGGCCAGAGTGTGACCTCGATCACTCAAGAGCGACAAAAAGCGTTGCATAGTGCTGAAATTGACGTGTTGTTTCGGCAACAGAATAATTCCTGACCAAAAGAGCGGAAAATAGAGCGCCTAAAACCTGATTCCTTCACTCAATTGGTCATAAGAAACCGGCAACATCCCGCAATTCCGCGCCTCTTAGGGCAAATGATCACCATTTGTCACAAAGAGGAGCATGGCCGAGAAACTCCGCGATTCTACGTCGCGCACCGGGGTTTATGTCTGAAGGAAGACGATCCAGTGGAAAAAATCGGGCCTCAACAACTTCAAATTGATCGATGACAATATCTCCAGACAGCGACTCGGCATTAAAAACATAGACCACCACATGATCTCGGGCGCCCTGATAAAATCTTGCATAAAAACCAAACAAACGGCCAAAATGCGCGGAGCTTAGGCCGGTTTCTTCCTGCAACTCGCGTTTTGCAGCTTCGGCGGCGGATTCACGCCGCCCAACGCCGCCTCCGGGCAAATGCCATCCGGGATAATAACTTTGACGCACCAAAAGAACTTGCCCCTGCGCATCGATCACCAAAGCCCGAACGCCAAGAGTCAAAGGAGATGCAAAACGTCGCCAAAAAAGCCAAATCCTCCAGAACGCTTTGGCCAATCCGGAAACGCAGAGCAATAAGACAGAGGTAAGAAAATTCACAACGCTAAATCTCACCGGCTAATTTATTGTCGAAAGGGGCTCGATTTTGATTCCGTTCGCGTTAGGTCGGGGTGCGATATTCAAAGGCTCGAAAATTTCGCGCCCATTTACTGACGCAACCATACGAAAGAATTTGGTGGCGTGCGCCTAACGCGAACCGTGTCGGTTGTTTTGATTGTTCTCTGGAGACGCTCTCAATGGTCGAAATGCAGAGTAACAACCTGTCTATCATCGTCGGAGCGCACAGTGATTTTGTCCACCACGCGCGTGATCAAAAGATGAGAAAGCCGCGCCAAAGCGTCAATATTCTCCAATAAATCTTCTTCCGTCGGCGGAGTGTAACACGGCTCGAACACTCCTCCGCGATACGAGATCACAAAATCCAAATTGAATTCATCGAAACTCGCCTCGACCGTCATCGCCTCGCCGTCCATCACCAAGTGGTCGGCGCTTTCCGCCCACTCGATCATCGCCTGCTCCGCGCGGGACACAACATCTTGCCGAGCGCCCCAAACGCCTCCTTGACGATGCACAAACTCATAAACCATCTGAGCGCCCTCCGGCGATGGCCGAAGCAGAAGCGTCACAGACCGCTTCATCCCAATCCGAAACAGCGAGTTCAACAATAAAGCACTGAGGATGGAAAGAACAACCGATGAACCGACGAATGGCTGCAACCATGTCGGCGCAGCAATAAACAGATTAGGATAGATGTTCTGAGATATTCCCAAAACCAAAGAAACGCCGATCACAATAGTCTTACGATTATCGATGACGCGCGACTGCATCATCTGGAGCCCGTTCATGATCACCATACATCCGGTAAACATCATGACCGCTCCCAAGACCGGACGCGGCATCATCACCAAAACCGTCGCAAGAATCGGCATAAAAGACAGAATCGCAAACAACCCGGCGATTCCATAACCGACCATCCGCGAGGTGACCCCCGACGCCCCGGACAATCCCACGCCCGACGAGGCCGTGTTGCAAGGAATCGAACCGATCAACCCGACAATAATGTTGCCTATGCCTCCGGCCAAAATTCCGCCTTCGATTGTTTGCAAATCAGGACGGCGCCACTGCGTGTCGTTAATCTTTTGCGCGGTGGTGACGTCGCCAATAGCGCGCAGGCTGCATGCAAGAGCCCCGACCATAAACGGAAGAGCAAGGCTCCACGAAAAGCTGAGAGGCTGAGACATCAAGCGAGGCGGCTGAAAAAGATGCAAGTCGCTCCAAACGGCGGTCAAGGCGTCGAGGTTGAAAAAACCCAAAGGGATTGAAACCACATATCCAACAACCACGCCAATCAACACGCCGAAAGTCCGAATCGTTCCCCGCAGCCATACCGAACAAACCGTCATCGACAACAAAGCGACGCTCGCCAAAAAGATTTCATCGCCATGCGCCACGACGGTCTCATTTCCTCCCAAACCTCGACCGGCGACGTAAACCATGCCGATCACTCCCATCCCCAACCCAATGGTAAACACCACAAAACCCGTGATTTCCGTGGGAAAGAACGGTCGCAGACGCGGAATGATTCGCGAAACCAAAGTCTGGAAAACGCCCGCGAAGATCGTCATGCCAAACACCAACCCCATGCCGCCGGTTTTCGCAGCCACCAGCATTCCGGGAAGATAAGACGTGGCGAACACCGCCGGAACCAAGTATCCACACCCAATCGGACCCAAACGAATGCAGTGTAGAATCGTTGCAAGCCCTAAGGCCAACATCGCGACGCTCAAAGAATTGCGGCTGGTTTCAAGATCAACTCCCGCCGCATCCAGAACCGAAAGCAATGTCGCAAAGCTAATCGCCGCCGCCGCCGCCGTCTGCTGCGCCGTGCTGAGCAGAAAAATCGGAAAAGGTGGGCGATCGGTCAACCCATAAATAATATTGGCTGGACGCATTGTCTTTTCTCTTCAATCAATTCATGGTAGAGACGCAGAAACTTCAGATACACCGAAGCTCCCGAAACTGTTAGCATTTTTACTGTCCAAGGCAACGCTCGCGATGCGTTGGCGGCTTAGAACCCCGGCTTAACTCAAGGAGCCCTCATGACCGCAGCCCCGCTCGACTTTTATTTCGATTTCGGCTCTCCCTACGCCTACTTGGCAAGCACGCAGATCGATGACCTGGCGACGCGATGTGGACGAACCGTCGCTTGGCGCCCAATTTTGCTCGGCGCCGTGTTTAAAGTCACCGGCATGAAGCCGAATATGCATCAGCCTCTACGCGGAGAGTATCTTAAACACGATACGCATCGTTTCGCACGACTGCTTGGAATACCCTACACCTTTCCGGCTGTCATGCCAATGAACAGCGTTATCGCTTCGCGTGCTTACTATTGGTTGACGATGTCGAATCCCGTTCAGGCTCATGCGTTCGCCAAGGCGATTTTCAGAGCGCATTGGGTAGAGGGAGAAGATCTCTCTCCGTTCGAAGCCGTCGCCAAAGTTGCCGCCGCGTTTGGAATTGACGCGCCCGCTTTGGAGACCGGCGTGCAAGCCTCCGCCGTTAAAGAGCGTTTGCGCAAAGAAACCGATGACGCGGTTACGCGCGGTGTTTTTGGCGCTCCCACTATTTTTGTTGATGGAGAACCCTTTTGGGGAGTCGATCGTCTGCCGCAGATCGAGTTGTGGATCAATAAAGGCGGTTGGTAATAATTGGTAAAAATTGGTAAAAATTGAACGAGTCCAAGGACCGCGTTCCCTGTTGCTCGGAATTATAAAAAGGGCTTTCGTCCTTGGCCGGAGCGGTTGAGAACACAGTTCCTGGACTCGTTCAATTTTTCTTCTTTCACACAACCTCCTGCACAATTCTCAAGAAGTTTTCCGCAAACCGTCGAGAATCACACAACGCAGACGCCGCAAAACGCTCTCTCAATGTTTGCCGCGTCTCAATCAATCTCTCCCGATCCTCCGCCCATCGCGCCGCACACGTCACATAATCCTCCACCCGCTCCACCGCCGTCCCCGCCAATCCCACCGTCGACATAAAACTCAACGAATGACGACCACAAAATCTC
>CAUYUA010000238.1:0-23438 GCA_963575675.1 Azospirillaceae bacterium
AATCATGGTCACCCATAGATTCAGAAAAACCAAGAAAACGCAACTGTAATGCTAGAATCCGAGCCGAAGATTTTCTTAAATGCGAAGTCGGTTTTCGGATTGAGGAAGCGCATAATAACATCACCATACAGAGACTCGTATCGACGCCATTCTATCACGTCAAGCGCCAAGCGTCGGGCAAAACAACATCTCTCGCAAAATTTTGCGCATGAACGTTGCTCTGGTAAGGAAATTCCGATGCCGGGCGCAAGCGTCTCGGACACAATCCGAGCCTTTTCTTCCGAGCATTTTACCGCCTTCCGTCGCCGAACGTAAAATTCCTTCGAGGGATATTTTCGCGCGAAAGCCGAACCGACGCTCCGCAGCGCGATCTCGTTCTGCCTTCTTGCGGGCTAGCAGCCTGTCAGACTTAAAGTTAAGACACTGCTTCTATTGAGAAAACTTTTGCCGCAAAAATACGCAATCTCAATAAAATCAGTTGGTTATCAGGTAGCTAAACCATTAAGTCCGACTGACTGCTAGGCTCACCGACTGTGATGCGTCCATACAACATCTCCCATGACCGATCTTACTCGGCCATAGAAGGCGTTGCAGTAATGCCATTCTACGCCTTCTCGTCGTCATCAAACGGAGGAACTATGGTACCGGCAGTTTTTTGCAGCTTTAGGTTAAGTCGTTTGTCCGACCGAGGTTGAGCACTTTCAAACGGAAAAACATTGCCAGCGTTTTGTTGAGCACGACTATCTTGATAGTATCCCCCCAAAAACGGCGGGACAATATTGCCAGCATACTGCTGACGCAGCGTGACGTTACCGCCCCGCTTAACACAACAACAATTGCCCCCACAAGGCAGAACAGAAGGGGAGCCATTCTGAATTCCTCCCGAAACACCG
The DNA here is from genome assembly GCA_963575675.1 of Azospirillaceae bacterium. GTDB lineage: Bacteria > Pseudomonadota > Alphaproteobacteria > Azospirillales > Azospirillaceae > CAUYUA01. The sequence goes on from CAUYUA010000238.1 coordinate 894, forward strand.
CAATCTGCGCAGAGAGGATCGCCGCCACCCGAAAAGACGTCTTCACGCCGAACACGCATTCCGGAGCCGACAAAATTAGGTTGAAGGAGTTCTTCCAGCCGGGGCAATCTATTGCCGTTTTGGGCGGCTTTGGCGCTTCCTCCCGTTAAAGTGCGCCTGACGAAAGCGCCCCTATTCAGCCCCCCCCAACTTCCCCTCAGAATTCTCTCCATGCATTTTGGCGAGAATATTCTGCATAATTAACATTTTGTTGGAACCTTCCGTCCCACCTGTCAAAACGGATTCAACCGCCGCCGCAACAACATGGGCGCCGTAGACATTACCGCTGCCCCCTGCTTTCCCCGAACCATTGGAGAGGGATTGTCCTTTAAAAAGCGGAACAAGACTTTTAGAAATCGCTTGATCCGAATCACGCCATGTTTGAATGCTTGCAAGAGAATGTTTCTCCAACGCATCGAACCGTTGCGTCGCAATCACCCTTGCCACCAACTGGGCCGACGTCGTCATCTCACTCTTTGTCCAAGAAACATTATCAACCGAGACACAAGTGACTTGCTCGATCATGTCCGCTAAAACGACCGCGTCGGTTCTCGCGTCCTGATAAAGACATCGCGCTCAAAGTCGGGTCCTGGCTTAACCCCCGCTCAATGCCCGCAGAAATTTCCCCTAACAGCCCTGTGTCTGCGCCCAAGATGTCGTGACCGGCTACTTCGTGACCCAGCGCCGACCACGCGATCGATCCACGGTCAGCGAAAGTCGGCGGAAGACTGACGATGGAGCAGCCAACGCCAAACGCGCTCGTCGCATCCATAGACCATGTGTAGGGGCCAAACTGCGGTTCTCCCCATTTTACCAACGGCGGAAGAACCGCGATATCCGGCGGTTTAACTCCGCGACGATCCTCCGCGCTGACGAACCCTGAAAACAAATCGTCGACGACCTCTTGGTAGGCGTCGGTCGCCCGAATTGCATACCCTTCCGCGTTCTGAAGAATCGCATGCGCAATGTCGAAAAAGCACCGGACAAGATTCGTTCGGGTTATATCCTGCTCCAACATCCTTCTGAAACCGCGTTCGCCAAGATTGTTGACGAACGCAACGAACGGCGCTCTAACCACTCGCTCGTAATCATCCGGAAGCGAACCTTTCGCCGCAGTCAGCCTCTCTACAAGACTCGGATAATGATATGGATCGGACGGAGCCGATCCATACATTTTCTGGAAGCCGATCAATTCTTTGACAGCTTCATTAAATTTCTGATAGCCTGGAGTCGCAAAGGTCATTTTTCCACCCTATTTTTATTTCTTGCCCACGAAAATGGTAACATTACTTGCCTGCGTTCAGCTTTTTGGGAGATTGCTTCTTATTTCTGTTTTGACCCACAGACTTCGCTGGCGCCAGCTCCGTAATGTTGACGGGAGTATTTTTATCCAGTTCAAAAGCAGCCGTAACCATTCCGAATTTTTGTAAAATCTTGATCATCTCCAACCACATTGGTTGACGTCTGTCCTTATCACATTTGTATTTTTCCAGAAGTGCGTTAAACCTCTTCCACTGATTTGCCGTCACGGCCTTCATCATTTCTTGACCGGCGTCAGACGCGTCCGTTTTTTCACTACACTTCCCATAGATAATAATTTTCGCCAATGCACGGCTCCATTGCTCCTCATCCATTCCAACCTCCAATTTCTTTCCCGTCAAAGCATGTACGGCAAAAAAACGGCCGAAAACAGACACTTTCGCCCTAACATTGCGTTCGAAATACGATTCCGGAACCAACAACAATAACGTCGCATTGTGCGTCCGTGGAAACATCGAGACCCCTGCGTCCGGTTGCGCCGCCGCTCCCAATCGCACGCGAACCGTACTATCGCTCAGTCGAGCGATCGTAAACTGAAAGTCTCGTCCCAACACCGATTTCAGGTCGTCCGACAACACCTTGAAATCGGCTTGTCCCGAAACGCCCTTTCCCGTTCCCAAAAGCGCCAAAGTTAAAGCGCGCGCCAACTCAACAGCTCGGCTTCGCTGAGTCACATTAACATTATCCGTTGAGAATAGCGGGACAACATGCGGAGCATCAACCACATTTACATCAGCCCCGTCTTCTTTAAAGTCTGGCAGAAACGCAATATCCGCGAAGAGATCATATGGTTGATTGCGTGCAAACGGAAGAGACGTCATTTGCAAACGAACAATGAATGGAACAGTTTTCGATTGAGTCACCGCGAAATTAACATAGTTTTCTAAAAATTTAACTTCTTGGAATAACATCGTAGCCAGAGAATAGGTCACGTCCGAGGAAGAGGTGTAAATACGCTATTAATGGGGCGAGCAGTCATCGGCTCATTCGGGTAAAGTGGAGTTGCGAAACTTTCCCCTAAGAACCGAGGAAGAACCGATGACCGAGGATAGTATGACGCTGATTGAGCTTTTGGAGAAGAGCGGCGACCCGGATTTTTTGCGGACGCTGTCGGAAACAGTATTACAAATGCTGATGGAGGCGGAGGTTGAAGATCATATCGGAGCTGGTCGCTATGAACGTAGCGCGACGCGACAAACGAGTCGGAATGGATATCGGGATCGGGCGCTTGAGACGCGGCTTGGAACGTTGAACCTGCGAATTCCGAAGCTGCGACAAGGGAGTTATTTTCCGCCGTTTTTAGAGGCGCGCAAGACCAGCGAGAAAGCGTTGGTGGCGGTGATCCAAGAGGCGTGGATCGGCGGGGTCTCGACGCGGAAGGTGAATGAGCTCGTCAAAGCGATGGGAATGTCCGGCATGTCGAAATCGACGGCCTCGAAATTGTGTCAAGACCTTGATGACCGAGTGAAAGATTTCCTGAAGCGTCCGTTGGATGGAGAATGGCCTTATCTTTGGTTGGATGCGACGTATCTGAAACAACGTCAAGGCGGACGCATCATTTCTGTTGCGGCAATAATCGCTGTTGCGGTTAATCCGGAAGGACGCCGAGAAATTGTCGGTCTTCGGATCGGTCCTTCGGAAGCCGAGGTGTTCTGGAGCGATTTTTTGAAGGAGTTAAGAAGTCGTGGCCTAAACGGCGTCCAACTGGTGATTTCCGATGCTCACGAAGGATTGAAGGCGGCAATTTCCCGTGTCATGAACGCAACTTGGCAAAGATGCCGAGTTCACTGGATGCGCAATGCTCTCGCCTACGTTCCAAAAGCACAACAGACCATCGTTTCTGCGGCGTTGCGACAAATTTTCTCTCAGGAGAACGAGCAAGCTGCTCATAAGACGTTTCGACAAATCGCCGATCAATTTCGCGACCGTTGGCCGCGATTGGCCGAATTCATGAACGCAAGCGAGGACGATGTCCTCGCCTATATGAGTTTTCCCGGCCAACACAGAACAAAAATCCATTCAACCAACCCGTTGGAAAGCAACCCGTTGGAAAGATTGAACAAAGAAGTCAAACGCCGAGCCGACGTCGTCGGCGTCTTTCCAAACGAACAGTCTATTGTTCGACTGATTGGAGCGGTCTTGCTCGAAAACAATGATGACTGGGTCATTCGAAGTCGCTATATGCAAGTCGAGGGCATGACGGAATTGGCCTCCGCCAACAAGCGCGATCTGGTCCCCATTCTCACGAGCGCCGCGTGAACGATGACTGCTCGCCCCCTTAATAGCGTATTTACACCTCTTCCTCGGACGTGACCAATAGCGCACCAATAGCCCCTTTGGCGAGTTCGGTTTTTTTTGGGGGAGAGTTCACCCAATTTCTCCATCAGCCAATTTTTTAGATCATTGGCCAAAGGTTTGGGAGGGGGCCTAGTGTCGAATCTTATCTGAATTACACCCTAACTTCCGGAGAATGCAAAAAGATTTAATCATTGACCTTCCACAAAAGTCCCAATGCGGAGCGATTGCTTCCGCAGCTATGATGTCGATTTCGTCTTGGCCCCCGAAAAACAGTGTGTTAGCATGCGCTGAGTTTTGTTGTTTGGGCGTGTTGGCGGCATGATTCGTCTTGGATTGCGTCTGACGCGGAGAGGGCGTCTGCTGCTTGAGGATGCGGAGGACGCCTCCGTTGTCGACGATAGGATAGCCGGGCGGCTTGCCGAAGCGTTCGCCAAAGGGGCCGGTTACGGTCTTCTTCAGCTTGGAGCCGGGGAGGTCGGGCATATTTTGCCTCCTTTGTTCGTCTGGTGGCGCGACTTCGCCGGGCGTTATGTCGAGGCCCGTCGTTTGCTTGCTTCGGATGCGGTTTCGGATTCAATATTCACGTCTCGCAAGACGAGTCCGGAGACGCCGACCGAAGCGGAGTTGGCTTCTTTTGTTCTGACCGCTCCGATGATGTCCGGAGCCGAGTATTTGAACGCCGATGTTCTGTCGGCGCTTTGGGAAGAGCTTGACGCGGCTTTTGTCGCCTCTCTGTCGGCGTCCGGTTTTGATCTCCAGGGATTTCTCAAGACCTTGAACCCGGCGTGGAATTTGGTTGGGCGCGTCCATTTTAATTTGGCCGAAAACAAGCGCGATCCCGATTGCCCGTTCGCTTTTATGGCGACTTACACCACTCGGCTGTCGGCGGCGGCCAAGGCGCAACATGTGTCTTTGGGACAAGCGTTGCGCGAATACGCCGGAGCCTCCAATCGAGACCAGTTGTTGTCGTTGCTTGTGCCGGTGCAGCGCGCCGCCGAGACCTGCGGCTGGCTGAAATCTATGGTTGACGCCGGAGAGATATTTCATCCTCTGCGGTGGAGCCCGAATGAGGCGGCTCGTTTTTTGGCCTCGGTTCCCGAGCTGGAAAGCGCCGGAGTTGTCGTGCGAATGCCCGCCGCTTGGCGCGCCGGGAGGCCCGCACATCCTCAGGTGAAGGCGACCGTCGGCGCGGGCAAACCTTCGACGGTCGGACTCGACGGATTGCTCGATTTTAAAATGGAGGTGACGCTGGGCGACGAAACGCTCAGTGAAGAGGAGGTGGCTGCACTGCTCGCCGGTTCCGACGCGATGGCGTTGTTGCGCGGGCAATGGATTGAGATCGATCGTGATCGTCTTCAAAAAGAGATCGAGCGCTTTCGTCGCGTGCAAGCTTTGGCGGAACGCGAGGGCTTGACCTTCGCCGAAGCGATGCGTCTTCTCGCCGGAGCCTCTCTCGATAAGGGTGAGGCGGCGGTCTCCGGCGTTGATTGGTCGCAGGTGACGGCGGGGCCTTGGCTGGCGGAGACGTTAAAAGCGTTGCGCACGCCCGAGAGTGGTGGCGATGATCCCGGATCGGCCTTGAAAGGCGTCTTGCGTCCGTATCAGAAATCCGGCGTGCGGTGGTTGCGGTTGTTGTCGCGTTTGGGGCTGGGCGCTTGTTTGGCCGACGACATGGGATTGGGAAAGACGATTCAAGTCTTGTCGCTGTTGTTGCTTCAAAAAAATCAAGACGGCGCTGACGATCGTCGCGTGGATGGTCATACGTCTCTTTTGGTCGCTCCGGCGTCGTTGTTGGCCAATTGGGCGGCGGAAATTGAGCGTTTTGCTCCCGATCTGAAGGCGCGGATTGTTCATTCGTCGGCGATGACGGCTGATCAAATCAAACAGTTGACCCCAGATCATTTCTTGGGCGTTGATTTGGCGATCTCCAGTTACGGCTCGCTGTTGCGCATTCCGGCTTTGACCGAAGCGCGATGGCGTCTGGTTGTTCTCGATGAAGCTCAGGCGATTAAAAATCCCGGAGCCAAACAAACCAAAGCGGTCAAGAGGCTGAAGGCGCAAGCTCGAATTGCGCTGACCGGAACGCCGGTGGAGAACCATCTCGGCGATTTATGGTCGATTTTCGATTTCATCAACCCCGGTCTGCTCGGGACGGCGAAGCAATTCACCAATTACACCAAAGGCTTGTCGGCGCGGCTTCACAATCCCTATGGCCCGTTGCGCGAACTGGTGCGTCCTTATATTCTGCGACGGATGAAAACCGATAAAACGGTCATCGCCGATCTGCCCGAAAAAACCGAGGTCAAGGCGTATTGTTCGCTCAGCCGCAAACAAGCGGCTCTTTATGGTCAAACGGTCGCCGAACTCGCGGAAGCCTTAAAAGAATCCTCGGGCATTCAGCGCAAGGGGCTCGTTTTGGCGACCTTGATGCGCCTCAAGCAAATTTGCAACCATCCGTCGCAGTGGTTGAACGATCAGGCTTGGGAAGAAGACGACAGCGGAAAATTTGACCGTCTGCGCGAAATCGCCGAAGTAGTCGCCTCGCGCCAAGAGAAAATGCTGGTGTTTACTCAATTTCGTGAAACAACCGGGCCTCTGGCGACGTTCTTAGGGAGCGTTTTCGGCCGCTCTGGTCTTGTGTTGCACGGCGAGACGGCGGTCAAAAACCGTAAAGCGCTGGTTCAGACCTTCCAGGACGACGAGACCGTGCCGTTTTTCGTCTTGTCGTTGAAGGCGGGAGGCTCGGGATTGACTCTCACGGCGGCGTCGCATGTCGTGCATTTCGATCGCTGGTGGAATCCGGCGGTCGAGAACCAAGCCACCGATCGCGCTTTTCGAATCGGGCAGAAAAAGAACGTCTTGGTTCATAAATTCGTCTGTCGCGGGACGGTCGAAGAAAAGATTGACGCCATGATCGAAACCAAGAAAACTCTTTCCGACGACTTGTTGACGATGGATACGGGCGAGGTCAATCTCACCGAGATGAAAGATGAGGATTTGCTGCGTCTGGTCTCTCTGGATTTGACGGCGACGATGAAGGATTGAGGCGATGGCCGCCTGGAACAGCGGATGGGCTCCTTATGTGCGGGTGGCCGAACGTCGCCGCAAGGCCGAGCGCGAAGTCGAAAAGATGCGCAAGAAGGGAGTGGTTGCTTCTCCGGTGGTGATTGCCGGACGAGGGATCGCTTCGACGTTCTGGGGTAAGGCGTGGTGCAACAATTTGGAGAGCTACCGGGATTATGAAAATCGCTTGCCGCGCGGCCGCACCTATGTTCGAAACGGCTCGGTGATCGACCTGCAAATTGCTCCGTTGTCGGTAAAGGCTCTGGTGAGCGGCTCGGAGATATACAAAGTTTCGGTCTCGATTGCCGCAGCATCCGAGGTGCAGTGGCGGTCGATCTGTCGAGATTGTGCCGGAGGCGTTGATTCTCTGGTTGAGCTGTTGCAGGGCAAGTTGTCGAAAGCGGTGATGGAGAGGCTCTGTCGGCAGGACGAAGGCTTGTTTCCCAAGCCGAAGGAAATCAAGTTCTCTTGCAGTTGTCCCGACTCCGCTTCGATGTGCAAGCATATTGCCGCCGTATTATATGGAGTCGGGGCGCGCTTGGACCAACAGCCGGAACTGTTGTTCCGGTTGCGCGCGGTCAACGAGGCTGATCTCGTGGCCGGTCTGGATCAAGCGCTTCCGTTGTCGAAGGCCGAGCCTGCTCCGGATAAAATTCTGGACTCCGACGATTTGTCTGCTTTGTTCGGCTTCGAATTGGCCGAGGGAAATGGTCTTCCGGCGGTTGCGGAGCCGGTGGTGGTGACGGAGAAAGTTGCGTCATCGGTTAAATCGTCTCGTGCCGGTTCTGCGTCGGTGGCAAAGAAAACCGAAGTCAAGATAAAATCAGTTGAGCCGAAGGAGACGAAATCGCGTTCGATCGGCGTAAAGGCGGCAAAGCTGGAGAAGCAAAGAATCGAACAACAGAAATCTAAACCAAAAGGTAACGCCGTATGGGATATTTCCGACATCTATAAAAATGAGTGATTGCTTTAGCTGTCTTCATAATTTGTGGGCGGCTTGGTTTCGGCTTGTTTTCTGGGGATTCGTTGCCCACTCAACGGGCTTACTCTCTCTCTTACCATCGGCTGTTTACGCATCCGATCATGGTCTAGTAACTGGGGCGTGAGCTTGTGTCGAGGGATTGATGGCTGTGGCGACTATAACGATTGCCTTTTCTACAAGAAATTTGATAAGCTTTCTTATACTGTTCTCGCACAAAGAAAACGGGACGGCCGGTCTATATTTACGCACTCCTTGAACACAAGTCGTCGCCTGAAAAGCGGGCCGGTTTTCAACTGTTGGGCTATATCTATAATTTTTTATCGTGGTGGGAAAAGAACGAAGGCGAAAAACTCAAGGATGCAGAATGGCGTCTTCCGGCCGTTATTCCGCTCATCGTTTATCACGGAGATAAAGAATGGGAGGGTTTTCGGTTGAGATACATAGCACAATAACACATATTAGTTGTTTTTTTGGTGTGCAGAAATAGTTTTCATTTAAGAAAGCAATATGTGACCTCCTGAATTCATGTCGCTTTATAGCGACTCGGGAGTCGTTCTTATTGCTTTCTTAAACGCAAACTATTTCTTCACATAAAAACAACCAGTACGTGCAATTGCGCTATGTATCTCAACCGAAAACCCTCTAATTTTTATGGTATCACTTTCCGAGTACTCTTAATTTTAAGAGAAATTGAATCATAACTGCAAACGAAAAACAATAGGAATATATATCAGGATGCCCTTTGTGTAAGAGTTGTTTTATAAGTATTCTATAGATACATGATTGGATGGATGGTTTTTAGAAGTCCCCTTATCGGTCACTTCAGTCTGGAAATAGGGGCGAACCACCCGGTCGATATGGTCGAAACCTATCCGGGAGAGACCACCGCTGAGACACGGACTTCATCGCGTCCACCACCGCCGAGAGCCGCCCACGCCTAGGGCGGCGGTGGCGGTGATGATGCTGGGGAGGGTCGAGGGATCGGGCGTGAGGATTCAGAACAGGGTGTAGACGTTCTTTTCAGTGTCGTAGGCCTTGCGCTTGGGGCGCTGGCCGACCAGTGTGGTGACGATATCAGCCCGCACGATAGGTGACTGGCGGTAGTACTGGTGCGAGCGGTCGGGAGCATCGACTAGAGTGTTGATGTAGTCGTTGACTCCGGTGCAGTTTACGAACTCATAGACGTTGGGCGAAAACTGGTGCAGGTCGGCCTTGTTGGCGGGGCCGTTATAGCCCAGCCCCCAGTCACCGTTGGCAGTGTGGCTGAGATCCATGGCGATGTCGTCGTTGGCGTAATAGACGGTGATTTCTCGTGCCAGTCGCCACAGATTGGCGAGTCTGCCGTTCGGTTGGCCGAAGGTGGTGCTGACCTCGTCGGCCGCCGCCAGGATCGCTTCTTCGAACAACGGTACTGCTGGCGGCGTCTCGCCGCTCCCGGAATAGAGCCGCTCCACCGCAAAGCTGAAGGCCCAGTTGCCCATGCTGTGGCACAGCAGATTGACACGGCGGCGTTTGGGCCGGTTGGGCTGAGCACGCAACCGGTCGATGGCGCCGAGGAAACTGCACAGCGCCGCCGCCGAAGCCTTGGCGTTCTTCTGGTCGTGTCGGTAGTCGCCCAATATCCCGCCATTGCGGAGGGTATCCCAGATGGTGTAGCCGTTGGACGGCCAGGTGAAGGCCAACACGTCGAAGGAACTGCTGGCGTTTGGGATGTTGAAGTTCGACAGCCACAGCTGGTTGTAGGCGGCCCGCTTGATGGCGTCGGGGAAGGCATTAGCGGTGCCGTGGATGAACACCAGCAAGTCGTTGTCGGAGACCGCTAGGGCATCAATCACCTCGGTCTCGGTGCGAAAATCAATGGCTACGATCTCCCCGCTGGACGGCGACTTCAGATCGATCTTGTCGACCTGAGCAGCGCCGAAGGTAATGGCGTTGTCTGCAACCGGCTCGTCGCCGAAATTAGCGATACCGTTCACCGGGGCGGCCGGAATGCGGTTGGTGGCAAAGAACAGATGCGGCATAAGGTGATCCCCCTCAGGATTGCATTTCTGGTTGATATCTCGCCGGTCAGGTTGGTCTCGACTCCGTTTCGAGTTGCGCCACCTCCGAATCGCCCCGGCTGTTGCATTCCGGCCACTGCGTCAGCCGAAGCGGACTTTGATCTCAATCTGCGAAGTTTAAGAAGCGTCAACTCGTTGTTTTGTAAGAAGAGATTTCGTTACGTGTTCCTTTCGCTTGTCGGTTTAACCTACAACTTTTTGATGAATCGGGAATCTGATTTATCTAAAATTGCGGAGAAAGGTTCGCAAAGTGTCACGCCCCGTCAACCGATCAAGGTAAAACTGCCATGACCAACCCGTAGCTCGGGTTATTATAGAAAGATTAAAAGGGTCTTTGGCATAACCAATATTCCGTTCATAATCCGTGGATTATAGTGCAGGTAGATGTTCGTTTACTCACGACCGAAGATAAAGTTTGGGATTGCTCAGACCATAGAGCCGGCGATATAAGAGAAAATTTTTCAGAGTTCAAAAAAAGGAGCTTGTTTCCAATGGCCACTGAGCGGACACTATCAATCATTAAGCCCGACGCCACACGGCGCAATTTGACAGGTCAGATCAACGCGCGTTTTGAAACCGCAGGCCTACGAATCGTCGCGCAGAAGCGGATTCAGTTAACACGCGCTCAAGCTGAAGGCTTCTACGCCGTTCATGCCGCTCGGCCATTTTTCAACGATTTGTGCGCTTTCATGACCTCCGGTCCGGTTGTGGTCCAGGTGTTGGAAGGTGAAAACGCCATGGCCCGCAATCGGGAAGTCATGGGCGCCACCAATCCAGCAAACGCCGCCGAAGGCACGATTCGTCGCGATTTCGCCGAATCAATCGAAGCCAACTCGGTTCATGGCTCTGATAGTCAAGAAAACGCCGCAGTCGAAATCGCCTATTTCTTTAGTCAGTGCGAAATCGTCGGCTAAGCCCAATTCGCCGCGCTTTTCGCGTAAGGCGGCCTTAATCAAAAGGGATGGGCGTGAAGAGTGACGGCCACGGTCAACCTCCGTGGAGGCGCTCTGCACGCTCTCTTTTTTTATCTTCCTTTTTGGGATATTTTCGTTGATTCTGTCCCCTCTTGAGGGCGCGCGGCGGCGCACACCAACCCCAGCCGCACACAAACCCCAAGCGCCGCGTTGTTGATTTTTTATATTTTCCGTCTATGGCCAAACCTCTCAGGGAGTGTCGTCGATGTCCGTGAAAGAACAACCCAGTGTGGACTCTCTTTTGGGGCCTGAGCTGGAAGGGCGACTGGATCTAGCCGACGCACGCATCGTCGGGTTGTTGGTGCGCGGTTTCGCCGATCGAACCCTAGAGATGTTTCAGCGCGTTCTAGCCGACGAAGCGTCGCAGGACGAGGCTATTGAAGAAGTTTCTCGCGTTGCCGATTCTTTGAACACTTTATTTTTGGGACAAGCTCTAGACGGCAATGTAACGGTTGGACCGTGGAACTCTCCGAATCGATTGGGCGCATTCGTCCAGAACTTGTTCGGCTTCGAACAACCTCCGGAGCAATGCGTGCGCGCATTATTAATTTTTTTCGCCACACACTTGATGCGTGCGCTACAGACCAATTCTTCGGACTGGAACCGAACGGTTGAGCTGCTTAACCATGAAATGACCGACATTCTCTTGGGGCGGATGCCAAATCAATCTCCGTAAAGCAGCACTATACTCTAGCTCATCCTGGACTCCGGGGTGTTTCTCAGGGCAATCGGGTGAAGCCGCAAGCACAATCGAGCACGGTTCGGAATTGGGTGGATATTTTGTTGCGACGCCATGGAAGGACGCAGCCATTTTTTGAAGCGGCCATGATAGCCATTGACGTTGTTAATATGAAGATCAGTCGCTGCGAATTTTGGGGCAGAGCAACTAATTTTCTGTAAATTGTCACAAGGCGGCTTATTTTTTTGCTCTGTTGACGATTAATGTTTTAGATTGAGATGGACCTTTCCCGCAAACCACTCTTCGTCGCACTCCGCAAGGAGTGCGGAGATGAGTCGTAGGTAGGGCGCCGGATAGAATCACATAATTTTCCTAAGGAAAAGCTTCATCACCCGACTTCTTATGGGACTTATTGTCGCACGCTCACCACCCCGAAACCCAGGATGAGCCGAAGGTTTCATCCACATTGTTCATGCAACTCTTACGACATCAGCGGCAACGAACCTGTTGATTGCAATTCAAAAGATACTTGATTGTCAAGCGTGGAGCAAGATACTGTTCCCTTGTCAGCAGCAAACTCTATCCCTTTGGCCATGCGACCTCCGGTTTGGGGGAGAGGCCGCTTTAAACCAGCCTGCGGCGGCAAATACTTCGGCCTGAGGCAGTCTATGTTTAACATGTCGGAGAGGTTGAGATTCCTACCATCCCTCGGCATTTACGGGGGCATGGTCGTTCTTCTACTTAGTTTTGCGATTTGGTTGGCGGTCGACCTGACCGACGGTCGAGCGCGGATTGTTTCGGAGCGATTGGCGTTGGCGGCACAGAAAAGCCAGTTCATGAGCCAGTGGTTTGGAACAACGATCATCTCCGCCGATTACGTCTTGCTTGACATTAACGGCAAGATAACCCCAGCAGACCTGAGCGCTCACGCCAATGAGCCGAAATACTTTGAAAAACTTAACGGTTGGCTGAATGAAAAGCTAGCCACAATTCCACGCGTAACGGGAATAGGCATATACGATGAAAACTGTGTTTTTCGCGCTGCGGCCGATCCTCAGATTGTTGGATTTCGGAGCAACCAAAAATCTTGTCAAGACCTTTCAGTGAGACTTGATGAGCGGGTTTACATCCAGTATGTGCCCGCCCAGAAATCGGCCAATAAGCAGCCCGCCATTCTCGTCAGCCGCCATCATCTTTCGGTAGATGGTAAGTTGCTCGGCGGCGCTCTGATTGCCATCAATCTCGTTAACGCACAGGAATGGATAACATCTTTTTCTATCGATCCCAAAGATGTGCTGGCCATTATCGACAACGAAGGAACCCTGCTCGCCCGCAACCCAACTCTACCCGTGGCAATAGGCGCTCGCACGGCCCCTCCTGATGAAAGTCGCCGCTTCAGTGAGAGTCGTTTTACAACATCGTTCACCGCCAAATCTCCGTTGGATGGGCGAGAGCGGTTCTATGGCCTAAGTAAAATCGAGGGGGTTCCACTGGTGGTTATGGTCGGCTACGACCTCGAAAGAAGCCTTGCTGAGTGGTGGCGTCGAGTGTGGCAGATTTCTGTCGGTTTCTTGACGCTCTTGGTCGTGTCCGCTTTAGCCCTGCGCGCCCACATGATCGCCGTTCGCCAGCGTGAAGAGTTGCGCGTGCTCGCCACGACCGATCCGTTGACGGGTGTCGCCAACCGCCGCCAGTTAGTCCTGGCCGGGGAAAACGAGATAATACGCGCACACCGTTACGGAAAGCAAATGTCCCTGATTATGGTTGATATTGATCACTTTAAATCTGTTAACGACACCTGGGGCCATCCGACTGGTGACCGTGCTATTCGAGCGCTAGCCGAAGGCATGAGGGCGACGACTCGGATGCAGGACGTGGTCGGGCGCTTGGGAGGAGAGGAATTCGCCGCCATTCTGTCGGAAACCGATCGGCGAGGGGCCTATACAAAGGCCGAATGTTTGCGCACGACGATTGAGAGCACCATCGTGAAGTCGGATAGTGATCAAAATGTGCAGTTCACTATCAGCGTCGGAATCGCTACGCTTTCATCAGAAGATCGTCGTTTTGAAAATTTGCTGGGCCGCGCTGACAAGGCTCTCTACGCCGCCAAGGCCGGTGGCCGCAATCAAGTTGTAATAGAATAAGAGCGACGCTACATCGATCTTCTCCAAACCACGCCGAACAGAACTGAAAGAACCCAAGACAGATTGGAATTTTCTCCTGTGAAACGTAACGTGACTAGAACTGAACAGCTCTGAGGATGAGCCTAACGCATTTCGGTTCGTCTACTGATACATGCTTCTTATAAAGTGTCGCGTGTAATTTTCTTGCGTATTGAGTGGTTGCGCGCGAGTATGATTGCTCGAAATTTTATCCACCAGGTTAAACGGCCTAGCGCGTCGTAGTCTTTTGCGCCATGATAGTGCGTCAATGCTGTTAATTCCGGAAGTCACCGGATGATGTTGGAACAAAGTAGTATGAGGAATTTGGTATGGCGATCGGTTCTTCACGGCGAATTACGACGAGTTATTTGTTGGCGCTCGGTCTGATTGCGGGTTTATCAATTGGCACCCACTTTCTGGTTGACACCATTGTTGGAAATCAAGAGGTCACTGGAAAGGTAGTTAACATTGCGGGACGGCAGCGAATGTTGTCTCAAAGGATTGCTGGAACCTCAGTTCTCTTGAGTCGGACAACAGACCCGGCCGAGCGTTTACGTCTGGGTGAACGGTTGAATGCGTCGCTTCAAATGATGGAGGAATCGCATACGGCGTTGGTTCATGGCTCGAAAGCGTTGGGAATCTCGGACGATATGAGTTCCGCCGTTTCTGCAATATATTATGATGCGCCGCTTTATTTGGATAAGCAGGTTACCCACTATCTAGCCACCGTGAGAGCGTTTCTGGCCCAGCTTCCCGTTGATCAGGCGGAGGGCGAGGCGCTACGTGACATTCTTAAGGCCGCAGACACATCAATTCTCCATGCCCTTGACGTGGCGGTGCGCCAGTATCAGAGCGATAGTGAGGACTCAATCAGAAGGTTGAGGTGGCTTCTCCTTGGAATTTTGGCGCTGATGCTGACGACATTGGCGGCCGAAGCAATTTTTATTTTTCATCCTTTGTTTCATCGGCTTGTCACAACAAACCAGAGACTTGAAACTGTCAATCACGCTTACCAAGAGGTGTTGGGTTTTGTGGCGCATGAATTAAAAAATCCTGTAGCCTCAATGGTCACCAACGCCCGCCTTATCTGTGACGGTTACCTTGGAGAGATAACCCCACAGCAGCGACAAAAGATTGAGCGCATCGCTTATAATGGCCAATATTTGATAAGTTTTGTCGAAAGCTACCTTGACTTGGAGAAGATCGAAAACGCCGAATCGGGTCCGACTATGCTGGATATCAGCAACCTCGCCGACGAAGTAATTAAACCGGCTATAGATATTCTGCACGGGCAAATCGAGGGGCGGCGCATGAATTTGGAAGTTATGCTTCCTGAAACTCCGGTGCGAATGCGGGGGAATTCTGAACTTCTACGTGTCGTCATCGTCAATTTGGTCGGAAACGCGATCAAATACGGCCGGGAATCTGGAAGGATTCGTGTCGCATTGACAGTGGAAGGAGCACGAGCGGAAATATCAATTTGGAACGAGGGGCCGGGTTTCCCCCCCGAAAAACGCTCCAACCTTTTTCAGCGCTTCGTTCGCCAGAATACGCCTGAGCTGATTCGCCAAAAAGGCTCGGGACTTGGACTTTACACATGTTGGAAAATCGTTCGATTACATGAAGGGCAAATCTGGGCTGACTCTGAACTTGGTTCTTGGGCACAGTTTTCTTTTCATATTCCGGTGGAGCCTTTGGTTGTGACACAACAATTATAGCCAGTGATTGGCGGCTGCAAATTATAAAAGGCTCATCCTGGGCTCCGGGGGAGGGTGGTCCTGAGGTGAAACGACCAGTGCGGCGACGAGAGCGCCAAGGAGAGGCTTTCTTCTTGCTCGTGTATTATGCGCGAGCTGAAAAAACCCAAGATAGATTGGCGGCTTTAGAATCGCATAACCATTCCAAGGAAAAGCTCCATCACCCTACTTCTCATGAGATTTATTGTCGCACACTCACCTTGGGTCATGCGCACGGGGATCGCTCCATCACGGCGCGCAAGAGATGGACGAAGAACCTCGATTGTCGCCTAATTTTGACATTCGCCATGTCTTAAAGTCATTGACACATTCCGCGCCGTGTGTCTCTATCGAATCTTCTCATAACTCATTATTGAAGTTGCTTGCTCTCTAAAATCGGCTCAGCGCCATCAAAATTCAACGTCAACCGCGCGCCACGCAAAATTGTCGGATCGTGACTCACCACAACCAAAGTTTTTCCTCGTCGCGCCAAAGCAATCATTTGTGCATAAACACGCTCGGCTCCGTCTCGATCCAAACCTTCCGAAGGCTCATCCAGAAGATAAAGTGGTCCGTCAACCAACAATGCTCGCGCCAGAGCCAAACGCCGACGCACTCCGGGAGCCAAATTTCGTCCTCCCTCTCCCAAAAGCTGATTCCACCCCTGCGGGTGTCGATCGATGAGCGGACGTAGGCCGACTTGAGTCAAAACCCGCTCCATATCTTCCGGGGATGCTTCGGGGCAAGCGTCGCTCAGCGCTTGTTGCAACGGACCCTCTAAAAATATCGGCTCTTGGGGTAAATAAGAGACCTGTTTTCGCCACCAATCCAAAGAAATCTGCGATAAGTCGACGCCATCAACCAAGATTTGTCCGCGCGAAGGCTGAATCAAGCCAGCCATCAAACGCAGAAGACTGGTTTTTCCAGAGCCGTTCTTGCCGGTGATCACTAGAACGCCGCCAGGCTCAAGAGCAAACGACAGCGCTGTAAAGAGAGGCGTGTTTCCTCCCAAAGGGGTGAACGCCAATGAGCGCGCCTCGATTTTGCCTAGCCAGCCGGGGATGATCTTGCCTAATCGAGGCTCAACAGGCGTAGAGGCGGCAAAAGCGCGGGCTTCGGCAAGAGTTTGTGCGGCGGCGCGTGCGGACTCGGCCAGTGGGATCAAGCGGCTGAGCGGCGTCAACGCGCGAGCGGCCATGATGTTGGCGCCAACCAAGACGCCGACGTCAAGCACTCCATCCACAGCCAAAGCGGCGCCTACGCCGATCACGGCGATTCCGGTCAGGCTTTGGACGAGCTGCGCCCACGCGCTGGAGGCGTGATGTGTTCGACGAGCATGGCGTCTCAGAGCATGGGCTTGAGCGGCCGCAACGCTCCAGGCTTCGACCAAACGATCGACGGCGCGAAAGTGACGTATGGTTTCGCCGGCCTGAAGACCGGCCATAACCAAAGAGCCGATTCGGGCGGCTGCGGTGTTTAAAGAGTGTTGCGCCGTTGCCGCCGCGCGTTGACTGTTCCAAGCGAGCAACAACAAAACAGCGCCGAACCCCGCAGTGACCATCGCCAGAGGAGGGGCGAGCAAAAATAAGCCGGTAAGGTAAACGAGAGAGAAAGGAAGGTCGGCGAGGGCGGCGAGGGCAGGTGGACCGAAAGCGGATTCTGTGCGTTCTGAGGCGCGAAGAATTTCGGCGCGCGTTCCAATAGGACGCGCTTCAAAGGCGTCAAGGCGCGTTGTGACGGAAAGACCAAATAAGCCGATGGAAAGACGTTCATCTTCGTCTCCGATGATGTCTTCTCCAACGGCGAGACGAAGTTGACGAAAGATAAACTCGCCAACTATAGCAATGATTGCGCCGGTGGTTAGGGTGATGAGAGTCCCATTGACTCCATAAGAAACGTATCGGTTGAGGACTTGTATAACATAGATTGAAGATGCGAGGCCAAGGATGTTGATGATTAAGGAGGAGATGAACAGGCGAAGGGCTCCGCCGGGATGACGGCGCAATCGAGCGAAGAGTTCACGCATGGGGTGTTTTGAATGCCTCCTGAGCAAACTGAGTAGAAATTCGATGGGTCCAGGGACTATGTTCCTGTTCGTGGGGATCATAAGGGGGAGCGCCCCCCTTATTTGCGAAACGATTTTCCTCTGGAATCGTTTATTTGTGTTGGCTCGCTACAGGTTATCTTCAGGGGAAGATCGCTTTGCGAATAAGGGATTTTTTGCTTCCCTCTCGCGATCCTCGGCGACCAGGAATACAGTCCCAGGATTCATTCGTCTTTTATTTCTCATTTTTTATTTTGTTCATGGCTTTCGGCCTGAGACGACACGTGCGTGCATCGCAAGAAGAACTATGTCGTCAATAGCTTTTTGTGCGAAAGCGGCGGGGATGGCCGAAAGAACCCGCGCTCGGTCATGCTCTGAACTTGCCGCTAAACGTGGCCCAAACACCATGTCGAGAGTCGCTTGCCAGAACGGTTCTTTGACTCCCACCTTGCGCGTGGGACGCAAAGCCGCTTCTTGCACATCCACAAATCCCGCCGCCGTCATCGCCGCGCCAAGTGATCCCGGTTCGGCAAACCGAAACAAAGGCGCCAATGGATAACGCTCGTCTTCGCCCAAAATATCGGCAACCACGCGCCCAAGAACTTCGAACACGTCGTTCTCCGCCTGAGTCCCCCAAACCATAAAAGCAGCTTTTCCGTCACTCCGCAACACGCGCCAAGTTTCTCTCAGAGCCGTGTTCACATTCGGAACGAACATCACGCCGAATCGACATACGGCGCAATCGAAGGCGTCCTCGATGAAAGGCAAGCGCGTCATGTCTGCCGTGACGAAGTCCACCGGCAAAGCCGTCGCCCGTCGTTTGGCGACGCGCAACATGTGGCGTTCCAAATCGAGTCCGACCACGCGACCGCACGGAGCGACTCGTCGAGCTGCGCTCAATGCCGGTTCTCCGACTCCGGCTCCTAAATCCAGCACAATGTTTCCCGCCCGCACGCCGGCGAAATCCAGCAGAGGTTGGTTGAGGCGATCCGCCATAGCGGCCATTGGTTCGGCCCAATAATTCCAGGCTTCGACGCTGTTCGCCCATCGCGCCCGTTCTCTTGCGCCATTGATAGGGGTGTCTGTCATGATCTTTAGCGGATGCGTGGTCATCGCATATTGCGTCGTTTTTGAGCAGGGTTTGTTTTCTGAATTGCAGGAGCTTTCGGGGTCGAGAAAGCTTGAGAAAATTATTCGGACATCTATTTCTTTCATTTCTTCCGTTCCACGGCGAAGGCGTGATCGACGGTTTGCCAATTTCGTATGAGGCTGCTTGCGATGGACGGCGTGGAGAAAATTGAGGAAGGGGTGATGAAATAACCTGTTTCTCTTAGAGTCTGCTCGAAAAGAGTGAGTCTGCTCAAAAAGAGTCCGCTCGAAAACATTGACATTTTTTCCGGACAAAATATTAATCGTTCTGTAAAACCACGAAGAAAATCTCTGATCGACGTTCTGGGTTTGACGTGTTCGAGGCAACTCGTCCTCTTACTAGAATGGGTTTGTTCATTGCATTATTTCTTTTTCTTCAACATCAATCGTTTTGATGTTCTAATTTTTTTCGCGTGCTCTGTCTTTTCCACGGAGGCCGTATTTTTTATGATTCTCCCCGGATAGAAAATTCTTATTCTACAACTTGTTTAGCTTTACTCTGATTATATGCGCGCTTTTGCGGCGTTTCTAGCAAGATCGTTGTCATTGTCGCGCTTTTCGTGATAAGCGTCTTGACCTTGCGGCCAAAGCTTGTCATAAACCCTACTTGCAGACATTCCTTTCGGAAAGTCGGTTGGCCCTTTTTTTACCCTGCAACGCGCCGAGGTTGCCCGTGGCAAAGTTGAATTACGTCTTCGCCAGTGAATCGGTTTCCGAAGGTCATCCTGACAAGGTGTGTGATCGGATTTCCGACGCGATCGTTGATCTTTATCTTAGCGCCGACCCTTACGCCCGCGTGGCGGTGGAGACGCTCTGCACCACCAATCAGATCGTTCTGGCCGGAGAAGTCCGTGGTCCGGAATCGATCACTCCGGATCTGCTCGAAGCCGCCGCTCGCCACGCCGTAAAAGACATCGGCTACGAACAAGAAGGTTTCCACTGGGAAAAAGCCGCCGTTAAAATCCTGGTCCACTCTCAGTCTGCGGACATCGCCGTTGGCGTCGACGCCAAAGACGAGAAAGACGAAGGCGCGGGCGACCAGGGCATCATGTTCGGTTACGCTTGCAACGAGACTCCCGCTCTGATGCCGGCTCCGCTCTACTATGCGCACGCGATGTTGCGTTCGTTGGCGGAAGCTCGTCATTCTGGGGCGGCGCCGTTGCTTGGCCCCGACGCCAAGAGCCAGGTCTCCTTGGAGTACGCCAACGGGAAGCCCGTGCGCGCCACCTCGGTGGTTATCTCCACACAGCACGACGCCTCTATTGATCAGGCCGCCGTTCGCGAGATCGTTCGTCCTCACGTTCTGAATGTGCTCCCCAAAGGGTGGATGTGCGACGAGAGTCGATTCTACGTCAACCCCACCGGCCGATTCGTCATCGGCGGTCCCGATGGCGACAGCGGTCTCACCGGGCGTAAGATTATCGTCGATACGTATGGCGGCGCGGCTCCGCACGGCGGCGGCGCTTTCTCCGGCAAAGACCCCACCAAAGTCGATCGTTCCGCCGCTTACGCCTCGCGTTATTTGGCCAAGAACGTCGTTGCCGCCGGTTTGGCCGATCGCTGCACCATCCAGCTCTCCTACGCCATCGGCGTGTCGCTGCCTCTGTCGGTCTACATCGACACTCACGGCACCGGAAAGGTCGATGAAGACAAGCTCTCGGTTGTCTTGCAGGAGCTGGTCAACTTAAGCCCGCGCGGCATTCGCGAGCATCTCGCCCTCAACAAGCCGATTTACGCCCGCACGGCGGCCTATGGTCACTTCGGTCGGGATCCCGAGCCGGACGGCGGTTTCTCTTGGGAGCGGGTTGATTTGGTGAAACAATTACAGTCCGCGTTCAATATCTAAAATTTGAACGTCTGAGCTTTGGGCGAAAAGAGAGCCAAAAGGGAGACTATGTTCCACCTTCCGGCTCTCTGTTCGTTTTTTTGTTTTTTGTTTTCTTCGATCTTATTCTTTAACAAGCAAGCTCGGCATGTCTTCCTCGGATCAGGCTCCTTTGCGCGTGTATGGTCGTCGTCACGGTCGCAAGCTGCGTCAACAACGCGCTTCGCTGCTGGAGGAAGCTCTTCCCCGCTATCGCGCCGCTACGCCGTCCGTTGGACAAACGCTTGATCCGAGAACTCTTTTTGACGAGCCGGTCGATGACGTCTGGCTGGAGGTCGGGTTCGGGAACGGCGAGCATTTGGCCGCGCAAGCGGTAATCAACCCCAATATCGGCATGATCGGTTGTGAGCCCTTCATCAACGGAGTCTCGGCTCTGTTGAAGCAGATTGAGGCTGAGGGCATTCGTACGATTCGCATTGTTCCTGACGATGCGCGTCCGGTGATCGACGCTCTTCCCGACGCCTCGATTGGCCGGTGTTTTGTGCTCTTCCCTGATCCATGGCCTAAGACCCGGCACCAAGAGCGTCGATTTATTGGTCCGAAAAACTTGCAGCGTTTGGCGCGCGTGTTGCGTCCCGGCGCGGAATTGCGCTTGGCCAGCGACGATCCGGGTCTTATTCGCTGGATGTTGGATCAGACTTGGCGTCACCCGGATTTTGTGTGGTTGGCGCGGCGTCCCGATGATTGGCGGCGACGTCCCGATGATTGGCCGTCGTCGCGCTATGAGCAGAAGGCGATCGAGGCATTAAGGACGCCGGTGTTTCTCCGTTTCCAGCGGCGCGCTTAAATGAAAAAAAAAGAGATGTTCTCTGGACGGAACAGGTAAAAATTCAACGGGTCCAGGAACACAGTCCCTGGACCCGTTGAATTTTTATCCAGAAGACACACCTTATTTTTTTATCGTCGGTAGACACGCGAGGCGATGTTATGGGCATTAAGGTGCTATTTGTTTATCCCAACACCTACGGCATGAATATGCTGCCGCCGGCGATCGCTTTGTTTTCTGCGTTGTTGAAAGGTGAAGGCCATAAAATCGAAGTTTTCGATTCGACCTACTATAACACTGACTATGGTATCGACTCCGATGGTTCGAAAATGGAGTTCCTTAACGTCGTCCCCTACAACATGGACGAACGGGGCATCAAACTTCGAACGACGGATTGGCGCCAAGACCTGCATGCACAAATCCGCCGTTTTTCTCCCGACTTGATCGCCATATCCTCGACCGAGGACATGTGGGATCTTGGCATGTATATTCTTAATGAAATCAAAGAGCAGAAAATTAAAGATCGAATTCCGGTGATTGCCGGGGGTGTTTTCCCGACTTTTGCGCCGGATCTAGCCCTTAGCTTCCCCTTGGTGGACATGGTGTGCGTCGGCGAAGGCGAGCACGCGCTTCTAGAGCTGTGTCGACGCATTGAATCAGGCCGAAGCTGGGACGATGTCACAAATCTCTGGGTCAAAAGAGCCGACGGCGCGATCAAGAAAAACCCTATCGCCAAACCTGTCGACATTAATGAAAATCCGATTATGGATGTCAGCGTTTTTGAAGACGCTCGTCTTTATCGACCGATGTCGGGACGTGTTTATCGAATGTTGCCGATCGAAACCATTCGTGGCTGTCCTTATACATGTCGATACTGCAATTCTCCGACGCAAGTTTCCCTTTATCGCGAGAGAACCAGCGCCAAGTTTCTACGGAAAAAGAAAACAGAGCTTGTTCATAAAGAATTGAAGTATTTTCAAGAGAAATTTCGATTGGAGTATGCGTATTTCTGGGCCGATACTTTTTTGGCGATGAACCAGCGCGAGTTGGATGAATTTTGTGAGATGTATTCGGAGTTTAAACTTCCATTCTGGATGCAAACTCGTCCGGAAACCATCTCTGACGAGAACATTGCGCAGTTGGCGAAAGTTGGTCTACATCGCATTTCTTTTGGCATTGAACACGGCAATGAAGAATTTCGCGCGCGTATTCTTGATCGACGTTGGAAGAACGCTGATATTATCGAGGCGCTGAAAATTCCTCATCGATACGATGTTCAATTCAGCGTGAACAACATTACGGGTTTTCCAACGGAGACGCGCGCATTGGCGATGGATACGATCGAGTTGAATCGCCAAATTGATTCGGATAACGCTAATATTTACAGC
>CAUYUA010000239.1:0-90398 GCA_963575675.1 Azospirillaceae bacterium
CCGCCCTCGACCCGCCAAAGGCCGGGAGGCCTTTGGAAACCATGACTTGGAGCTTATGACAACCGGATGGAAATGGATCATTTCAATTCGGAGAAGCCGCGTGATTCTCGGGTTCTCAATCGAACAATATATATCTATCTATATATCTGAAAAATAGAGACACAAATAATTCAAAAATCCACTTTCGCAATCGGAATTAAGCCTTTTGCACCCAACCACCATTCTCTGTTTGTTGCCAATACGTTAAAGAGCATCCTGCGCTCTTGCAACGTCGCCATCGCTCGCGCGCCGCTGATAGCGCCGTCGAATCGTTGCCATCGAAAACATCGCACACCAAAGAAAAAGATTCGAGTCTCTGCGCAGAAGCGCCATCCGTTAACACCAGAACCTGCGCTCCGTTTGGATTCTCTTCCACAGCCGTCAGCCAAACCCACTGGCGTTCCGCCATGCCGTCGCGCCGATCGCCATGCGGTAAAAAAGACGCAGAATCATACGTCCATAGTGTTTGTGTTAGGCGATCGATTCGCTCATCTGAATTCGCCAACACCACCGCCCGCCAACCGCGATCAAGGATTTTCTCCAACAATCGCGGCAAGGCTTGTTCCAGAGTTATTCTCTGAAGATGATAAAAACGAACCTCGGGCATGGCTCTGTGGCCTGGCTGGTGCGAGAAAATCCCTCATTTTCAGGGTCGAAATATCTAACGCGGACGTCGCACGGCCCGATGAATCGGTATGGGAATCGGCCTAATTCCTTGCTCGTCACGTCGAATAGCGGAAATATCGAAGCCTATCCGCGCCAAGGTTTTACGCAAGTCATGAACGGCGTCGTTCAGAACCTGAATCGAGGTTTCTCCCGGAGTTAATCTCCAACCACGATAAGCAGCCAAACAATTTCGGGCCGTTTCACGCAAACGGGCTTCAATGGCGTCGATCGGCGGAGGAGCCGCGCTGGGACGTGACGATGGCGCGTCTACCGGTGTCGGCGCAGGGTTTGTCGTGGTCAAAAGAGCCCCATCGGCGGCGACGGGAGACGCTGAAGGCGCAGATGTCGGCTGCTGGGGTTGTGGGGCTGCATTGGTTGGAACGACCACGGAGGCCGCCGTTCCGGCGTTCGTAGGTGGTGTGGGCAAAGGCAATGCGACTGCGCTGCCGGGCGTCGTCGTGTTCTTGGAAAGGGGCGCCGAATGCAATGAGGCGCTTGACGTCGGTGAGGTGTTTGAAGATGTCGCCAAATTTTCCGTTCCGGCGGAGGGTTGTTTCACTAAAGTCGATGGCGCACGCGGAGCAAGCGTGTAACGAGACACAGAACCCAACGCAGGAGACGGCGTCGAAATTGCCGGCGCGGAAGACGGTTTGGGAGCCACAGAAGCGTTTTCGTCACGAACGCTCTCGCGATTGGAATAGTCGCGACTATTCGAGATTCGACTCGCAGCTTCGGCTTTTCGCACAATGTATGAAATGGCGCTGGGGGTGCAATCGAACTCTCGGGCCAACGCCGATAAGGTGACGCCTGCTTTATGTCGCTCTAAGATGCGCGGCCAAGCCGATTGCGGAATTCGCCCTCGTTTTTTCGGCATATCCGATTCGGCGGCGGAATCGGAGTGCATGATGTTGCTTGGTTGCCAATGTGTTGCCAAAGGTGTCGCCAAAAATTTTCGGTGGGGTGACGACGAATTTGAACCAGACGAACCAGCCATGGAGCAATCTCGTCACGAAGCAACGCCGACATTGAGCAATAAAGCAAGACGGCGTCAGGGGAAAAGTACGATAGAGAGCAGCGTTCAAATCTTTTTTGAGTGTCTGCGTAAAACCAAAAAAAGCACTAACTTTAAAAACACTTTCTTTGATGAATAAATACGTCCTGATAAGAATTGTTTCGCGAAAAATATCCGATACGATCAGCGTTCTGGATTCATAGGCGAATCGGCTTTCGATAACGCTTTTTTTTCTCCAGGTCAATATTAAAATCAAAAAAACGTGACGACAAAATTAAAATCTTTCAACGAATCGACATAGGGAGGCCCGTAGCGTTTGCACTGGTTAAAAATCTTATTTTTTTGTCTAAAATCTCCGAAGCTGTCCGGAGAAAATATCTATATTTTGACCAACCTCGAAGGCTATCCATCATATCTCCCCCCTTTGAACGCCGCTCCATGACGTCCTTCGGGTTTTGATCTCCGATGGACTGACTCGCTGTGCGTCGCTGAAAATATTGAAATATTCTTCGAACAGGCTCTTTACGTCCACTGCATTAAAAATACACTTAAAGATCATGTCATCGTGTTACGCCATTTGATTGAACACCCAATGCTTGGATATTGCTCCTGCGGCCCACGACCAATTTTGCTTACCATCATCATTGCCTCAAACAGTTCTCGACGGGCGTTTGACGTCATTTGCTGGCGGGCTCCATCCAATCGACCTCGATATTGAAGTTTATTATCCGCATTGAAACCAAAGAAATCGGGCGTGCAGACCGCTTCATACCTCTGTGCGGTTTCTTGCGTGGCGTCATACAAATACGGAAAACAAAAACCTCGCTGCGTGGCGAACTTCTTCATATTATCAAAGCTGTCTTGGGGATATTCTTCGACATCGTTTGCCATTATGGCGACTGCGCCGATTCCATAGGATGTTTGAAGTTCTTTCACATCACATATCAGTCTGTCTACAACCATCTGAACATAGGGGCAATGATTGCACAAGAACATCACCAACACACCGCGAGGGCCCGAGCATTCCGCCAAGGTCCATGTTTTGCCGTCAACGCCCGGCAAACAAAAATCAATCGCTTTTCTATCAAAATCGCACAGAGGCGTTTCCAAAGCAACCACGCCATGTCCTCTTTCTTAGAGCCCGTTCGAAGAAAATATCAATAATTCCAAAGCCCTGAAGTGGACAAATGGAGTTATTGACGCTTTATTCCTATAATGTCTTGGCGCGAATGCGTGCGTCATTTTCTTGATCACCCTCAAACAATATCATCAATAGGTAAAAAAATGATTGAGCTGGAAATTCCTGAAAACGAAGATCAAAGATTAGGTGACTTATATGAGTACCAAATTCTTGATTCTGCTGCGGAAGAATCTTTCGATCGCATCACCCGAATCGCCAGTGAATTATTAAGTATTCCAATTGCTATTGTCTCCTTTGTAGATCAACATCGCCAATGGTTTAAATCCATTGTTGGAATTGAGATTCGAGAAATACCACGCAATATTTCATTGTGCAACTACACTATCATTCAAGGCGATGTGTTCGTTATAACGGATACATCAAAAGATGTTCGATTTCAAAACAATCCTTTGGTGACGCATGGCCCACAGATTCGATTCTACGCTGGGGCTCCTCTTTATAGCCGCAAAGGTCGCCCTTTAGGAACGCTTTGTGTCATCGATAAAGTCCCTCGGGCGTTTAATGATCGACAACGGCAACTTTTGAGGGATTTGGCTGGTCTTACCTCCGACGCCATGGATCTTAGATTGGCGGTGAAACGATCTCAGGTTGAAATAAACGAAACAAAACAAGCTCAAGCGGCGTTGGAAATCAGCGAGGCGCGTTACCGGGGCATTCTCGACACAGCCGCAGACGGAATTATCACTATTGATGAAAACGGAATCATCGAATCGATGAATCGCGCGGCACAAAATATCTTTGGTTATCAAGAGACTGAAATCATCGGAAAAAACGTCTCAATGTTGATGCCGGAACCAGATCGAAGCCGTCATGATCAATATCTTCGCACCTTCCGTCAAACGAAAATCGCTAAAATTGCCAATATTGGACGTCAAGTGGAAGGTCTGCGCATCGATGGGTCAATTGTTCCACTTCATTTGGCGGTTAGCGAAGTAAAAATCGCAGGAAAGCAATTATATACGGGTATCGTCAGCGATATAACCGAGCTTAAAAAAACTCAGTTCGAGCTGGAAAGAAGTGAATTTCGATTCAATCGCAGTCAAATATTTGCCAATATAGGAACTTGGGAATGGGATATACATGCGGGAACATTTTTTGGATCAGAAAGGATTGCTCCATTATTTGGACGCCACCCCTCTGAGGTAATGAAAACCTTCTTCGAATTTCACGATGCAGTTCATCCAGAAGACCGACTCCATGTGCAAGAGACCATCACGGCGTGCCTAAAAGATCGCGGCGGCTTTGATGTCGAACATCGTGTGATTTGGCCCGATGGCAATCTTCGTTGGCTACACCAGCGTGGAGATGTGGTTCGTGATAAGGGAGGAGATCCGGTTTACATTCTGGGAGTGGTTCAGGACATAACACCGATTAAAGTTGCTCAGCGGGCCTTAAAACAAAGTGAAGAGCGCTATCGCGCGGTGGTGGAAGACCAAACAGAGCTTCTATGTCGATTCACTCCCGATGAACGTCTTACTTTCGTTAACCAGGCTTTTGCTTTCGCTTTTGGAACTGACTCCAAAGAACTGATTGGACACCGTATCGATTCTTTGGTTCCGGTCAAAGCGCGAACTCACACATTCACGCCCTTAGAGCCGACAACAACCTATGAGTGTAAAGTTAAGCTTTCCGATAACAACGATCACTGGCAACAGTGGGTTGAACGCGCGATCTTTGATCGAGACGGAAACATTGTCGAATATCAAGCCGTCGGATTTAACATCACTGACCGAAAACGCGCCGAGGAAGGCATGCGTCTGGCGAAAGAAGAAGCCGACAAAGCCAATCAAGCCAAATCGGCCTTTCTGTCCAGCATGAGTCATGAACTGCGAACGCCGTTAAACGCTATTCTTGGATTCAGTCAGATGTTGGAGGTCAATCCGCGCGAACCTCTTACCTCCACACAAAAAAGTTGCGTTACTCACATTTTAAAGGGTGGACGCCATCTGTTGGAGCTAATCGATCAAATTCTTGATTTGGCGAGAATTGAATCCGGACACATCAATCTGTCGATCGAGGTGGTTTCTCCTTTGTCGGTTCTAGAGGAGTGCTTAAATCTGATTCGACCTGTTGCCGCCAAAGCCGGTATTACTCTAACGATTGCCGATGGAAAAATCCCTCACTTACAAATTTTAGCAGATTATACTCGCCTGACGCAAGTTTTACTAAATCTGATTTCAAACGCCGTCAAATACAATCGTCCGCATGGATCTGTGACGATTATGCTGATGCCTGTGGCTGCCCCACGCGCTACTCACAGCACTTCAAGTCGTGTTCAAAACGAACGCACTCATTCGCCGTCAATGAATGCTTCGCAGGCCAATGACAAGCCTTCGTTTCTTCGCATTCAAGTCAGCGACACCGGATTCGGAATTCCTGAACATAAAGTTTCTGAGCTATTTAAACCTTTCAATCGGCTAGGAATGGAAGGTCGCGGCATCGAAGGAACTGGCATAGGCCTAACCATTACACGGCAACTTGTCCAGTTGATGAACGGAGATATCGGCGTGCGCAGCGTCATCAATTTAGGAACTGATTTTTGGGTTGACCTTCCGTTGGCCAACGCTGTTGTTGTGGCGCCTTCTTCTCATGAACAAGTTTTAGCAAACACTTCGATCAAACATGAAGTCATTGGCAAAGTCCTCTATATTGAAGACAATCCTGCGAATCTTGCTCTCGTCCAAATGTTTGTGCAGCAAGTCAGCAATCTAGAAATGTTAAGCGCCCATAACGCGGAGCTTGGAATCGCTTTGGCGGAAAGCCATCTCCCTGACATGATCTTGATGGACATAAATTTACCGGGAATTAATGGCGTTGAGGCTCTCAAGCGTTTGCGTAGTCACCACAAGACTCATCATATTCCTGTGGTGGCGATTACCGCCAATGCAACCGCTGGCGACATAGAGCGCGGGCTTCGGGTTGGATTTGACGGTTATCTTACCAAACCCATTGACTTGAACCAGATGCTGAAAACTTTTAAAAATCATATCAAAGGATTATCCTAACAATGACACATGACTTTCAATTTCTATAAAAACATTGAAAAGCACCGTTTCCACCACAATTCCGCGAATATCGGTCCATCGTCTGAATGGGAATATCAGTAAACATGGAAAACCTCCCGCGTCCCAATTACGCAAAATCCCGGATTTTGATCGTTGATGACAATCCGGCCAACGTCGAGTTGCTCCAGATGATGCTGAACGTCGCTGGATATGAAAACATCTGGACGACGACGGATTCACGAGAGGTCAAGTCTCTTTATCAGCAATGGCGATTCGATATTATCTTGCTTGATATTCGTATGCCGCATCTCGACGGCTTCCAAGTCATGGAGCAAATGGCGGAAGTTACCTCTGAAGACTATTTGCCGATCCTGGTCTTGTCTGCTCAGTCCGACCTTAACACGCGGAATCGCGCTCTGGGCGCCGGAGCCAAAGATTTCATCACAAAGCCTTTTGATCAAATCGAAATGTTGAATCGCGTTAACAACATTCTTGAAGTTCGGCAACTTTATAATGAACGCCGGCGACAAACAGAAATCCTCGAACAGCGTGTTCAGGATCGGACCCGAGATTTAGAGCAAACTCATGTTGAAATCATTCGGCGTTTGGCGCGGGCCGGAGAGTACCGAGACAATGAGACCGGATTGCATGTCGTTCGTATGAGCCGCTATTGCTATATTTTAGGACGCGCAGCCGGAATGGATGAAAAACAAGCCGATTGGTTGATGCATGCCAGCACGATGCACGACGTTGGTAAAATCGGCATTCCAGATGGAGTTCTGCTAAAACCCGGAAAGCTGGATGATAAAGAATGGGAGATCATGAAAGAGCACACTTTGATTGGCGCTCGAATACTCGACGATAGCGCTCATCCGCTCCTGAAGGTCGCTCAAACAATCGCGTTAACACATCACGAAAAGTGGGATGGAAACGGTTACCCTAATCAACTGAAAGGAGACGCCATTCCGATTGAAGGACGAATTTGCTCTTTGTGCGACGTGTTTGACGCACTGACTTCAGCTCGTCCTTACAAGGTGGCGTGGTCGATTGAAAAGGCGTTGGCCTTCATTCAAGAGCAATCTGGGAAGCATTTCGATCCACGCTTAGCTCAAATTTTCTTGAATATTATTCCCGAAATTTTGATCGTGCGAAATCAAAATCTTGATCCACCGGAAGAAACCAACGCCGAAGCCATTCTTCGTAAGCGTTCTCCTGTTCCCACCTTGTCAAACGCCATTTGATAGGCGAGACTTTGCCTCGCGCGCACGATAGGCAGAAATGAGGGGAATGGGAAAAGAGGGTGGCTTGTGCGACTTTTGCGCATACGATGGTATAGCCGAGGCGAATAGCTCGGACCGGACGTCGCATAGATTGTCGGTTTACGGGATGGCCCTATCCGTCTGGAGACTTTTTTGTGTTTTTAAGCTTCCAGTTCCAGGGAAGAAGTTCGGGCAAGCGGTTGGCCGGAAAGCCTCCGACCATCTGCCTCAAGACATCCGTAAGCCAAGCGAAAGGTTCGACGTCGTTGAGTTTGGCCGTTTCAATGAGCGAAGCGATAAGGGCCCAATTCCGGCCACCGGCGTCGCTCCCTGCAAAGAGAGCGTTCTTGGCTGTAAGTTTTTGCGGTCGCATGCCGCGTTCAACCGTGTTGGTGTCCATTTCAACACGGCCGTCTTCAAGAAAAACGCACAATCCGTTCCAGTGATTTATAGTATAACGAATGGCTTTGGCGAGTTCGGTTTTTTGGGAGATTTCACCCAGTTTCTCCATCAACCAATTTTTTAGATCATCCACCAAAGGTTTAGAGCGCACCTGACGAACAGCGCGACGTACTTCTGAGGTTTGACCGCGAATAGTATCTTCAACGGCGTACAGCATTGCAATACGCTGTAAAACCTCCAGAGCAATCGGCGATTGATTCGCCTTGTGGATGTCGAAGAATTTGCGTCTTGTATGCGTCCAACAAAAGGATAGTACAATGTTTTTCTCGGATATTTTGTTTGCTTTAGCGATTGTCTTGTAGGCGGCGTAGCCGTCGACTTGAAGAACTCCGGAGAAATTTGTCAAATGCTCCGCTGGGTGCTTTCCTTTCCGATTTTCGGAATAAAAATAGACAATGGCCGGAGGCAATTCGCCTTTCCAGGGGCGGTCATCACGAACATACGCCCAAAGACGGCCGGTTTTGGTTTTGCCTTGGCCGGGATCAAGGACCGGAACGGTCGTATCGTCTGCGAATACTTTACGAGAGGACAGAACCTCCTTGCTCAGCAATTGATGCATCGGCTTCAGCCACCAAGAGGCTCGTCCGACCCATTGGCTCAAAGTAGAGCGGTCCAGTGCAACGCCTTGTCGAGCGTAGATAACGGCTTGCCGATACAAAGGCAGGTGGTCGGCATACTTGCTGATCAAGACATGTGCGATCAAAGCTTCCGTCGCCATGCCGCCGTCGATCGGCCGCTCGGGCGCGGGCTCCTGAACGACGGCTTGTTCACAGCCACGGCATCCATAACGAGGGCGGCGGATGACTTTGACCTTAAACTGAGCCGGAACGACGTCGAGCTGCTCGGAGACGTCCTCGCCGATAACGTGCATATTGCCGCCGCAACAGGGGCAGCTCTTGTCTTTGGGCTCGATCACCACTTCTTCGCGGGGCAAATGCTTGGGAAGAGCCCCTCGATTACGTTGGGGAGCAGGGCGTTCAGAGCGAGGCGGCCGGTCGGGTTTATCGCCCTTTTTCTGTTCCAACGCCGCAGAGGCTTCAGCTTGGGCTTGTTCAGTATCTTCAAGAGCAAGTTGAAGTTGATTGGGATCAATCTTCTCAGAGCGCCGACCGAACATAGCGCGTTGAAATTGAGCAACCAATCGTTGAAGTTTCTCGATTTCTTCGATGTAATTATCGCGCTCTATCTGTATAGCCTGGCGTTCCATGCTGAGTTCGTTCAGCATGGTTATAAGGCTATTTCTATCAAGCGCGTCGAAGTCTGGAGATGAATTCATGCGATTGATTATAGATAATTTTTTCATCAAAGCAAGAAAAACTTCAACATACACGCAGCGGCGTTTTTATTGTAATTGGCTTTACTCTTGACCAATCCAACCCTTCAAGCAACATACTCAACTGTGCCGCGCTTAAGGTCACAACGCCGTCGCGAACCGGCGGCCACTCAAAACGCCCTTGTTCCAACCGCTTTTGGTACAACCAAAGACCCGTTCCGTCCCAACCCAAGATTTTAATTCGATCGGCGCGCCGGCAACGAAATATGAATAAGTCGCCACAAAAAGGATTGGCTTTAAGAGCTTGCTGAACCAAGCTGGCCAATCCGTCAATCCCGCGACGAAAATCAACCGGCTTTGTCGCCACCACGATCTTGGCTCCGGACGGGGCCGAGATCATTTTAGCCTCCGAACGGCGTCAAGGACGTGACGGAGATTGACGACATCGACTTGTCCGCCGACACGGACGACAACATCGCCGATCGCAACCTCAATCGTTCCGGCCTTGTTCGCTGTCTCCGATCTCAAGTCGTCGAAGACAACCACCGGCGCAAAACTTTGCGTCTGGTCGTCTCGCTTCTCCTCGGTGCGAAACTGCCGACGCCAACTAAAAAGCTGACTGGCATAAAGACCGTACCCTCGAGCTATTTCCGAAACGTTGATGCCTGGCGCAAGCGTCTCAGATACGATCCGGGCCTTTTCTTCAGACGTCCACCGACGACGACGACCTACACCTGTAATAATCTCAACCCGTTGGATAGTGTCCGGTTGACGGCAATTGCCGGAACTATCTGTATAACTAACATTATAACCAGGCTTATCACTAATATTATCCATTGGGGCTGACCTCCATGCTTTAGGTCAGCCATTATTTCATCCGATAGTTAGCATAACAATGTGGGGGCGGGAGAACGCTTACCATTCTTCAGCATGTGCATATGACTTAGGCGCATCTCCGTTTAAAAAGAAAATGAAACGGGTCCAGGAACACAGTTCCTGGACCCGTTTCATTTTTGCATCTTTTTTCGAGTTTTCGAATGAACGGAGTATATGACACTTTCGCAGAAAAATTTAGGTTCGTTTCAGTCGATCAATTACAAACTGAATTTGATCGAGCGTCTTATATCGTATCGTCATAGAGCCTCCTTTTCCTCTACTGGCGATCGATACTTTCAATCCCAAATCGTTCGATAAATCCTGTTCTAGCGCCAAAATATCGACGTTCTTCATTGGCGGTTTTTCAACCTGATTTTTTTCCGTCACCTCGGTTTCCGGATCGGCGCGCATCAGCTCTTCAGTCTGTCGGACGTTCAGCCCCAACGCCGCCACCTGCTGCGCCACGGCGACAGGATCTGGAGCCGTAATCAAAGCTCGCGCATGTCCGGCTGTTAAGACGCCATCTTGCACCATTTGCTTCACAGGCTCGGGCAAG
The DNA here is from genome assembly GCA_963575675.1 of Azospirillaceae bacterium. Classification (GTDB taxonomy): domain Bacteria; phylum Pseudomonadota; class Alphaproteobacteria; order Azospirillales; family Azospirillaceae; genus CAUYUA01. The sequence continues at coordinate 10,350 of CAUYUA010000239.1, forward strand.
GTCAGCAACCGAAGAGTATTGGCGATATGGCTGCGGCTTTTGCCAACGATCCGCGATAAATCCTCTTGCGTATGGTTGAACTCTTCCAAGAGACGACGATAGCCTTCAGCTTCCTCCAACGAGGTTAAATCTTGTCGCTGGATGTTTTCTATTAAAGAAATTTCCAACGCTTCGCGATCTGTCAGGTCGCGAAGGATGATCGGAACATCGTGCAAGCCAGCGGCCTGAGCCGCACGCCAACGGCGTTCTCCGGCGATGATTTCGTATCGATCGGTTTTTCCTGGAAGAGGCCGCACCAACAACGGTTGGAGCACACCTTTCTCACGGATTGATTCGACCAATCCTTGAATTGCCGCATCATCGAATCTCCGGCGTGGTTGGTACCGGCCAGGCTGGAGAAATTCGATGGGCAGAGTTTGTTTTGGCGCGCGCGTTGGCGGTTTTTCCGGAATGGGATAGTCTTCTTGTGAATCGCCAAACAGCGCCGACAATCCACGCCCCAAATTGCTTCGCCGGGCTGGTTTGTCCTCGGATCGTTTGATGTCTTCGTTCACGCCCAAGCCTTTTTTTTGAGTCCGATCCTGATTTGCGATGTCGGTATCGATCAAAGGAAAACCCTCTTACGCCGCAATCATCTGTTTTTCACGTTTCAGCATTTCGCTGGCCAAGTGAATATACGCCAAAGAGCCAGGACAACGCATATCATAGATCAACACAGGTTTTCCGTGCGATGGCGCCTCGGAGACTTTGACGTTTCTTGGTATCACCGTCTCGTAGACTTTATCGCCGAAATGCCCCCGGACATCGGCGGCAACCATGTCCGACAAATTGTTGCGTTTGTCGAACATCGTCAGCACGACGCCTTGAATGACGAGATCAGGATTGAAGTTTCGCTTTACACGTTCGATGGTGCGCACCAAATAGCTCAAACCTTCCAGAGCGTAGAATTCGCATTGCAGCGGCACCAAAACCCCGTGAGAAGCGACCAACGCATTCAACGTCAACAAGCCGAGCGCAGGCGGACAGTCGATGAGAATATAGTCGAAGGGAGTGGTGCTTTGCGAAATGGCGTCGCGAAGTAAATACTCACGACGATCAACGCTTACAAGCTCTAGTTCGGCGCCGGATAGATCAACGGAGGATGTGACAACTGATAAATTCGGCACAGTTGATTCCATCGCGGCTTCGTCTAGTGGAGCGTCGGAAAACAGAATATCGTAACTTCCAATTCGACGAATAGCGCGCGGAACGCCCAATCCTGTCGAGGCGTTGCCCTGGGGATCAAAATCAATCACCAGAACTTTTTTGCCGGTGGCGGCGATAGCCGTGGCGAGATTAATGGCGGTGGTGGTTTTCCCGACGCCGCCTTTCTGGTTGGCGATAGCGATGACCCGTGCATCGGACATATGTTTCTCCGGCCTTCAGGCAAAACGGTCATGATGCGTGACGAGGGGCGTGTCGCGTCGGCGAATTTTAGAGAGTTGAAGAATGACGCCTTCACGATCAGTCACGCTGGGAACGTGGTTGATTTCCATTGTCCAATATCGCGCGGCTTCGGTCAATTCGTCTGCGACAGTTTTGCCCTTTAAAAATAGACAATGGCTGGTTTTACCCAAGAATGGTAAGGAAAACGCTAGTAATTCGGGAAGAGACGCCAATGCTCGGGCCGTGATGACGTCTGCAAAAAATGGCGGAACTGCTTCGATTCGGCATTCATGAAGGGTAATTGAAGCGCCGGTGACCCGAGACGCCTCTCGAAGGAACGCGACTTTACGCGAATCGCTTTCGACGAGATGCATGTCCGGAACGCCAAGAATTGCCAACACGAGACCAGGAAATCCTGCTCCACTTCCAAAATCAAGGCCGACTCGAACAGAATCCGGAAGAAGAGCGTATAGTTGCGCCGAGTCGAGAATGTGACGTCGCCAAATATGCGGAAGCGTGGATGGTGAAATCAAGTTGATTCGCATTTGCCATTTTCGAAGAAGTGCAACATAGAGGATCAGCCGTTCTTCTGTTTCACGTGAAACAGCGCAATGATTTTTTAGAATCGAGGAATCGTCGTTCAGTGTTGTCATCTTGATGCTTGCGTCTTTTGAGTGGAAAAAAATGGGTCCAGAAGCTATGTTTTTGGAGGTGAGGGATTACAAAGGGCGAGACCGTCCTTTGATGGTATTCTGCAACCATTTTTCTAAGATATACTCTGTTTGGTCAGAAGTCCGAGAAAAACGTGTTGGCGCTTTTTTATTGCCACGTCATCAAATCAAAACAGCCCACGCGCCTTTGGTTGTCACAATCTCCAAGTCATGGTTTCCAAAGGCCTCCCGGCCTTTGGCGGACGCCAGAGCGGAGCCTTGGCCTTTCCTCGCCCTCTCGTCTTTTTTTTCGAGTTTTCGAGTGAACGAAGCATATTCCCCAAAAAGCCATTTTTGGAAAAGATTGCAAATAAACGGGTCCAGAAACACAATCCCCGGACCCGTTTAACGCCCTTTTAAAAGGCGATTGTCACCTTTCGCTCAACGACGTTTGACATGACGGAGCAAAGCAACAATAGCCGCCGGCGTCACTCCCGGAATGCGTGCGGCGGCTCCCAAAGTAGCCGGTTTTGTTTGACGAAGTTTCTGACGGATTTCAGTCGAAAGACTCCCAATCGCATCGACATCCAAGTCATCCGGCAACGCCAACATTTCATCTTTACGAAACGCGCGAATATCGGCCTCTTGGCGTTCCAAATAGCCTGCATAGCGCGCATCGATCTCGATTTGAGCGACAATATCCGGAGAGAGATCACGCAATTCCGGCCACAATTCAGACAAGTGCTCCATCGAGACATCCGGCAATCGCAATAAATCCATCACCGAACGTCGAACGCCGTCCTGATTGACCTTCATTCCTTGACGCAACAAATCGTTGGGAGTCGCCTGTAAAGACCGCGTCAAATAGCGCGCCGCCGTCAGAGCGGACAACTTCTGCGCAAAAGCCTCTTGTCGCCGAGTGGAAATGCAACCAATATCCAAACCGCGTGGAGTAAGACGTTGATCGGCGTTATCTGCGCGCAGCATCAACCGATACTCGGCGCGAGAGGTAAACATGCGATAGGGCTCGGTGACGCCGCGTGTGATCAAGTCATCGATCATCACGCCGATATATCCCTCTGCGCGATCAATTGTGAATGTCTGCGGCAAACCTCCTATTCCAGCGCCCCCCTGCCCGGCTTTGAGCGCCGCATTTAATCCTGCGATCAACCCTTGAGCAGCGGCTTCCTCGTAACCTGTAGTTCCATTAATTTGTCCTGCAAAAAACAGCCCCGGAACCCGGCGAGTTTCCAGAGTTGGTCTTAGCTCCCGGGGATCGACGAAATCATACTCAACTGCATATCCAGGGCGGAGCATCACAACATTTTTTAGACCATGGATTTGTTTCAGGATTCCCAGTTGCACATCGTGCGGTAAAGACGTGGAGATTCCATTGGGATAAACGGTGTCGTCATCGAGACCTTCCGGCTCTAAGAAAATTTGGTGTCTCGTTTTATCGGAAAAACGGACGACTTTGTCTTCGATTGATGGACAATAGCGAGGTCCGATGCTTTGGATTTGCCCGGAGTACATCGGCGCACGATGAAGATTCTCTCGAATCAGAGTGTGAACTTCCGGTGTTGTCCAGGTAATGGCGCAACATATTTGCGGAGTATCGATACGCTCCGTAAGATAAGAGAAGGGCTGAGGTGGATTGTCTCCGGACTGAGATTCCAACGCTTCCCAATCGATGGTTTTTCCATCTAAACGCGGTGGAGTTCCGGTTTTAAGTCGTCCCAAAGGAAAACCTAAACGCTCTAGAGCCAAAGACAATCCGGTTGCCGGCGGCTCCCCGAATCGACCTTCATGTTTTTTTACTTCCCCGACATGCGTCAATCCGCGCAAGAATGTTCCGGTGGTTAAGACAACGGCGCCGGCTTTGATTGTTTCTCCGGATTGAGTCGTGATTCCGCAGATCGCGCCATTGGAATCTGTGCTCAGGTCTTCAACGTCGATCGACAGCAAAGACAAGTTGGTCTGTTCGTCCAAAGCGGCGCGCATTGCGCGGCGATAGAGTTTGCGATCGGCCTGAGCGCGTGGACCTTGAACGGCGGGGCCTTTGCTGCGATTAAGCATGCGGAATTGAATTCCGGCTTGATCGGTGACGCGGGCCATAACGCCATCAAGAGCGTCAATTTCACGAACAATATGTCCTTTTCCCAAGCCTCCGATGGCCGGATTACATGACATTTCACCGATGGTTTCCAATCGGTGGGTGGCGAGCAATGTTTGCGCTCCCAAACGCGCGGCGGCGGCGGCGGCTTCACAACCGGCATGGCCGCCGCCAACAACGACGACGTCAAAGTATTTCATGGCTTTTCACAGTGTTTCACGTGAAACATCGCCTCTTTGGATTCCCGATCAAGACCTAGATTAGCTACTTTCCGATGCAAAAGTCTCGAAAGATTACATCAAGAATTTCTTCGACATCAACACGACCCGTAATTTTTCCCAAGGCCCGCGCCGCCAAACGAACATCTTCCGCCACCAGCTCCGATAAGCTTCCGGAAATCGCCCGCAAAAGGGAGCAATGACATTCCTCCAGAGCGTGGCGGTGTCGAGCCCGTGTTAGAAGCGGTTCGGCTCCGCATGCGCCGATTTCAGCCACACGGTCCTGGACCCATTGCATCAAAGTGGGAACCCCTGCTCCCAAGCGCGCTGAGACCGCTAGAACCGGCTGAGCGGCAATTGCTGGAAGTTCCTTCAATGTTGGCTCGGGCAAAAGATCGCACTTATTGACAACGCAGATAGTATTGCGATCCACCAAAGACAATGTCCGGGCATCAAGCGACGGCCATTCCGAGCCGTCAAAAACCGCCAAACGTAAATCCGCATGTTCCGCGCGATCAAGTGCGCGGCGAATTCCTTCTTCTTCGATCTCGTCGGTGGCGGCGCGCAATCCTGCGGTGTCGGCCAAAATCACCGGAACGCCGCCTAAATCCAATCGAACTTCAATTACATCACGGGTCGTGCCCGCTCGCGAAGAGACAATCGCCGCTTCACGTTGAGCAAGAATATTCAATAAGCTCGATTTCCCTGCGTTCGGAGGTCCAATGATCGTCACCGATACACCGTCTCTCAGTCTTTCGCCTCGACGTCCATCGTTCAAATGGGCCGCAACCGCCGAGACCAAACTCTGGAGCTGTGGCCGAACAGCTAGAGACACTCCATCCGGCAAATCTTCGTCGGGAAAGTCGATGTCGGCTTCCAAATGAGCCAACGCATGTAAAAGCTCGCGACGCCATGATTCGTAAAGACGTCCTAATGCACCGTCCATTTGGCGCAAAGCTTGACGACGTTGCGCCGCTGTCTCGGCTGCAACCAAGTCGGCCACGGCCTCTGCCGCAGTCAGATCGAATCTTCCATTTTCAAAAGCGCGTCGCGTGAAATCTCCGGGACCGGCGGGTTGAAGGTCTGGAAGCGTTGATAAAACATCGAGAACACCGGCCATGACGGCTCGGCCTCCATGAAGATGCAATTCAACGACGTCTTCGCCGGTGAAGCTGTGTGGTTTGGGAAACCACAACGCCAACCCCTCATCGAGAATTTCTTCTGAAACGGGGTTTTGAAAGCGGCAAAGCGAGGCCACGCGAGGACGAAAAGATTCGCGGCGAGAAAGACAAACTAATGCAGAAAATGAGGATGGACCAGACAATCGAACGATTGAAACTGCGCCACGTCCTATTGACGTGGCAGGCGCAAAAAGCGTCGTTCCCGACATCAAACTCTCCATCTTGATATGCTCTGTTTGATCAGAAGTCCGAAAAACGTGTCGGCGCTTTTTTCTTGCGGCTTCACCGAACGAAAACAGCCCACGCGCCTTTGATCGTCACAATCTCCACGTCATGGTTTCCAAAGGCCTCCCGACCTTTGGCGGGTCCAGGGCGGAGCCCTGGCCTTTCCTCGCCCTCTCATCTTTTTTTTCGGATTTTCGAAAAAGCGAAATGTATATCTTTTAAAGAATCCACTCATTGGAATCAAAAAACCGGAACTAGAAATCAATATCTCCATCGCCAGGGACAAGGACGATCGTTCTTTAGGAAAAGAACAGAATTTTTGTCCTTGCTCCCGACGACAGGGAGATTGGCCTCTGGAGCCGTCTAATTTTCACTCATTTGACACCTTAGAAGAAAATTTTGACCCTTATTGAGCGTCTGGTTTAACGAGTAGACGTTCGATTTTTTGGCCTTTGACCAGGACGGTTTGCAGAATTTCTTCAGCGTCCTCAATTGAATCGAAGCGATACCAAGCGCCTTCTGGATAGATGACCAAAAGCGGTCCTTGCTCACAGCGATCCAAGCACCCGGAACCATTGATTCGGACTTTTTCCAACCCAAGCTCTTTCACGCGAACTTTAAGGTAGTTCCGCACGATTTCACCAACTTTGCCTTGCCCTGCGCAACTGCCGCGCGGGTGATCCTCTGGACGCACGTTGGTGCAGGCGAAGAGATGAATTCGGTAATAGAGTTCTTCGTTCGACATCCTTGACCTCGATTGCAGATTCGGTTTGTTTTATAGTGATAAGCTGAAAGAGAAACGTGTGTCGTCTGAATGAAAAGAAAATTAGTTGGATCCAGAGACTGCGTTCTTGGTGAAAAACGAGCCCCCCTCATACTCCCCCGCGACCAGGAACACAGTCTCTGAACCCGTCTAATTTTTCTCATGAGACATACGTCATTCTCTGTGCTCGTTGGTGTTGCCGGCAAAAAGCCAACACACCACCAACATACCTTTCCCGAAAGCCTCTCGCCACCGAAAGCCGATTCCATGTCGTCATCGCAAACGCCCTCGAATGTCCTGAAACACGAAAGCAGTCCCTATCTGCTGCAACACAAAGACCATCCAATCCACTGGCAGCCGTGGGGACGAGCCGCCTTCGAACGCGCTCGAATCGAAAACAAACCAATTTTGTTGTCTCTGGGATACGCTTCATGCCATTGGTGCCATGTGATGGCGCACGAAAGTTTTGAAACGGACGACATCGCAAATCTAGTGAACGCTTTATTCATCAACGTGAAAGTCGACCGTGAAGAACGGCCGGAGATCGATGCCGTTTACCAATCCGCCTTGGCGTTGATGGGCGAACGCGGAGGCTGGCCTTTAACGATGTTCCTCACGCCGGAAGGCGAGCCTTTTTGGGGAGGAACCTATTTTCCCCCTATCCCAACGGATGGCCGCCCAAGTTTATCGCAAGCGCTCTTGGCGGCGGCCGACGCTTTCCAACGCTCGCCACACAAAGTGAAAGGGAATGCGAGCGCATTACGTCAGTCTTTAGCGAAAATATACGACCCTCACCCCGGAGCCGGGATCGCTCCAGGGCTTCTGGACTTCCTTTCCGAGCGTTTGTTGCGGGATGTAGACCCGTTGGATGGCGGCTTGCGCGGCGAGCCGAAATTCCCACAAACGACAGTTTTCGAGATGATTTGGCGCGCATGGAGACGCACCCGTCGTCACGCCTGTAAGACCGCCGTCATCACCACGCTTGACCGAATGTGCCAAGGCGGAATTTACGATCATTTGGGCGGAGGATTTGCGCGTTACTCCACCGATTCTGAATGGCTTGTTCCGCACTTCGAGAAAATGCTTTGCGACAACGCGCAGATCGTCGATTTGATGACGCAAGTTTGGCGCGAAACGCAGTCACCGTTGTACGCGCAACGCATCGAAGAAACGATTGACTGGGTTCTCCGTGAAATGCGCGTCACCGTCGATGACGCTCCGGGAGGCTTTGCGGGATCGTTGGACGCTGACTCGAATGGCGAAGAAGGCGGTTTCTATCTTTGGACGGAAGCCGAAATCGATCGATTGCTCGGAGCCGAAGCCGCATTTTTCAAACAAGCCTACGACGTTTCAGCAACGAGCCATGTTGATGAAAAAAATATCCTCAACCGCCGCAATCGTCCTGAACTCGGAGACGCACACGACGAACGCCGCTTAGCAAACGCCAGAGCGATCTTGTTGCAATCACGAGAACAACGGATCCGCCCGGGGCGTGACGACAAAGTTCTCGCAGATTGGAACGGGTTGATGATTGCGGCGCTTGCCCACGCCGCGTCGGCGTTTCAACGTCCGGAGTGGTTGGCTGCGGCAAAGGACGCTTTCACGTTCATTGGCTCTTACATGACCGTTTCCGGTCGTTTGCGACACTCATGGAGGCTTGGTCGCCTTGGAGCGACGCCGGCGCTTCTCGACGACTACGCTCATATGTGCAACGCCGGTTTAGCGCTGGTCGACGCCACAGGAGATCGCGACATACTGTCGTTGGTTCGCCAATGGATTGACCATTTGGATCAGCGTTATTGGGACAACTCCAAAGGCGGTTACTATCTCACGGCGAATGACGCCGAACCAATGATCGTGCGGGTAAAACATGCTCATGACGCGCCGACGCCCAGCGGCAACGGAGTCATGGTGAATGTTTTGGCGCGAATGGCGAAGATCACCGGAGAACAAAGTTTCCGAGATCGCGCCGAGGCTATTGTCCGGCTCTTTTCCGGCGAAGTCGCTAAAGGTTTTATCGCTCTGCCGACACTGCTGAATGGAGCCGACGCGCTTCAAACCGAACGGTAAAAAAATCGAGCCGGGAATTGTTTTCCTGCCTTCCATTTGCTTTTTTTCCGGAGAGATGAAAATGACGCACGCCATTCGAATCCATCAATACGGCGGGCCGGAGGTTCTGACTTGGGAAGAGGTGCGGGTCGACGCGCCCGGGCCGGGCCTTGTTCGGATCAGACAGACCGCAATTGGTCTGAACTACATCGACACATATCATAGAACCGGACTTTATAAAGTCCCTGCCCTACCCTGTGTTCCAGGCGTTGAAGCCGCCGGCGTGGTTGAGGCAATCGGCGATGAAGTCAACGGTCTGGCGATTGGCGATCGAGTCGCCTATGCCGGTCCTCTTGGCGGCTACGCAGAATCTCGATTGGTCCCCGCCGATCGGCTTGTTCTTTTGCCTCCAAGCATCTCCGATCGACAGGCGGCGGCGATGATGTTGCAAGGCATGACGGCCGCGTTTTTGCTTCATCAAACATTCGCCGTGCGCCCGGGCGACGCCATTCTTGTTCACGCCGCCGCTGGCGGCGTGGGATTGATTCTCTGCCAATGGGCGAAGACTTTGGGCGCAACGGTGATCGGCGCGGTTGGATCTCCGGCGAAAGCGGATTTAGTCGCCGCGCATGGATGCGCGCATCCAATTCTATACACTCAAGAATCATTCGTCGATCGCGTCAGAGAGATCACCAATGGCGCTGGAGTCGCGGCTGTGTACGATGGAGTCGGTCGCTCTACGTTCATGGGAAGCCTTGATTGCTTGAAACCTCGCGGGACGATGATTCTATACGGTCAAGCATCTGGGCCGGTTGAACCGTTCGACCCGGGGCTGTTGGCGACGAAAGGCTCGTTATTCCTCACACGTCCGACGTTGTTCACCTACGCTGCGCATCGCGCCGATCTTTTAAATTTGGCGAAACTTCTGTTTGATGTCGTGGCTCAAGGGCATGTCCGAGTCGATATCCATCAAAGCTTCGCTCTTTGCGACGCAGCCGAAGCGCATCGCGCTTTGGAGTCGCGCGCGACTGTCGGCTCCACTATTTTGCTTCCGTAGAAAATGTCTCTCGATGAATTGAACGGAGCGAGGGACTGCGTTCCTGGCTCCGGTTGATTTTTTCAGATTTCTCACCGAAAACCGCCGGGTAAATCCACAAATTTATCCGACAATTCATGTCTGATTCTGCGTCATCATGATACATTGACAGACTTGCTGTACTCTACTATTTGATCTCAGATTTCTCCTTTCTCATCTTCGTTCGAGGCTTTCATGTTCGGCGCCATTGCCCGTAAACTGTTCGGCACCGCCAATCAGCGCACTCTCAAGGCTTTGCAGAAATATGTCGTGGCCGTTAACGCGCTGGAGCCGACGGTTTCGGTTCTGACCGATGAAGACTTGCGGGCCCGCACTGATTGGCTCCGAAAACGCCTGAACGACGGCGAAACTCTGGATGACATTTTGCCGGACGCCTTCGCGACAGTTCGCGAAGCCGCCAAGCGCACTCTGGGCCAGAGACATTTCGACGTTCAGCTTCTGGGCGGCGTCGTGCTGCACCAGGGCAAAATCTCTGAAATGAAAACAGGCGAAGGCAAAACGCTGGTGGCGACGCTGGCGGTTTACCTGAACGCGCTGGAAGGCAAAGGCGTTCACGTCGTGACGGTGAACGACTATCTGGCTCATCGCGATTCTCAGTGGATGGGACAGGTTTACCGATTCCTCGGCCTAAGCGTCGGCTGCATCGTTCATGGGTTGGATGATGATGAACGCCGCGCCGCCTACGCCGCCGACGTTACCTACGGCACCAATAACGAATTCGGGTTCGACTATCTGCGCGACAATATGAAGTTCCGTCTGGAGGACATGGCGCAGCGGGCGTTCAACTTCGCAATTGTCGATGAAGTTGACTCGATCTTGATCGACGAAGCGCGAACTCCGTTGATCATCTCTGGTCCGGCCCAGGATTCCTCCGAGCTATATATTGCCGTCAACCGCCTGATTCCAAAGCTGACGCCCGAAGATTTCGAGAAAGACGAAAAACAACGCGCCGTCAACTTTACAGAGATGGGCACGGAGAAACTTGAAAATTGGCTGCGTGAGGTTGGTTTGCTGAAAACCGGCAATCTCTACGACATCCAAAACATCAATCTCGTGCATCACGCCAACCAAGCGCTGCGCGCCCACATCCTTTTTACACGAGACAAAGACTACATCGTCAAAGAAGACAAGGTGATCATCATTGACGAATTCACCGGGCGCATGATGGAAGGACGACGTTATTCGGATGGTCTACATCAGGCGCTGGAAGCCAAAGAGCATGTTTCGATTCAGCGCGAGAACCAAACTCTGGCCTCGATCACGTTCCAAAACTACTTCCGCCTTTATCCCAAATTGGCGGGCATGACCGGCACCGCAATGACGGAAGCGGCGGAATTCGCCGAAATCTATCGACTCGACGTGGTTGAGATTCCCACGAATGTCACTGTTTTGCGCGCAGATCATGACGACGAAGTTTACCGTCGCGCCTATGAGAAATATAATGCAATCATTACGCTGATCGAAGAATGTCGCGCGCGTGAACAACCGATTCTCGTCGGCACCGTGTCGATCGAAAAATCAGAAACTCTCTCGGCTGAACTGAAAAAACGCAAAATTCCTCACCAAGTCCTGAATGCGCGCTATCACGAACAAGAAGCCACGATCATCGCACAGGCCGGTCGCCCGGGCGCGGTGACGATCGCAACCAATATGGCCGGACGCGGCACCGATATTCAGCTCGGCGGCAACCTTTCAATGCGCCTGGAACAAGAGCTGAAAGGCGTGACCGACGAAGCTAAACACGCCGAGATCACCGCCCGAGTCAAAGCCGAACTCGATGACGCCAGAGAGCGCGTGCGTAAGGCGGGCGGTCTCTATGTGATCGGCACCGAACGTCACGAGGCGCGGCGAATCGACAACCAATTGCGGGGCCGTTCGGGGCGTCAAGGCGACCCGGGGGCGTCCAAGTTCTTCCTGTCTTTGGAAGACGATTTGATGCGCATCTTCGGCTCCGAGCGCATGGACGGAATGCTTCAACGGCTCGGGTTGCAAGAAGGCGAAGCAATCATCCATCCTTGGATCAATAAGGCTCTGGAAAAAGCTCAGCAGAAGGTCGAAGCTCACAATTTCGAGATTCGTAAAAATCTGCTGAAATTCGACAACGTCATGAACGATCAGCGCAAGGTGGTGTACGAACAACGGCGCGAGATCATGGATTCAACGGATGTCTCGCAAGTAACCGCGAGTATGCGTCAAGATGTGATCAACATTTTGGTTAAACGCTGCGTTCCGGCAAACGTCTACGCCGAGCACTGGGATCTCAAAGGTCTGCATGAGGAAGCTCGTCGCTTGCTCGGCATCGATGTGCCTGTCGATGAGTGGCGCAAAGAAGAAGGCATCGACGAATCGACCATCGAAGAGCGCATTCTTGATCTCGCCAACCGTCAAATGGCCCAAAAAGCCGCCAATTACGGCCCGGAAATCATGCGCGCCGTCGAAAAGAGCCTGTTGTTGCAAACGCTGGATCAGGGCTGGAAAGATCATTTGCTTTCCTTGGATCATCTGCGCCAGGGAATTAATTTGCGCGCCTACGGTCAGAGAGACCCTCTGAATGAGTACAAACGAGAAGCCTTCGAGTTGTTTGAAGAGCTTTTGACCACTCTGCGTGAAAACGTCACTCAGCTTTTGATGCACGTCGAGATACGGGTCAACCAGCCGGAAGAGATACCGCAAGATGTCTTCGGACGTTGGCCAACTGAAATGAAGGAAACCCGCGAAGACCCCGCGTTGGCGATGGGCGGCGGAGCGCGCGCCCCCGGGCATGACGAGCCGTTGCCTGAAGGCGTGGTTCGCCGTCCCATCATCACCAATGCGCCTTCGCCTCACGGCATCGATCCGCGCGACCCGAACACATGGGGCAAAATTCCCCGCAACGCCCCTTGCCCATGTGACTCCGGCAAAAAATACAAACATTGTCACGGTCGAGTTGAGTAACGCATCGTGTTTTTTCGTCCCCGTCGTTCGCCTACATCAGAGAGCGCTCTCGCATCCATTGATCCGAGCGACGGCGTAAACACTCCCCTTGACGGCGTCGCTCCTCGCGACGCCTTTCACTGCTGTGACTTACGCCGCCAAGCAGAGGCTTTGGCGGCGTCTTTTCCGCCTCTCATGGTTGCCGCCGCTCAAACGGCCGCAACCACCGCTCAGGGTGTTCACGGGCGAAGACGAGTCGGCACAGGGGAAACCTTTTGGCAATTTCGGCGTTATCAGCCCGGAGACAGCATCACTCGAATTGACTGGCGGCAGTCCGCTCGTTCAACTTCGGTGTATGTTCGCGAAACCGAATGGGAAGCGGCGCAAAGTTTGTGGTTATGGCGCGACGCCTCGCCGTCAATGACGTACCGTTCACATCCTCGCTTGCCGACCAAACGACAACGCGCAGATGTGTTGTTGTTGGCTCTTGCGGCTTTGTTGGTGCGCGCAGGTGAGCGCGTCGCGTTCTTGAGCCCCGGTTTCCGACCCGACAATGGTCGACACGTTCTTGATCGTTTGACGGCGATTCTTCAGAAAGCGACGACGCATTCCAACGAACAGAGAGATTCGATCTTCCAATCTTTGCCGCGAGCAGCTCATGTGGTGTTGATCGGCGATTTTCTTGATTCGCCGGAACCACTGAAAGCACAGCTTGCCACTCTCGCAAATCGCCGGATTCGGGGATATGCTTTGCAAATCTTGGACCCGGCGGAAGAAACGCTCGCTTTTGAAGGGCGCGCACTTTTTCAGGGATTGGAAGGCGAAGGCCGGCTGTTGGTTCCTCGGGTTGAGGCCATTCGATCGGCCTATCAAGAGCGCTTGGCAACCCATCGCGCACAACTCCACGCACTGTTTCGCGCGGCCGGATGGGGATTTGTTTGTCATCACACGGACTGTCCGCCGAAAGAGGCGTTGCTGAAGTTATATGCTATGTTGTCGGAGCCGTCTTTCCTTTAAAAACGCATTGTCGGCGTCTTATGTACCAAATTAAACGGGTCCAGGGACTGTGTTCCTGGTCGCTGGGGATTATAAGGGGGGAGCGAAAGCCCCCCTTATTCGCGAAGCGATCTTCCTCTGGAAACATTTGCCTGTATAGATCATCGTAAACCCATAGATCATCGACATAAAAAAACTTGAAAACAATTCCAGAGAAAGATCGCTTCGCGAATAAGGGGGGCTTTCGCTCCCCCCTTATAATCCCCGGCGACCAGGAACACAGTCCCTGGACCCGTTTAATTTAGTACACAAGACGCCGGCCATCCAAAAATAGAGACACTCAAAGAGGATGCAATGACTGAAATGCATAGACGAGTGACAGACGAAGAGGCGTTGCTTTTGCACGCCAGCGGACGTCCCGGAAAATTGGAAATCACTCCAACCAAACCACTCACAACGCAACGCGACTTGTCTTTGGCCTACTCTCCCGGCGTCGCGGCTCCTTGTTTGCGAATCCAAGAAGACCCTGCAACTGTTTACGAATACACCGCCAAAGGCAATATCGTCGCGATTATCTCTAACGGCACGGCCGTTTTGGGATTGGGCAACCTGGGCGCCTTGGCGTCAAAGCCGGTGATGGAAGGCAAGGCGGTGTTGTTCAAGCGTTTTGCCGACGTAGACGGCATTGACCTTGAAGTGGATACTCAGGACGTTGATGAATTCATTAATTGCGTTCGCTTTCTTGGGCCTTCATTTGGCGGCATTAATCTTGAAGACATCAAAGCCCCTGAATGTTTCATTATTGAACAACGCTTACGCGAACTTCTCGATATTCCAGTCTTTCATGACGATCAACATGGAACGGCAATTATTGCCGCTGCGGCGCTGATCAACGCCCTGGACATTACCGGTCGGTCGTTGCGCAACATTCGTGTTGTCGTCAATGGCGCGGGCGCTGCTGCGATTGCCTGCGTTGAGTTGTTTAAGGCGATGGGTTTGCCTCACGACAACGTCGTCATGTGCGACACCAACGGCCCGATCTATCGAGGCCGCACCAAACATATGAATCAGTGGAAATCCGCTCACGCCATTGACACCGATGCGCGCACGTTGGCGGAAGCCGTCAGTGGCGCCGACGTCTTTGTTGGCTTGTCGGTCAAAGGCGCGATGACCCAAGACATGGTCCGCTCTATGGCGGCGAAGCCAATTATTTTCGCATTGGCCAATCCGACTCCCGAGATTCTTCCTGAGCAAGTCAAGCAAGTTCGCGCCGACGCCATTATCGCCACGGGACGCTCCGACTATCCAAACCAAGTGAACAATGTCCTCGGCTTTCCTTATATTTTCCGGGGAGCGTTGGACGTTCGAGCATCCACCATCAATGACGATATGAAAATCGCCGCCGCGCGGGCTATTGCTGATTTGGCGCGACAAGACGTGCCTGACGAAGTCGACGCGGCGTATTCTGGACGTCATTTGCGTTATGGGCCGGAATACATTATTCCAGTGCCGTTTGATCCACGTTTGATCGTCACGATCCCCGCTGCGGTGGCTCAAGCCGCTATGGATAGCGGAGTTGCGCGCGCTCCGATCATCGACATGGCCAACTATCGCCACGTCTTGCGTTCGCGCCTCGATCCGACCGCCGACAGCCTTCAGTTGATCTTCGAGAAGGTTAAATCCAATCCTCGTCGCGTGGTCTTCGCCGAAGGAGAAGAAGAGAGGACGATTCGCGCTGCTTTAAGTTTCCGCGCAGCAGGATATGGAACGCCGGTTCTAATTGGTCAAGAAGAAATCATTCGCGAGGAAATTGCACGGCTCGGGCTTCATTCCGCTCATGACCTGGAGATTCAAAACGCAAAACTATCGAACTCTATTCGTCGTTACGCCGATTATTTATATCGGAGGCTCCAGCGTAAGGGAGTGCTGTATCGTGACTGCCAACGTCAAGTGAATCAGAACCGCAATGTTTTTGCGGCTCTAATGGTGGCGATGGGTGATGCGCACGCCATGGTTACGGGACTCAACCGTCGGTTCTTGGTTGCTTATGAAGAAGTGACTCAGGTTATAGATACTCGCGATGACTGTCGTCCTTTTGGTTTGACGGTGATCGTGATGCGTGGACGAACGGTGTTTATCGCCGACACGACGGTAAACGAACTTCCATCGACCGAGGATCTGGCGGAAATCGCTATTCAAGCCGCCGCCAAGGCGCGACAGATGGGACATGAGCCTCGTGTGGCGTTATTATCGTTTTCGAACTTTGGTCAACATGCGGAAGGGCGGGCTCGGCATGTTCGAGACGCCGTGGCGTTGTTGGATCAGCGCCGCGTAGATTTCGAGTATGACGGCGAGATGTCTGCCGATGTTGCGTTGGATTTCGACTTAATGAAACGGTTATATCCGTTCTGCCGGTTGTCTGGTCCAGCGAATATTTTGGTTATGCCTGCTTTGCACGCTGCGGATATCAGCGCAAAATTGTTGCAGAAAATGGGTGGAGGGCAAGCAATTGGACCATTGTTGATCGGTTTAGATAAATCGGTGCAGATTGTGCCTATGGCGGCGACAGTGTCGGATTTAGTGACTGCGGCGGCTTTGGCGGCCCACGATTCGCTTCAGTGGTGATAATAAAAAATTAAAAGGGTCCAGGGACTGCGTTCCTGGTCGTGGGGGATTATAAGGGGGGAGCGAAAGCTCCCCTTATTCGCGAAGCGATCTTCCTCTGGAATTGTTTGCCTTTATTAAGGTTCTGTATAGGCAAACCACACAAACAAAAGATTCCAGAGAAAGATCGCTTCGCGAATAAGGGGGGCTTTCGCTCCCCCCTTATAATCCCCCACGACCAGGAACGCAGTCCCTGGACCCTTTTAATTTCTATTCAGATATTGTTAGGTATTGTTAAGGAGGGAATAAGGAAGGAATTCGTCTCCCTTCCCTTCCCTTTCTCCGAGACAGTGTTAAATGTGAAGTGGACGACCGTCGACCGCCAACGCCGCTTCTTTGACAGTTTCACTTAGAGTCGGGTGAGCGTGACAAGTTCGCGCGATGTCTTCCGCCGAAGCTCCGAACTCTATCGCCAACACGGCTTCAGCAATCAAAGTTCCGGCATCAGGCCCTACAATATGCACGCCTAAGACGCGATCCGTCCGAGCGTCCGCTAAAATCTTCACGAAACCATCTGTCGACGCCATAGCTCTTGCCCGGCCATTCGCCGAGAATGGGAACTTCCCAACTTTATAATTCACTCCGTCTCGTTTCAGCTCTTCTTCAGTCTTCCCAACCGCCGCAACTTCCGGCGATGTGTACACAACCGATGGAATTGCATCATAATTAATGTGGCCGCTCTGTCCGGCCAACATCTCGGCCAAAACGACGCCCTCGTCTTCGGCTTTATGGGCCAACATCGGGCCGTCAATCACGTCGCCGATCGCGTAAATTCCCGGAGATGTCGTTTGGAAGTGCTTATCCACACGGATGCGCTTCCGTTCGGTCAATTGCACTCCGACTTTCTCCAAGCCCAATCCATCAACATACGGGCGTCGGCCAATTGCCGCCAACACGATATCCGCTTCGATGGTTTCTTGCGCTCCAACGCCGACGGCAGGTTCGACGGTCAAGGTCACGCCTGTGTCGGATGTCGTCGCATTAACGACTTTTGTGCTCAAACGGAATTTTATGCCTTGTTTGGCCAAAATCCTCTGCATGTTCTTCGAAAGATCGCCATCCATACCGGGCATAATGCGATCGAGGAACTCGACGACGGTGACTTCAGCGCCGAGACGTCCCCACACCGAGCCTAGCTCTAAGCCGATGACGCCGCCGCCGATCACGACCAAACGCTTGGGAACTTCGGTCAACGACAAGGCGCCGGTGGAAGAGACAATCTTATTTTCATCGATCTCGACGCCGGGAACTGAAATTGGCTCGGAGCCGGTGGCGATGATGATGAAACGGGTTTTGATTTCACGAACCCCCTCGGCCCCAGAAACCTCCACCGTGTCGGCGGCGAGGATTCGACCATGGCCCCTCGCCCACTCGACTTTATTTTTCTTGAATAAGAAAGCAATTCCAGCGGTGTTGTCTTTCACCACTTTTTCTTTATGCCCCATCATGGCGCGTAAATCGAATGAGACGCCTTCGACTTTTACGCCATGTTGTCCCAAATGATGGGCGGTCTCCGCGTATTTCTCCGAGCTGACCAACAACGCTTTCGAAGGAATGCAACCGACATTCAAACAAGTTCCGCCCAACGTCTCGCGCTTTTCGACGCAGACCGTTTTCAAACCGAGCTGTGCGGCGCGAATCGCTGCAACATACCCTCCAGGACCACCACCGATGACCACAACATCTACTTTATTATCGACCATTTGTTTTCTCTCCATAAACGCATCTATCGACCGCGTCAGCGTGCGTCCGATTCAGACTTACGACAGGTTATCGCGTGTTCTTTTGAGTTCGGCAATTGAGAAAAACGCAAAATCAGCGCGTTTGAGCAAGCAAGAGGAATCTACAATCGAGACGACAGCGTCTTGAATAAAAAGAAGCGGTCTTCCTCTGGAATCTTTTGTTTGTGTGGTTTGCTTGTATAGAACATTAACAAAGGCAAACAATTCCAGAGGAAGATCGTTTCGCGAATAAAGGGAGCTTTCGCTCTTCCCTTATGATCTCCCACGTCCCGGAACACAGTCCCTGGCCCCATCTGATTTTTATTCAGGATGCTTTGTCATGAAGCCAATTCATGAAAATTCAGACTATCGTTTCGCGCGGATTTCTGGTTTCCTGTGCATCTGCATTCTAAGAGCCTGTTTGGAGAAAAGATCAATGTTTCCAGCGGCTCCGGCAATCATTCATCGAGATCGAAATCTTTTGACCCGCAGCGCTTCCGCCACATTCTGCGGACTTTGATCTTGATGAACCGGCCCGCCGAAATCTGATGGAAACATTGATCTTTCTTCCGGATATACTCTTAGAAAGACGGTTGGCGCAAAGCCGATAAAGCAGATCAAGCAAGAAGACAGATCAAAAATTGAGATTATAGGATATTGCCCGTGTTGACTTCTCCTGCCGATGAGGCGCCGGTAAAATTTTCCATCGTGATTCCAGCATATAACGAAAGCGAGAATATTCCTCTCTTGTTGGCGGAAATTGCTGAGGCGTTCGCCGATCGAGGCCCCGTGGAAGTTCTGGTGATCGACGACGGAAGCACGGACAGCATAGCAGAAAAACTGGCGCCGATTATGAGTGGTCAGACGCCGCTTTGTCCTGTCTTGTCCTCTGACGTGGTTCTCCGAGTTCTTCGTCATCACATGCGCAGTGGACAGAGCGCGGCGGTGCGCACCGGCGTAAAGGCGGCGCGAGCAGATTGGGTGGGAACGCTGGACGGCGATGGACAAAATGACCCTCGCGATTTGCCGCGCCTGTTGCAGATCGCTCAAACTGAGGGCGAAGAGGGTCCGGCCATGGTGGGAGGATTGCGACTGACGCGCCGCGACGTTTGGTCAAAACGAGTGGCCTCTCGATTCGCCAATGCGATTCGCCAAGCGCTGTTGCGTGACGGATGTGTCGATACGGGATGCGGCCTCAAGGTGTTTCGGCGAGATGTATTTTTGGACCTGCCTTATTTCGGAGCAATGCATCGTTTTCTGCCCGCTTTGGTTCAAGCGTGTGGATATCGAGTTGCATTTGCGCCGGTGGGACATAGACCGCGACATCGAGGCGTTTCAAAATACGGCAATTTCAGCCGAGGAATGATTGGGATCGTCGATCTATTGGGTGTGTATTGGTTGCGCCGTCGGATTCCGACTCGCAGCCCGGTCAACGAAGTTATTCCTCGGAAAGATTGAGAGTCCGCTTCGAGAAAGAAAAATATTTCCAGTGGATTTCTTCGAGATTTTTGGAAATATTGACGCCATCTCCGAATGGCCGCCGGCGCCAATGTGCGAAAATATGTTGATTGTTTCGCTGGTTGGTGTAGCTCTCGCCTTCAGATGATTCGGATGCCCTTTTTTCCGCGAAAGCGACGATAACACATGAATTGGTTTCACGACAAATCCACCATTGATCTTGTCTGGACGGGAATCGGTCTGTTTGGACAATTGTTGTTTTCGATGCGCTTTCTTTACCAGTGGTTCAAAAGCGAGCAAGTCAAACGCAGCGTCGTGCCTGAAGCGTTTTGGTATTTTAGTCTTGCCGGAGGAATAACGCTTTTAACTTACGCCATTCGCCAAAAAGATTTGGTGTTCGTCATAGGGCAAGGCAGTGGTTTATTCATCTACGTGCGTAATATTGTGTTGATTCGCCAAGAAAAGAAACGTTGCGCCCTCACAGAGTCGAATTCATAGTTTTCCGGAAGAGGATTCTATCCGTTAAGGCATAGATATCTTTGTTCGGACAGGTTTTAATATCGGCACGCAAAAAAACATGTATAGTCTGCTCGCTCGAAAATCTGAAAAGAAGACGTAAAGGAAAGGCCAGGGCTCCGCCCTGTATCCGCCAAAAGCCGAAAGGCCTTTGGAAATCACGACTTGGAGACCAAGGCAGCAGAAGGCGCAAGAGCCGTTTTAATTTGGTGAAACCGCAAAAGACGCTGATGCGTTTTTTGCCTTTTGCGCCCTTTGATTGTTGTTCGGTTTTTTAGACAAAATTCACGTTCTCGCGTCAGGAGACCCAACCATGACGGGCGTCCGGCTGGTTCAAATCTTGCTGTTGCTAAAACTCTGCGCCGTGTTGTTTTTGCCGGGAACCTTCGTGTTGCCGCCGTTCGATCGCGATGAAGCGCGATTTGCTCAGGCGACGCGACAGATGGTGGAAAGTCGCGACTTCATCGACATTCGCTTCCAGGAGGAAGCGCGACATAAGAAACCAATCGGAATTTATTGGCTTCAAGCGGCTGCGGTCGAAGCTGTGGGGCTTGGAGAGTCATCACCGATCTGGGTTTATCGTTTGCCGTCGATTATCGGCGCGACTCTGGCGGTGTTGTTGACCGCATGGGTTGGAGGACGGCTCTTTGGCTCGGGAACGGGAGTCTTGGCTGCGGCGATGCTGGCGGGATGCGTGGTGATGGGCGTAGAAGCGCGCATGGCCAAAACCGACGCCGTGCTGTTGGCCTTGATCATTGCGGCGCAAGGCGCGTTGGCGCAGATATATCTTGATCGCGACAACCCTCGAAAACCCTGGCGCATGCCGATGTTGTTTTGGGCGGCGCAAGGCGCGGCGATCTTGATCAAAGGGCCTATCGGACCGATGATTTCATTCGGAACCATCTTCGGATTGATGATGGTGGATTGGCGACTCGGTTGGTTGCGGCGACTACGGCCGATTTTGGGTTTGCTGTTGCTGTTGGCGATCGTTCTGCCATGGCTGATCGCCATAGGCGTGCGGACGGACGGCGCTTTCTTTATTGAATCGCTTGGCCGCGATTTGCTGGGCAAAGTCGCATCCGGTCAAGAGTCCAAAGGTTTTCCTCCTGGGTTCTATATTGCGACGTTTTGGGGAACTTTTGCGCCGTTCTCATTTTTGACGTTGTTGTCTCTGCCCTGGATTTGGTCCACACGCCGTGATCCTGCGACGCGTTTTTGTTTGGCCTGGATCATTCCCGCATGGTTGGTTTTTGAATTCATTCCGACCAAGCTGTTTCACTATACTTTGCCGGTGTTTCCGGCCTTGGCGTTGCTGACCGCCCGCGCTGTTTTGGACTCGTTTGGACGCGGCGGCTCGTGGCGTCGACGGCGGGCGCTTGGATGGTTGGCGGGAGGATTGGGGATCATCAGCGTCGGCGGCGTCGCCGGCGGCGTCGCCGCTTTGCCGTGGTTCCTCGAACAGAGAATCGAGCCCGCGCCTATTGCGGCGGCTTCCGTGCTTCTGATCTCCGTTTGCGTTGGGTTGTGGTTGATTCGACGTGGCGCCCCCATTCGCGCCGTTTCGATGATCTTGATCGCCTTCTCGGTTTTTTCCATTGCGACGTATCAGTTCGTTCTACCTAATCTTGACGACGTGTGGATCAGTCGGCGCGCGGCGCAGATTGTGGCCCGCGAGTCGCGTTGTCCGACGCCGGTTGTGGCGTCGGCAGGTTATGGCGAGCCGAGTTTGGTGTTTCTATTGGGAACCAAGACTCGCACGGGAAGCGGCGGGGTTGCGGCGGAAATGTTGAAATCCGATCCCAAATGCGGCTTGGCTTTCGTGTCGAAAGAGGAAGAGGCTGTTTTTCGAGAAGCTTTGGGTGGACAAGAAACGCAGACGCTGGGGATGATCGAAGGCGTCAACTACTCACGAGGCAAAAAGGTTCAGCTAAATCTTTATGCAATGAAGGCCGATCCGAAGTAAACCAAAGTAATATGGAGCAATAGCGCTCAACAAAAATTAAATGTGGTTAGGAACTGTGTTCCTGGTCGCTCGGGATCATAAGAGGGGGCGCCCTCCCCCTCTTGATTCGCGAAGCGATTTTCCCCCGGCGCGCTTTTTCTATAAAAAACATAACTTTATTTAGAAAATATGTTTCATGAATCCCGTGCTTTGAGCCGTTTCCTTCCTGCTTTCTGATTGCCAAACGCAAAACGTCACGGTATTAAATCAAAGTAAATCAGATCCACACGCGAGCAATCCAAATCCGGTGCTTGTAATTAAGGTGTTCGCTCGCGGCGGCAAAACCGGAAAAAGGACGAATCACACCATGGCGATGCCAACCTACTCAATGCGCCGACTGATCGAAGCCGGCGTCCACTTCGGCCATCACACCCGTCGTTGGAACCCGAAAATGCAGCCCTATTTGTTTGGGGTGCGCAACGGCGTCCATATCATCGATCTCGAACAAACATCTCCGATGCTCCATCGGGCGATGACTGCCGTGCGCGATGTCGTCGCCGGTGGTGGGCGCGTGCTGTTCATCGGCACCAAGCGCCAAGCACAAGAACGTGTGGCGGAAGCTGCGCGTCGCTGCGGACAATATTATGTCAACCATCGTTGGCTCGGCGGCATGCTGACCAACTGGAAAACGATTTCTCAATCGATTCGCCGTCTGCGCGAAATGGAAGACCGTTTGGCCGAAGGTCAAGCCGGCTTGACCAAAAAAGAGACGCTGCAATTGACGCGCGAGCGTGACAAACTCGAAAGAGCGCTCGGCGGTATTAAGGAAATGGGCGGATTGCCCGATATTCTGTTTATCATCGACACCAATAAAGAATCAATCGCGGTGAAGGAAGCCAATAAGCTCGGCATTCCCGTGGTGGCGGTGATCGACAGCAATTCAGACCCGGACGGCGTGGCGTTCCCCATTCCCGGCAACGACGACGCGTTGCGCGCGATAGATCTTTATTGCGACCTTGTCTCCGGCGCAGTGCTCGACGGCTTGCAGGCCGAAGCGGTTGCCGCCGGAATCGATGTCGGCGCCGACGAAGAAGTGAGCGACGTCGCTCCGGAAGGTGGAGAGGCAGAGTAAAGCAGCAACGCTCCGCGCCAGCAATGAAACGGAGCAACGTAAGGCGTGTTGTTCCCTTGCCCCTTTCCGATCTCTTACCGCCGAACAAACGCGGTTAAAGAGATCGTTGCAGCGGGGCAAGGGATGTTTGCTTGAGCGGGCGCCGGGCGCTGCCGGAGTAAAGAGTTGGGCACAATTAGAGCGACGCACGTTGGAGTGTTGAGCGCTCGAAATTCCAAGCCCAAGAAATGATGGACCGGGTGAAGGCCGCGAGGTTTGCGAAGAAATAACGTCGCAAGCCGGTTCGCATCGGCCCTTCGCCGAATCGGACAAATTTGAGGAAAGAGACGGAACAATGGCCGAAATCACCGCTTCGCTGGTCAAAACTCTGCGCGAAAAGACCGGCGCCGGGATGATGGATTGCAAAAAAGCCTTGAACGAAACCGCCGGAGATTTGGAAGCGGCGGTGGATTGGTTACGTAAAAAAGGCTTGGCGGCTGCGGCGAAAAAAGCCGGTCGAGTCGCAGCGGAGGGATTGGTCGCTGTGGCGACGCGCGGCGCCGTCGGCGCCGTGGTCGAACTGAACGCCGAAACCGATTTCGTGGCCCGGAACGACAAGTTTCAAGCCTTCGTCGCGAAGTTGGCCGAACTCGCTCTGTCGGGAGACGGAACGGTCGAGTCTCTCAACCAAACAGTCATTCCGGAAACCGGGCAAACCGTCGCTGAAACGCTGACCCAATTGGTGGCGACCATCGGCGAAAACATGGCGCTGCGTCGGGTTAAAAGGTTGGCCGTGCCTCAAGGGGCTGTGGTCAGCTACATGCATAGCGCTTTGGTTCCGAATCTGGGGAAAATCGGCGTGTTGATTGGTTTGGAGACCAGCAGCGCACACGCCGCCGTGTCGGAGCTTGGCAAGAAATTGGCGATGCACATTGCCGCCGCCCGTCCGGACGCCACGACCATTGATGAGGTTGATCCTTCGGCGCTCGATCGGGAGCGCAACATTCTAACCGAACAAGCCCAAGGCAGCGGAAAATCCGCCGAAATCATTGCAAAGATGGTGGAAGGTCGTCTGCGCAAGTATTATGAAGAAGTGGTGCTGCTGGAACAAGTCTTCGTGATCGATGGTGAAAGCCGCGTGAAAAAAGTGGTCGAAGCGGCGGCGAAAGACGCCGGAGCGCCGATCAAAGTCACCGGTTTCGCACGCTTCCAGTTGGGCGAAGGCGTAGAAAAAGCGCAAACTGATTTCGCCGCCGAAGTGGCGGCCGCAGTCGGTCAGGGTTAATCGACGCATGACCGGCAACCACAATCAAATGGAGGGCGGGATGTCGGTCAATGCTTCGGCAACCGGCGCTTCGGCAACCGGCGGCGCTCAAACTCGTTGCGCCGCCCCTTATCGCAGAGTGTTGCTCAAAGTTTCCGGCGAAGCGTTGATGGGGCGACGAGACTATGGTCTTGATCCGGACGTAATTGCGCGCGTCGCTCAAGACATCAAGTCGGTCTTGGCGTTGGGCGTGCAAGTGTGCGCCGTCATCGGAGGCGGCAATATTTTTCGCGGTTTGTCAGGGGCGGCGACGGGTATGGAGCGGGCCTCTGCGGATTATATGGGAATGTTGGCGACGCTGATCAACGCGCTGGCCATGCAGAGCGCCTTGGAAGGTTTGGGGGTGCAAACGCGGGTGCAGTCGGCGATCCCGATGGCGACCGTGTGTGAACCCTATATTCGTCGTCGCGCGGTTCGACATATGGAAAAAGGTCGTGTCGTGATCTTCGGCGCCGGAACCGGCAATCCGTTTTTCACCACAGACACGGCGGCGGCTTTGCGGGCTTCGGAAATGGGGTGCGACGCTCTTCTGAAGGGCACAAAAGTTGATGGCGTGTACTCCGCCGACCCCGTGAAAGACTCCAATGCGCGTCGCTATGAAAGCCTGAGTTACTTGGAGGTTCTTTCCAAGGATCTGCAAGTCATGGATGCAAGCGCTATTTCTTTGGCGCGGCAAAATCATATTCCGGTTTTGGTTTTTTCCATCCACACCGCTGGCGCATTCGCCGAGGTCGTGTCCGGACGCGGTCGGTTCACGATCATTAGGGAGGAGGCATAGAACTCGATGGCCGAACCCGATATCTCAGACGTTAAACGTCGCATGGATGGAGCGCTCGACGCTCTGCGTAAAGAGTTCGCCGGTCTGCGAACAGGGCGCGCTTCAGCCAGTCTGCTGGAGCCGATCACTGTGGATGCCTATGGCAGCCATATGTCGTTGAATCAGGTGGGCACGGTCAATGTTCCCGAACCTCGCATGATCACCGTTCACGTTTGGGACCGTGGCATGGTCAAGGCGGTGGAAAAGGCGATTCGTGAAGCCGGTTTGGGACTCAATCCACAGACCGAAGGCCAGAGCATTCGCGTGCCGATTCCTGATCTGAGTCAAGAACGGCGGCAAGAATTATCGAAAGTGGCTTCGAAATACGCAGAACATGCTAAAGTTGCGGTGCGCAATGTTCGTCGCGACGGCATGGATATGCTCAAACGACTGGAAAAAGCTTCCAGCATCAGCCAAGACGAACACAAAACCTGGGCTGATAAAATTCAATCGTTGACCGATCGTCATATCAAAACCATTGACGAGGCCTTGGCGACGAAGGAAAAGGAAATTATGCAGGTTTAATGTGATGGGTGATGAGGGGAAAGTTATCATGACGCCGTCGCCGCCCACCCACGTCGCCATAATTATGGACGGCAATGGTCGGTGGGCGCGCGCGCGTGGGTTGCCGCGAACGGCCGGCCATCGGAAAGGCGTCGAATCCGTTCGACGACTGATCGAATCGGCGACGGCGCTCGGTGTTCGGTATGTGACGATCTATAGTTTTTCCTCAGAAAATTGGCGTCGCCCCGAAACTGAAGTTTCCGAGTTGATGCAGCTTCTGCGGTTCTATTTACGGAGTGAAATCGCAGATCTTCACAGAAACGGCGTTCGTCTGAGAATCATCGGCGAGCGATCCCGTTTGGCTTCGGACATTCTTCGTCTGATCGAAAACGCCGAAGAAACGACAAAAAATAATACGGCGTTAACATTGGTTGTCGCCTTAAGTTATGGCTCTCGCCAAGAGATCGTGTCGGCGGCGACGCGAATGGCAAAAGAAGTTGAAGCAGGAAGAGTATCGATCGATGCGATCGATGAAACTCGTTTTGCATCTTTTTTGTTTACCGCCGACATTCCAGATCCAGACCTTGTGATTCGGACCAGCGGAGAGAAACGTTTGAGTAATTTTCTGCTGTGGCAATCAGCCTATGCGGAACTGGTGTTTGTCGACACTCTGTGGCCTGATTTCACCAAACGTGATCTGGAAGACGCGATTGAAGAGTATCACCGGCGAGAACGCCGATATGGCGCTGCGGTTGGAAAAAGGTAACAATGGCTTTTTATTCCGGCGAGCAAAAAGAATGACACATTTCTTCTGAATAGAATTAAATGGGTCCAGGAACCGTGTTCCTGGTCGCAGGAGATCATAAGAGGGGCGCGACCGCACCTCTTGTTTGCCGCAAGGCAAAGTTCGGGCAAACTGCAAGACGTTCGCCTGATGGCGATAAGGAGGGCGGTCGCGCCCCTCTTATGATCTCCTACGACTAGGAACACGGTTCCTGGACCCATTTGATTTTATTTAGAAGAATTTTTATTCGGAAGAGTCGAAGCTCATGCGTCAACCATTCAGCTCGTCGATGTTACAGAGTTTCCGCTTTTTACGACGCGGAGGCAATCTGTGGGTGCGCGTGCTGTCGGCGCTTGTTTTGCTTCCGGTTGTCTTATCGGCGACGTATTATGATGGCTGGGTGTTTCGGTTGTTGATTGGAGCCGGCGCCCTTTTGGCTGTGCGTGAGTGGGCGCGTATGATTGCGCCCGGGCTGCCTGTAGGCGCTCCGCGTATGCTGTCGTATGGGGCGTTATGCTTCGTGATGGGCGCCGACGCCATGTTCGGATGGCGAATCAGCCTTTCCGTCAGTCTTCTCTCCAGCGTCGTCTTTCTCATCGGCCTGCGTTGGGTGGCGTTTCGAGATCGCGTGTTGTTGGCTTTGGGCATTCCCTACCTCGCTCTGTGCGGAGTCGGATTGGTGTGGCTGCGTGAGCGCTCGAACATCGGTCTTGAGTTGGTTTTATTTTTGTTTTGCGTGGTTTGGGCGACGGATATCGGCGCCTACGCCGTTGGCCGCATGATCGGCGGCCCACGTTTGGCGCCGGACATCAGCCCACGAAAGACTTGGGCGGGGTTATGGGGCGGCATGGTGAGCGGAGCTTTGACGGCAGGAGCTTTTGCATGGATCGCCGACGCCAAACAACCGTTGATCGCCTTGGCGGTGGGAGCGGCGCTCGCCATCATCGAGCAAATCGGAGACCTTTTCGAATCGGCGGTCAAAAGACGCTATAAAGTAAAGGATAGTGGCCACCTCATTCCTGGTCACGGCGGTCTTTTGGATCGCATTGATGGGTTAATTGCCGCAACGCCCGCCTTCGCGTTGTTTCATGCAACGCTGGGTCCATGGTGGTGACGGTTTCTAAAATATGAAGGGTTTTGCTCGGATATTGGGCCGTCCTTCTGGTCGGCGCATGCGAATCGTTCGGGAGTCTTGATTCTTCGCCGCGTTTTTGTTGTCGTAAAAATGGCGTAACGTTGACGTTCGCGCCTTACGACTCGGCCAGACGCTCTTGAACGAGCAGAAAGAAATGAATTAGACGTGGTGGAATCAGCATGACGGTAGCTCAAAAAGAGTCGCGAATCGAACGGACAGAATCCGACGATCCCCTCGATCAAGAACCGCGCGCCGTCACAATTTTGGGATCGACCGGATCGATCGGCGTCAATACATTGGACTTGATCGCCAGAAACCCGGACAGATATCCATTAATCGCTCTTACGGCCGGTCGAAATGTCGGGCGTCTGATTGATCAGGCGCGTCAATTTCGTCCACAAAAAGCGGTGATCGCCGATGAATCAGCCTATCAAACTCTGAAAGAGGGATTGGCTGGAACGGGAATTGAGGTCTCCGCCGGCGTTCAAGCGGTGGAGGAAGCGGCTCTTGCCCCGGCGAATTGGGTTATGGCGGCGATTGTCGGCGCGGCGGGATTGGCGCCGACTCTTGCGGCTGCGCGACGCGGCGCGACAGTGGCTCTGGCGAATAAAGAGTGTTTGGTGTGTGCGGGCTCGTTGATGATGGAGTTGGTGTCGCGCTGCAACGCAACTCTGTTGCCTGTAGATAGCGAGCACAATGCGATTTTCCAAGTTTTCGACGCCAAACGTCGCGAAGGGGTTCGACGTTTGATTCTGACGGCGTCGGGCGGTCCATTCCGCACAATGGATCGAAAATCTATGGCGACCGTCACTCCAAAACAGGCGGTTGCGCATCCGACTTGGGAAATGGGCGCTAAGATATCAATTGACAGCGCAACCATGATGAACAAAGGGCTTGAGTTGATTGAAGCCCATTACTTGTTCTCTATGCCGGAGGATCGAATCGATGTTTTGGTTCATCCCCAATCTGTGATTCACAGCTTGGTTGAATACATTGACGGGTCGGTTTTGGCGCAATTGGGGTCTCCGGATATGCGCACTCCGATCGCCTACGCCTTGGCTTGGCCCGCGCGCATGGCCACTCCCACCGAACGCTTGGATCTTGCTCGCCTAAAACAACTGACGTTCGAGGCCCCGGACCAAACCCGCTTTCCGGCGCTCCGTTTGGCCCGTGAATCCTTGCAAAGCGGAGGTTCGGCGCCTACTATTCTCAACGCAGCGAACGAGATCGCTGTGCAGGCGTTCCTGGAAGGGCGGATCGGCTTTTTAGACATAGAGCGAATCGTTGAGACGACTTTAACCAAATTGCCTCATGAATCACTCCAAAGCCTTGAGGACGTGTTTGCTGTCGACCAAAATGCGCGGAAGTTTGCTCTGACCTGTTTATCGTCGCTCTAAAGCACACAAAGCCATTTCACCGCGATCCTATGACGCCGGACGCTTGGGCGTTGTCGTCCTACGACGGAAGTTTCGTGGGATCGCGACAATTCAAAACACCGGACGGGACAACCCATGACCATAATCAATTTTATATGGAACTATGCCGTCACTTTTATCTTTGTCCTGTCGGTTTTGGTTTTCGTGCATGAATTCGGCCATTATTGGGTTGCGCGTCGTTGCGGCGTGCGAATCGAGGCGTTCTCCATCGGTTTTGGTCCGGAGCTTTGGGGCAAGCAAGATCGCGCCGGAACACGTTGGAAAGTCTGCTTATTTCCTCTGGGGGGATACGTCAAAATGTTCGGCGACGCCGACCCCGCCAGCATGACTCACGACGATAACCAAGAAATGTCGGAAGAGGACCGTAAAGTCTCTTTTGTTCACCAATCTTTGCCTAAACGCTTTGCTGTTGTCGCCGCCGGTCCCGGCGCGAATTTCCTCTTCGCCGCCATCGTGTTGGCGGGATTGTTCGTGTTTTATGGTCAACCATACACGCCTCCTGAGGTGGGCACTGTGGCCGCCGATAGCGCCGCTGAAGCCGCCGGATTGAAAACAGGAGACACAATCGTCGATATTAATGGGCAGACGATTGATCGATTTGAACAAATTCAACAAATCGTTCGAATGAGCCCCGGTCGCGCGTTGACGATTGCGGTCATGCGCAACGAACAGCGCGTGGTGGTGAACGCCACGCCTAAAATTTCGCAGACGGCGGATCGGTTCGGCAATATTCAAGCCATTGGACTGTTGGGAATCGGTCGACACGGCATGGAATATCGTCGACATGATCCATTCACCGCCGTGTGGAAGGCTGGAGTCGAGATCGCCGACATCGTCGCGGCCACGCTGACCGCCGTGGGGCAGATGATTGCAGGAACGCGAGCCGCCGATGAATTGGGTGGACCTTTGCGCATTGCCCAAATGTCGGGCGAAGTCGCCCAAAACGGCTTCATCTCCGTGCTGTGGTTTATGGCGATGCTGTCGGTGAATTTGGGATTGATCAATCTGTTTCCGATTCCCTTGCTTGATGGCGGACACTTGCTGTTCTATAGCGTCGAAGCCGTTCGCGGGCGCCCTTTGAGTTCTCGCGCGCAGGAATACAGTTTTCGAGTCGGTTTGGCTTTGGTTCTTTCGCTTATGGTGTTCGCCACATGGAATGATCTTAGCCATTTGCGAATCATTGCCTTCTTTAAGAATTTCATTTCGTGAACGAATCACGATTAACTCTGAGCATTTCAGTCGCCTTCGCAGGCCATCGTTTGACGCAGCGGCGCCGAGTCGCTTCAAGAACTCTGTTGCGAACGCTTTACGCGCGCCAAATGAGCGCAAAGACGAAATTAAGAGGGAGGGTAGACTTTGGCCGCCATGGATAACAAATGCGTGTCTCATAAATGGGCGTTGGTTGCTTGCGCTGTTGGCGCCGTCGCATCCGGCGCATCTGCGTCAGCCGAGTCGTTGAATGGACGTCACGCGACAAGCGCGTCAATTACAAGCACGCAGGTTGCTGAAGTCTCTGGTGGACGAATAACCGACATCCGCGTCGAAGGCGCCCAGAGAATTGAGCCTGCGACGGTTCGCTCTTATTTGGCGTTGCAGCCCGGCGATGTGTTTAGTCAGGCGCGCGTCGATCAGTCGCTCAAAGCCTTGTTCGCGACGAGTTTCTTCACCGACGTCACGATTCGCCAAGAAGGAAGCGTCTTGGTGGTGGCTCTGGTGGAGAACCCGATCATCAACCGCATTGCCTTCGAGGGCAATCGCCGCATTAAAGACGAACAAATTCAAAGCGAGCTTCAATTGCGGCCGCGCGTGGTTTTCACGCGGAATAAAGCGCAATCCGACGTTCAGCGGATTCTTGATGTTTATCGTCGCAACGGCAGATTCGGCGCGACGGTCGAACCCAAGATTATCAAACTTGACCAAAACCGCGTCGATTTGGTGTTCGAAATTGATGAAGGGCCTCGCACCGCCGTTGGCCGCATCAATTTTGTCGGCAATGAAAAGTTCAGCTCCAGCGCGTTGCGCGAGAAAATTCAAACGAAAGAGTCGCGGTGGTATCGCTTCATGAGCAGCGATGACACCTATGATCCCGATCGTTTGACCTATGATCGTGAGTTGTTGCGTCGTTTTTATCTATCTGAAGGTTATGCGGACTTCCGCGTGACTTCGGGCGTGGCCGAGCTGACGCCGGAGCAAGACACTTTTATCATCACCTTCACGATTGAGGAAGGCGAACGGTATAAATTCGGCAAAGTTAAGCTCGTCTCCAACTTAAAAGGGTTGGACGTGGAGAAAGTCCGAAGCTCGGTTTCGGCGCAGGAGGGCGATTGGTACGACGCCAACGAAGTTGAACGCACGATCTCCAAACTGACAGACTCCGTTACGGCGTTGCAGTATCCGTTCGTCGACATCAAGCCGCACATTCAACGAAATCGTGAGGCTTTGCTCATTGATATCGGCTTTGAAATTGCTGAAGGTCCGCGCGTTTTCGTCGAGAAAATCGATATCACGGGCAATGTTCGGACTATGGACAAAGTCATTCGACGCGAGTTTCTATTGTCGGAAGGCGATCCGTTCAACGTCTCAAAGCTCAAGCGTTCGGAACAACGAGTGCGTGACCTTGGCTATTTCGAGAAAGTCAACATCACCGCCGTTGATGGAAGTCAACCGGATCGTCAGGTCATTCAGGTCGATATCGCAGAGCAATCCACAGGTGAAATTTCAATCGGCGCGGGTTTCTCGACGGCGGATGGCCCCTTGGCCGACTTCAGCATTCGTGAACGCAACCTTTTAGGGCGCGGTCAAGATGTGCGAATCGGCGCGATCATCGCCGGAAAGCGTCAAGAATACGATCTCAGCTTCACTGAACCCTACTTCCTGGAGCGCGATCTTTCCGCCGGATTCGATTTGTATCGCATTACGCGCAATAATCAAACAGCCAGCTCCTACGACGAGCAAACCACCGGAACAACACTGCGTTTGGGCTATCCGCTCACCGAGCGTTTGCGTCAGAAACTGACCTACAGCTTCTATCAAACCAGCATTACCGGGATTCGAAGCGGCGCGTCTCGTTACATTCGGGAACAAGAAGGCACGCGCAATGTCTCGATGGTGGGACAAGAGCTGATTTATGACGCCCGCAACAGCAAATTAAACCCTACAGACGGTTACTATATCCGATTCGGAACGGACGGTGCGGGATTGGGGGGAGACGCACAGTTTGTGCGGACTCGTTTGAGTGGTGGTTATTACTATCCGTTCTTCGAAAAATGGGTGCTGAACCTCAACAGTGAAATCGGATACATCTTCGGCCTTGGTCAGAAAGTCTCGATCGCCGATCGATATTTCCTGGGCGGCGATTCCTTGAGAGGCTTCGCCACGGCGGGCATTGGGCCTCGCGATTCGGCCAGCGGAGACGCGCTGGGTGGAAAACAATATGTTCGCGGCACCGCAGAAGTGGATTTCCCTATCGGTTTGCCGGAAGAATTCGGAATTGGCGGGCATGTCTTCACCGATATGGGTGTTTTAGGCGGAGCGGAAAACAAAGGCGCTTCTGTGCAGAGCGTCGATTCGCTTCGTGTGTCCTCAGGCATTGGTTTATCGTGGACGTCTCCTTTAGGTCCTATCCGGATCGATCTCGCGACGCCTCTGATGAAAGAGCCGTTTGATAAGACCGAACGTTTTCGTTTCAGCTTTGGAACCAGGTTTTAAATCATGAACAAATCGAATCTTTTCCGTTTCATTCGGTTGAGCGTCGGAGCGGTCTGCGTTTGCGCCGTTCTCTTCGGAGGTTTGCCGGTGCGCGCCGACGACCTTAAGCCGCCGACCGTAGCGATCGTCAACATTCCTTGGGTTGTGCAAAACGCGGAAGCAACCAAAAGCATTCAACGCGCCGTTGAAGCCCAGCGTCAACCATGGGCCAAGGAAATCGCTGATCGCGAAGAAAAACTTCGCTCCGAAGAACAAGAGCTGAACCGTCAGCGAAATGTTTTGTCTTCGGATGCTCTGACAAGCAAACGTCGCGATTTCGAAACCAAGGTCGCGGACTTCCAGAAGAATGTTCAGGGGAAAATGCGCGCTCTGGATCAGGCTGGAAGCGAGGCGATGAATACCGTTTCCTCCAACCTTCAACAGATTGTCGCGGAAGTGGCGCAGGAAGTCGGAGCCTCTTTGGTGCTGCAAGCGCAAGCGGTGGCTTTCGCAGATCAGTCAACAGATGTCAGCAAGACGGTGCTTGAACGATTGAATAATAAATTACCGCAGGTTTCGGTGAAGCTGCCCAAAAAATAAGCCACTTATTGTTCTTGCCGAAAGAGGGGAAGAAACGGTAAAAAAATCCGAGGTTCTGAGCCGGAGGTTCGGAGACTTTAAGAGATTTCGTCCCCTCTTCTGTCGTGTGTGTGCTGAGAATGTAAAGATTCGTTGTTATACTCCGTTCATTCGAAAACCCGAAATAAAGCCTTCAAAGGAAAGTCCGAGCGGCGCCAAAGGTCGGTAATATCTGGTAATACCTGTGGAAACTGCGACTTGGTTTCCGAGGAAGAACGCGCCGATACGTTTTTCGAGTTTTCGATCAGACAGAGTATGCGAATCGACACAAAGCGATGGCGTGGCAAAAAAAACGGCTTAAATATTCCGCCAAATTTTGGCGCGTCGAAAAAGCCGAAACGAGAGCGTAAAGTCGATGGAGACGCCAAACCCGTGGCGTCGTGAATTAGGCGGTTTAAGCGATGGATGATGTAACGGCGGAAAAGAAAGCGATTGCCGAAATTGATATCGTGAGGGTCATGGAAATGATCCCACATCGCTATCCTATGCTGATGATCGATCGTGTGATCGATCTCGTGCTGAACAGCAGCGCTATCGGCGTCAAAAATGTTACCATCAATGAGCAATTCTTCCAGGGACATTTCCCTCGCCGTCCGGTTATGCCAGGCGTTCTCATTATTGAGTCCATGGCGCAGACTGCGGCGGTTTTGGTTGTCGCAACCCTTGGCGCAGACGCCGAAGGCAAATTGGTGTATTTCATGACAGTGGACGAAGCTCGGTTTCGACGGCCGGTCACTCCTGGAGACACGGCCTATATTCACGTCACAAAAATTCGTCAACGTGGAAATGTCTGGAAATTCCGTGGAGAGGCCAAAGTGAACGATGTGCTCTGCGCCGAAGCAACCTATTCCGCCATGATCCTTGACGAAAAATGACCACAACCATTCATCCCCTCGCCGTCGTTGATCCTGCGGCAAAATTAAGCGATGGCGTCGTTATCGGCCCCTTCTGTTGCGTCGGTCCTCATGTAGAGCTGGGGGAAGGCGTAAGGTTGGTTTCGCATGTCGTGGTCGATGGGCGAACGACAATCGGCCCTCACACCGTCATCTATCCTTTTGCATCGCTCGGTTCGCCGCCACAAGATTTGAAGTATCGCGACGAGCCCTCGGAGTTGTTTGTCGGCGCTCACAACAAAATCCGTGAGCACGTTACGATGAACCCCGGAACTTCCGGCGGCGGCATGGTTACTCGCGTCGGCGATTATGGGTTGTTTATGGTCGGCGCGCATGTCGCCCATGATTGCATCGTCGGCGATCGTGTTATTCTCGCCAACAACGCCACCTTGGGCGGTCATGTCGTTCTGGGTGATTATGCAATCATCGGAGGGCTTTCGGCGGTTCACCAATTTGTTCGAATCGGGCCGCACGCCATGATCGGCGGTATGTCCGGCGTCGAAAACGACGTCATCCCCTTTGGATTGGTGATGGGAGAGCGCGCTCGATTGTCCGGCCTGAATTTGGTCGGGCTGGAGCGTCGCGGTTTCGGACGCGAGGATATTCGTATTATTCGCGCGGCCTATCGCATGTTGTTCGCCTTCGAAGGAACGCTGGCGGAGCGAATCGAAGAAGTCGCGCGCGATTTCGGCGATCATGAGTTGGTTGATCGCATTCTGGCTTTCATTCGCGCTAAAAGCTCTCGTTCGATTTGTCAGCCGAGAGCCGAGTAATGCCGGCGAAAATCGGAGTGCTGGCTGGAGGAGGAGATCTGCCGCGCCGCTTGATCGAAGCCGCTCGGGCGACGGGTCGAGAGGTCTCGGTAGTCGCCTTGGAAGGCCAAGCAGATCCCGAAACCGTATTGGGCGTGTCGCATGTGTGGCGTCGTATGGGGGCCGCCGGCGACATACTCAAATGGCTTCGCGCCGAGGGCGTGCAAGAACTGGTGTTTGCCGGACGTGTGCGACGTCCCTCCTGGACGGAGTTGCGGCCGGATTGGCGCGCGGCTGCGTTTTTCGCCAAACTGGGCGTGCGCATCTTGGGTGATGACGGATTGTTGCGAGCGGTGTCCGTCGGTTTGGAAGAAGAAGGGTTTCGCATCCTTGGAGTCCAGGATATTTTTAAAGAGTTACTGGCGCCGATTGGGCCGATTGGGTGTTTGACGCCAGACGACGCGGCGCGCGCCGACATTGCGCGCGGTGTGGAGGTTGCGCGGTTGCTCGGACGTTTGGACGTTGGGCAAGCGGTGGTGGTTCAGCAGGGTTTGGTGCTGGGCGTCGAGGCTATTGAAGGAACCGACGCCTTGCTTGAAAGATGTGGTCTCCTACGGCGAGAGGGACTTGGCGGCGTCTTAGTTAAGATTATGAAGCCACAGCAAGATCGAAGACTCGATCTTCCTACGATCGGCGTCGCCACGGTGATCAAAGCCGCCGCCGCAGGATTGCGCGGCGTTGCCGTAGAAGCCGGCGGGAGTTTGATTCTAGACCGCGCCGCTGTCGCCGTCGCCGCCGATGACAAGAAATTGTTCGTAATCGGGATCGAGGCCACGGATGAACAACAACGCGGCGGCCAACACGCTGGATAATAAGGTGTTGACGTTCTTTCTGATCGCCGGAGAACCTTCAGGCGATTTGCTCGGCGCGCGACTGATGGCGGCGCTGAAAGTTAAGCTTGGTCGTCGACCGTTCCGCTTCGTCGGCGTCGGCGGTGAGCGCATGATGGCGGAGGGATTGGAAACGCTCTTTCCCATGAGTGATTTGGCTCTGTTTGGGTTATTGGAGCTGTTGCCGAAAGCGCCGAAATTGGTGCGACGTTTTCATCAAACCGTGCTTGGGATTCAAAATGTAGAACCCGACGTTCTCGTGACGATTGACGCTCCGAGTTTTACCTTTCGCGTCGGGAAAAAGATTCGCGCCGACCTGAAAAAAAATAATAAAAAAATGCTGATGATTCACTATGTCGCGCCGACCGTCTGGGCGTGGAGGCCGGAACGCGCACGAAAAATCGCGCAATTCTTAGATCATTTGTTGGTGCTTTTACCGTTTGAGCCGCCTTACTTTGAAAAAGAAGGTTTGGCGTGTAGTTTCGTTGGTCACTCCATCATTGAAAGCAACGCCGGTTGTGGTGACGCCAATCGTTTCCGAGCGCGTCACAAAGTAAATAAAAACACGCGGGTGATTACCGTTTTGCCCGGAAGTCGTGTGGGTGAAGTCAGTCGGTTGTTGCCGATTTTTAAACAAACCTTTGATCGTTTGGTGGAAACCCATCCCAATATGATGGTGGTGATTCCCACTTTGGCGCAGATGGCGCCGATGGTGCAGAAATCCGTTGAAATCTGGCCGTTGCCGGTCTTGGTCGTTCAAGGTGATGAAGAAAAATACGACGCCTTTGCGGCTTCAGAGGTTGCTTTGGCGGCGTCTGGGACGGTGGCTTTGGAATTGGCTATGGCGCGGTTGCCGTCTGTAATCGCTTATCGGTTGAACTCGTTGACCGTGGCGCTTTATCGCCGTTTGATTGGGGTGAAATACGTTAATTTGATCAATATTTTGCTTGATCGGTTATTGGTGCCGGAATTGCTTCAGGAGGATTGTCGTCCGGAAGCTTTGGCGGAGGCTGTTGGGCAAATTCTGGATGATCCAGTTGCGCGACGACGGCAGATTGAAGGGTATGATGATGCGCTTCATGCTCTTAGAGTAGAAGGCGCTTCTCCGAGTGAACAAGCTGCGGCTGTAATTTTGCAGAGAGTCCAACAATTTTCGGATGAAAAAAGATATACTCCGTTCGACTGAGAATCCGAAAATCATGAGGCCTCTCCGAATTAAAACAGCCCACTCTCATTCGATCGTCACAAACTCCAAGTCATGGTTTCCAAAGGCCTCCCGGCCTTTGGCGGGTTGAGGACGGAGCCCCGATTCCCCTGGAAGTTTTTTTTCGGACTTTTAATTGGACGAGGCACAAAGAAAGCCTTCTGCAAACTTTTTAGCAAACTTCAGCCATAAAAATTAAAAGAACAAAAAAAACTTCCTTCAAAAGACGGTTTCCATTTCTTTCATTCGGCGCAAATAATTTTTTAGGACATGAGGAAAAAAGCGCAAATCAAGGAACTTTCTGCCGGGTATGAAGAGACAACAAGAAACGGAATCTCTGAATTCCATATCGAATGCGCATGGCATGGGACTTGCTTGCTCTTTCCCTTGAGTGATCATTGACCGAGGGAGTTCTCCCATGCCTTTCCATCCTGCCGCTGCGCGAGAAATCGTCCCAACACTCTCTTTCGAAACCAGTCGAGGAGCGAGTCATGGACATGGTCGCAACAATGGTCTGGGAAATTCCGTCTTCCCGCTAAACACGACAATCACGGGACGCAGCATAAATCATTTGCCGCCATTAGGGTTTGTTCTTGGCAATGACGACCAAATGCGCGTTTTTGAACATGTTCTTGGATTAATGACCGACGCGCAACAAATAATCTCTGAACAAAAAGCCCGTATAGCGTTCTTGGAAGAGCAACTAGAAACGGATGAACTAACTGGATTATTCAATCGACGCGGATTTTTCAACCATTTCCGCCGCGAGTTGGCGACAGCGCAACGCTCAGCAACACAAAACGCCACATCACAAACGAGCGCAACCGGTGGTGTTGTGATGATGATTGATCTTGACGACTTTAAATTGGTTAACGACCGCTATGGCCACCAAGTTGGAGACGCTTATCTGCAAGCCGTTGCAAAAGAATTATCATCACATGTCCGCGCACAAGACGCCGTTGCGCGACTGGGGGGAGACGAGTTCGCAATTCTACTATGCCGCATCGACGCAATTGCCGGAAACGAGCGGGCGGAAGAGATCGCGCGTCTCTGCAATCAGGCCTATCTAATATGGAATGACATGTCGCTGCCGATTCGCTTAAGCGCCGGCGCACACCCTTTCCGCGCTGGCGATGAAGAAACCGAGATCGTCCATCAAGCAGACCTAAAACTTTATTATAACAAAGGGCTCCGTCGTAAAGCGATTCAGATTACTTATGAAAACCATACTAAAAATCACGAGATGCCTCCTATGCCATCCGCCATTTAGCTCACGCCCTCCCTATCTTCAGCATCCGATTATGCGCCAATCAATCATGATGTAAAATTTATAAAAGATATGTTTCCTACTTCACCTTGACCTTTTCACGTTAAGAACGCCAGATTGCTTCTTGCCGATCCCATGACGCTCCACCGGATCGAAAACGTAAGATGGCGCCGCTATGCACTCTGATGTCAGAGACCTACGCGATTTTTATCACGGCAGCCTCGGTCGCGTGGCGCGACGGATGATCTGGCGCGGCGTGCGAAGCGTCTGGCCGAACGTGCGCGGTCAAACCGTCCTGGGCCTCGGCTACGCCACGCCTTACCTACGCTCTTTACGCCATGAAGCGGATAGAACAATTGCTTTTATGCCTGCGGGACAAGGGGCGCGCTTCTGGCCTCGCGAAGGCCCCGGATTGACGACGCTTGTCAACGAGGCGGAATTGCCCTTGGCTGATATGTCGATTGATCGCGTGTTGTTGATTCACAGCTTGGAAAGCACGGAACACCTACGCCCCATGCTGCGCGAGATATGGCGCGTCTTAGCCGGAAATGGCCGATTGCTGGCTGCGGTTCCTAACCGTCGAGGACTGTGGGCGCGCGCCGATTGGACGCCATTCGGCCACGGAAATCCTTATTCACCCGGCCAGTTAAAGCGACTGCTCGCCGACACACTGTTCGTTCCCCAACACACGTCTCAGGTTTTATTTATCCCACCGCTTCGCTCACGATTTAGTCTCTCTTGGGCTCCCGCCTGGGAAAAAGTCGGCGCACGCTGGTTTCCTGCTTTCTCCGGCGTCACCATGGTGGAGGCAAGAAAAGAAATCTTTTCCGGAGTATCGGAACGCTCTCCACGCGCCGCCACTCGACTGATCATCCCCTTTCCCGGAGACGCCGCCTCAGCCCGCACCCCCATCGCTGAACCTCCCAACGCCCAACACAACGGCAAATAATTTTATGCAAAAGAGTATATTTTTTATGATTTATTCTCAAGTCCTCGCAACCGAACCGGCAAACGACGCCCACCCCAAACTCCTGGAGGCCCATCAAAAACGCCGGCGCACCGATGACCACACATATTACAACATCCTGCGTCGGTTAAATTCCAAGAGATAATCGTATAACCACGTCGGCCAATCAAACGCTGACCACAATTTGCGCAATATGTGCTTGCGCGTCCAATATCCTCGACATTTCCAACATAGACATGTCTTACGCCATTCTCTAACGCGATTTGCCGAGCTTTAATTAGAGTCATATGAGGCGTGCGCGGTTTATCCAATAAGCGATAATCAGGATGAAAAGCCGAGAAATGCATTGGAACATCGGTTCCGAGCTCATTGACAACCCATTGAGTCATCGAATGCAATTCAGCATCACTATCGTTTTCTCCCGGAATCAGTAAAGTTGTGATTTCAATCCAAGTCTTGGTCTCTTTACGCAAAGCAATCAATGTTTCCAACACCGGAGCCAAATGACTTCCACACAGTTTCCAGTAAAAGTTTTCGGTAAATCCTTTTAAATCAACATTGGCGGCATCAACATGACGATAGAATTCAGTTCGAGGCTCTGCGCAAATATAACCGGCGGTGACGGCGACGGTGCGAATCCCAATCTCATGACAAGCTTGCGCCACATCGATAGCGTATTCCATAAAAATAGTAGGGTCGTTATAAGTGAAAGCGACACTACGAGACCCAGTCTCTTGAGCTGCGCGCGCAATGGTCTCAGGAGACGCTTGATCGGACAAGGTATCGACCTGCCGTGATTTGCTGATATCCCAATTTTGACAAAAACGGCAAGTTAGATTACAACCGGCAGTTCCAAACGAAAACACCGGCGTTCCGGGAAGAAAGTGATTCAGAGGCTTTTTCTCAATAGGATCAACACAAAATCCACTAGAACGACCATAGGTGGTGAGAACGATTTCTCCATTGCGGCGCTCGCGCACGAAGCACAAACCCTGCTGACCTTCGGCCAACCGGCAACGACGAGGACACAGATCACACTGAATGCGCCCATCTTCGACAACGCTCCAATAGCGCGTTGAAACAACATTGGACATGATCTTTCCTCCCATGATTTTATGAATAAAAATTCTGAGTGAAAAAATCTCCGTCGCAGTGAATTATAAAGAGAGAGTGAAAGCTCCCTTTACTCACGAAGCGATCCTCCACTAGAAACATTTATTTGTGTAGGCTCGCAGCTCGCCATAGACCGTCAAACGCCGGCAAGAATGAGCAGTTTTTTTATAAAGAAAACGCATCCAGTAGAGGATCGCTTCGCGAATAAGGGGGAGTTCCCCCCTTATGATCCTCCCACAACCAAGAACTTAGTCCCTGGACCCGTCTAATTTTAAATTAGACGATATTCATAAATTTTTATCCCCAGACTTTCCACTTAGCGCATCCCGTTTGCCACTGCTCATCCAGAAAAGTCTTATCGCGCAGAGTATCCATGGGATGCCAAAATCCATGGTGAATGTAAGCACGAAGCTGATCCGAATGACTTAAAGATTCTAAAGGCCCGGATTCCCAAACACAACCATCGCCATCAATAAGTTCGCCGACTTTTGGCGATAGGAGAAAGAAACCGCCATTCACCCAACCGCCATCGTACTCCGGCTTTTCATGAAAAGCCGTGACGCAACTTCCAGAAAGGTTTAAAGCTCCGAAACGCCGAGGAGGCCGCACGGCCGTAACCGTAGCCAATCGCCCATGCTCTGCATGGAACTCTTGAAGTTTATGAATGTCAACGTCTGAAACGCCATCGCCATAAGTAAGAGAAAAGACCGGATCATCCCCTATATATGGCAACACACGCTTGATTCTTCCCCCTGTGTTTGTTTGATTTCCGGTGTCGACCAAAGTAACGCGCCACGGCTCAGCCGCCCGACGATGAACCTCCATACAATTATTTTTGATATCAAAGGTCACATCAGACGTATGCAGGAAATAATTACTAAAATATTCTTTAATCATACAACCTTTATAACCGAGACAAATAATAAAATCGGTTACTCCATAATGGGAGTAAATCTTCATTATATGCCACAATATAGGATTTCCGCCGATCTCGACCAGAGGTTTCGGACGAACTGTGGTT
Source organism: Azospirillaceae bacterium (assembly GCA_963575675.1). GTDB lineage: Bacteria > Pseudomonadota > Alphaproteobacteria > Azospirillales > Azospirillaceae > CAUYUA01. The sequence continues at coordinate 51,824 of CAUYUA010000239.1, forward strand.
TCCTCCGAAATCCTTGTCCCTAAACCACCAGCCAGAATGACGGCTTTCATTGTATAATCTCCTCTCTCATATCGACGGAAGTATGATATCTTACACCACCAGTGATCGCAATAGGTGAATTTGTTTTAGCTTAACGATCCTGTTACGGCGACCAACAATGATCAAACGCTGTGATCATTTTGACAACAGAAAAACTCGTAGGTCCATTTTGGATAAACCCGCTTTAACGGCGCGAATACTTTTGCTGAGGAAGGTGACGCCCCCTCTTGATGATGAAAGCGGCGAACCAAAGACATGTGTCGATCGTTCGGATCATTGGCGTCACATAGATCAACGCACATATTTCTCTCGCTTGAAACAAAAGACGACGTCTATAATCAAGAAAAACAAGACACCCGACCAAGAACAATATCGCGAGGCTCAGCCATGACGCATATTACGCGCTCGCCGTCGGTTGCCGGAACTTTTTATCCCGCAGACGGGGCGGAACTTGACCGCCAAGTGCGCTCTTTCCTGGATCAGGCGCCAAAACAACAAATTGCGGCGAAAGCAATCATAGCGCCGCACGCAGGATATCGTTACTCGGGCCCGATCGCCGGAACGGCTTACGCGGCGGTGAGCCACCTAACGGAAACGGTGCGCCGCATCGTGTTGATCGGACCGGCGCATCGATTGGCGTTTCGAGGAATCGCAATGCCCTCCGCAACCGAATTCGCCACACCGTTGGGAACAGTTGCGGTGGACAGCGCCACGCTTTCGGACTTGGCGCAGCGCGGACAAGCACATGTCTTGGATCACGCATTCGACGGAGAACATGATCTAGAAGTCCACCTTCCGTTTATCCAGCGCGTATTCCCGCAAGCAAAGATTGTTCCGTTGCTGGTGGGAGAGGCCTCCCCGGAAGCCGTAGAGCAAGTTTTAAAAACGACGTGGGGTGGATCGGAAACTCTGATCATCATCAGCTCGGATCTTAGTCATTACCAAGAATACGACGTTGCGCGAAAAATCGATTTAGCGACGTCTCAAGCGATTGAGGCGGGCTCCATAGAGCGTTTAGGTGGACAATTCGCTTGCGGACACTTACCAATCGCTGGTCTTTTGCGCAGAGCCGCTCATTTGGATTTACGCTGCACCACTATTGACCTAAGAAACTCTGGAGACACCAGCGGAGATCACAGTCGGGTTGTTGGTTACGGAGCCTATGTTTTCGAATACTCTCAAAACGCCCGATTGTCCGATGATCACCGGCGAACTCTTCATCATGTCGCGCAAACAACGCTACGCCACGCCGCCGCCACAGGCCGACAAGTCGAAGTGGATATGGAAACGGCGCCCTTTCCACTGCGCGCCATGCGTAAAACATTCATCACTCTCGACGCCAGCGATGGAAACTTACGAGGTTGCATCGGTTCGACAGCGCCGGTCAATCCATTGGCGCAAGACGTCGCTATTAATACATATCGATCTGCAAGACAGGATCCGCGCTTCGGTCCTGTCAAACCATCCGAAGTAGATCATCTGAAAGTGACGATTTCAATTCTCAGCACCCCTAGCCCAATGACGTTTGTTGATGAATCCGATCTTATACATCAACTTCATCCTGAAGTTGATGGTCTAATTTTGCGCGAAGGTTCAAGACAATCTCTGTTCTTGCCGAAAGTTTGGTCTGTTCTTCCAAACCCGACGAGTTTTGTTCAACACCTCAAACAAAAAGCTGGACTTCCTGCGGATTATTGGTCAAAAACAATGCAAGCTTTTCGTTTTGTAACGGAAACTTTTTGATGCAAAGACTTTATAAAAAAAAATTAACGATTTTTGCTTGCTGATATAAAAACAAGAGCTTGCAAACCACGAGCAAATCAGACACTTCTCGAACGGCGCCCGAAACGATTCGTTGCGCATAACGTATGCTCTACAAAACTAAGAACTCGGAACATCCGCTCGTTGCAGTCCATAAAACAAAAAATAGGTTCCATGGACGCCTCTTAGCGAGGGAATTCCGGAAGGGGTTAACCTTCCGACGTTACGGTTGTCTACACAAGTTATGATAGGCAAACGAAAAATTAAAATTATGAATCGTCTCTCTGGTGAATGCGTAGGAAAAACATTCTGGCAATAAAGGGCGAAAAAATGGCAAGCGTGACACTCAAAGATTTAATTTTCGATGCCTATGCTCAAGCCGTTTTGGCCGCCAAACAAAAGGGGCTAAAAGGCGAAGACGCACAAAAAGCGGCAATCCGCGCGGCCGCAAATGTCGTTTCTAAGGCTTCAGGCAAAAACATCACTGAAGAAACAGTTCAGAAAGCCATCGCCTTAAAATAGCGCAACACATGCGCCGTTAGTTAAAATTGGACTCGTTTTTCCGAACAGGCTCTTACGGGCTTTAGAGAGATAAAGACAAACACAGGTCAATAAAATGGGTCCAGGGACTGCGTTCCTGGTCGCCGAAGATCAAAAAAAAGGGGGAAAAGCGAAAGCCCCCCCTTATTCATGAAGCAATCCTCCACTGGAAACATTTATTTGTATAGGCTGGACCCCTTTCATTCCATTTAACGCGAAGGCGGTGAAGCGCACTGTTTGACTTGCGCGCAAATGTCTTCGGCGCGAATCCATCCCGGCGACCCCACCGGCAACAATTTTTGAGCGCGAACCGCATGCATCCGAGCCATAGCGAGGTCTCCACGCGCCATGGCTTCCTCAGCCATAGAATAGGCCAACATTCCCGGATTATTTTTCCGATCCCAAGCCGTCGCCATCAAACGCCACATCATCGAAGAGCGACGTTCTTCATCCATAGCGGATTCAAGAACACGAAGGGCCTCATCGACGACAACCGGACCAGGATTTTTGGTTTCCAACAAAGCCTGAGCCAAAGAGACACGCAACAATCCTGAATCCGGTAACAAAGCAACCGCTTTGCGATACGGAGCCAAAGATTCAGACACTCGCCGGTTTTCCAACAAAATTTGCCCTTTCAACTCGTAGAAGAAAGGATTTTTCGGCTCGACGGCGATCAATTCGTCAACCAAAAGCAACGATTGTTTAATGTCTCCTTGCTGATACATGGCGACGGCCCGGGCGTAACGCGCAAAAACCGAACGATCTTCGGGAGGATACCGCCGCAAAGCCGCCGCCGGCTGGATGAATCCGATCAATTTAGCCTTCATCCTTTGATGCAGCTCGGAAAATTGAGGCGGCAAACCGGCGTTTGACCAAGGAGACTTTTCGACATAAGCCTGCATCGTGTCGATGCGCTCCCGAGTCAAAGGGTGAGTCCGCGTATAACTCGATTGACGATCTACGGGCATCAACTCTTGGGAGGATAATTTTTCTAGAAAAGCCAACAACCCGCGTCCAGACAGATGAGCCTTGTCTAAATATGTTATAGCGGCCTGATCGGCGGAAGATTCCTGCACTCGACTAAAGGCCATAAGATTCCTTCGAATCATTTCCGATCCGCCCAGGATCACAGCGGCGGCGGCCCCGGGGTTGCCGGAAGCAGCGGCGGCGGCGCCGCCTAAGAGCATCATCAGAATCGATTCGGCTGAAGCGTTTTCCATGGCCTCGTCGCCGCGAATCAGATGTCCGCCGGAGATGTGACCAGTTTCATGCGCAATGACGCCGATCAATTGCGATGGATCATTGCTCTCGATCAACAAGCCGGTATGAAAAAAGATGTTCATCCCGCCCGCAACAAAGGCGTTCAACGTCCCGTCACGCACCAAAACGATCGTCACCGCCAAAGGATCGATTCCAGCGACCTCAAAGATTGGCCGTGCAAAGGTCCGAATGATATGTTCGATTTCAGCGTCGCGGATAACGGCGAGCCTCGGACCGCCTTCCTGAGCTTCCGCCGACGTTTGCGACCCCAAGCCGACGACTCCTAAGAAGGTCGCGGCTCCCCAAACGGCGACCATGACCACGGTGCGAAAAAAAGTGCCCACGCTCACCCCCACGCTCCGACAAACTTTTGCTCTCTCAGCCATTGTTTGCTTTTCTTGGGCGATTCGTCAAACCCGACGAAAACACGCCCGACCGATATTTTCGACGCCGACCGGAAGATTTGCGGCTTTGGCTGCATTTTTTCCGCTTTTTCTGAGTGGTTGCGTCTCGTCATCCGGTGTTTCGATTCCAATCGTGGTCGCCGGCAGTGAGAATATGGTGACGCCGGCAATGATTGCCGGCGACGAACCTCTCGCAATTCAAGTCGGGCGCGCCGTTCTGGAGGCGGGCGGAAACGCAGCCGACGCCGTGACCGCCGCCGGATTAGCGATGATGGTGACATTGCCTTCTCGCGTTGGCCCGGGGGGAGGCGGCGTCTGCTTGGTTCATGATCCACAGACAAAAAGAGTCCGCACGCTCGATTTTGTTCCACGTCGCCTCGCGGGAGCGACTCGGGACAGCGTCGCGCCGACGTTTGTGCGCGGCTTATCGGCATTGCACGCCGCGCATGGGCGCCAACGCTGGGAACAACTGATCGTCACCGCCGAGACCATGGCGATTCGCGGGATTTCAGCCTCCCGAACTTTGGTCGCAGACATTGCCGTCGCGGAATCACGACTCGATCCTTCAGCCCGGACGCGGTTTGCTCCACACGGGCGCGGATTGGCCGAAGGCGATTCACTAGAACAACCGGAGTTGGCGCAAATTCTCGGTCGACTGCGCCAGACCGGCCCCACCGCTTTTTACGGCGGCCCGGGCGGCGGGGAGAACCCAGGAAAAATTGCGGCGCTTTTCGGCGTCGATCCGAGCGCCTTACAAACCATCACGGCGCAATGGCGCGAAACGATTGCCACGCCCGACGGCAACGACATCATCCACTTCCCAAACTTGCCCGCCCTCAGCTCTGAACCGGGCGGCGCCGGAGAAAGAGAAAATGTAGGGCAACGTCTGGCGGCGCTATGGACCAGCCCCGGGACGGAAAGCGGTTTGGTCACGGAAAGCGGTTTGGTCGGAGCTTCGGCGTCGGAACGCTTTGCCGGAATAATTGCAGAGGACTCCTATGAACAGGCGGTTGCTTGCCTGTTTTCTCTTGGAAACCTGTTCGGCGCGGGACGCCTCAGCGCTGAACACGGATTCTTCCCCGGGGTCGCTTGGCCGACACATCAGACGAATGGCGCCGCTTTGATCACCAATCCTCACCTGAATTCGACGCTGTTCGCAGGAACCGGCGACTCCGGAGGATTGATCGAAACGATGCGCAACGTCCGCTTTCACGACCAACTCCCCGCCGTCGCGATCGTGTCTATGCATCGAAAAACAACGAACGGCCGGGTTCTTGCCCTAGGCTGCCTCACGGGCGCCCGAGACGGCAGACGCATTTGCGAATCCTCCGCCGATCCTCTTGGACACGGCGTTTCCGCGATGGTTCTTCAACCTTAATCTCTTTCGGACGCAGGATGTTTCGATGCCTCTAAAAACGGCTCGACGGGGAGCAATCCCGCCTTTTTACGTCATGGAAGTCATGCGCGCCGCCGCAGAACGCGAACAATCCGGCGGAGACGTGCTTCACTTGGAGGCAGGGCAGCCGTCGACTCCGGCGCCGTCCGCCGTAATCGCCGCCGCCCGGGCGGCGCTTGTCCAAGATTCGCTCGGCTACACTGAATCACTGGGAGTTCGCCCTCTGCGCGCCGCAATTGCGCAGTGGTGTGCGACTCGTTATAACGTCGAGATTTCACCATCACGAGTCGTTGTGACCACGGGCTCTTCCGGCGGTTTTATTTTGGCGTTTCTTGCGGCGTTTGAAGCGGGAGATCGAGTCGCAATGGCGGCTCCCGGCTATCCCGCCTATCGAAACATTCTTTCAGCGTTGGGCGTCGCGCCGATTTCTGTTCCTGTGGGACCGGAGACTCGATTTCAACCCACGCCGGAGCTGTTAGACCGAATTCCAGGACGACTCGACGGTTTGATTGTCGCGAGCCCATCCAATCCGACAGGAACGATGTTGAACGCCTCTGCGTTTTGCGCTTTGGCCGAATATTGCGCTGAACGAAGAATTCGTTTAATCTCCGATGAAATTTATCATGGGATTGTCTATGGAGAATCTGCCGCCTCGGCCCTGACGGCGGCGCCGGATGCGATTGTGGTGAATAGTTTTTCCAAATATTTTTCGATGACGGGATGGCGGCTGGGATGGTTGGTTTTGCCGGAAGACCTTTTACGTCCGGCGGAGTGCTTGGCGCAAAATTTGTTTATCTCAGCGCCAAGCCTTTCTCAGGTTGCAGCGTGTAAAGCTTTCGAATGCGTTGAGGAATTAGACGGCCATGTGGCTCGCTACGCCCGCAATCGAGAAATTTTGCTCAAGGGTCTCCCCGAGGTTGGGTTTGACCGACTCGCGCCTGCGGATGGAGCTTTTTATATTTATGCGGATGTGTCGGGATTGACGAAGAACAGCGAGATGTTTTGTCGAGAATTGTTGGCGGAAACAGGAATCGCGATTACTCCGGGAATCGACTTTGACCCGGAGCGAGGACGGGAAGCGGTTCGGTTTTCTTTTGCCGGAAAAACGGAAACCATCGAGGAGGCGCTTCGCCGCCTTCGCGCTCGAAAGAGATAGAGGTTAAACCATACAACAAATTAGAAAATCAGACAGGTCCAGGGACTGCGTCCCTGGACTTTTTTTTTTTACTCTTCTTCACCTCTCGCTCTTTCAGTCTTCCGCGCTCGAAGCACGAACAAATTTTACTGGACCATCAAATCTCTCCACAATCCGCACAGCAAACGGAGACACCGGCGTTTCTTTCACTTCCCGATCAGGCCCCGGAACGGTCTCATAAAATAAAGCCTGAAGCTCTCGTTTGCCTGACGACATCCGAGGCTCTTCCAAAAACACGTTGTATCCCGTGGTCCCGCGCGTCCCCAAAAACAACGCCAACCCCATCTCGCCAGACCCCAAAGCCGCCGGAGCCGCCACTCCCGTCTTCTGCCATAAAGACGACCACTCTCCCGCCGTGCGCGCCACCACTTCCGCCCGCTCGGTCACACTGCTCTGCTGCCCCTGCCAAGCGCTCGACGCGCCCGGCTGACGCCGAACTCCTTGCCAACTTTCCTCCTGATCCGAAGTCGCCGTGCAAGCGCTTAAAACCAACAACAACCCTAAAACAACGCCGATTCTCGGCCAAGAATGAACCCTGCACATTTTCTCTATTCCCAAAAAAGCCGGATTTTTTGACAAAACCTATGACTGAACCGCCCCCCGATCAAAGTTCACCACCCGACTCGACATCACAGCAGAGCGCGCAGGCGATGACACTCTCGGCAACGCCATTTCCACCAATCGAGACCAATAACTTGCTCCAATCGGCAAAATTGCGTCGTTAAAATCATAGCGCGGATTATGAATCATGCACGAATCAGCTCCTCCGCCTTGACCAAGCCAAACATAACACCCAGGCCGCTCATTCAACATAAAAGAAAAATCTTCAGCTCCCATAGAGGGCTCCGGATTGATGACCACCTGAGTCTCCCCCACCACGTCCATAGCGACCTTAGCGGCGAAATCCGCTTCGAGCTTTGTGTTAACAGTGGCGGGATAAGTGCGGTTATAACGCAGAACAGCCGTCGCTCCAAAAGCGGCGGCAACTCCACTGGCGATCCGCGCCAACTCACGTTCGATCATATCCCGAGTCGCCGGTCGAAAACTGCGCACAGTCCCCGCCAACGTCACCTTTGAAGGAATCACATTGAACGTGGTTCCGCCATTAATCATCGTGATGCTGACGACGGCGCTGTCCAAAGGATCGGTTGAACGACTAATCAAGCTCTGCGCGGCGGTGACGATATGTGCGGCAACCACCACAGGATCAACTCCGTGATGTGGCATGGCTCCATGCGCCCCCTGCCCTTCCACGAAGATTTCGAACCGATCCGCCGCCGCCATGATCGGCCCGGCGCGCACGCCGAAAGTCCCCAATGGCAACTCGGGCCAATTATGAACGCCATAAATCTGATCGCAAGGAAATCGCTGGAACAACCCCGCCTCGACCATGGCGCGACCGCCCCCTTTACCTTCCTCGGCGGGCTGAAAGATAAAATTTACTGTCCCATCGAAATTACAGGTCTCCGCCAAATATCGCGCCGCTCCCAGCAACATCACGGTATGGCCATCGTGACCGCAACCATGCATTTTTCCCGGATAGCGCGAAACATGCTCGAATTGATTCTCTTCTTGCATATTCAAGGCGTCCATATCGGCCCGCAGACCTATTGAACGCCCGCCGCCGGTTCCGGAACGCAGAACCCCGACGACGCCGGTTCCGGCGATTCCCTCATGAACTTCCACGCCGAACGTCCGAAGTTGTTCGGCCACGAACGCCGCTGTTTTCACTTCTTCGAAGGCGGTTTCCGGGTAAGCATGCAGAGTCCGACGCCACAAGATCATGTCGTGATGGAACTCTGAGACGCGATGAAGAATCGGCATGGCGTTTCACTCTATAGTGACGAATTATGGCGCCTAAGGTCGCGGACTACATACCGGAGGAAAAAAAGAATGGCGGATTGTCGCCGACCGGCATATTAAGAAACATATCGAATAGTGTTTTAAGAGAATACGAAATCAAACGGATCCAGGGACTGTTCTCCCCGTCACAGAAGGAGCCATTTAATTTAATATTTTCTCAAAACACGGTTCAGCACGTCATTTGATACGCTGATTGGCGTGAGCGAACCATTCTTTCCACCCGTTCGTGTCATATCCCAATAACTTTTTAGAATGTCCTGAGACGATGACCCCTGAATTTACGCATTTTGACGTCGCCGGCCAAGCCTCAATGGTGGACGTTACAGAGAAAGCCATCACCACGCGCACAGCAATCGCAACGGGAATGATTGTTATGCAGCCGAGCACTTTAACGCGCTTACAATCCGGAACTTTAGCAAAAGGCGATGCTTTTGCGGTTGCACGCTTGGCAGGAATTATGGCCGCAAAAAAAACTGCCGATTTGATTCCTCTGTGTCACCCTTTAGCGTTAACCAAAATTGCGGTTGATCTTGCTCCGACGAAAGAACGCGCCGATGCGGTGACGATTACCGCAACCTGTCGTTTGTCTGGCCGCACGGGCGTCGAAATGGAGGCTCTAACCGCTGTTTCAGTTGCCGCTCTTACTCTTTACGACATGTGCAAAGCGGTGGATAAAACCATGGAGATCACGGGGATACGCTTAATTGAAAAAACCGGCGGAAAAACAACTTCACTGGACAGCAAAGACCCACTCGCCTCCGGAACATCGTAGAACTCCAGATCATGGTTTCCAAAGGCCTCCCGGCCTTTGGCGGGTCCAGGGCGGAGCCCTGGCCTTCCTTTATCTCTCTATTTTCCTCGATCTTTCAAATAAATAAGAGACGCATCACAATCGACCGCCTACATTCGAGTTATCCATAAAGTTAGACCAATAATGATAAAAACGGCTCCGGAACTACGATCCAACCACAAACCGAGTCCAGGAAAACGTGTGAATCTCTCACCAAGCCAACCGGCAAAAAAACCGATCACACTAAAAACAATCATTGTTTCCACAGCAAACAATGCGCCGAGCTGCGCGATTTGCCACCCGAAAAAACCACGACTCGAATCAACGAATTGCGGCAAAAACGCCAGAAAAAAAACGATCACCTTCGGGTTGATGATATTGGAAAGAAAACCTCTTAGAAACAACTTCCCGAAAGGCGTCTCGGGGTTGACGGCGACAAGATCGCCTTCCGACTTCAGACTCCCCACCCGAGCGTTCTTTAAAGCTTGAACGCCAAGCCAAATCAAGTAGCCGCCGCCACACATCTTCAACGTCAAAAAAGCCCACGACGACGCAGTGATCAAAACCCCCACGCCGAACGCCGTCAACAGCGTGTGATTAAAACATCCTGCGCCGCATCCCAAACCAAAAACCATGCCTTGTCTGCGACCACGCGACAAACCAAGGCCGATGACCATGATATTATCTGGTCCAGGAGCGACGATAATCACAGACGCGGCCAAGACAAATTGAATAATTTGTTGCAGATCAAGAAACACGATGATTTCATTCAATCTTGGAGAGAACAGGATAAAGCGCCGATTATCGCTATACTCTATGTCCGCGTCCAAGAAAACAACTCCCGGACGCGGGCATTTCTTACAAAGACGATTATTAATGACGGCGCGGCATCAAAACCCAATAGTCTAAATCCAAGACCACCGAAGAATCATATTTCCCGGCGGCGTCCACCCCAGGAAACGCGGCGCAAGGCTGGTCTTTCGTCGCAAACGTCCGCAACCGCAAAGCGCCGACATCCCGACGCCCCGGAACTTCATGCTTCTCAACAACCGACGTCCAAGCATAAATCGTGTCGCCGGAAAAAGTCGGCGACACGTGACGACCGCCATTCAACGCCGCAATTCGAATGGCGTTAGTCAACCCATTGAAGCTCAAGGCGCGCGCCAAACTGATGATGTGGCCGCCATAGATCAAGCGTTTTCCAAATCGACCTTTGCTCTCGGCGTGCTGATTGAAATGGACCTTGGCTGTGTTCTGATACAGCCGAGTCGCCATTTGATGCTCGGCTTCTTCAATGGTCATGCCGTCGACGTGATCAATTCGCTCGCCGACCTCGTAATCATCCCACAAATGCGGCGAACCGGCGCGAACGCAATCATACTCGCCAAACGACATATGAACCGGAACCGACAACTCCTCCACCTTCACAGCTTCCGGCAGTTTCGGCGTCACAGCTTCCGGAGCCGGCGCTTCAGGATCGCGTTTACGCACCATAACCCAACGGCAATAATCAATCACGGTCTCGCCGCGCTGATTCGTTCCCACCGAGCGCACGTAAACTGTTCCAGTTTGGCGGTTGGAGTTTTCTTTCAACCCGATCACCGTCGAAGACGACGACAAAGTGTCTCCGACAAAAACCGGCGCCCGGAAATGACCATTGGCGTAACCAAGATTGGCCACGGCGTTCAATGAAACATCCGGAACGGTTTTTCCAAAAACAAAATGAAACGCCAAGACATCGTCGATCGGAGCGGATTCCAAGCCCAAACTACGCGCAAAGGTGTTTGCAGAGTGCAACGAAAAACGAGAGCCCGTCAGAGCAATATAGAGCGAGACATCGCCGTTTGTAATCGTGCGCGGCGTCGCGTGAGCGATTTCCTGGCCGACCTTAAAGTCTTCAAAATAGTTGCCGGGATTTGTCTTTGTGGTCATCGGTGACATTCCTCGCCGAAAATGAAAACGATCGCCCCGCACTTTTTAATAACCGTCAACACGTAAATCCGAAGCGCGTAAGGCCAAAGCGTTGGGCTATGATCCGCATAAAGTTCATCGCGCAACAAACCCTCTTCTTCAATACACAAGTACTAACATTCTTTCCGTTCAACAATGATTTTATTAACAAAATTTCATAAGGAGTTTTACGTATCACGAAAACAAACCAATAAATATATTTTTATGCGGCAAAAAAAGAACAAAATGAAAAGAGTCGGAGACTGCATCCCAGCCGCTCGGGCCAAGGACGAAAGTCCTTCTTAATTCACGAAGCGCCACTCCTCTGGAATCGTTTACTTGCGTATATCCGCTAACAACGAGAGAAAATAATAATAAACAATAACAATAGAAAATTATAACCAACGCTTCCAGAGGAAAATCGCTTCGCGAATAAGGGGGGCTTTCGCTCCCCCCTTATAATCCCCGGAGACCAGGAACACAGTCCCTGGACCCTTCTGATTTTTATTCCAAAAAAACCAAAGCCCAATCCTCGCCAAGCCGCCTCATCGCCGAACCACCGAAGAAAGAAGGTGAACCGCAGCCCCTTCTTGCCGATGCTCCCCACCAGGGCCGGACCCCAACAACAAATCCTTCAACGTCACTCCCAACAACACTTGATCGCTCGCCTCAGCCGTTTCCAACAAATTCGTGCAACGATCACGCCAAGGCGTGTCCAAACCAACCACCTCGCGCATCGTGCTTCCACGCAAACCAATGCCCAGCGCCTTCAACAAATCAAATAAAGTCGCCTCGCTAAGATCACGAGTCAAAACCCAAAAATCTTTGGTCGTGCGCGCCACCCACTCGGCAGCCCGGAGCTGTTCCAACATCGCTTCAATCGGAGCCGATCCCACAGGAATTCGGTCCACAAGCTGCCGACGACGACGACCGCCCCCCATACGCGACGCCTGAAGCAACTCGTTAAGAATACTCAAAGCAACCGCCAACCGCGGCGCAGGCATCAGGCCTCCCGGTGAGTGACGCATCAATTTTCCAGCATGCCACTCCGGCAACGCAGCCGTAATCACCGCGCCAAACAACACCGTCGACCACGCAATATAAACCCACAACAGGAAAATCGGCACCGTGGACAAAGCGCCGTAAATGGTTTGATAGGCCGGAAAAGTGCGCAAATACCAAATAAAACACGCTTTCGAACCTTCCAACAGCCCCGCAGCCATCAGACCGCCCCACACAGCGTCCATCCATTGCACCGCGCGATTGGGAATAATAACGTAGAGCATACTAAGCCCCATAAACTCGAATACGCCGGGCAAAAACACGCCCGCGCCGCCAAACGGCGCCGTGACCGCATCGAGATTGGCAAGCTGAGTGCGCGTAAACACAGTGCTCGATAACGATAAACTCGCGCCGAATAAAAGAGGAGCCAGAGTTAAAATCGCCCAAAACGAAAGAAATCGAATAATAATCGGCCTCGGCTCAGAGACTCTCCAAATCGCCCCGAAAGCCGTCTCAATTGTCGATAGCAACAATACAGCCGATATCGCCAACCCTATCACGCCGAAAGCGGTCGATTGCCCGGCGTTTTCCATAAAACGACCGAGATAATCTTGAACCAACACCCCGACTTCCGGCACAAGATTCGTGAACAATAAAGTCTGAGCTTCGTTACGCAAGCGCGAGAAGACAGGAAACGCCGAGAAAATCGCAAAGCCAATGGTCATCAATGGAACCATCGCCAACAGAGCCGTGTAAGTCAGCGCCGACGCCGTTTGAAAACAATTGTCATCATAAAATCTGCGCGCGGCATACGCCACAAAATCAAGACAATCGCTCAGAGAGTGTCGAAACCGAGAAACCGATTCGAGTCCCCAAGCGCTAATGCCTTCGATCCAAAAATGCTCATTATTGAACTCTTCCAAATTCGGCCCGTCATCAGACGATAAATCGTGGCGTTTTTCGGTGTCCGTCATTATGATTCCTCATCAGGCTTTCAGTTGTTTCGTTACCCCAGTTTGACGAAAACCGTCTTTCGTGTAGGATGCGCCGGGTGGGCTCCAAGCCGAACTCTGCACACATATCCCATACCAATATCCGCAGACCAACACCAATCGCTGTTTAACGATGAGGTCTCAATGACCAGCTCTTCTTCGCTCATGACGGGCAAGCGCGGCCTGATTATGGGCGTCGCCAACGATCGCTCCATCGCCTGGGGCATTGCCACAGCCGTAGCGGCGCAAGGCGCCGAATTGGCGTTCACCTACCAAGGCGACGCACTGGGAAAACGTGTCAAACCTCTGGCCGGCGCTCTGGGCGCCCGCTTGGTTTTGCCCTGCGACGTCAGTGATGACGCCAGTATCGACGCGGCTTTCGAATCGATCAAAGCCGAATGGGGACGACTCGATTTCTTAGTTCACGCCGTCGCTTTTTCCGACAAAAACGAATTGGACGGACACTATCTCGACACCTCGCGCGGCAATTTCGCCCGCACCATGGACATCTCTTGCTATTCCTTCACAGCGGTTTCTCAGCGAGCCGTCCCTTTGATGACTGAGGGCGGCAGTTTGCTCACCCTGAGTTATTACGGCGCCGAGCGCGTGATTCCTCATTATAACGTCATGGGCGTGGCTAAAGCCGCTCTGGAAGCCAGCGTTCGTTACCTCGCCGTTGACCTGGGCGGACGCAACATCCGCGTCAATGCGATTTCCGCCGGCCCCATCAAAACCTTGGCCGCAAGCGGAATCGGCGACTTCCGTTACATCTTGAAGTGGAACGAATACAACGCTCCTCTGAAACGCAACGTCACCATCAACGAGGTCGGCCAAACGGGCCTGTATTTGTTGAGCGACCTCAGCAGCGCCGTGACGGGAGAAGTTCATCACGTTGACTGCGGCTATCACACTGTCGGCATGATGTCGGTGGATCAAGCTCCCAAAATCGCAGCTTTACTTCAAGGCATGTCGCCGACCGGCGCCTAGCTTTTATATTGCCATGCCCGGGGCCTTTTTCAATGGTCCTGGGCGCGCGAGTCGCATTCTCACTCCACCAAGGACGTTCTTATGGCCGGCAATAGTTTTGGAACGTTGTTTCGCTTCACCACTTGGGGGGAAAGCCACGGCCCCGCCATCGGCGTGGTGATCGACGGCGTCCCCCCTCGCCTCCCCTTGGACGAATCCTACATTCAACGCGACCTCGATCGACGACGCCCCGGTCAATCACGATTCACCACTCAGCGCCAAGAGCCCGATCAGGTTAAAATCCTTTCCGGCGTGTTCGAAGGAATCACCACTGGAACTCCCATCTCTTTACTGATTGAAAACACAGATCAGCGCTCGCGTGATTACGGCGACATCGCAGAGAAATTTCGCCCCGGTCACGCCGATTACGTCTATTGGAAGAAGTACGGCGTTCGAGACTATCGCGGCGGCGGACGATCTTCCGCACGCGAGACCGCATGCCGAGTCGCCGCAGGAGCCGTTGCAAAGAAAATTCTCGAAACTGCCGGGATTATCATTCGCGGCGCTTTGGTCCAGCTCGGCCCTCATCGAATCAACCGCGAACGCTGGGATTGGGAAGAAGTCGCCCGCAATCCATTTTTCTCCCCAGACTCAGGAGTTGTTGAGCATTGGTCGGAATGGCTCGACAGCGTGCGTAAGGCGGGATCCAGCGCTGGCGCCGTGGTTGAAATTGTGGCTTCCGGAGCCCCCGCCGGTTTCGGAGAACCGGTTTATGATCGACTTGATTCGGACCTTGCTCGCGCTCTGATGTCCATAAACGCCGTGAAGGGCGTGGAGATCGGCGACGGATTCGCGGCCGCAGCTTTGTCCGGCGAGGAAAACGCAGACGAAATGCGCATGTCGTCCAATGGACAGGTTGCCTTTCTTTCAAATCATGCCGGAGGAATTTTGGGAGGTATCTCTACGGGCCAAGACATTGTCGCGCGTTTTGCCGTAAAACCGACCAGCTCAATCCTTACGCCTCGAAACACGGTGGATGTCTATGGTCAAGACGCCGTAATTTCAACCAAAGGCCGACATGATCCTTGTGTCGGCATTCGCGCTGTTCCTGTGGGAGAGGCTATGACGGCTTGTGTCTTGGTCGACCATATGTTGCGTCAAAACGCTTATCCTCCTCCCCCGACATAGGCTCTTTGAAACATTCCCAAATTGAAACGGTCCACTCTCATCCGGTCGTTACAAACTCCAAGTCATGGTTTCCAAAGGCCTTCCGGCCTTTGGCGGGTCGAGGGCGGAGCCCCGATTCTTTCGAAGTTTTTTTTCGGGTTCTCAATTGGACAGAGTATAAATAGAATTTTGAATCTTTATGAGGATTAACAATGGCGCGTCGCCCCCCTGCCCGCGCTCCGCAGGAAAAACCATTTCGAATCTCTGGATTTGCGGCGGTTTCAGCTCTGTTCGCGCGCGATCCACAGAGAGTTGAACGCCTATATTTCGAGCCGCAGTTTCAAATCGCCGCTGCTCCGTTCTGCAAAATCATGGCGCAACAAAGAAAACTTTACCGTCAAGTCGGCGCCGAAGAATTGGCCAAGATTGCGGGCACAGTCCTAACCGGAGGAATTGTGGCGATAAGCCGACCGCGTCCGGTCGAACCGTTCAACGTCGACACTTTTCTACGATCGCCGCAACCTTTGTTGGCGCTGGATGGAGTAAGCAATCCCCATAATTTAGGAGCGATTGTGCGGACTCTAGCGTTCTTCGGAGTGGAGCGTCTGATTTTAACAGATCATCCCGAGCAAGCAACGCCGTCCGAATCTGCATATCGTGTTGCGGAAGGTGGATTTGAGTATGTCGCGTTGTCGCGAATCGATTCGACGCCGGAAACTCTACAACGGTTGCAGAAACGCTGCCGCGTAATAGGAACCGCGCCAGATCGGAAAGCTATGACAAGTTCCATGCTCAAAGACGACCCAAAGAATGGGAACGATGCACGCCCCGCGCTGATTGTGCTCGGCAATGAAGAACGCGGCCTACGCCCAAATGTCTTAGCTGCTTGCTCTGAAACTTTGACAATTCCAGGCGCCGGATGGGTGCAATCTCTGAATGTGGCGGCAACAGCGGCGATTTTGATTTACAATTTATTGCTTCGCTCCAACACGCCCTAAACTATACCCCGTTCGATTGAGACCACGAAAATCATGCGGTCTCCCCGAATTAAAATGGCCCACTCTCAGCCGATCGTCACAAACTCCAAGTCATGGTTTCCAAAGGCCTTCCGGCCTTTGGCGAATCGAGGGCGAAGCCTCGATTCTTTTTTTTATTGTTCGTTTTTGTTGACGGCCCCCGTCTACAACTGGTTCACGACGGGTCTATGACGGATTTATGCAAATAAACAATTCCAGAGGCAGATCGCTTCGCGAATTAAGTGATGGCTTTCGTCCTTGGTCCGAGAGACTGGGACACAGTCCTTGTGTCCCTTTAATTTTTATGTAAAAATCGGAAGCCATGTGTTTAATCGTTGAAAACTCGCCCCATGAAGAAATCAACCAGGCAACGGTCTAGCGTATTGACAGAAGGTCCGGTTTTCATGTTCTCTAACGTCAACGCAGCTCGCATGCGTCCACAAAATGACGAAGTCCTTCCAAACGACAGCGTCGGCGAGTGGATGTTGCGCGTTTCTTGAAAAACGCGCAGGCGACGTCCTCCAACAAACGCTGAATTCTCTAGCCAGACCATATCGAATGCAATTTTCGGAACTTGGGCTCGGATCAGACCTGCTGCGAGCCATCGCGGATGTCGGATACACCCAGCCAACCCCAATTCAGGAACAAGCGATACCGCTGATCCTGCAAAAACGCGATGTTTTAGGGTGCGCACAAACCGGCACCGGCAAAACCGCCTCCTTCACTTTGCCGATGATCGAAATCCTGGCCGGAGGGCGCGCGCGAGCGCGAATGCCTCGGTCGTTGATTATGGAGCCGACGCGAGAATTGGCCGCTCAAGTGGCGGAAAATTTCGAACTCTACGGCAAACAACACAAACTCACCATGGCGCTGCTCATCGGCGGCGAGTCCTTCTCCGACCAAATCAAAAAGCTTGATCGCGGCGTCGATGTTTTAATCGCCACGCCAGGGCGAATGATCGATTTGTATGAACGTGGAAATGTTCTGCTCAGCGATATTCGCGTATTGGTGATTGATGAAGCCGATCGTATGCTCGATATGGGATTCATCCCAGATATCGAACGCATCGTCGCCATGTTGCCGCGCACACGTCAAACTCTTTTATTCTCCGCCACCATGCCGCCGGAAATCCGCCGGTTGGCCGATAATTTCCTTAACAATCAAGCTGAACTCTCAATCAAACCGTCTTCTTCCACCACCGAGCTTGTGACTCAAGCAATGGCTTTGGTGCATCGAGAAGACAAACGCAAAGCATTGCGGCATTTATTGCGCACTGAAGAAGTCCGCAACGCAATGATTTTTTGCAACCGAAAACGCGACGTCGAAATATTACAGCGCTCCTTGGAGCGGCACGGCTTTAGCGCCGGAGCGCTCCATGGCGACGTGCCGCAAAGTCGTCGCGTCGAAATCATGGAATCCTTCAAAAACGGAACGATTACGCTTTTGGTGTGCAGCGATATCGCCGCACGCGGACTTGACATCGCCGGACTAAGCCACGTCTTTAATTTCGATGTTCCACTTAGCTCCGAGGATTACATTCACCGTATCGGCCGCACCGGCCGCGCAGGTCGCGTAGGTCGCGCCTTTACACTTGCGTGCAGCGACGACGGCAAGATCATTGCCGCCATTACGCGAATGATTCAACGCGATATCCCGCGCATCGATATCGATGGCTTGGAAACAGTCGAGTTTTCGGAAGGCGACGCCCAAGTGCGTCGACGTGGTCGGCAGAGCAAACGGCCGGGAGGCGTCGGCGTGGATAAAAAAAGAAATCCCGAACGTAAGGCCGGACCAACATCCGAGCGCGCCTCTCACCAACGCGCGAGTTCTTCCGAACGCTCTCCTCCCCAACGCGCAAGCTCCGAGCGTCCCTCACCCCAACGCATAAACCCTGAGTCTAACCCTCTCGATCGCTCCATGCCTTCAGAACACGATTCGGCATTCGGCGGTGGACACCGTCAAGCCGCCAACAGCGGCGAAAAAATTCGACGTTACACTTCCGAAAGCCATGTTGCCCCACCTTCTCCTCCTTCCGGAGGCGAAAATTGGAATCGTGGCCCATCTCGTTCCCGTTCGCCCGAGTATAGCGGCAATATGGGACGCAATCCTTATCGACGTCGCCGTGACGAAGACGATTATGATGAGCCCGTGATTGGTTTTGGCGATCACATGCCGGCGTTCTTAATGCGGCCTGCTCGTCCGAATCGCGATCGAGAAACCTCTTCAGAAAAAGACTCGACAACAAGCTCCTCTTAAACCACCAAGTCTTTGAGAGTTCGTCTCAAAAAACACCAATGCTTCGGCGAGTCCGTCCACAGACCAATAGGCTCGAACGCCGGTCCCGCCGGAAACATTGGTGTCTTTTTAGAGCAAACTCTTAAAGAACAATTAGTTATACTCCGCCCACTCGAAAGCCTAAAAAAAGATGTGGAAGCAGAGACAAAAAAAAGACCAGGATAGGGTCCAGGGTTCGCCAAAAGCCGGGAAAAGCCTTTGGAAAAAAACCATGATTTGGAAATTATCATAACCAAAAGCGCAAAAGCCGTTTCAATCTGATGAAGCTGCAAAAGAGTAAGCGCCTTTGGCGAAAGAAAGGCGTATTGTTCGATCTTTCTTTCGAATTGGGAGAGATGTGATGCAAACCATTTTCGTCATGGTAAAATGCGAACTCGGCAAAGCTTATCGAGTGGCGGATCGCGCCGTGTTGGACATAGAAGCCGTATCCGAAGTGCATTCTACTTCCGGACAATATGATCTGTTGATGAAGTGCTGCCTGGAAGACGACGTCGATATCGGTCGCTTTGTAACTGAATCTATCCAGACCATTTCCGGAATTCGCGACACCTTTACAATTATCGCCTATAAGGCGTTCTGACATTTTTTTCTGACGTCCTTTGCGCTCAAATTTGGACGCTCCGAACAACGCTCCGTAGGACGCGCCACGAGAAAAACAGTGATGCTGTTTTTTTCCTTAACCCCGCCATTGACAGCACATGCTGCTTTGTCCAATGGTTGCCTATGATCGACGTGATGACCCGGATGGAAGGCTGACTTTACATGCGTATCGGCTGGCTGCATGCATTGGTTGCGTGTGGGCTGCTTACGGCTTTTCCGGCCTTGGCCGAAAACACGCCTCCGCACGCCAATACCAACCAAGAAAATCCGGGGCTTTTGAACGCCGACGATGTCACCTTTGACGAATCTACGGGAATCGTCACCGCGTCCGGAAACGTCGAGCTGCTGCGCGACGGACGAACGCTGTACGCCGACACTGTCACATACAACCAAAACACCAAAGTCGTGGTGGCGTCCGGAAATATTCGCATCTTCGAAAACACCGGAGATGTAACATTCTCAGATTATATCGAAATCACTGACGATATGCGTAACGCATTCATTAATAATGTGCGAGCGCTTCTGACGGATAATTCACGGCTAATCGGCAACGAAGCCGAACGCACGAATGGCCGATATATGCGGGTCAGTCGAGGCGTTTACACACCGTGTGATCTATGTAAAAGCAATCCATCTCAGCCGCCCGTGTGGCAGCTTAAAGGAAAAAAAATCGTTCATGATAATGAAGATAAGGATATTCGCTATAGCGACGCCGTGATGGAAATGTTCGGCGTTCCAGTCTTCTATTTACCATATTTTTCTCATCCCGACCCCACAGTCAAACGACGCAGCGGCTTTCTTATGCCTCTGATGGGAAACGGCTCGAACACCGGAAGCTTTTTTCGCAGCTCTTATTACGTTGACATAGATCCCGATCGCGATATGACGGTGGAAACCGGCTTATACTCGCAACAAGGGCTGTTGTTGGGCGCCGAATGGCGCCAAAGATTCGATAACGGCCAAATTTTAGCGTCCGGCAGTTTCATTCCACACCAAATCATTGATCCGGAACTTGAACGACGTCCCAACGCTCAACCGATCGATCGCCCTGATTTTGTGCGCGGCCATTTTTACGCCCTCGGAAGTTTTGACATCAATGACCATTGGCGCTCAGGATTTGACCTTGCCCACGTCAGCGATGTCGCTTACCTCCGTCAATTCTACAGCTTCCGGGAAAATGTTCTTACCAGTCGCGCTTGGCACGAGGGATTTTACGGTCGCGACTACGCCGCCGTTACGGCTTATCGCTTTCAAGATATGAGAGTCGGAAATCCAGAAGTCGCTCCGTTTGTTTTCCCTCTGGCCGAATATTCTGCTTTCGGCGAGCCCGGTGAAACATGGGGCGGGCGTTGGTCGTTTTCAGCCGGCCTGCTGGGGATAAAACGAGATCGCTCCAACGCAACCGATAGCACCCGCATATCGATGGAACCCGGATGGCGTCGAGATTTCGTCAGCGACACGGGCCTAATCACCACCGTCACCACTTCCGCGCGCACCGATGTCTATAACTTCCAAACATATCAGAGGCCGGATAAACCCCCTGGACAGCTTTCCGACGGAAATATTACGCGGTTTATGCCACAAGCGCAAATTATGTTCCGCTATCCGCTGGCGCGCCATGGCGAAACCATGGATCAGGTGCTGGAGCCGATTTTTGCCTTCTCCGTCGCCACCCGCGAACGCAACGACTTTGCGATTCCGAATGAAGACGCTCGCGACATCGAGTTCGATGACACTAACCTCTTTATGACGAATCGATATTCCGGTTTCGATCGCCAAGAAGGTGGGCAGAGGTTGTCTTATGGTTTAAGAGCAAGCCTCTTTGGACGCACAACTGGAAGCGCTCGTTTATTTCTGGGGCAAAGCCACCGAATCAGTCAAGATCATCCTTACGGTCCTGGAACAGGATTAGAATCACAGCGATCGGACTACGTCGGTCGGTTGGAGCTTATGCCTCTGTCGTGGGTGTATTTAGATTATGGATTTCGATATGATCGAGAAACTTTAGAATCTCGCCGACACAATGTTACCGCCTCGTTTGGAGTTCCTGCCTTATCTTTCGGTGTTGGCTATCATTTTATGGACACGACAACAGACCCAAATTATATTGTGCGCAATGTACAGGAATATGCAAATATTGGCGTCAACTCGCGCGTAGCCCAACATTGGTCATTAAGCGTTTCTCACTCACAATCAATCAATCCAAGTCCGGGGCCTCGCGCCACCACTCTGGGACTTACCTATGTTGACGAGTGTTTGGTTTTCCAAACATCCGCCATGTACGACCACACAACCCCACCTGGCGCTGTTCCTGGACATACTGTTTATTTTCGACTTATCTTCCGCAATATCGGTGAAATCAAATCCCCTTCTTTGACGCCATCAATATTTACCGGAACAGGAACAAATCACTAAACAAAAATCGCCGGATGAGGCCCCAGCGTGAGGAAGGAATTTGAACGAGAAGGCTTTTTTTTCGCCGACCATGACGATCCAGAAAATGGAGTTCTGGTCACGGATGACAAACAATGACTCTCGGTCGTTATGACGCAAATCGCCGTTACCAACAACGTGTATGGGGTGGTGCGGTGAAGATGGTGTTTTTTCTCGTGCTGTTATTAGTGGATGGATTGTTCTCCTATCAGATGGGTGTGGAGCAGTTCAAAAAACGCGACGCCAATATGAAAGCAGACGTAACCCGGCTTTCTCTTCAAAAAGGCGAGCTAGAGCTGTTGGCAAAACAATTAAAAGACGCCGCTTTGACGGCTGAGGCTCGCGCCGAAGCCGTAGAAAAGCGTTTGGCGCGCGAAGTGCCGACAGGAGATTTAGCGCGCTTGGTTCAACTTGCCAATGAACGCTTGACGACTGGCGTTAGCGTAGAACGATTGGCTTTTGTAATTTCCGCCGTACAAAATCGACGCAACTGTCAAGCATCGGAAACAAAACGATTTGTCCCTTCGACGCCAATTTATAAGTCACCGAACCGATCAATCAGTTTCGCCAACGGAGCAATCACCCTAACAGGCGAAGGACAATCTGCTCGCGACAACGCCGGCAATGCAGAGGGTTGGTATGATCCATCTCAACCAGTAACGATTCGTATTATTCCTTTGGGTGGAAAAGAAGTGGTGTTGACTGGAAATTTGCCATTACATCATTCTGTTGTAGTGGATAACACCGAATATAGATTTGTTATAATCACCGGCGCTCGCTCCTTCATAGAGGCTACCGCTGACCGTTGTCCTTTCCCTTAATTCCGCTCCCAGTATGGAATATAGTTTTTTGTTAATTAAAAGAAGAGAGTCTATCATCTATCGGAAGCGTAAATCCAATACGAGAACCACACCCAGGAGTGCTAAAAATTAAAAATTTCCCTCCTTGCCGCTCAGCCAATTCTTTACAAAGAACCAAACCAAGCCCTGTTCCTGTCTCTCCATTTGTTCCTGGCGTTGATGATTTGTATTCCAAATTAAAAAGATTAGACATTCGTTCTTGATCAATACCAACACCATTATCTTCAACAATGATCTCGATCATGTCATAATATTTATTAACGTAAATAGTAATGACGCCATTATTATGGGTATATTTTAGTGCATTGTTAATTAAATTTCGAATAATTGTATCAACCATATGAACATCTCCGAATCCACAAACCTCTTCTTTAAGATTAAAACACAAAGAAATCCCTTTGTCTTGAGCCACTTGCTGAAACAAATTGATGTTTTTATAAATAATTTTATCAATTTCAAGACACTGACAACAACAACTTGTCCGCTCCATTTGTAAACTAGACCATTCGAGAAGGTTTTCTAAAAGACTATAAACCTTATTAGCTGATTCAAAAACATGTCCACTGTAGTTACGAATTTTATCTTTTGTCAATTCAAGTACATTATTATGAATAATTTTTGAAAATCCTAAAATCGATGCAAAAGGAGCACGAAGATCATGAGCGATAATTGAAAAAAAACGATCTTTTTGCTGATTTACTCGAACCAACTGATCTCTTTGATTTCGTATTTCTTCTTCATTACGTCTCCTCTCTGTAATGTCTCGAACTAAAACAATGAACCTTTCTTCTTCCGGATCAGGTAAAGAAGCAATCGCTACCTCAGCAGGAAAAAAAACACCATTACGAACTCCTAACACTTCCTTCCAAGCTGAACTATCCTTATTCTTATTCAACAAATTATCTAGAAAAGAGCAAAAAACTTCAGAATCTCCATATTCCTTTAACAGAGAATCAAGAGATAATAAGGATAAATTCTCAAAAGATCTAATAAAAATAGATTCGGCCGCAGGATTGCCAAAACGAATTTTTCCTCCTTTTGAAACAACCAAAACAGCTTCAGGCGCCATATCTACAATCACTCGCTGTCGCCGTTCAGAAAGACGTAAATGATCTTCCATTGATTTTCGAATGATCGAATAACAAATTGCCCGTGAAAGAGCAGCCCCTCGCAGATCCCCCTTAACTAAATAATCTTGAGCCCCAGCCAAGACCGCCGATACGGCAAAATCAGGATCATCATATCCAGTCAAAACAAGTATTGGACGATCAGGCAAAACATCACGCATAGATGAAATTGTATCAAAACCTGTAGAATCAGGAAGAGATAAATCGAGCAAAACAACATCACAAACGGAACTCTTTAGCCATTGAATGGCTCCTTTAAGAGTTGTTTCATGACGTAATTCAAATTTTGGAATTACTACACGTCTCAATGCCGCTCGTACTAAACCGGCATCACCAAAATCATCTTCCACCAGAAGAACACGAACAAAAGAAGGGTTCATGAATTCGGCCTCGGCAAACGAACAATTGAAAACCAGTATTCCTCAATCCCATGCAACATAGCCATAAGTTGATCGATCCCCATAGGTTTTGTAACAAAACTATTCGCTCCCAAAGAATAAGCAGAAATAACATCTTTATGAGTATCGGAAGTCGTCAGAACCACCACAGGAATTGTACATAATTTTTGATCCGAACGCATTTCCTTTAAGAACTCACGGCCATCCATACGCGGCATATTTAGATCTAAAAAAATCAAATCTGGGTTTGGCGACATAGAGTAATTACTTCCATTTTTTCGCAAAAAATTAAGCGCTTCAACTCCATCTCTAACGTGATGGATTTGACATAAAAATCTCCCTCGCTTTAACGCAGCTTTAATTAGCCCCGCATCTGCGATTTCATCTTCAATCAGCAATATATTAAATGATTGCGAAGGAAGTAATGCCATTAAAATAAACCTTGTTTTGAAACAAAAATAACCCTCATTATTAATGAAGGCTCTACGCAAGCGGCCAATTTATCATATACTTCTTACAAGAGGAATCGAAAAATAAAAAATACTTCCTTGTCCCGGATTAGAGTCAACCCATAAACGACCTCCTACATAATCTATAATCTTGCGCGCCAAAGCTAAACCAATCCCAGTGCCAGAATAATTTGATCTTGGATGCAAACGTTCAAAAACACGAAATATTTTTTCATGATAGCATTTTTCGATTCCAATACCATTATCTGAGACAGAAAAAACAACTTCAAATTCTGTTTTATGAGCAAATACAGCAATCTGAAGCGCTTCACGAGGATTTTTATAGTGAATAGCGTTATTTATTAGTATATAAAAAACCTCAGATAAACGACTTTCAGAAATAGGCACAATTGGCAAAGGGGGCCTTCTTTGAATTACAACATCATTCTCATGTATCAAAGAACCGAGCCGAGATAAAGCAATATTCAAAGCTACATCAGCATCAGACATTTCAACTAAACCACAACAATAATTTCCACGATTAACAGAAATATAAATTTGAACATCCTGAAGCAACCGTTTCAAACGAGTCGCACCATCAACAATAAGATGAAGAGATTCTAAAGCATCAGAATCCAATATCCCTTGACACTGTTGATGCAATAAATCCGCGTAATTAAATACCAAACGCACAGGTTCTTGAAGATGATGAGCTAGAACATCAGAAAAATGCTCAATTTCTTCTGTTGAACGAGATAATTGCTCACGCTGTCGTTCTAATTCTAATTTAGTATCCATAATTTTTTTTTGATAACTTTGACGATATTCGTTTTGACGATAAATTGTCAAAAGCAAAGCAGTTACAATTATTATAAAAATAGAGACTATTAACGCTAAAACAATCAGTTGCTCATCTAATTCAGAAATACCTAAATCAATATCCTGGTCAGAAACACCTATTAAAATAACGAGAGGATAATTTCGGAATTGTCTATAAGCATAAGTTCTTGGAACAGAATCCAAAACTCCAATCTGATGATAAAGGCCATGAGACGAATTAAGAAGAGAAGACCAAAGTACGGACCCGGACATATCAAAAGGACCATTTTCCCAAGACTGAAATGGAGCTTTTGCACGTAAAAACCGATCTAAACCAACAAGACTCGCATTCCCATTAGGACCAATATTAAGACTATAATAAAAATACATTAAAGAATCAGATAAAACACTCGCCATCACAGTCCCCACAAAACGCCCATCTAGTCCTTTAATTCTACGGGCAATATAAATATATGCTTTTTTAGAATTTTTATTAACAATTGGATATGATATAAATAAATTATCATCTTTAGAGATTTTTTGATTATGCACAAAACTATTAATAAATAAATAATCAGATACGAAATCATTCTCCACTTCACCAGAAGTAAATAAAATATTCCCATTTATGTCAAGAACTAAAATATTAGATAAAAGTTGTTTATCGTAAACATATTGATCAAAAAAACCTCTTACATCCTCAATATTATAGTTCATTTGGTAAACAGATTGAATAGAATTTAATGTTAAATCAACAATACGAAATATATTATCAATATGATTTTCAAATATCTCCGTAAAATACTCAATTTTATTTACATTTTTCTCAATAAATTTAAATTTAGCCACCCTCATAAAATGATAAGTGGACAGTAATATAGTAAAAATAAAAACAATACAGGATATTTTAATAATTAATGACATTCTGTTTAAAAAAAAATCAAATCGCACACGAAAAAATTCCATAAAACGATTGAAATATACGCATATAGATAAATATATTTTTATCAAATACATCACTCAATCTCCGTAACAATACGAGTAAGCGTTCTCCTGTTCCCACCTTGTCAAACGCCATTTGATAGGCGAGACTTTGCCTCGCGCGCACGATAGGCAGAAATGAGGGGAATGGGAAAAGAGGGTGGCTTGTGCGACTTTTGCGCATACGATGGTATAGCCGAGGCGAATAGCTCGGACCGGACGTCGCATAGATTGTCGGTTTACGGGATGGCCCTATCCGTCTGGAGACTTTTTTGTGTTTTTAAGCTTCCAGTTCCAGGGAAGAAGTTCGGGCAAGCGGTTGGCCGGAAAGCCTCCGACCATCTGCCTCAAGACATCCGTAAGCCAAGCGAAAGGTTCGACGTCGTTGAGTTTGGCCGTTTCAATGAGCGAAGCGATAAGGGCCCAATTCCGGCCACCGGCGTCGCTCCCTGCAAAGAGAGCGTTCTTGGCTGTAAGTTTTTGCGGTCGCATGCCGCGTTCAACCGTGTTGGTGTCCATTTCAACACGGCCGTCTTCAAGAAAAACGCACAATCCGTTCCAGTGATTTATAGTATAACGAATGGCTTTGGCGAGTTCGGTTTTTTGGGAGATTTCACCCAGTTTCTCCATCAACCAATTTTTTAGATCATCCACCAAAGGTTTAGAGCGCACCTGACGAACAGCGCGACGTACTTCTGAGGTTTGACCGCGAATAGTATCTTCAACGGCGTACAGCATTGCAATACGCTGTAAAACCTCCAGAGCAATCGGCGATTGATTCGCCTTGTGGATGTCGAAGAATTTGCGTCTTGTATGCGTCCAACAAAAGGATAGTACAATGTTTTTCTCGGATATTTTGTTTGCTTTAGCGATTGTCTTGTAGGCGGCGTAGCCGTCGACTTGAAGAACTCCGGAGAAATTTGTCAAATGCTCCGCTGGGTGCTTTCCTTTCCGATTTTCGGAATAAAAATAGACAATGGCCGGAGGCAATTCGCCTTTCCAGGGGCGGTCATCACGAACATACGCCCAAAGACGGCCGGTTTTGGTTTTGCCTTGGCCGGGATCAAGGACCGGAACGGTCGTATCGTCTGCGAATACTTTACGAGAGGACAGAACCTCCTTGCTCAGCAATTGATGCATCGGCTTCAGCCACCAAGAGGCTCGTCCGACCCATTGGCTCAAAGTAGAGCGGTCCAGTGCAACGCCTTGTCGAGCGTAGATAACGGCTTGCCGATACAAAGGCAGGTGGTCGGCATACTTGCTGATCAAGACATGTGCGATCAAAGCTTCCGTCGCCATGCCGCCGTCGATCGGCCGCTCGGGCGCGGGCTCCTGAACGACGGCTTGTTCACAGCCACGGCATCCATAACGAGGGCGGCGGATGACTTTGACCTTAAACTGAGCCGGAACGACGTCGAGCTGCTCGGAGACGTCCTCGCCGATAACGTGCATATTGCCGCCGCAACAGGGGCAGCTCTTGTCTTTGGGCTCGATCACCACTTCTTCGCGGGGCAAATGCTTGGGAAGAGCCCCTCGATTACGTTGGGGAGCAGGGCGTTCAGAGCGAGGCGGCCGGTCGGGTTTATCGCCCTTTTTCTGTTCCAACGCCGCAGAGGCTTCAGCTTGGGCTTGTTCAGTATCTTCAAGAGCAAGTTGAAGTTGATTGGGATCAATCTTCTCAGAGCGCCGACCGAACATAGCGCGTTGAAATTGAGCAACCAATCGTTGAAGTTTCTCGATTTCTTCGATGTAATTATCGCGCTCTATCTGTATAGCCTGGCGTTCCATGCTGAGTTCGTTCAGCATGGTTATAAGGCTATTTCTATCAAGCGCGTCGAAGTCTGGAGATGAATTCATGCGATTGATTATAGATAATTTTTTCATCAAAGCAAGAAAAACTTCAACATACACGCAGCGGCGTTTTTATTGTAATTGGCTTTACTCTTGACCAATCCAACCCTTCAAGCAACATACTCAACTGTGCCGCGCTTAAGGTCACAACGCCGTCGCGAACCGGCGGCCACTCAAAACGCCCTTGTTCCAACCGCTTTTGGTACAACCAAAGACCCGTTCCGTCCCAACCCAAGATTTTAATTCGATCGGCGCGCCGGCAACGAAATATGAATAATACCAAGTCTCGTAAACGGGGACTCATATTTTTCTCTTGCAAATACGGATATAAGACGATTCACTTGTGACAAACGATGGAGGTTTGTCATGAGTGCAGCAATTAAACTTCGGAGCGATTTCTCAGGCGATGAACTTCGTAGATTTGCAAAAACATCGAAATGTCCGGCGCAGGTTCGGCGGCTTTTGACATTGGCGCACCTATATGACGGAAAAACGCGAAGTGAAGCCGCACAACTCAGTGGTGTCGGGTTGCAAACAATTCGGGATTGGGTTATTGTATTCAACAAGAAAGGCCCAGATGGGCTACTAGAAAGAAAAGCTCTAGGCAGAACATCTATTTTAAATGACGATCAAAGACAGAAATTATCTGAAATTGTTGAACGAGGACCATCTGCGGAGATTGATGGTCTCGTTCGTTGGAGGCTTCTCGATTTGGTGAAAGGGCTTTTTGACACATATCGCATACCCATCAGCAAACAGACTCGGAGTCGAAAATTTCGTACTATGAAATTCAGAAAATTATCAACACGTCCCCGCCATTGGTCTCAAGCACCGGACACCATTGAAAATTTTAAAAAAACTTCCCAAACGAAATTATGAAGATCAAAGAAACACTTTCACATGAAAAAGTAATAGAGCTGTGGTGGCAAGATGAGGCTCGCGTCGGCCAAAAAACCAAAACAACAAGACGTTGGGCAAAACGAGGTTCCCGTCCTATGTCTCCCAAAGACCAAAGAACGCGTTCTGTTTGGTTATTTGGTGCAATTTGTCCTGCTTTAGGTAAAGCCGCAGGCTTAATTCTGCCTAAATGCAACAGTGCCGCTATGATCTTACATCTACGCGAAATATCCCGAAATGTTGCTTCCAATGCACACGCAATAGTTCTGCTTGATCAAGCCGGATGGCATACATCAAAACGACTAAAAGTACCTGATAATATAACGCTACTTCCGTTGCCTCCAAAATGCCCAGAACTCAATCCTGTTGAAAATATCTGGCAATATCTCCGTGAAAACTGGCTATCAGATATTATCTTTAAAACTTATAATCACATTGTTGAACGCTGTTGCTTCGCTTGGAATAACCTGGTGAAACGCCCTTGGAAAATTATGTCTATTGGTATCAGAAAGTGGGCCTATGGGTTGTAGTCATTGGGACTTGGTATTAGTCGCCACAAAAAGGATTGGCTTTAAGAGCTTGCTGAACCAAGCTGGCCAATCCGTCAATCCCGCGACGAAAATCAACCGGCTTTGTCGCCACCACGATCTTGGCTCCGGACGGGGCCGAGATCATTTTAGCCTCCGAACGGCGTCAAGGACGTGACGGAGATTGACGACATCGACTTGTCCGCCGACACGGACGACAACATCGCCGATCGCAACCTCAATCGTTCCGGCCTTGTTCGCTGTCTCCGATCTCAAGTCGTCGAAGACAACCACCGGCGCAAAACTTTGCGTCTGGTCGTCTCGCTTCTCCTCGGTGCGAAACTGCCGACGCCAACTAAAAAGCTGACTGGCATAAAGACCGTACCCTCGAGCTATTTCCGAAACGTTGATGCCTGGCGCAAGCGTCTCAGATACGATCCGGGCCTTTTCTTCAGACGTCCACCGACGACGACGACCTACACCTGTAATAATCTCAACCCGTTGGATAGTGTCCGGTTGACGGCAATTGCCGGAACTATCTGTATAACTAACATTATAACCAGGCTTATCACTAATATTATCCATTGGGGCTGACCTCCATGCTTTAGGTCAGCCATTATTTCATCCGATAGTTAGCATAACAATGTGGGGGCGGGAGAACGCTTACCAATACGAGATAAAGTGAACAAAAATTTAGCACCAATCCCAGGTGTAGACTCTACCCATATTTTTCCTTTGTGATGTTCAATAATTTTTTTACATATAGCCAAACCTATTCCAGTCCCATTATACTCAGAATAATTATGAAGACGTTGAAAAATGCCAAAAATCCTGTCAAAATGACAAGATTCAATACCTATTCCATTATCTTCAACACATACAACATATTTATCAATATCACCATAAGAAGATATCGTAATTATTGACACACGATCGGGATGTCTATATTTAATGGCGTTTTCAATTAAATTTTGAAACAACCTAACAATTTCCAGTTTATGACACTGAATATTTGGCATGTTATCTTGAATAGATATAACCGCTTTTGTTTCCTGTATTAACGGATTTAAATCAAAAACCGCCTCGCAAATAATATCATAAAGAGAGAAAATGTCAACAATATTCTGCCTTCTTCCAATTCTTGAATAATCAAGAATATCCACAATTAATCTATCCATACGCTCCACTGCATTTTTTATAAAAAACATATATTCATTATATTCCTTATAGAGGTCATCATCTATATTTTTAAGATTATTGCAATAAATACGATTACAAAGCTCCTCTAAAAGAGAAATATATCCAAAAACAACACGTAATGGCTGTCTTAAATCATGAGAAGCAACATAAGAAAATTGCTCTAATTCAGAATTAGAACGTTGCAAATCTTCTGTTTGCCTACGAATAATTACTTCAGAATTAATTCGATCTGTATCATCAACAACATGAAGCAAAAGTAACACCCCTCCACTTAAAGTAATCACCCCAGAATAAACATAGACATCACGTTCTAACCCTGAAAACAAGCGATGTCGTGAATGAAAATTCCGCTGCCGAATCTTACAAAGACTTTCCATTTGCTCTTGAACTTTTTTTTTACCATGAACATCAATCTCCCATATATGCATACTTCTTATTAATTCACGAGAATATCCATAGAACTCAACAGCAGATGGATTCACATTTATGATCTTACCATCAATAGGATTAACAACAATACTAATCATTGGATCATCATAAAAGAAACATTCAAAAAAATCTTGGAAAGATTTATCAATTATTTCATAATCAGAAAATGAAACTTCTTCAATAAACCAAATAATTCTTACACAGGCATTACTTTTTACAATAAAACTTATTGATACGTTACATAATAAAGAATATTTATCCAAACATGCAAACCTCATTTTTCCTTTAAGGGGTTTATGGTTGTATGTATAATTATCTTTATAGCAAAGCAAACACTTCTGAATACCTAAAAATATTTCTTTATTTGCAGAAAATAATTTTAAAGACTTATCTTTTATGTCTTTTGACTTTACACCTAAAATTTGACAAAACAATTCATTAGCATCATAAATAATAAAATCACTTGAAGTTATAATTATTCCAAAAGGAGCATTAACAAAAAAATCATTTGCTAAACTACCAAAGTTTTCAACATTTTCAATCTGATTAAGCATATCCAAACTCTACCTAAAAATATAAAATTATCCTCGAAATACTTCTATTGTACTTTCTTTTGGCAAACTACAAAACATCTCTCTAATGCTAAGATTTAACTTTGGGTGATTTAAATTTTGCGCTATATCTAACAATGGCCTTAAAACAAATTCTCGTTCAAAAATTCTTGGGTGTGGGATTTCAAGATATGGAAGATTAACGATCTGATCTCCATAAAATAAAATATCAATATCTATAACACGAGGTCCATAACGATAATTGTGTTCTCTACCTAAGAAAAACTCTAATTCTTTTACAAAAATCAATAAATCATCCGGCCTAAATAAAGTTTTTCCACGAACTACCATATTAAGAAATTTTGGTTGCTCAGAAACATACATAGCGTCTGTTTCATAAACACGAGACATCGTGTCAATAGCAACCTCACGAAACAACTCTTTAATAGCTCGTCTTAAATGCAAAAAACGATCCCCAAGGTTGCTACCAAGAGCTAAATAAACAGGAATTTTCATATTTCATCCCCCAAAATACATAAAAAAACAAAAACACATCTAATATTATGAACGACACTGCCCAGTTCCTCGAACAACATACTTATAACTAGTTAACTGTTCTGCTCCAACCGGACCACGAGCATGTAGTTTTCCTGTAGAAATACCTATTTCAGCTCCCATACCAAACTCGCCACCATCTGCAAACTGAGTAGAAGCATTCAAAAGCACTATACTACTATCAACATTGTTAAGAAACCTTTCTGCCACATACTGATCTTCAGTTATAATACAATCTGTATGGTGAGATCCATAATGATTAATATGATGAACAGCCTCATCAACATCTTTTACTACTTTTACAGAAATAATCGCATCAAGGTATTCAGTTTTCCAGTCTTCTTCAATTGCCGGAATTACACGAGGATCACAAGAGCAGATCATGCGATCTCCACGAATCTCGCACCCACCTGAGATTAAAACCTCTAAAATAGGCAACAAGTGCGTAGAAACAACATCCTGATTAATCAGAAGTGTTTCTGTGGCGCCACAAACAGATGTCCGCCTCAATTTAGCATTAAACGTCACATTACAAGCTTTTTCTAAATCAGCAGCAGAATCGATATACACATGGCAAATACCATCAAGGTGTTTAATAACTGGAATTCGACTTTCGTTTGCAACACGTTGAATAAGAGACTTCCCTCCACGGGGAATAATAACATCAATAAAATCGCTCATGGTCAACATGATTCCAACAGCCGCACGATCGGTCGTCGGAATAAATTGAATAATATTATCCGGAAGCCCAACAGAATGAAACGCTGATTTCATAACCTCAACAATTGCACACGAAGAGAAAAAACTCTCTGATCCACCACGCAACAAAGCCGCATTACCAGACATTAGACACAAACCGCCAGCATCTGCCGTAACATTTGGACGAGACTCATAAATAATGCCAATCACTCCCAGAGGAACTCTGACCCGAGAAATTTTTAGTCCATTTGGGCGTTCCCAAGAAGAAATAATCGATCCAACAGGATCAGGCAAACCAGAAATATCTTCTAATCCCTTTGCCATAGCTTCGATTCTTGTGTTATCCAAAAACAATCTCTCTATAATTGGCTCTGGAATTTTGTTATTTCTTGCATTTGCAATATCTATTTTATTTGCATTCAGGATAATTTCCTGAGAATCTCTAATAGATTGCGCAGCAAATTTAAGCCCGGCAATCTTAATGCCCGTTGATACAAGAGCTAAATTAGCAGCTGCAACTCGGGCATTTTTACCGAGAAAACTCATCTGCTGAAACAAATCACTACTATTAGAAGTGTTGTTTTCAAAGTTCGTCTGATTTTCACACATTACATCACCTAAAAATTTACCTATTTGTTTCAATTGGTTATCTGTTTGGTGAAGTTTTATTGCAAAATCAATCCGGAGCTTCTCGACTTTCTATTACTAAAAACGTTGCAAGCATAGATGAATTTGATCGATCTAAAACCTCTTGTAAATCAATCATATATTTCGAAGCATTTTCAACTTCGGGCCTAGATTTTAAAAAAAAAAGTTTTCGTAGCGGCAATAGCAACAATAATCTCCGGACCAAAAGGAGCTCCGATATCCCAAAAACGCCCCCCTTTATTAGGGTCACCGATAATCCTCTTGCCTGAATTTATACCATCATCTATATCAAGAGCGTTTGGTAATAAATGAATTACTTGACCATCTAATGTAAAATAATCCACCAACAGATGAGGAATCAAAGGAGGACCTTCAATATCTAAAACAAGACGATCTCCCTTATAAAGAACTCCCTTTGTACCGTTTACAATTCTAATTGATAACCTCTTGGTCGAATGACGATTTAATTCAATATACGTAGCTAGAACCCTTAAAGGAGAACATAAATGTCTTGGAAAAACTTTAGCCGTAATTGTGTATGGAATTCCAGGAGCTGTTTTCTGAATAATATCACGTAATTTATCTTCAGTTATAGAGTTTCCCATGAATCCATATACATCAACAACACCCCCAGAAACAATTCGGGTACTCAACACAGAACAATCAAGGCCATTCAAAGCAGACTGTATTGGCCATACAGCATCTTCTATCTCAGCAAGATTAGGCGCAGATATTTTAGGAACATACGCATTTGGTCCTAAACCATTTAAAGAGGTTTGATCTAAAATAGCATCTGACAGTCGTATTATAGAAACATGAGGAGAAGGTATATTGATATCAATACCTCTTTGGAAGATATTATTAGCGAAAAAATCATTAAAATCTAACATATAATAAACAAAAATACCTAAAAAGAATAACACAGACACACACTTTACAAAAAAACTAGAAGAACAATCTTTAAAAAAATGACCTAATCCGAACAAACGTTTTTTATGACCAAAAAAACAAACACTTTCATCATTAACAAAATCTCCAATTTTAGGACTAAATACAGAAAGACATTCTCCGGAAATAGTCTCATCATCTGATTTTATAAAATCTCCATTTATCTTGTTACCCATACACGAATTCAGAAACAAGCCGTCTAATTCCTTTTCATTAATAGTGCATGAGTTAACTTTCATCAAAATTTCTAAAACATTGCCAATAGCACTCAAAAATTCTCGGGCGTTCTGAAAACGATTCTCAGGTTTTTTCTCCATAGCACGAGCAACAACAGTATCTAACAATTTTAGACGTTCTGAACTTAAATCAGAAGGTCTTGATGGCTTTGAATTCAACACCGCCAATTCAACAGTACGCAAAGAACCTACAAAGGGTCTAAAACCTGTCAACATCTCATAAAAAACAACACCTGCAGAAAAAATATCAGACCTCACATCAGCTTTTAGTCCTCGAACTTGCTCAGGAGACATATAACTCGGAGTCCCGAGAATCGTTCCAGAAATTGTTAAAGTCGATGATTCAATTCGAGCAATACCAAAGTCAGCTAATTTTGCTTCGCCAGAATCAGTCACAAGAATATTAGCTGGCTTGATATCACGATGAACCAAACCATTACAATGCAAGTAACTAAGCGCCGCCAAAACACCACACATTATTTTAGCGACAAAATCAACGGACAAAATAATATGCTTATCCAGAATTTCTTTTAGGCTAGCTCCATTGATATACTCCATGACAATATATGAAATAAAATTATTTTCTCCATAATCAAATACAGAAACAATATTAGGATGAGAAAAAAGTTTTACAGCCTCAGCTTCTCTCTTAAATCGAGCAAGTTGTGTAACAAAATCAGGATCATTTATAGAATTTTTTTTCAGAGTTTTAATCGCAACATTCTTTTGCGCTTTAGGATCAAAAGCCTTATAAACAACCCCCATTGCGCCTCGATTGATCTCACCGAGAACAGAATAACATCCTATTTCTTTTATATCAGCGGGTTTCACGGTTACTCCTCTGACACCTTATCATCATTATTTCTGATAACAAACACAGACACTAAAAAACTTGAATTCTATTTCTTAAAAATTCCTTTGCTCTGTAAAAAATCTAAGGACATCTTATATGTAGTTTCAATATCATAATCCGTAGCATCCAAAAAATAAGCGTCTTTAGCAGCAATCAATGGAGCAACACCTCGATGGGAATCCCTTTCATCACGAGACTTCATCTCATCTAAAACTCTTAAAAACGAAACTTTTGGGTCTTGATTACACAACTCAAGCCAACGCCTCTTAGCTCGCACATCCAATCGAGCGGTAATAAATATTTTTGCATCCGCTTCAGGGCAGACAACAGTCCCAACATCACGCCCGTCCAAAACAGCGCCAATATACGGTTTAGGAGGATTATATGCAAAAACTCTCTGATATTCTAACAAAAAAGTGCGCACATTCGAAATTGCAGCTGCTTTTGAAGCTGCAATAGCAACATCCTCACCCCGAAGATGAGGATTCTGAAACAGCGCCTCATCTAAATTAATTTTTTCTGCACAACGTAAAACACAAGATTCATCCGACGGATCTCCTCCGATTTGGATAACAGACCAACCAATTGCACGATACAATAATCCAGTATCAAGATAAGAAAACGATAAAAAACTTGCTATACGTCGAGCAAGAGTTCCTTTTCCACTCGCAGCGGGCCCATCTACTGCAATAACAGTCATTTTACATTCCTTATATGATTATTTTTACAAGACACTATCTCTGTAGGATTTTCGATAATTGTCCGAAAATACGCATAAACATTATTTTCTATACTTCTAACTTTTTCTTCAATAGAATTCCATTCTACAGTATGTTTTTCCTCTGGAAAAACAATCCGAGAAATTGCACACCGAATGGATTCATTCGGAACAGAATTGATGATAATCTTTTTTTCAAAAGTCAATCTCAAATACCCTTGAATTCGGCGCCATAACTTTAACGCAAACACAAGCTCCATTGAAGACTTTTCATCTAAAATTCCACATTTTGACATATTAACAATTGCATCGCTTGTATTTGTAACCAGAATTTCAGGATATTCACAAGAATGTTTTAATATAAGGTATTGAGCAATAAAATTAATATCAATCATTCCACCTCTTACATACTTCACATCCCAAATATCACTATCAATAAATTCTTTCGCTATACGAAGTCTCATATCAGCAACATCACACACCAATTTCACATTATCCCTAGCTTTAGTTAATACATCACGAATCACGGACTAAAGCTTTATACGCAACTCACTTGTTCCACCAAGAACTTGGGCCCTTGTTAAAGCCATATGCTCCCATGTCCACGCCGCTTGATGTTGGTACTTAGAAAAACTCTCTAAGCTAACAGCCAAAGGACCAGAATTACCAGAAGGACGCAACCTCATATCAACTTCATAAAGCCTTCCCTCATTGGTTTGAGACGTAATTGAACCTATTATCCGTTGAGTAAGTTTCGTATAATATTCACCAACAGAAATAGATTTTGTTCCGTTAGAAAAACCAACTCCAGAAGGAACATCATAGACAACTATCAAATCTAAATCTGATTGCATAGTCATCTGGCGTCCACCCAGCTTTCCCATCGCAATTAAAGCATGACTCGCTCCTGGAAAAACACCATATCTAACAGAAAATTCATTAAAAACTCTTTCAGAAACATCTAATAAAACAATTGAAGCCAAATCGGAAAGAAATGGTCCACATAGGTCTCCATCAGTAATGTGACGTAGAATATGGACACCCGCACGAAACTTCTGATCATTAGCCCATCTCCGTAACAAAATAAGAGCGTCCTCGAAATCTCTCGATACATGAAGAAAACGATTCTTTTCAGCTTGTAACGTTTCATAATTTGGCAAAACTTCAAAGAAATTCAAACTCAACAAACCATCTAAAAGAGACGGATTAGAACTTAAGGTTTCTGCCAATAATGGCGAAACCCCCATAATTTCCGCTATTAGGTTTAACAAGTGTGGATTAGCATAAAACAAAGAAAAGGCTGAACTCCCGCGGCAACATAATAAATTATCAAAACGATTCGCGCCTCATCAGGATGAGAGGCTTTGACATATCAAGAATAGTAAATAACCGACAAAAGTCGCGCGCACGAGAACTCCGAGTTGAACGATATCTCCCTCATGCCAACCACTTACAGTAGCGAACTCTGATGGGTTCTCAAATCCAAATCGACGTAAAGTATCCACTGTCTAGGATCATCATCCGTACCAGTAAAAACAAGATTCCCTGAAGAGGACAAAGGTGGGGCCTCTTCAAATAAACCAGCATAATGATCTTCAACAAGTCCCATGTACTCACTTAAATCAACACGAAACGCTTCTTGATCTGTATATCCCATGAATATCGCCAAAGAATTTACGCCATGATCGGATTTCGGCAATGAATGGGTTTGCTGATCATCAATCATTTGAAGATGATGCTCAACCCGTCGCAAGAAAGAATATGCAGATATAAGATCAACAGCAATACACATCTCTATTCGACCAAATTCCGCCAAGGCCTCTAAAGCCGCACAGGTCCCGGCAGAACGCAAACGAGAGTCTAACCCCCCAAAAATAAGTTGTTGAGTTTGTGCATAAAACTCAATTTCCCTAATTCCACCACGACCTACTTTAATGTCGTGTCCTAAGATAGCTTTGGTTCTATGTCCTTTATGCGCATTTATTTGACGCTTAATCGAATGAATATCCTGAATAGCAGCAAAGTCCAAATGGCGCCGCCATACAAATTGTCTAAGAAAATTAATGAACCTATCTCCAGCTTGAAAATCTCCTGCAATTTACCGTGCTTTTATCATCGCAGCACGTTCCCAGTTTTGCCCAACACTATTATAATAAATCT
>CAUYUA010000240.1:0-22618 GCA_963575675.1 Azospirillaceae bacterium
TGGAAACCATGACTTGGAGTTTGTAACGACCGAATGAGAGTGGGCCGTTTCAATTTGAGAAGGCCGCTTTATGGAATGAGAAATTCAAAGAATATCCCGTTGAGCGAGCGCAATCAATAACCCAAGAGGGAACGACGTAGCATGGCGATGGACGCCCCAGAGATTGAGACCCTGATCAAAGCCGCATTCCCGGACGCAAAGGTTGAGATTATTGATCTTCGCGGGGACGGCGATCATTACGCGGCGACGGTCGTGTCGTCGGCGTTTCAAGGCAAGACGCGCGTGCAACAGCATCAAATGGTTTATCAAGCGTTGAAAGGTCGGGTTGGAGTGGAGCTTCATGCGTTCGCTCTGACCACCGCGGCTCCGGCGCCATAATTTTTCCTCTCTTGTTTGAAGGAGAACAAACCCTTGTCGAGAGTTCCAGATATGAACCCCACCGTCGCCGATCGCATCCGTCATGATTTGACGGAAAACGCCGTCGTTGTGTATATGAAGGGGACGCCGGTGTTCCCTCAGTGCGGCTTTTCCGCCGCCGTGGTCCAGGCGCTGAACGATTTCGGCGTAGAGTTCAAAGGAATCGATGTTCTGGTCGATCCCAGTTTGCGCCAGGGAGTGAAAGATTTCGCCAATTGGCCGACTCTGCCCCAGGTCTATGTAAAGGGCGAGTTCATCGGCGGATGCGACATCGTGCGCGAAATGATCCTGTCCGGAGAATTTCAGGCTCTGCTGAAAGACAAGGGCATTGCGTTTCAAGAAAACGCTTCGTAAGATTCCGCCTCATCGCGTCGCGGGAGAGCGTATTCCGCGACGCGCGTTGACGGCGTGACGTGGCGTGTCAGTGCAACCAATTGTCATCAGGAGAAAATATCGATGAGAAAAGTCCTTTGGGTTGCGTTGATCGGCCTTTTCTCCTTTTCAAGTCCTGGAGCGTCGCAAACTCAACCCTCTGCGGCAACGCCTTTGGCGAGCGAATATTCCAGTCCACTGGAAGCTATGCAAGTTATCGCGTTGTCCGCCGGAGTCGTCGGCGGACTTGTGGTTGCAGACATTATGACAAGTGGTCGTCTTACCGGCGCGCTCTTTCGTCGCACGTCCTCGGTCGCTGCGCGCGCTGTTGGCCAAGCACGTCCTGCGTCGCTTCTCGGGGCCGCCGCTGCGCGGCTTTGATGCGATGCGGCTTTGGTTTTGACGGGGACTCTGTCGACGCCTCGTGGGAATAGTAAATTAGACGGGGCCGGAGACTGCGTTCACGGGGCTGTTTAGCTTGTTATTCTTGTCGCGCTCTATTCTTGTCGCGCTCGTTGCAAAACAGGATCTGTGCTTCTTTTCCCGTCAGAGGTCGCTCGATTTCGACATTGCCACTTGCATGAAATCTCGCTGTCGAGTACCGTTCGGCCCAGTTCTTACGTTTTGCCCCGCGTTCGGTCGAGCCTGCTCGGTCCATGCGATCCGGCCGTCCTCATCCATATATGGAGCATGTCGATGCGGAAGTTTCTCATCGCCTTGATTCTCGTTGCGTTTATGCCCGTTCACGCCTTCGCCCAGTCGCAACCGGCCCTTCAAATGGCCGCAAAACCCGACGCCGCTGGCGGGTTCGATGCAGTGCGCACGGTCATCGTGACTGCCGGCGTGGTGGGTGGCGTTATCGTCGCCGATCTCTTGACGGGCGGTTCTCTTACGGCGTCGTTGTTCGGCTCTGCCGCCGCCGCCGCTCCGGTCGCCGCCACCGCTCTGCCTCCTGCCGTTATGGAAGCCCGCGCCGCCGGAGCTGTCTTGGGTGAAATGATCACTCCGGCAACGGCCATGCGTGACGTTGCTGCTCGCGCCGACCTGGCTCGCACCGCCGTTCTCGGCGCCGGAGCCGTTGTCGGCGGCATGTTGCTGAGCTGGATCGCGGCTCGCTAATTCCAGAGACTTCCGGAAGCAGCAAGTCTTTATTTGTAAAAAAGGCGAAGAGACCGTTCTCTTCGCCTTTTTTATTCTTTCTGCGCTCGTTTGCATCCATCATTTTTTGATTTGGCGGCGTGGGGCTCTGTGGGTTGATTGCTTTTCTTTTTCGGATTTTCTTACATGACGTCATTTATTTTTTTTGATATCGGCGCGACCTTGGTGGAAGGTCCATCACAAACGCCAGCGCGACAGTTTGCCGCGCGATTCGGGTGGAGCGATTCGCATCGGAAAAAAATTGATCGTTATCTTTTGACCCACGAAGTTGCCTCACCGGAAGCCTTAGCGCATCTTTTGATATCAGACTATGATGTTTGTTTTGCCGACGCTCAATCTGCGGCCGAAGACGTTTGGGCGACACAAAATTATGGCGCTCAAGCGATTGCAGGCGCGTCTGATCTTTTGGCGGAGTTGCGGCGACAGAAAATTCCTTATGGTTTCATCTCGAATATTTGGTTTCCCTACGCCAAACGGTTTTGCGCCTTGTTTGGTGATCTTGTTTCTCCTGAAACCTGTTTTTTTTCTTTTCGTCAAGGCGTCGCCAAACCGGATAAAGAACTTTATCTCTACGCGCTCAATGTCTTGGAGCGCCGCGCGGGCGAATGCGTGATGGTTGGAGATTCCTATGATAACGATATCGGGCCTGCTTTGGCGTTGGGCATGCGTGCGATTTGGGTTCTGCATCGTTACGGTAAAGAGCAGGCGTTTCAGCGTCAAGTTATGGATGGGCTTTTACCTCATCCCGATCTAACGGTTTCTCGGATTGCGGATTTGTCTCCGTCATTGATTTTGAGAACACTCTACGAAAGGCCATAGAATGAAGTTAGTGCGCTGGGAGCAGCTTTCGGTTGATGAAACTCTGGAGCGGTTTCGGAAGACGCGATTGAAAGGATTTGATCGTCCCTATATTTATGCGAAGGGTGTCTTGAGTCTTCAACGCGCAGTCTCGACGGATGATTTGGTTCCGGCGC
Source organism: Azospirillaceae bacterium (assembly GCA_963575675.1). Classification (GTDB taxonomy): domain Bacteria; phylum Pseudomonadota; class Alphaproteobacteria; order Azospirillales; family Azospirillaceae; genus CAUYUA01. The sequence goes on from CAUYUA010000240.1 coordinate 2,922, forward strand.
AAAGGTATGTGCTCCAAAGTGATTTGGATGTGATTTTTGCTCTGGAGGCGTTGTTTTCTCCTCATGGGGTGGATATTTACGCTTTAGAAGGCGCGATCCTCTTCTGGGTGGAGCGTGATGGTGAGGTGGAAGGGCCTATTCCACTGGCGCCGCCGGTTGTTGAGGTCTCTGAGGAGGCAGATGGGCGGCGAATTTTTCTGATCAATGATGGTATGCATCGTGTGACGGCGGCTCGACGACGTGGAAGGCCGATTCATGTGATTCTGGCGGAGGGGGTTCCGTCGAACTACCCATATTATGCTTTGCCGTTGTCGAGAGGATGGGTTGAGGTGGAGACGCTTTTGGAATTACCGGATAGTTATCAGAAGAAAGCTTATCGTTTTCCGGAGAACTACAAAGCTTTGTTTCGAGATTTTAATGAAGTCTTTCCGGGGATTCAAAAACAACGCAAAAAAACGAATGAAAAGCTGATGTTATCAACAAAATAACTAATTAAATGGGTCCAGGGACTGTGTTCCTGGTCGTGGGGGATTATAAGGGGGGCCCGACGGCCCCTCTTATTCGCGAAGCGATTTTCCCCTGGAATTGTTGGCTTTTGTTGACGGTAAGTGCAAGTTATTCCCGGTTATTTTTGCGCGCAAATGACAATCCAAAAATGCGTTAATGTTATGTGTCTCTACCGAACATCCTTAGAAAAATAGGCATTGTTATAATTCTCTGCGACAGAACGCCTGCTTGCCGCAGAGAATATGTCAATCTTTTGTGCGGTGATTTAGGGCGATGATTTAGGAGGTTAGAGGCCGAGTCCCTTCAGCGTTTCGGCGTTTGCCTCGCCGCTTTCCGGGATTTTTTTGTTGTTTTGATATTGTTTGACCGCCTTTTGCGTGTCCGGGCCGTAGATGCCGTCAACCTTGATTTGTATGCCGCTTCTGATCAGCGCCGTTTGAAGGGTGCGGACGTCCGGGCCACGGTCTCCGAGCATGAGCGTATCCGGGAAGGCTCCTTGCTCGAAGAATTTCTGAGCATGCCATTGCCGGATCAGATCATCGCCGCACTCGAAATGCATTGCGTCTTCGGTGCTGAAGCCTGCGCCCCAGAACCAGCCGTGATCGTTGAATATCGGAGCGATATCCGCCAATCCTTGTTGGACCTGATTGTCTCCTCGGCAGTCGAGTTGACCGTTGAGCGTCAGGTCGATGGCTGTGCCCCACGAATGATTGCTGATCGCGGTGTTCGATCCTTTGACCCGCCGAACGCACAACATTCCCGCCGATCCCAACGCCACGTAAATCTCAGGATATTGCTTTGCAATATTCGCCATTACGGCTTTCAGCGACGTAACCGCCGGGCGTAGGCCGGTTGCCTTGAACGGTCCGACGTTTTGTCCATGAACGATTAGGCGGCTGATCTTTGGATTGGTGAGGTCATCGCATTGGCTGCCATAGCTATCCCTTGGGGCGCCCAGCAAGGACAACATGGTTTTCTGTTTGGCGTTTGATATTCCGGGATTGATATTCGGCGGAATGGGAATAAGCGAAGTGATCGACATAGCTGCTCTCCTTTTTGTGATGTGCCGGAGCACATAAGGCCGGAGATCGTTTTCCAATCTCGGGCGTCGTCATTCTCTTGGAACTCGAAGAATTTCTCTTCGAGTTCCAAGAATGAATAACGTTGAGAGCATGTTATTGAAGAAATTGATTGAAGCAATGGATATCTTTTATGGCTTAAAAGAATGCCGATTTGAGTTTCGAGAATCGATCGTCTTTTTACGGGAGTTGAGTGAATCGAGTGTTCGAATCGGCGTTGGTTGTGTCGTAAAGACCAAAAACAAGGCGATGTCGTTGTAACCGTTGAGGGAACGACGCACCGATAAGATATTCTCTCCGGCCTTGACGCCAGGAACGATCAAGGGCTCCGTTTCTCTGTCGAAATATTGGTTTGATTTGCAATGACGCGCCTTCCGCCGTAGAATTGTTCTTTAGAGCCTGGTAAACCATTGTTATCTTTCGGAGGAGGTTGTTGACGTTAGGTCGTTGTTTATGTTTTCTTCTCATCAACAATAAACTCTTCAACACATTCCATCGCTTCTACAACAATGTCTTTAAAGACATTTTTTGTGCGTTCCAACAAATCTCTCTTATTGTTCAGATGCTCCTGTTCTTTAATATTACACGACAGCATGATGCTCATGTTATCGATCACATATCTGGAAATGGCTTCAAGAATGGATTTTTCTCCAGCGGCAACGGATTTTACGTCGTGGTTTATATGTCGATCTAAAATCTTTTGGAACTCTTCCTCAAATTCTTTGAATCTCTCTTCCTCTTTTTCACCGAATACATTCTCTGAGGACCTGTTTTCTTCTGTTATACAATGATTGCTTTTTGGTGTGTCTTCGTATTTTGTTACATTGTTTTTGTTTTCTATGGAACATAGTTTAACTTTCTCATGGAGAGCTGCGTTCCGCCGTGTTAATAGCTCTAAGACCAAGAAATTATTCATCTTGATCTTTTCCGACATGTCGTTGAGTTGATCTATAATCCGAATGGCGTCGGAATGGGTCTCTGCAATATAGAAATCTTTTAATTTCTCATACCCGTCGTTGATGTTGTTTTTTAACTCGGCTGATATCTCCTTTATATCGTTTCTGGTTGCCGGTTCTGCGCCGGACATGGCGTAGGCTAAGATTGTTGCGACATATTCAGCTTGCTCCGGCGTTATTGTATTGTCGCTTTTCAATACGCGGACAAATTTAAGCAAGTCGAAGGTAACGATATTCATGTGCAATGCTCACTTATGAGGAGTTTCAAGGGGGGGCTTGAAACAAAGATTTCTCGGAGATATCAAGGTCTGCTTTGCAACGATAGAACAAAAAATTACGCGGCCTTGACGTTGTTTAAAAAAAGTTGAACCCGTTCCGACATCTCTGTTGCTTTTGCATCCAAAGCTTTTGCTGCTTGGAAGAGGATATCCGCCGTTCCTCTTGCATCATGAGCGGAATTAAAAACTGAGGTGATGTTGTTGGTGATCTCATTTGTTCCGGTCGTCACCTTCTGCACTGTGTGGTTGATGTTTTGTGTCGCCATGCCTTGTTGTTGTACGGACGTTGCAACAAGGTTGGCGATTCGATCGATTTTAGTCATTACAACGCTCACTTCGCCGATGGCTGCGACGGCTGCGTCTGTTGTTTGCTGGACGTCGTGAACCTGAAGAGCAATCTCTTCGGTCGCTTTCGCCGTTTGGTTGGCCAGCAGCTTGACTTCATTTGCAACCACGGCAAAACCGCGCCCGGCTTCTCCGGCTCGCATTGCTTCGATCGTGGCGTTCAGAGCCAGCAGATTGGTTTGAGACGCAATGGCGTTAATCAATTTGATGACTTCACCAATTTTTTGAGCCGATGTCGCCAGTCCTCTAATGGTTGTATTGGCGTTTTCGCTTAGTGTTGTTGCCGTTGAGATGATGTTTGTTGTTTCGCGCATTTGGCGTAGAATTTCATAGGTTGAGCCGGATAATTGATTGGTTGCTGTCGCCATTGTTTGAACGTGATGCGTTGCCTCATCGGTAATGTGAGCAACCGTGTCGGCGTGTTGCACATTTTCAGTTGCAATTTTCGCCATTTTTACGGAGGTCTCCCCAAGATCTGAAGCCGCAGAACTCACGGATTTTAAGATACAGTTGGTTTTGGATTCGAAATCCTCGATTAGGTTTTCGATTCGTTGAGCTTTCATTGCTTGAGCCAGTTCTTCTTTCATCCTTTCAGCAGAGAACCGCTCGGTCTGAATCAGAGCGTCCTTAAGATCGGCCAAAGACACTTCTAAAACGCCGATTTCATCTTTTCGGTTGCTGGTTTGAAACTCGACAGACAAATTTCCCTGGTGAAGATGTTCGACCACCTCAGTCAGTTGCAGCAATGGGCGAACAATAGCGCGGTTTGCGATCATGGTTGAAAGAACAACTCCGATTAATATTCCGACAATAATAACTCCGACGCCAATGGATAGTCTGTTTTTGACGATCATCATCAAGAGGGCGCGTCGTTGCTCAATGTCTTTAGTGTTGACTTTGATCATCTCTTCAAGAGCGATATTCAGTGCTTGACGAGCCTTCCGATTCTGATCATTGTCACCCATGCTGCGCGCCGCCGCCGGTCCTTGTTCTCGACATGCGCGAACCATATCGGTTCGGTAATTAATAAAAGTTGTTACTGTCGAGGACAGCTTTTCAAATTGGTCTTTCTGGCTATCCGGAATGACCTGTTTCCAGTTGTCCATGGTCTTCTGAATGCGATCTAGGGTCGCAAGCATCGGCTTTGCGAATTTTTCTCCTTCTTGCGAGGTTGTCGACATATAGATGCCGCGCGAGTCCATCACGGCAGAATAGACCAGCTTGTCGGTTAATTCGCCGAAATAGGCTCGATTGGATGAATCATAGACCTCTTTCATAAGTATTTGAATAGTGCTTACCGTTTCTACGGCCAATCCGCCGATAACGGCGCAAATAAAAGTCATCATTGCAACGATCACTTTTATTTTGCTTGATATGCACATTTTTTCAAGCATCGCTTTTTTTCCTCTCCATAAGTCGAATTGTTAAGCGCCATATTTATCTAGACTGCGCCAGTCGCTAATCCGTTTCGGACAAAATTAATGTATTAATAACTACATTCTGGACAGGGCTTTCACTTGTCGTTTCTCTTCTGGTAATCTTTCTAATATCCGATCTCCGAGCTTCTCTCGACAATTCATGAATTCCGAAATCATTGTTGCGGTTTCGTTATCGAGGGGGAATTGAACGTGCAAGCAATCGCTGAAACGCGCTATCCTTACTCTGAATGCCTGTGGTATTCCTTCTATTTCTACTCTAAGCTGTGCTCCGATGGGGCGATCAATGAGGCAGTCGAATGTTGCGCCTCCCAGGGAAATATCCTTTAGCGAGCATTTTATAGAGTTTCCATCAAGATAGATGGTCGCCGGAACGACAACTTTCATCCTTTCGTATTGGCGACGTTCTCCTGCGTCGTTGATTACGGCGAGGAACGATTCGACTTCAGAACGCAAGCCGTCTGCTTTTTCAGAAAGTGAATGTGATGCGTTCAGAACATCTTCGGCGGATTTTTTTGTGGAGCTAATGGCGTCTCCGACAGTAATGATCATCGTTGAAACGCGCTGTGTTTCATCCGTCGCAGAACCAACATTGTCGGCGATTTCGCGGGTTGCGACAGTTTGATGATTGATCGCCGTGGCGATTGAGCTTGTAATGCCGTCGATGCGAACAATGACTTCGAGAATGCCGCCGATGGCGTTGAGCGCATTGTTTGCGTCATTTTGGACGGAGGATATTTGTTCGGTAATTTCTTCGGTTGCTTTGGCGGTTTGATCGGCGAGATTTTTCACTTCGTTCGCCACGACGACAAACCCTTTTCCTGCGGCGCCTGCGCGAGCGGCCTCAATGGTGGCGTTGAGCGCGAGTAGGTGGGTCTGTCCGGCAATATTTTTAATGAGTTTAACGACCTCTCCAATGCGTTGAGCGGAACCGCCTAATTTTTCCATAACAATATTTGCTTGACGTGTGTCGGACACGGTCTTTCGCGCGATGGAGGCAGCCTCAGTGACTTGACAACTGATGTCATGAATGGTTTTCGTGAGAGCCTTCCCGGCCTCGGCGACCATTTGCACATTGGCGGCGGCGTGACGTGTTGCATCGGAAATTGCAGCGGTGCGTTTTGTTGCTTCGCTGGAGATTGCGCACATTGATTCCGCCCGAGAAAACATGTCGCTCGAAGCGTCGCCGAGAATTTTCAGCACGCCGCTGACGGCTCCGCTGAAATCTTGGATAAGTTGATTGGCGGCGGCCTGCCGTCGGATTTTGGCGTTTATCTCGTCTTGTTGTTGACGTCGCAGATCCTCGATATGGAAGAGGTCGTCCTTGAATATCTGCACGGCTTGCGCCATTGCTCCGATTTCATCGGTTCTCTTCCGACAGGGGACATCCACGGCAAGGTCGCCGTGAGCCAGTCGCTTCATCACGGATTCGAGCTGGAGAAGCGCCGCGACGATGGTTCGTCCAAGCACTTTCCATGCGATTCCGGCGATCACCAAAGCGATGAATGATAATGCGCCGATGGTGATCCGCGCCTCCGTTACGGACTCGTGCATGGTCAAGACCGCCGCAGTTTGTTTTCCGACATTCGTCTGATTGAGTTCGGCGATTAACATTACAGTTGCGTTTTCTTCAGGTGGGCGCGCTGTGCCGCTGCCTGATGTGCTCTTCGCCACAATGACCATGAGATGATGAAGGCTGGCTGAATTTGCCTTTGGGCCATGCGGACGGCGATACGGCGAATTTCCTGAACGGACCAACGGATCAGGAGACGTGTGGATTTGGTTGAATTTTCGTCTTTCCCTTCGTTTTTTTGGGTGACTGGCCGTTGATCTGGCAGCGGATGGCGGCCAACATGGTGAAGGCGAGCATGACGAGCGAGACATGGCGGTGCCAGCCATGCCAGGAGCGGGTCTCGTTATGGTCGAGGCCAAGTTCATTCTTGGCGGTCTCGAAGCTGTCCTCGATAGCCCAACGGCATCCCTCAACCCGAACGAGGGTGTCAATGGTGGTTCCGGCTGGGCACCAGGTGGAGAAGAAAGCGAGATCGCCATCGGCGATATGGCGCCGGATCAGCAGGCCGCGGGTCCACAAGCCGGTTCGGCTGTCGTCATCGTCGGCGGCGTCGAGATCGGCCAGTTCCAGATACGCCCAGTCATGCAGGCGGGCGCCCTTGGTGCCGTCGCCCGCCGACAGGCGGGTCCAATCGGCGGCGGCCAGGCCTTGCGCGATGGTCTCGGCCGTTCCGGTGACCGGTCGCGCCTTCCCCCACGAGGTGAAGGCGTGAGTGGAACTGACCCCCAGTACATAGCCCTTGCCGGCGCGACGCAACGCGGTCTCGAGGTCGCCGACACCATAGACGCTGTCGGCCGCGACCCAGCGGAACGGCGCCCGAGCCAGGACCGCCCGCTCGATCATGGCGCGGGCCAAGGCCGGCTTGGTGGCGAACACCGTTCCAACCGGCACATGCGCCGCCGCCATGCGTTGCGGATCGTCCGTCCAGGACTTCGGCAGATAGAGCGCCCGATCAAGGAAGGCATGGCCGTGCCGCGACACATAGCAGGCAAACACGCCGATCTGGCAGTTGGTGATCTTGCCCACCGAGCCCGTATATTGCCGCCCGACACCGCAGGAGGCCTTGCCCTGTTTCAGGAAGCCGGTCTCGTCGATCACCAGAACCGCATCGGAATCGGCAAGAGTTTCAAGCGTATAATCCCGGACGACCTCCCGTAGATCATCGGCATTCCAGCGACCGCGCCCCAAAATCGCCTGCTGACGCCACGGGCCGGGATCTCCCGCCGCTTCTGCCCGCATCCAACCCGTCTTGCGCCGCTCAGCCCCAAGCAAGCCATCCAGAAACAGTCCCGCCGAGGCGGCCACACGCTCTTGCGTAAACAGGGGGCGTATTCGAGCCTTCACATCCCGTAACGATGAACCCCACAATTCAAACGTCTCTTCCAGCGATGCCGCCATCCCATGACCTCCCCGAATCATGGTCACCCATAGATTCAGAAAAACCAAGAAAACGCAACTGTAATGTTAAGGCCAGTAAATGCCCGGCGGCGGCTTTTCGTTCGATGACGGTTCGGTTTGATTGGTCGGTGGCGGTAATCAGAGCGTCAATGGCCGAAGTGTAATCGGATATTTGAGGCGTCAGTAACTTTAGAAACTTTTGTATCCGATTGGAATTGGTTGTTCCTGTTTTCAAAGCCTCGATCGCCTCGTTCAGACTATCGACCCGTTGTTTGGCCGTATCGGCGTAGGCAGGGTTGCGGGTGGCGAGATACCGAGACACCGCCACGATTCCGCCGTTTACAAGTTCATTCAGCTTTAGTCCGGCGGGCAGGCTATCGACCCGGTTCTCGCGGAACAATGTGGCGACGACAGCCGCTGTTGTTGTGGTGATCGTCGTAGCCGCCTGAGTGAAGGATTCAGAGCTGCTACGACGATTTCCGACGGAGGCGATCAGTGCGGAACTGGCGACTTCATAAGAGCGATAGGACTTTGTGATTTCTGCATATCGTTCGTCTCTTGCGGTTTCTTTTATGGACAACTCGTCCAAACGGCTTTTCAAGCGGTCCATTCCCTTGCGGGTTGCAATCAAGTCGCCGTCAGACTCGGTCAAAATATAATTCGTGATTAGGGTTTCTGAACTCAGCAGTTCTTCCTTCAAGTTCTCCGCTTCAAACGTCGCTTCTATTTTGTTTTCGACGATCGTCGCTGCGCCATTGATGGCGACCAGGTTCAGCCAAGCAACGCCGGCCACTCCAGTGAGGAGAAACATCACGATGCCCAGACTGAAACCGATTTTTTGGTTAAGGCCCCATCGCCCCCAAATTCGCATAGCTCACCTTTGCGTCCTCAGAAGATCGCCGAACAGGAAGGCGATAAAAGACGAAATCGCGCACAAAAATAAAATGGAGCAATCTCTACCGGATGTCTTCGATCTGTTTAATCACGGTTGGGCCGAATTTCTTTTCATACTCAGGGCGAACGGCCTGCAATGCGGCGGAAAACTGAGCGCGATCAATTTGTTCGACGACTTCCATGCCTTGCTTGCGCAAGGTTTCAACGCCTTTCTTCTGCGCTTCTCCTGCGTAGACGCGCGAAGCTTTGGCGCCCGCTTTGGCGGCTTCGGTCAACGCCGTCCGTTCGTCGTTTGTGAAGTCGCTCCAGATATCGTTGGAAACAAGAATGACCGCCGGGTCATAAACGTGGCCGGATAAGGTCAAGTATTTTTGGACTTGAAAGAATCGAGACGACAGAATTGTTGCAATCGGATTTTCCTGTCCATCGAATTGACCCGATTGTAAGGCGCCATATACTTGAGGAAACGGAAGGGTTGAAACTTCGGCGCCAAGCGCTTTGAAGCCGATGAGCATGACTTCCGATTGCGGCAAACGAAGCTTTAAGCCTTTCAGATCACTCGGTTGCGTAATCGGGCGCCTTGAATTGGTAATGTGGCGCATGCCGTTTTCACCCCAGGCCAACGCCACAAGATCCTTTTCCTTGAATTTCTCCAGATAAGCTTGTCCGAGAGGGCCATCAAGAACTGCGTAGGCATGGTTAATATCTCTGAAAATAAAAGGAACATTGAAAACGCCGACGTCTCCGACAATGTTCGGTAATGGAGCGCCGGTAATGAAAGCCATATCGATGGCGCCGACCTGCATTCCTTTCAGCATTTCCATTTCACCGCCCATGACGGCGTTGGGTTGCTGTTCAATCGTGATTCGTCCGCTGGTTCGCTTGGCGACCTCATCAGCGAAAACAGCCGCTCCGGCGCCAAGTTGCGATTCTCGTGAAAGGATGTATCCAAACTTGTAGCTTCTTTGTTGCGCATGGGCTTCAGTCCAAAAAAGACCGAAGATGATAATCCAAAGAACTCTGATCGAGTGTTTCATAAAAATCCTCCGTGTCGATGTTGTTGGTTTGGGGTGGATAAAAGTTATTCCGCTATTTGCTTTCTTTAGGTGCGGTAATAATAAAAACGCTCGCATTACGATGATAGAGTCGTCGGTTGACTTGATGGTCGGCGTTTTTAAGTCCGAAACTAAACCCAATGATCTGGTTGTCCTTGATCAAGGCAACTATCTTTTCTAGATTTTTACGCGTATATTCATTGCGCAATATTGCTTCAATAGCCATCAATGCATGTATGGGTTGCGTTATCTGCATGTTGATATTTACCGTTAATTGATTTTTTAGATTTGATATAAAAAATACCATGCCTCATTTTATCAATGCCATGAAACAGTTAAATAGGACAGCGTTTCCGTATTTTCTAAAAAAAACCTTAAAGTACTGTTAATGCTGAAGGAGATTTTATCATCGATTAAAATTTTTATGGGGTGCGCCTTTTTGATAATTACATTTAAAATAGGCGTCATATTGTTACTAAAAAAACACATTAATGTTGCGCGCTAGAGATGCGATATATACTTATTAGCAATAAAACTGCTGTTTTCGGCGTAAATGATCCTGCATTTTATATTTATAGTAAAAATATGTTTCTTTGGTGTGTTTTTCTACGCGGAATGCTAATCTTATTAAATTTTTAAAAATGATGGAAATATTTAGAAAAAATGCTGCGTATTCTATCTTTTATCAGAAAAACTATTGACGCTTTACTTTATGATGAATTAGCATGTCAATCATTTCTATTCTCCGGATTTTTCCATGAGGTTTGTAAGGGAGCAGCCGCCTTGTGTTCCTGATCACTTGGGATATAAAGAGGGAGCTTCCTTTCGAGTTTGTTCGAAGACGAAATCAATGTTCCCAGAGGCTTTGTCAAGTCAGTCTATCGAGATCGAAGCCGTTGAAAACATTGACGCCGTCTTTGGACGGGCTTTTATTCGCGAAGCGATTCTTTACTGGAGTTATTCTTTACTATTGTTTGTCTTTGTTGTTGTGGGAAGTCCGAACGATTCAATTAAAAGCGCCATTGGCGTGTTCGAAAATTAATAATAAATTTAGTAATTGTCTGCTCCAATCGTTCTAACAGACATTGGCTTTTCGAACAAACCGCCAGCCAAGGACCATCAACATGGCACTCAATAACTTTCGTATTATAACGCGCTTAATGCTCGGGTTTGCTTCAGTCATCACTCTGATGGTGATTTTAGGAATTGTCGCCTTGCAGAACATTGAAACTCTTTCGGCATTGACGGCGCGAATAACGTATAGTCCGCTTGTGGTCAACATCAACGCTCTTGAGGCCCGAGCCAGCATTTTCGCCATCAGCCGTTCTATGAAAGATATTGCGCTTTCGCAAGACGCCGCCGGGATCGACAAGGCGGCGGGGATCGTCAACGAATTAGAACCCAAAGTATTCGAGAACCTACGGATTGTTCATGAACGCTTTTTGGGCGATAAGCAGCTTGTGGTTGAGGCGATCGAGGCGTTTCGGGGATGGAAACCGATCCGAGATGATGTGATTGCTCTGAAGCGTCAGGGGAAAGGCGTCGAAGCGGGAGAGGTCACTCGGACGCGCGGCGCAACTCAGATCGCCGCCATAGAGAAACCAATGACGGCGATAATTGCCTTTGCAAAAAAGAAAGCAAGTCAGCTTGCCGATAATGCGGAAGAGACTCGGAAACAATCCACGACATTGACGATCGGCATCTTGATTGTTGCGGGCGTTTCAGCTTTTTTAATTTCTTTAGCCGTCACTCGCAGCATTGTCCGTCCGCTTAACGGACTGCGTGGAGTCATGTTGAAGCTGGTTGAGAATGATTATACTGTTGAGGTTCCCTCCCAACAAGCTCGTGACGAAATCGGAGCCATGGCGAAATCGGTCCAGGTTTTCAAAGATAAAGGCGTGGAAAATCAGCGGCTGAAACAAAATCAAGATGCGGAAAACAAAGAAAAACTATATCGGCAACAGGAAACGGATGAATTGATTGATATGTTTAGTTCCAGCATCTCCGGCGTTCTTCAAACAATGTCACAAGCGTCGGACAACCTTGCCGGCACGGCCGACGCAATGAAAAATGTTGTCGATCAGACAAATTCCCAAATAGACGCCGTGAAAATTGAGGTGGAGGAAGCAGGTTCAAATGCTCAAGCCGTGGCTGCGGCCTCACAGGAGCTGACTGCGGCGATTGGAGAGATAAGCAGACTGGTCAACGACTCATCGCGAATTGCAGGACAAGGCTCAACTCAAGCGAATGAGGTGCTTCAGAAAGTCACTATGCTTCGTAATGCGTCAGAGAAGGTCGGAAACATTGTCGGCATTATCTCCAACATTGCGTCGCAGACAAATTTATTGGCCTTAAATGCAACAATTGAGGCGGCTCGCGCCGGTGACGCAGGGAAAGGATTTGCCGTTGTTGCCGGAGAGGTTAAAAATTTATCGGGTCAAACTCAAAAGGCGACAATCGAGATCGACGCTCAAATCAAGGAAATCCAGGCTGCAATCGGAGGCGCCGTGTCTTCTGTCCAAGCGATTGGGCAAACGGTTACACATATCTGCCAGTCTTCTACTGAAATTGCCGGAGCCATCACGGAGCAACAGAGTGCGACGGATGAGATTGCTCGCAACATTCAGTTTGTTTCAGCAAACACCGATCGCATATCGTCCAGCGTGTCCTCTGTGCGGAACTCGTCCGCCCAGACCAACAGCGCATCGCGTCAGGTCCATGATGCTTCATCCTCTATGGCGGGGCAGACAGAGAAGTTGAGTGTGGAAGTCAAAGATTTTCTGAACGCCGTCAAGACCACGGGTTCCAAGCATAAATTCGAGCGCTTGGATGCTGATGTGCCGGCGTCCATTTTGGTTGGAGGCAGAACTCAAAGCGCCCGAGCGAGACAGATGTCTATTGCGGGCGCATGGCTTGATGTGCGGATCAGTCAACCTCTCGGCAGTTTGGTCGAAATAAGTCTGCAAGGCGTTTCACGTCCCATAAAAGCACGGATCGCGGGGCTATCAGACAAAGGAACCCGTCTTCAATTTCCAATGGACAGCGCTCATTTGGATTTTATGAGTGATGCGATATCTCGGTTGTGTTATAAGATGTCTGCGTAATTTTTTTCTGGTGACTTTACCGAACTGAAACGGCTCTTGCGCTTTCTTTGGTTGCGATCTTCAAGTCATGGCTCCATGTGTGGATAGCCGAGGAGCGCGAGGGTTGTTTCAATTCAGTAAAGCCGCGCGCCGCGCGGGGTTTGTGTGTGTGTGGGGCGGGCGCCAGAAACAAGGCGCCATGCTCTTCGTGTGGCAAGCCCTGGGGCCGTGTTTGTCACCCGGACGCGCACGTCCCTCTCTGTGGGAAAGAACATTGGCGACGCGCATCTAATACGAGCTAATACGAGCCGCGAATAAAGAGGGGGCTCTTGTCTTTGGTTCCGATGACGAGAAACTCGGCCTTTTCTAGTTTCTATGCGATTCTAATTTGCAAAGCCTGTCGTTGGTTGCCATGCGGATGACGCCGGCGATATCGAGAACCAAGGCGACATCTCCGTCTCCGAGGATCGTGGCCCCGGAAATCGCTTCGACGTCTTGATAGAACTTTCCGAGGGACTTAATAACGGTTTGGTAATTGCCGATGATGCGGTCGACGACAAACCCGATCCATTCTCCGCCGCATCGAGCGACCACGGTTTCTTCCCAGGGTGGTTTTTCGGCATCGATTTCGAAAATATCCCTTAAACGAATAACCGGAATCGTCTGTCCTCGAAAAACGATTACATTTCGCTCTGCGCCCAGAACGAAATGATTATGGCTTAATTCCAAACATTCCTCGATGACGCTCAAGGGGACAACGAAGCGTTGTTTCGCCACACGCACCAGGAGACCATCAATAATCGCCAATGTTAAAGGTAGACTCAAAGTAATCGTTGAGCCGGCTCCCGGACGACTCTGAATATCCACCGTTCCTCGCAACGCGGTGATTTCACGCTTAACCACATCCATGCCCACGCCGCGACCTGAGACGTCGGTTACGGTCGCCGCCGTTGAGAAGCCCGGATGAAAAATCAAAGAAAAAATTTCGGAATCGGAAAAGACTTTGTCGGGAGAAATCAAACCTTTTTCAATCGCTTTTTGGTGGATTCGTTCGCGATCCATTCCGCGTCCATTATCCCCAATCTCAATCACGACTCGATCTCCTTTATGGAAGGCTCCTAGTCGAATGGTTCCTTGACGCGGTTTGCCGATCGCTTCTCGGACATCGGGCAACTCAATGCCGTGATCGAGGCTGTTGCGGATCAAGTGAATCAGAGGGTCCACCAAACGATCAATCACTGTTTTATCGAGTTCCGTTTCCGCGCCTTCGGTGACGAGTTGAACCTCCTTCCCAAGATCTCCGGCCAAATCACGGACCAATCGCGTGAAGCGACTGAAGGTGGTTCCGATCGGCATCATGCGGATATTTAGAACGATGTCGCGTAAATCAGAAGCCAATCGATTGGCTTCCTCGATCGAAGTCGCCAGTTCGTGAGATTCAATGGTTGATGCGATTTGATTGAGACGCGCTTGATTGACGACCAATTCTCCGACGAGATTAACCAGCGCGTCGAGTTTCAACGCCGGAACTCGCAAACTTTCTTTTTTTAGCGCGCTTTGTTGTTTTGCAACGGCTTCTTGCTCGGAAAGCGCTGTTGCAACTTTATCCGGAGACACTTTTCCGGACTTAGCCAACATGTCCCCTAGACGGTGTTGATTACGAAGCTCTTCCTGAATTGCGTCGGAAGAAACGTCGCCGTGAGCAATTAAAATATCGCCCAGTCGTGGTGGCGGAGCCTCAACGTCAAGCAAATCATTGCTGGCCACGTTTCGAACATCGAGGACGCAAATATCCTCAATGAAAATAAATACGTCGCGGATGGCGTTGAGATCGCAGGATGAGCTGAAGATAATATCCCAAGAAAGCAGACACTCTTCTGGATTAAAATTTTCAAAATTCGATAGTCTATCCGTCTGAGCGACTACTCTGCATTCTCCCAAGGAGGACAGTTCTTCGAGTTGAAGCAGAGGATCATTGCCTGACCTAAAGAAATCAACATTGGGACTGAACGAAATTCTCCATGTTGTTATCGGCTTTGGTCCGGATTTGGAGCTTTTTTTCGTTGCTTTTCTTGACTTCTTCGTCGCTCGCGGTGGTGGAGAGAGAGGCGCTTTGTCGAAGTTTTCCGGCAGAAAACTTTGTAATGCCGCAACAATCCGTCGGACTACGGCCTTATCGGCTTGTGGCCCGCCGTCTGCTGCGTTAAGCATAAGAATAATTTGATCCCGCGCCGCAAGAATCTGATCAATCAACGGTTTTGTAACCGATATTTTTTGATCTCGAACCTTTTCCAACACGGTTTCTAGGTGATGAGTAAAGTCGGCGACATCGGTGTAGCCATACATCGCACCCGATCCCTTAATGGTGTGCGCGGCTCGAAATAGTCGATTGATGGCGTCGATGTCGTTCGGATTGTTCTCTATCAGGAGAATGACTTCCTCCATTTCAGCGAGACGCTCGTCGGCTTCTTGACGAAAAGTTTCACCATACTTGTCTTTGAATGACATAACGGCGTCCTCGAGAAAGAAACGGAGTTCGGAATTTCATCATATTGGTGGAGGAAGCGCTTGTTCTCTCGTTTACTTCAACACCTTTTTAACAACAGCGATAAGTTGTTCCGGCGTAAAGGGCTTTACAATCCATCCGCTGGCTCCGGCGGCTTTTCCTTCTTGTTTTTTACTGTCTTGAGATTCCGTGGTTAGCATAATTATCGGTATCCATTTGTACTTTTCATCGGCGCGGACTTGACGGATTAGAGTTATGCCGTCCATAATCGGCATATTAAGATCGGTGATCAACATATGAATCGACGTGGTTTTCATCTTGGCTAAGGCGTCGCGTCCATCTTTCGCATCAATCACATCGTAACCCGCGCCTTTTAAGGTCATCATAACGACCTTGGTGATACTGGGAGAATCATCGACGGTCATAATGACTTTGGCCATGGTTTTACTCCATTTATCGACGCTATTCTGCGTCTTTTATCCCCAATAATTTAAGTCCCAGTTTTTCCGCCGTTGTGTGTAAAACAGCGGAACATGGTCCTATCCGGATTGTTTTTCCATCCTGCAATGCATGTCGAGTGGCTGTAAACAATAATTGAAGGCCCGCAGTATCGCACTCTTCAACGTCTTCGAGGTCGAGCGTCAACACATGACAGGATTGAGTTGCGCTAATGATTTGAGCTTTGAGCTTTTCGACGACCCGCACGGTCAATGCGCCTTGAATTTTTAAAACCTCGGTTTTTTCTTCAGCATCCATCATCGTCGCCTTTTATCGTTTAGAACAGGTCAACATTTTCGCCGAATTTGTCTTCATTAACAATCATGTCGCGTCGTTGCGCCATACTGGAGTCGATTCCGACTTTGACGACGCTTTTGGGATTGGTCAATTGGTGGTGAATAAGACGCTCGGTTTTCATAGTATAGCGTTCGGCGTGTTGTCGATCGATCTGTAGTTCTCCCCCTAACGAATCGCCGTAAGCCTTCGTCATTGCGGCAACCACGTTCCCGAGCTTTGTTATGGTGTGATCCAGGTTCTGGCCGACGACATCGATGGCTTTAAGGCTATTTTCAAGCTTTTGAACATCGTCTTGGAATGTTTGAGCTTTTTTGCACGCTTCGGTGGTCAGAGAAACGAACTGGCCGATTTCGCGTTCAAGTTGCGCGACATCAATTGAATTCGCTTTTGCTTCCGTCATATCGGCGTGCATCCGATCGATATCGGCTTCGGCGCTTTCGGCGGATGCGACGATTTGGTTGATCGCATCCGTAACGCCGAGCATGTAGTCGGAAGTAATGCGAGAGAGATCAGAAACTTCCTTCGCCAAAGTCGTTAATGCCCGGCCTTCGTTTCCCAACCTCATGGATAGAATTCGCGCATTGTATGCCTCCAAACTGAGGCGACGATTGTTGACGGCAATTTTATCGACATAGCTTTGTAACGTCTTTGATGATGAAAAGGCTTCATTTAGCGCTTCCAATGTGCGATTGACGATAGTAATGCTTTCTTTTTCCAGGTTCGACATGTTCTTCATCTCGCCCGTCAATTGGGCGAACCAGTTGGACGAATTCGATGAGCTGCGAGCGCCGCTCAACAAGTCATCGACATCAGTGGCCAAGATTCCAAAAGAAGCGGCGATCATGTCCAAAGATTCTCGAATCGTGGCGTAGGCGTCGGATATTTCAGAATGGACATGATTTAGTTGCGCATGTTGTAAGATAATAATCCGCGCCCATTCAATTTTTGATTTTTGATTAGAAACAGGGGACTTCATGCATGAGTTCAATGCTTCAACAATATGCTCGATCTGTTGTCGTGTAATATCTCCAACTTGAATCGCCGTCATGATGTGAGCAATGCTTCGGCCAAGCAAAGAAAAATATTTTGTAACGCGTTCTAGGGTTTCTACAGAAATTTGCGAAATGTGAGAAACGATGCTGTAGCTTTCTCGAAGCGCTTCTTGGGATCGGGTGGAGATCGTTACATAATTTTTATTGACATTTTCAACGGCGACTTGTTGTTGACAAATATTACCTTTGATCTCTTTGCCGATTTTGTTGACCGAGGCCAAGATGTCTCCGAAGAGCGCTCGAATATCGTTTGCATAACCAGAAAAAATCTGCATTGCCGTT
Organism: Azospirillaceae bacterium; assembly: GCA_963575675.1. Lineage (GTDB taxonomy): Bacteria > Pseudomonadota > Alphaproteobacteria > Azospirillales > Azospirillaceae > CAUYUA01. The sequence continues at coordinate 20,161 of CAUYUA010000240.1, forward strand.
GGAGATCGTGTGATTTCAATCGAGAAATAAATGGATATGGTATTCATTCGGGTGTTGTTTTGAATGAATTTATCATTATTCCATGATAGTTTTTCGAGCTTTTGGACGTTGTCGCTCATGTTTTCCAAACAGCCGCGCAGTGTTTTTGAGCCCTCGCTGAAACGTTTCTCTGCGTCTTGCGCATATTCCTGAAGATGATTTAAGATTCCATCCGAGAAAGTAGCATCCTTGCGACCGCTTATTGTACTGACGGCCTGCTGGATTTCTATTTGTATCGAATCGACGCGATCTAGAATGCTCTGTAAATCGTCTCCGATTCGAACGAATTCCGAGTCCACTCGGCGGACGATGTCGGCTAAAGAGGAGAGAACGCCGTTCACTTCGGCAACATGGCGTTCGAAATCCGGTCCGGTCTGTTCCATTCAAATTATCCGATCGGTGACGTCGTGTTGCGACTTATTATTTCGCTTTTCTTGGGCGGTAAAAAACAACGGAAGAGCAAAATTAAAGCCATGTATCACAAACAAAGGTTGACGACCTTTTGGGCGATGGTCGTCCAAAGACACGACAGGCGCACGCCAAGACGAATCGCTCCGGTGGGCTTGCTGGAAACAACGCAGCTCACTATCATTCTGAGCGGTCGTTGGGTAAAATTTATGTGACGATCACTTTTGTGTGTCTATTAAATAACAAATGGAGCCTAGATTATCTCTTCTCCAGGCGCCATTTTATTATTTTCTTGCTCGCAAGTTTTTTTATCCGCGAGCTTCTCTACTCATGAGTTGATGATGCGTCATGAGTATTCGCGCTGCGAACAATATTGAGTTCGGCTCCGCCTAAAACTTTATCTATATTGAGGATGATGAAGAAGTTTTCACCTCGTTTTCCAACGCCTTTGATAAACGCCGTGTCGAGCATTGTTCCTAAGCGTGGCGGCGGTCCGATCTGAGAGGTGTCGACTTCGATCACCTCTTGAACCGAATCGGCCAGCATTCCCAGAAGAATCGCATCTTCGCCGAAGACGACTTCGGCGAAGATGATGCAGGTGTCGACGGTTTTCTCGATCGGTCCCATTCCCAGAATGAGACGCAAATCGATTACCGATACGACATTTCCCCGCAAGTTGATGATGCCGCTGAGAAAGCGAGGCATACGCGGAACATGAGTGATGTTGATGTAATGAATGACCTCTCGGACTTTAAATATCTCGATTGCATAGGTCTCATTACCCAGCGTGAAAGTCAGATATTGATCGGTCTGAATGCTGTCGTTACTGCTATGTTCCACTGTTCCGACCTCCAAGATAAGAGCTTTGTCCAATCATGGTCTATTTCGGTTCAGTTCCGATCGAATTCGCTATCGTCGACATCATCGTTCGGGTCGGTAAGCTGTAGGCGAACACTAGAGCGACCGGCTGTTTTCGAACCGCCTTTCAGCGATGAAGCCGTTCTTCCGTTTCCTGTTCTTTGAGCCTGTTGTAGTTTCCCCAACGTGCGCCCGACGGTTTTACTCTGATGACTATTGCTTCGCCCGATCCGACTCGCCATGTCGTCGGTAAGCTTGAAGAAGGCTGCGGTTGCTAAAAGCTGCTCGGCTTGTTCGGATAATTCCTCGCTGGCCGCCGACATTTGTTCGGTGGCGGCGCTGTTTTGTTGGATGACCGAATCAAGCTGATGAATAGCTTTGGTGACTTGCTTGATGCCTTCCGACTGCTCTCCGCTGGAGGCGTTTATTTCCTGCACCAACTCTGAGGTTCTTTGAATGCCGGGAACAATTTCGCCGAGCAAACGCCCGGCGCGTTCGGCAATCTCGACGCTGGATGTGGACACGGAGCTGATTTCTTTGGCGGCGGCTTGGCTGCGTTCGGCTAATTTACGAACCTCGGCCGCGACGACGGCGAAACCTTTTCCGTGCTCCCCGGCGCGAGCGGCCTCGATCGCGGCGTTCAGAGCCAGCATATTGGTTTGACGAGCGATTTCTTCGATGATGCTGATCTTCTCGGCAATGCTCTTCATCGCCTTAACGGTTTCCGCCACAGCTTTGCCGCCTTCTTGAGCGTCCTTTGATGATTTCAACGCAATTGCCGCAGTTTGATGAGCGTTGTCGGCGTTTTGTTTAACGGTGCTGCTCATTTCCTCCATCGAGCTGGAGACTTCGGCGACGCTGGAGGCTTGTTCCGAGGCTCCGTCGGCGACCGTCTGCGTCGAGGAACTCAACTGTTGCGAGCCGCCGGCGACGCGATCGGCAACGTCCTGAACGTCGATCGAGAAGCGAGTCAAATTGTCGATCATCGTATTGATGTTGTTTTTGATGTCGTTGAAATCTCCATTATAGTTGTCGGAGATTTTTTTCGGAATCACGCCCTTTGATATTTGATCGACGTAGTTGGCGGCGACTTTCAATGGATTTATGACGGCGTCCAGCGTCTCGTTGACGCCTTGAACGATCTTACGGTAGT
>CAUYUA010000241.1:0-22311 GCA_963575675.1 Azospirillaceae bacterium
CTATTGGTATCAGAAAGTGGGCCTATGGGTTGTAGTCATTGGGACTTGGTATTATGAAAAAATTTAAAGATGCCTATAAAGAAACTCCAAATGAAATCATTAATCTCTATAAAGAAGGGGATATAGAAAAATTATATATTATTTCTCATACTATTAAGGGTATAGCGGCAACATTAGGAGCTTTTGAGTTATCTCAGAGCGCAGAAAATCTTGAACACACATTAAGGGATAGTGATGATGCGGATGTGGAAGACATAGTTCAATTGTTGTCTAGAAATCTTCATGCCATTATTGAGGAGTTAGAAGTTATCGAGTAGAATATGTTCGTTTTAGGGGAGGAAATAGAAATGAAAATAGGACTCCATGCGTTGATAGTGGATGATGTCGATTATATGAGGGAAATGATAAAATCGATGCTCTATAATATCGGTATATCAAATACATCTCAATCTTCGGATGGAAGAGATGCCCTTCATCTCATTAGAACAATGCACTTTGATATTGTTCTTCTTGATCTAATTATGCCGGATATGGACGGGTTGGAAGTACTAAAGGAAATACGTGCGGATGAAAAGATAGCAAACACAAAAATAATATTGATTACGGCTGCGGCTGATTGCAAAACAATTATGGCCGCTCGTTCAAAAGAGACAAGAGTTGATGCTGTAATTGTTAAACCTTTCTCGATTTTAACGTTAAGGAAAAAGATCAGTCAACTATTGTGATGATTATAAAATTCTATCGGTCTTATAACTGTGTTATTTTCAGAAGAAGATGGAGAGAGTAAATGAACAGCGAAACGCCAACGATACTTATCGTCGATGATGATCATATTTCATTGTTAATTCTTGAGAATTTTTTTAAAAAAAAATATAATATATATCTCATGAATAATGGAAATGACGCAATTCGCTTTTTTGAGAATAACTACGCGGATATAGTTCTTCTTGATATGGTTATGCCAAAAATGAAAGGTATTGAAGTATGTAAAGCACTTAAATCTAATGAGAAGACGAAAGGGATTCCGATTATATTTATTATTTCGTCTTATGAAATAGATGAAAAAGTAGCCGGTTTTTCCGCCGGGTGCGTGGATTATATCACAAAACCTTTTGTTAAAGAAGAAGTTATATCAAGAGTAAATGCTCATATTAATTTGCACCGCCATCAAAAATATCTTGAGAAAAAAATCTTAGAAAGAACCAATTTGTTATTTGAAGAAGTTGGAAAGAGAAATGACGCAGAATTTAGGGCGCATAAGCTATCTACTGTAATAAATCAATGTCCCCTATCAATAATTATTGTTAATACACAGGGGTATATAGAATATGTTAACCCAATGTTCGAAACTGTGAGTGGATACTCTGCTGAAGAAATAATCGGAAAGAATCCAAGATTTTTAAAGTCAGGATACACAACAAACGATGAATATAAAGGAATGTGGGACACTATCACAAACGGTGGCGTTTGGCGAGGTGAATTTTGTGATATTCGGAAAGACGGTCATCAGTTCTGGGAATCCGTCATAATTGCTCCTGTTTTGTCTGAAACGGGAGAAATTGTTAATTTTGTTGGAATTAAGGAAGATATTACCGAGAAAAAGAAGAGAGATAATGAATTGTTATCTGCAAAAGTTCGAGCCGAAAGTGCGTCAATGGCAAAATCACAATTTCTAACAATGATTAGTCATGAATTACGGACTCCTCTTAATGCCGTAATAGGATTTTCAGAAATTTTATCAATGGAACTGAGCAATTCTCATAATGAACGAGGGTATGAATATGCAAGATATATTTATAGTGAAGGACGGCACCTATTGGACATAATAGGGCAGATTTTGGATATCACAATGATTGAATCCGGAAAGTTTAAAATGAATAATGAACTGTTCTCGATTCAAAATATTATATATGACGCAAAAAAAATTGCGTTATTAACAAGAGAAGCTTCCTGTAAAAATGCTTCGATTAATATTGGAGAAAGTATTCCGCTTGTTAAAGGAGACCCTGGAATTATAAGGCAAGTTTTTATAAATATTATTGGAAATTCTTGTAAATTTACTCCTCCCGATGGGAAGATCGAGATTAATATTAAAATGTCTATTCAGGAATATATGGAAATTATTGTCTCTGATAACGGGTTTGGAATTTCTTCCGATCATTTGAATAAAATATTAGAGCCCTTTGAACAAGCAGAAAATATCATGACAAGAAAACATGAGGGGTTGGGGCTTGGGTTGCCTTTGGCAAAATTAATGATTGAATGTCATGGGGGAACACTAAAGTTAGAAAGCAGACAAGGTGAAGGAACAATGGTTATTATCCGTCTTCCCAAAGAATGCCTTGTCCATATTTAACGTCGATGAGTTGAACGGTTAACGTATGTCCCTCAACTGCTGTTTATTTTTGCGAATGGTTGATGGTCTATGGCAAGCTTATACAAATAAATAATTTCAGAGGGTGATCGCTTCACGAATAAGAGGAAGGCTTCTGCTTTTTCTTTATCATTCCGAGTGGTTGGGAATATAGCCTCTGAAATTCTTTGGTTTTTATGTGAGATCGAGGGACATGTGTCCATCGAGATTCGGAGAGTCTAGGATGAGAGACAATGGACCGGTTACAGGACGTGAGTACGCACTGCCTCCGGAAATGCTTATCGTATCGCGAACCGACGAACGAGGCGTCATCACTTTCGTCAACAGAGCTTTTGTCGAAGCGAGCGGATTTACCGAACGAGAGCTGCTTGGCTCGCCGCACAACATATTGCGCCATCCGGACATGCCTAAGGAGGCATTCGCTAATCTTTGGGAGACTATTCGCGCTGGAAGACCATGGAATGGCCTCGTCAAGAACCGTCGCCGCGACGGCGATCATTATTGGGTTGTGGCCAATGTGACGCCCATCATCGATGGAGAGCGCATCGTCGGTTACACGTCGATTCGCACTCCTGCAACCCGCGAACAGGTGGCCTTAGCGGAGCAAGCCTACACCGTCATTCGACGAGAGGGGATTGTCTCGATCAGTTTACGCGATGGTCAGATCATCGCTAACGGTTCAGTCGATAGGGCTATCCAAGTTTTTTCGAGTCTGTCTCATCAAATGGCCTTTGGTCTCATCATGGTTATCGTGCTGATGACGATGGCCGCTGCGGTCGCTTTGTCGGGTTTAATGAATGCGAACGACGCCATCAGAAGCATCCATGACGCCGGTTTGGCTGAGTTGGCGACGACGCGCAGCGCTCTTCAGGATGCGGCTCACAGCGCTGCTCTTTGGCTCGTCGAATCCCGTGCCGGGGGGGGCGGCTCCGTCAATCGCGCGGCGGCTATTGAAAAGGCTGTTGACGAGGTCGAGACGGCGGAGAAAGCCTACGCGCTTCTGCGTTCTTACAGTGATGAATCCAAGCGCCTTTCCAACATAACGGAGAAGCTCGTTAAGGAATTCAGGAGTGTCGCCGTCTCCTTAAAGGAGGCCAAAGTTGAAGTGGTTGAGACTCGTCTTCTGTCGGACTTAGCGGAAGAGCGTAAGGCGCTGGATGAAATGATTGCTCGATCTATTAAGGGCGATACTGCGGTTTCAGAAAAGGTTCAGAGTGGTTACATTCTTCATCTTTCTATTGCGGTTGTTCTTGGAACGCTTGCCGTCTGCTTTTCGTTAATCGGAAACTTCGTGACGCGGAGCGCGATCACAAAGAGCATGGGCATGGTCGAGACTCATTTCGAGGCGATTTTGCGTGGTAATTTCTCTCGCCATATCGACGATTGTAAAATATCCGAGTTCTGGCGCATCACCTCTCTTCTTAAGGAGATGCAGGCAAAGTTTGGCTACGCGTCTCAAGAGCGCATGGAGAATCAAAAACGCGCCGAGATTGAAAGAAAAGCTTCTTTGACCGCAATGGTTGAAAAATTTCAAGCCGATGTCGGCGGCGTCATACTCGGCGTGGCGAACGCTGTTGGTCAAATATGCGGCAGCGCCGGTTCGATCGCGCACGGTCAAGAGGCAGGAACTTCGCGATCGGTGACGGTCGCCAGCGCCGCCATCTCGACTCAGAAGCGTATCCAAGAGCTTGCGGCAGCCACTGAAAAACTGGCGGCTTCAATTCGCGAGATCACTCGTCAGGTTGGAGTGGCGGCGGAAGTGAGTCGCTTGGGCGTTGTTGATGTGGACGCCGCCTCATCGCAGATTGCGCGCCTTGATAAAGCCGCCGGAGAGATCGGCCAAGTCGTCAAACTCATCCGTGACGTTGCGTCGCAAACGAATCTCCTTGCCCTCAACGCCACGATTGAGGCGGCTCGGGCCGGCGAGGCCGGTCGCGGTTTTGCCGTGGTGGCCAACGAAGTGAAAGCGCTTGCCAATCAAACGGCTCAGGCGACCAACCAGATATCCCAACAGGTCGTCGAGATACAGACCGAAACCGCGTCCACAGTCAACGCCTTTGACCGCATACGCGGAACCATCATTTCTGTGAGTGAGGTTTCGGTTCGCATTGCCGGAGCCGTAGAGCAACAGAGCGCGTTCACAAATGAAATCTCTTGCGGCATTACGGACGTTATGACGGAAATGGGCAAAGTCAACGACGCCATCGCCAAGGTGGCGATGGGATCAATTCAATCGGGCGCCAGCGTTATTGAATCTCTGTGGGCCGCCGACAACCTCAAGGCCGCCGCAGATCAATTGACCGCCGCGTCCGAGGCGTTCGTTTCCAACATCAGTGCCCAGATATGAGGCTCCTCCATGTCGCTAACCTACACGCTCAGGCATTCGAACTCACATGTCGAAGTCTTTTTGAACGGCGACTTTACTTTTGCCGAGAACATAACATTTCGTTTGCTTGTCGAGGAGCTGATCGGAACCGACGCAACATCGATTGCCATTGATCTTTCAAAATTGAGAACAGTGGATTCTGCGGGGCTTTCCATGTTGGTGTTGCTTCGTAATCGGTTAGACCCGAAAAAGAGGCGTATTACGCTTTTGAAACCGCCTCCTCAGATCGAGAGGGTTCTGGAGGTCGTAGAATTCAGCACTCTTTTTGATATCCGCCTCTGATGCGGATGCGCCAGATGGTTGAGGAAGCGAAAGTCTTCCCCTTATTCGCGTAGAGATATTCCTCTGGGATTTTTTATACTCCGTTCAGTTGAGAATCCGAGAATCATGCGGCCTTCCCGAATTGAAACGGTCCACTCTCATTCGGTCGTTACAAACTCCAAGTCATGGTTTCCAAAGGCCTTCCGGCCTTTGGCGGGTCGAGGGCGGAGCTCCGATTCTTTTGGAGTTTTTTTCGGGTTCTCAATTGGACAGAGTATCTCTTGAGGAACGCCACCACCCTGAAGTGGAATATGTCATGCTGGATATGTTGCGGCGACCTCAATGGATAGTCATAGATCCCGAGGTGGATGCTTCTTTGCTTTCCCTGTTTAGTTTACCGGTGCGTGGGGCTTTATACACGGCGGTCATTACGGCGCGCACAGCCTACATGCCGGGTGTCGCTGGCGCTGTCGTCGGTTGGGCTGTAGACAATGGCCATCTGGCCGTTCAGGACGAATCCGCCGCGCGGACGGCGCTATCCGAGGCCATCGCCAATTCTCTTTTCCATGGCAGTCTCGGGTTGACGGGCATGGACAGCTACAGCGCCGATCCCGACGGTTATTTCGAAGACATTGCCGCACGGCTGAACGATGAGGCTTACGGCGCTAGTCCGATCGTCATTCGTTGGCGGCGAACTCCCGGACGTCTGTGGCTCCACGTTGAAGACGCCGGACGGGGAGGCCCGGAAATCAGAAGTTCGCAAACGCATTCGAGGCGACATCTCGCAGGTCGGGGACGAAATGTAATGGCGGCTATGGCGGGCGTCGTGCGTTACACTCTGAACGGGCGCCGCACATCGATGGGGTTTTCCCATGTTTGAGCGTGAGGAAATTGTCGAGGAAGCGCTTATTCTGATCGTCGACGACACCGAATTGAATCGCGACGTTCTTAAAGGCGTTCTACAGAAGAAAGGTTTTCGGAACATCATCTGCGTCGAAAGCGGCGAGGCCGCGCTCGTTCTGGTGGCCACGGATGAACCCGATTGCATCCTTCTCGACGTGCTGATGCCGGGGATTGACGGCTTTGAAACTTGTCGGCGACTGCGCGCCGACAAGCGCTTTTTGCGCACGCCGATCATTATCCAGACGGCTTTGATGGGTCAGGAAGATCGTCGCCGCGCCTTCGCCGCCGGAGCGTCGGACATCGTTTCGAAGCCGTTGGACGCGGCGGAAATCGAAGCCAGAGTTCGTTTACATTTATCGAACTCTCTTTTGTATCGTCGGCTTTCTTCCTATCACGCCCGTGTGGAGGCGGAATTACAGGAAGCGCGGACTCTTATTGAAGCGGCGGCTTTGCCTCAAGCCGGAATGATGGTGGAGGCGGCTAGATTTGGGGTTAGTCTGAGTCAAGCTTATCTTCCGTGCTCGGCCATTGGCGGTGATTTCTGGAAAACGTGGATTCTGAACGACAAGCAAATGGCCATTCTTTTCGTCGACGTCAGTGGTCATGGAGTTTCTGCCGCGCTCAGGATGTTTGCGGTCAACACTCTAATTTCACCGCCGCCCTCATGCAGCGCAGATCCGGCGCAGATGACCGCATATCTTGATCAAAGGTTGTGCGACTGTGGGCAGGCTCAAGGCCAGTATGTTGCCGGAATTTATGGGATCATCGACATTAAGAGACATATCTTTTGTTATGTGGGAGGTGGCTTGCGCGACGGCTTCATCTTGCGTGGCGATGGCGGAATTGATCGCGTCAAGATGTCTGGGCTTCCGTTTGGTCTCGTGGAGAATCTCAGTCGAACGCCGCGCGAAGCTTCGTTCGGCGTGGGAGATACGCTTCTTCTCTACAGTGATGCGCTTGTGGAGTGTGCTGAGCCGGATGGCGTGCCCACCAGCGAAGAGGAGCTGCACGATTGGATCCAGGCGCAAAGGAAGGACGCCCCGAAATCCGGCCTTGCTCCGTGGTTGGCCGAGCGGTTTCTAACCGATTTCGGGGTGGGAATACGTGATGATCTCCTTATTGTTTCGGCTCGAATTGACCAGAGCGCCGACCAGGTTTGTTGAGACAGATTTTTGTGGATTATTTTGAAATCGATGAGAAATCCGGCGTCGAGCGTTTTCCTTGGCCCATCTCATTTAATTTTTGGGCAACAGCAAAGCAGCGCAAGTCGCCGTCGCCGCTAGAGCCGCCAAAGCTAAGAACAACGTCGAAAAAGCGCCGGTCCAAGCATAGAAAGCCGCCGCCGTTTGTACGGCAATCGGGCCGGCGCCGAAAGACAAAATAAACTTTCCTCCAAAAGCCAATCCTCGATGACGATCCGGAGTGTAACGGGCAAGCAACAAACTTTCGGCGGGAATCTGGATATTGGCGGTCGAGGCCAGAGCCAAAGATAAGAGAGGAACTGAAGCTCCGGAAGCGATTGAAGCCGCCGCCAGCAACGGAATTTGCAGAGCGAGGCATGTCACGTAAATTGTTTTTACGGATCCGCGATCAGCCATGCGTCCTCCGATCCACTGCGGAACGGAGGCCAATAAATAAACAAGCGTTACGACGCCGCCGACTCCCAGTGTTCCGCCGCCGATCAAGGTCTGTAGGTTGAACTCGAACCACTTCGGCGTAATCACCTGAGCGGCGTTCCAGATGATTCCGGCGGAAAACATGGTGATGGACAGCACGATAAAGACGCGGACGGCGTCGCTTTGGCTGGTTTTGGGCTGAGGTTTCGGATCGCCGCGATGCTGGACGACGCGTCCGGAGGCCAAGCAAAACAGCAGCGCCAAGCCGGTGACGATCGAGACGCCGCCCGGAACGATAAAAGCGGCGCGCCAAGAAAACAAGGTCGTGAGCCCTCCTGCGACGGAAGCGGCGCAGGCTACGCCTAAGCTTCCGAAAACGCCTTGCGCGCCAAGAGCTTGCCCGCGATTGACGGCGCACCGAGTAACCCAGGCCATGCCTACCGGGTGATAGATTGAAGCTCCGAGTCCCAACGTAAACAATCCGAGCGAGAGCGTGTCGGGACTATTGGCGCATCCTGCGGCGATGGCTCCTCCGCCGGTGATCAAGAAAAAGAGAACCATCATCTTCGCGTCGCTCCAGCGATCGCCGAGCCATCCCGCAAGAGGCGCTCCAAGGCCGATCATAAGAGAGCCGACGGTCCAGAGTCGGATGAGAGAATCGTAGCTCATGGACCAATCGCGTTCGAGGCCGAGAACGACGGTTAAATAGAGCGCGGCCATAATATGCATGTAGAAATGGCCGGCCCAAGAGAACCCCAGGGAAAGCCGAGCGGATTTTGAAATGATGTCGCTTTCCATAAGGGCTCCTTAATCCGCAGACGGCGTCTGCGCATAATGAAATGGCAAGGAATGTCGATTTCTGCACAATAATTAATTGAAAGAGGCCGGGAATTGTGTTCCTGGTCGCCGGGAAACAAGCGATCTTCCTCTGGAATCGTTTGCGTTTTGTGTATGGAGCTTTCTTGCAACGGCAGAAAGCTCCCCAAGATTCCAAAGGAGGAGTGCTTCGCGAATAAAGGGGGCTTTCGTCCGTGGTCCGAGCGACTGGGAACACAGTCCCTGGACCCATTCATTTTTATTCAGAAGATACGTTGACGTTAAGCGATGGGGCGTAAAGCCGCCACTCCCGGCAAGGTTTTGCCTTCGAGCCATTCCAGGAAAGCGCCGCCCGCAGTAGAGATATAAGAGAATTTTGTCTCAACTCCGGCGTGCGCCAAGGCCGCGACCGTGTCGCCGCCGCCGGCCACGCTCAAAAGACGCCCTTCTTGAGTCATCTCGGCGACGGCCTGCGCCACGGCGGTGGTTCCAGAGTCAAACGGCGCGATCTCAAAAGCGCCCAGAGGCCCATTCCAAACCACGGTTTTGCACGTCGCGAGCTTTTCTTTGATGAACGCCACGGAAGCCGGGCCGACATCCAACATCATGCCGTCGGCGGGGAGTTCATTGACTGAAAGAATCTGATAGTCGGCTCCGGCTTTGAACTCTTTTGCGACGGCTCCGTCTTGGGGCAGGACCAAAGAGCAACCGGACGCGGCGGCGATTGCGGCGATCGAGCGGGCTTGATCGGCCATGTCTTTCTCGCACAGAGACGCGCCCACAGAGACGCCCTGCGCGTGTAGGAAGGTGTTGGCCATGCCGCCGCCCAACACCAAGACGTCAACGCGCCGCACCAGATTTCCCAATAGGTCGAGTTTGGTGGAAATCTTGGCTCCGCCGACAACGGCGGCGACGGGTCTTTGCGGCTTCTCCAGAGCGTTCGACAGAGCGAGGAGTTCCGCCTGCATCAACCGACCGGCGGCGCAAGGCAATAAATGAGCAACGCCTTCCGTCGAGGCGTGTGCGCGATGGGCTGAAGAAAAAGCGTCGTTGATGTAGACATCCCCTAAATCAGCGAGCGCTTGGGCGAATTCACGATTGTTTTTCTCTTCGGTGGCGTGGAAGCGCACATTTTCTAAGAGAACATACCCTCCCCAAGGAGCTTTGCGAATGGCTTCTTTGGCTTTGGGCCCGATGCAGTCGTCGGCGAAGGCGACGGAAGCGCCCAGAGCCTTTTCCAAAGCAGGCAACACCATCTTCAAAGAGTTCTTATCATCTCGTCCACCTTTGGGGCGTCCGAAATGCGACATCACCACCACTTTGGCGCCTTTTGCGGCCAGTTCTTTCAAGGTGGGAACCAATCGCTCGATGCGGGTCGCGTCGCTGACGGCGCCGTTTTGCATCGGAACATTGAGGTCGGCCCGCACTAAGATTACTTTGTCGCCGACATCGATATCGTCAATGGTCCTGAACTGAGTCATGAGAGTGTTCCGCCTTTATGCTCGCCAAGAGAAGTTTGTTTACCGCCGCGCATCGCCCCCGATTGCGCGAGCGGCTGTCGGCGTTGAGCCGAGGTTGTATTATCGGCGTTGAGCCAATACTGCATTAAGCTGTTCGACCATGTCTTGGCGCGACATTGGTTTGGCTAAATAACCAAAGGCGCCGCGCTCCAAGGCCTGGTTCATGACGTCCAACACGCGATAGACGGTTAAGATGATGGTTGGGACCGACGACCATGGCTGACCGGCTTGTCGTGTGGCGTCCAGGAACGCCAGCCCATCCATGCGCGGCATGTCGAGATCGCAGACCACCAAATCGATCGACTCGGAGCCGGCGCGCAATATCTCTAATGCTTCCAGGCCGTCGCCGGCGCTGAGAACATTCAGAACGCCGATGTCGTTCAGCAAGCGAACGGTCAGAGTTCGCAAGAACTCTTCGTCTTCCACGACAAGAACCCGTAAGTCCTTGTATTTGGCTCGCTCTTCACTCATCTCACCAACTCCCGGGCCATCGGCGCCCGCTCTCGAACTCCGGAGCGTTCGCCACGCCAACACGCCGCTCCGGCATATTTTACTATGCGTCGGATTTCACTGTCTCCTGATTGTCCGAGGACGCATCGGGATGATTTTTCGTCACGCCGATGTGTCCTCAGGCGAGAGGTCGGAGGGGAGGGGCGTTTGCGTCGTTGACGGCGTTATCGAGATCGCGCGTCGAGAAATCACCAAACACAAAGAGCCCGCATCGACTCTCAAGAGTTTGTCCGAGTGTTTCGGCAAGGGGATTTTCTCTCGCCGACACAACAGAATGAGAAACGCGGCCACCTCGGCATGGGAGAACTCAAGCTGACGAACACTTCCTGATTCGTTGCTTTCGATTTCCGCAACCACGATGGGTGGAGCAATGCTTTTCAACCAAACGCGGCGCACCGCGCCGAGCGCAGGTCGACGCGCCGTTCCCGAGCTATATAATCGGACGGCTTCGACCAAGGCTTCGTGAGAAAAATAGATCAAGCGGGTTTCCGTGATCATGGATCGGACTTCCCCCTGGCCGGTTCTCGGCCTCCTCCGGACTAACGACAGGCGTCGCGAACGAATAGCAGAGATTGCGACGCAGACCCTGAAGCACAAAAGATTTATGCGTTCTTTTCGATGAGGCGCGTCTCAAGACGCGCTTCGCACGGTTGTTGCGCTTTCGAAGCCTTGGGCCACACAGGCCGTCCATTGTCGTGGATCAACCCCTGTTGACGCAAGGCCCGAACGGAGTCCGCAAAATGCGCGACGGCTCCCGCGCGATGATGCGCCTCCAGCCAATTTTGTTCAAGGAAGGCCAAAATCGCGGGCTGTTCTAGTTCGGCTTCCCACAGAATCCCCAGCAAAGAGCACAGACATTCCTCGATCTGTCGGGTCATGTCATCCACGCAGCGAGCCGCGTCGGCTTCTTCGCGTCGTCCGGTTTCCGGTCCCGCTCCCAGGCCGAAGTCGTAGACGCTGCGTCGTTCGGGCGCGCAGGTCAACCAGTGGGCGACTTCATGCACGATCACAGAGGCTTCGCTTTGGGTCCGAATACATACGCCATCCCAACTGAAAGCCTCTGCGGGGTCTTCATCCAAGGTCTGAATTCCGTGGCGATGGGCCAAATCGACCGCAGCGGCGCGATGTTCCGGGGTGTCGGCGTGGTTTCGCCTTTCCCAGGTTTGCGCAATGAGGTCGAACGCTGCGCGAGCCATCGAATCGAAGCTTAGTCGCTGCGAGAAATCCGCGAGAAGCGCGGGAAGGTTTTCAGGATCGATCGGCGTCAGAATCATGGAGAGTTCACAAAACCGAGACGTTACAAAACGCTTGCATTGGGCGCAAAGTCGTTATCGCTCCGGAAGGGTTTTCAATCAAACGAAATCGTCGCGACGTCGCAAGCGTTCGATTTGTCGATATTCCGCATAAAAATTATATGGGTTCAAGGACTGATGCCGTCGCGCTTATTAAATGATTTATTTTATGCGACGGCGTCTCGCCGCGATTGCGGCTGTTCATCTTTATAACGGTTCACGCTTGCGCTGGAGTGATGGTCTATGAATGATCCTGCGATGATCCTGCGCAAATCAACGATTCCAGGGGGAGGATTGCTTCGCGAATAAGGGGGGGAGCGTTCTTGGTTCGAGCGGCCGGAAACTCAATTCCTGAACCTGTCCGATTTTTATGTAATTTTATGTGGAAGAGTTGAAATCAAAATGACGACTGCGGCGCATGCTCTTGCGGAAGAAAAAACCCCGGCGCCCAATTTGTCGATGCGCCAAGACCTGCAAATCTTTCCCGGTCCCGGAGAGCGAAATGGGGCTCCGGATTGGATTCTCTATGACCCCCTTCGACATCGCTACTTTCGATTGTCTTGGCGCGCGTCGTTGATCCTGTCTTGTTGGCGGCCTGGGCGGCGAATGGATGATTTGATCGATGAAGTGGGTCATCTCTCCGGAATCCCGCCGGATGATGTCGAGATTCAACAAGTCGCCCGATTCTTGGCGGAGAACGAACTCACGCCCGTTCAAAGCCCCGGAGCTTCTACATTATTTCTTAACCGGAGTCTTTCCAGACGACAAAATTGGGCTCAGTGGCTCCTTCATCACTATTTGTTTATCCGCATTCCTCTTCTGCAACCTCAGCGTTTCCTGGTCGTCACAGAGCCTTATGTCTCCCGTGTTTTACGCTGGGCGGGACGTGGTTTATGGTTGTGCCTTGGCGTTGTGAGCCTGGGGTTGACCCTGCGGCAATGGCAAAACTTTTCTATGGGGTTCTCGGAGTTGGCCTCTGCTTCCGGCGCGATCGAGTTGGGATTGGCGCTCACTCTGGGCAAAGTGGTTCACGAGTTCGGTCACGCTTACGCCGCCGTGCGGCGCGGTTGCCATGTGCCCACGATGGGAGCGGCGTTGATTGTCCTGTGGCCGGTGCTGTACACGGACGTCAGCGACGCCTGGCGTCTGCCGCGTCGTCGCGACCGTTTGGCCGTGGGCGCCGCCGGAGTCGAAGCCGAACTCGGTTTGGCGACTCTTGCTCTGTTGGCTTGGCACTTTCTGCCTGACGGCGGATGGCGACAAGGAGCGTTTGCCGTCGCCACCACGGCATGGGTCAGCTCTTTGGCGGTCAACCTCAGCCCGTTCATGCGCTTCGACGGATACTATCTTCTGAGCGACGCTTTGAACGTCGCCAATTTACACGATCGCGCCTTCGCCTTGGCTCGTTGGAAGCTGCGCGAGTGTTTGTTTGGTTTCGACGATCCTGCTCCGGAAGTCTTTTCACCGGCTTTGCGGATTTTTTTAATCGTCTTCGGCATGTCGATCTGGCTTTACCGCCTGATTCTTTTCACCGGCATTGCTCTGATGGTTTATCATTTCGCGATTAAATTGGTTGGAATCGGCTTAATGTTGGTCGAGGTTTGTTGGTTCATCATGCGTCCTGTCCTCGGCGAGCTTTCCGCCTGGTGGAGTCGCCGTCGTCGTGCGCGACTCACTCCTAAAACCGCCGTCGCCGCTGCTGTTTTTGTGATGGCGCTGACGGTTTTCGTTATTCCTTGGCGCAGTGAGATCACTCTTCCCGCTGTTTGGCGCGCCGTTGATCACGCCCAGCTTTTTCCGCCTGTTCCTGCGCGATTGGTCAAAATCGCCGTCGCCGACGGTCAATTGGTCGCCAAGGATGAGTTGATGTTTCGTTTTGTCAGCGATGATTTGGCTTTTCGCATTGCGCAGGATCGCGTCCCATGACGTGGTGTAAGAGCCGGCAGCCATCGCGGATTTTCGATAGGGTTCAGGCGCCGGTTGTCACACTGCGGCAAGAGGCGGAAGTGCGTCAGGATTATCGCTCAACGACACGATAGTTTCCAGTGTCATGTAGCGACGCTGGATAGCCCATTCGTCGGTTTGCTCAAGAAGGATCGCTCCAGCCAAACGGAAGATTGCATCTTCGTTTGGAAATATTCCAACGACGTCTGTTCGACGCTTGATCTCTCCATTGAGGCGCTCTATAGGATTCGTGGAATATATTTTTACCCAGTGCTCTTTTGGAAAGGACATGAAAGCAAGAACATCCGTTTCTGAGACATCCATTATTTCTGCAAGCTTTCGAAATTTCGGACGTAAATTATCTGATACTTTTCTCCATTGCTCACTTGCGGCCTTGGCGTCTCCCTGAGCGAACGCCGTGCGAATCATCGCGGCAACCATGGGGCGTTGATCTTTGTCGGAAACGTGAGAAAGAGCATTGCGCATAAAATGAACGCGGCAACGCTGCCAAGATGCCTGTAAGGTTTTGGCCGCAGCCGCTTTGATCCCCTCATGACAATCGGAGATAACCAGCTTGACGCCACGCAAGCCGCGTCGCGTAAGAGTGCGCAAGAAGCCTGTCCAAAAGACTTCGGCTTCCGACATGCCGATGGCCATGCCCAGAACCTCGCGTCGGCCGTCGGTGTTAACTGCCACAGCGATTATTACGGCAACAGAAACGATGTGACCGGCTTCTCTCACCTTGATATAGGTTGCGTCAAGCCAAAGATACGGCCATTCCCCTTCAATCGGACGGTTGAGAAAAGCACCGACGCGCACGTCAATATCGGCGCACAAGCGCGACACTTGGCTTCTTGAGATGCCTGTCATGCCCATTGCTTGGACAAGGTTATCGACCGAACGGGTCGAAATGCCTTGCACGTAAGCTTCTTGAATAACGGCGACCAACGCTTTTTCGACAGTCCGGCGCGGTTCAAGAAATGATGGAAAATAACTGCCTTTGCGTAATTTCGGCACATGGAGTTCTATTCGCCCGACACGGGTATCCAACGGCCGTTCACGATAGCCGTTACGGCTGTTAACCCGATCGTCCGATCGGGCATGGAGCCCAGCTCCGCACGCAGCCTCAGCTTCCATATCCATTAAGCGCTGCAAAGAAAACGCAAGCACGTCCTTCAAAAAATCCGCGTCTCCACCCTTTTCAATCAGCTCGGCAAATGCAATCCTGGGATCGGTCATCGTGGTGTCTCCGGTTGGGTGTTATGGGTCGCACCTGAACCCTATCGAAAATCCGCGATGGCTGCCGGCTCTTACACCACGTCATGGGACGCGATCTTGCGCAGGCTGATCGAAACGTAGAACAGCTTGAATTGAAGCTTCGGATCATGGCTTCCGACCGCTTTTCTTCCGATCGTTTGACCGTTGCGCGCGAAGAGCTGTTGATGGCTTTGGCTTCGCGTGACGAGTTGAAACAGCAAGAATCGCAACTTGACGTGCGCGCTCCATTTTCTGGGCGGGTCATCGATCTTGATCCGAGTCTGCATCTTAATCGATGGGTGAAGACTTCAACTTTGCTTGCTCGGTTGGAAACTCCGGATCATTCGGAGGTCATGGCCTATGTCGGCGGAGATGATTGGCGGCGACTGGTTGTCGGAGCGCAAGCGTGGTTTGTTCCGGAGGATATTGCGTGGCCGCGCGTGGCGGCGGAAGTGGAGCAAATTGAAAGTGTGAATGTGGCGACTCTTGACTCGCCTTATTTGGCTTCGACTTGGGGAGGGCCGATTTCCGTTGCGCCTCGGTCGGGGCGGGAGTTGATCCCCGAGACGTCGTTATATCGTGTGCATTTGACGTCGGACGCTTTGCCGCCGCCGCGAACTGCGCGAGGCGTGGTGAGGGTGGAGGCGGAAGCTATAGGGACCGCGCAGAGATTATGGAATGCGATGTTGACGGTTTTGGTCAGAGAAAGCGGCTTTTAGGGCCTGTCCGGAGAGAATATCAATGTTTCCGGACAGGCTTTGAGAGGCTTTGTGGTTGTTTTGGAAGGAAGATGAGGTGAGGCCGGGGACTGAGTCCTCGGCCTCATTTCATCTATAAATCGGATGAATCAGCTCTTTTTGGCAAGGCTGGACGCCTCAATAAACACGTTTTTGATTTCAGGGCGCTCTTGACGCAACGCCTGATCGATCTCGGAAATCGCCTTTTCAACTTCAGAGGCGGATAATTCATCTTTGAAGTCCGCAGACAGCGTAAGCAAGACGTCATTCGGTCCAAAATGCATGCTCATCAAAACGCCGACACGCTCAACCGCCGGATGATTTTCGACTTTTGCGCGTAAAACCTCTCTCTGTTCCGGCGCCATGCTTTCGCCGATCAACAGTCCTTTTGATTCCTGCGCTAAAATCACCGCAACCACCGCCAAAACCACGCCGATCAGCATTGCGGCAATTGCATCGAACTCCGCGCGTCCTGTCAATTGACTGATCATTATTCCAACAAAAGCAATAACCAAACCAACAATCGCCGCCGAATCTTCAAATAGAACCGTGATGACGGTGGGATCTTTGACGGCTCGAATTGCCTGCAATATCGTTTTTTCTCCTTTTTGTTTTAAGAACTCCTGAAACGCCACCCACCAGGACCCGGATTCGAACAGAATAGCAAGGCCGAGAACGACAAAGTTGATGGTTTGATCATGAAGCGGCTCTGGATGTAGGACGCCATGAACGCCTTCATAAAAGGAAACGCCGCTTCCCAAAGCAAACACCAAAATCGCCACCACAAACGTCCAGAAATACAGTTCTTTGCCATAACCGAAAGGATGAAGCTCATCAGCAGGTTTGGCGGCGCGAGAGAGGCCCAGCAACAATAAAAGTTGATTGCCGATGTCAACCGAGCTGTGTATGGCCTCGCTCAACATGGCGGCGCTGCCCGTGATCGCCGCCGCCGCGAATTTTGTGACCGCAATCAACACGTTGCCGATTATGGCGGCGTAGATGGCGCGAGTGGAGGAATGGGACGTGGACATCGCGATCAAGGCTCTTTCAGTTTGAGGGCGAAAGGGACATTGCTGCGCATTTTAAAGCACTTTCGAGGTGATCGGGATCAAAAAGCGTTGATGTTTGGATCGTCGCGTTTTGCCTTTTGCAACACAAAAAACGTCGCGTTTCTCTCTTTTGTGTCTTTCTCGTCACGGAAACCCTTTCTATTGATCGCTCCATAGTCAAACGCTGTTTTTGATGATAGATGTTGAAGCCTGCTTTTCGTTCCCGTCCTATGGACCGTCGCCATGTCGTCTTCTCGTCTGTCTGCGTCTCCGCCATTGGCTCCGGCACGACCGGGGTCTGCCAAAGTCGCGCCATCGTCGGGGCGTCGGATCGAAGGGCGTGTTCTTTTACTGATTTTGCTCCCGCTCTTTGCCCTTGGGGTCGGGGGTGGGGTGTATCTTGGCTCGCACGCCAATCGCGCGGGTCCGCGCTTCGTCTCATCCGCCGCATCTGCGCTTCCGCTACAGCAGGCGGGATCGAATCTCGCTCAAATTAAACTTCGTCCTCCTCCGAAACCGTTTTCTGGGGATAACGACTATTATGATGACGAAAACGATCCGATTCCTTCTCCGGCGCCGGTGTCGTCAATCATCGCCGCGCCGAGATCGAGCGACATTCCGTCGATTTTCGCGGCGAATCGCGAGGTTCAGCCGGAGAGCGCCCAGCCTGTCGCCGCGCAGCCGATTGTTGCGTCAAACACCGAAGAATCTCTGATCTCTCTGACGCCGACGGAGCCGCCGCCGGCTTTCCACACTGAGTCCACTGACGTTCTCAAGTTTACAGATCCGATCACGAGCCAGGTCGAAGCTCCAAAATCGGTGGCGCTTGCGATTTCTGCTCCGACTTTGACCGCGCCGATTGTCGCTCCTTCTGCGAACCAGCCGTCAACGGCTCAAACTCCGACGATTGCCTCGCCTCCAATGTCCGTCGCGCCGAAAGCTTCGGCGTCGTCGCAGGCTGTTGTTCAAAAGCTCGAAACCGAGCCTGAGGCGATAAAGATCGAGCCGGTGAAACCACTCAAATCCGAACCGCCGAAGTCTGAAGTCGTAAAGTCGGAGCCGGTGAAGCCCGAACAGGTAAAGCCTGAGACCGTAAAGTCGGAGCCGGTGAAGCCCGAACCGGTAAAGCCTGAGACCGTAAAATTGGGGCCGGTGAAACCCGAACCGGCAAAGTCTGAAGTCGTAAAGTCGGAGCCGGTGAAGCCCGAACCGGTAAAGTCTGAGATCGTGAAATCGGGGCCGGCGAAAAATGAATCGCCGAAGCTTGTTGCGGTTCCTTCCGTTTCGCTCTCGAATATTGCGCCGGTGAACGAAGTGACTTCTGTGGTTGTTACAACCATTGTGACGTCAAAACCCGCAGACGCCGTTTTGGTCGCCCCGGCGCCTATGCCGTCTCCGTCAACGGAAAGCTCTAAGCCTGCAACGGAAGCGTCTGCGAAGCCCGTTTTGCCTCAGGCTCCCAAAAGCGACGCTTCTCTTCAGTCTGCATCGCTTTTGGCGATTCCGAAGCCGCCGATTCCCGCCGCGCTGACGTCGTTTGTCGCCGCGCTTCCTTTGCCGCCGGGACATCGGCCAATTCAAATGGCCTCGTTGTTTTTGCCGACGCCGTCCGTTCGTCCGCCGCTTCCCGTCGCCATTCGCCCGCCGTCTCTTCCCCAACCGCAACCGCAATCACAACCGCAGCCGCAGTCGCCTTTGCCGCAGGCTCAGACGTCATCCTCTCTCCCATGGCGCCGCAACGCTGTTCCCGTTGCTCCGGTTTCCGTCAGTCAACCCGCCATCGCCATTGTCATCGACGATCTCGGTCTGGATCGCAAACGCACCGCTCGCGCGGTTGGTCTTGATGGGCCTCTGACGCTCTCTTGGCTGCCTTACGCCACCGATTTACCCCATCAAACACACGCCGCCCACGCCGCAGGTCATGAATTGATGGTTCACATGCCGATGGAGCCTACGCGCGGCGGAGTCAATCCCGGTCCCGGCGCTCTGATTGTTAATCTCCCCGCCTCTGAAATTATGCGGCGATTGAGCCAGAATCTCGGCGCATTTGAAGGCTATGTCGGCGTCAACAATCATATGGGCAGTCGTTTCACCGCCGATCGTTCGGTTATGGCTCCGGTGCTGGCGGAGTTTGCTCGGCGAGGTCTGTTGTTCCTCGATTCCAAGACCACCACCTCCAGCGTCGCCGGAGAACTGGCGCGTGATCTGCATATGCCCAACACGGCTCGCGACATATTCCTCGACAATGAGATGTCGGTAAAAGCTGTTCAGGCTGCCTTGCTGCAAACCGAACAAATTGCGCGACGCAATGGAACTGCGATCGCCATTGGGCATCCGCATGATGTTACGCTTGAGGCCTTGGAGCCGTGGCTTGCTTCTCTTTCGCGCAAAGGTTTGCGTTTGGTTCCTTTGAGCGCTGTCGTCCGCCACAGGATGCAAGCTTCGACGCTCACTCAATAATTCACTGTGACGGTGTTGCGCTGATTCAGTCGCGATTACTTTTTAGTGCAAGTTTAGTGCAAGAAAGGAAGGTTTTCGAATGACGACCTACAGAGTCGAAGGCATGACCTGCCAGGGGTGCGCTAAATCCGTGAGCAACGCGATTACACGCCTTGCTCCCACGGTTGTGGTGACGGTGGATGTGGCGCGTAGCGAGGTTTCCATCGCGGGCGCCGTTGCTCCCGACACTGTCGAGCAAGCCGTTACTGAAGCCGGATTTGAGTATCACGGTAAGAAAGCGTCATAGAATGACGCATTGAAAAAGTTGAAAGGGTCCAGGGACCGACGCCGTCGCGATTATTAAATGATCCTCTCATGCGACGGCGTTTCGCCGCAAAACGGCGTCCCGTCGCGACTGCGGCGGCGCGCGAGGCCGAGTGCGTCGAATATTCGGCTCGCAAATATTCGGCTCGTTGGGGCCGTTCATTCCGATTTAGATGACAAACCCCATCATCAAACGATGCAAATGTGGGTTATAGACATCCGGCGCCCGCTCTACGCCAATCAAGCACGCACATTCTGCGCCGCTCCAATTGTGTTCGCGCGTCATAATCATGCGGAGCAGCGAGTGATTCAACACAAAGCGCGTGAAAGCGCGTTCCGGCGCAATCGGCGTCTCTTGAAATAAAAAAGCGTTCTCATCCAATCGCAAACGCACATACAAAGAGCCGGGAACGGCCCAACTCACCGTCGAAGACTCAGGAACGGCGACCACCTCGTCAGGAACGGCTTGAATGATCACGTCCGCTGCGATGTCGCATCCATATCCGCGTCGAATCCGATGAAACGCCGCAGCCGAGCGTTCAATGCTTTGCCGCCAGTCAAATCGCTTTGATGGCTTCGACGCCGCCATTCTGTGGTCGACCAACAACTCGGCGTAAAGCGCGCGCTCTTGCTCCGTAAAGTTTCGGAACGCCGCCGCCGGATTGGCTCCAACCTCCAACGTCGCAAGGTCAAGCCAATCCCCTTGATAAAGCTTGCAAAGCCGCTCTCTGGGCAACCCGGCCTCAATCGCCGCAATCGCCAACTCAGCGCTCGACGGATGAGGCAAATAGCGCGTTAAGTGAGCGCTTTCTCCCCCTAAAACATACGCGCCGCCGCTGGGAACAACACGTTGAGCGCCAAGGCGCAACGCCAGATCGGCGAATTTGGTGATGATGCGTCGTTTTTGTCGGTCGCGTTCTTCAATTTTCCGCTCTGGCGCATAAGAAATCATCGCCATGGGGTAGAGAGAGGCTCCGGCGCACGACAAAACTGCAACTGTGGGTTTGCCGTAGCGCTCCGCAATGACGGCGCCGTCTTCGGGCGTTATTGTGTTGTCTGCGGCGTTAAACAATGTAGACCCATCGCCGCAGTCCCAGAGATACATTGATGTGTCGAGATCATAAGAGATTTGTCGATTATGTCCCTCGGATGACCCGTGAAAGTCGGGAAAGATCGCCATTCGGAATCCGTCCATCTCGTGGACTTGCAGAAAGGCGAACTCGCGCACATCGAGAAATCCCATATCTCGAATGCGGGTTTTTAGCTGCGGCGTATTCATGGAGCCGATTATGATCGGCGTCCGTCGAGAAAACCGGCCGAGAGTCGGCGCGTGAAGATGATCGCCGTGTAAATGGCTGATGTAGATGTAATCGGGGGCGGAAGCGAAGAGACGCTGTTGCTCTTTCTCCGGAACGGGAGGGAAGTTGAACCACTGTCCCGCAGGTCCTGCAAACCAAGGATCGGTCAACATTCGTCGACCGTTGCTGAAGGTGATCATAAAACCGGCGTTGACGATAGACTCAAGTTTCATAAGAGTCTCCGATGCTCCCCTGATCGCATGGCGGTTGCATTATATACTCTGTTCGATCGAAAATCCGAAGAAACTTGTCGGCGTTTTTTCCTGATATTTTCTCATGGACGCAACTGCGAGAGAAAACGATCTCCAGGAGGCTTCCCTTAAAAGACCAAGAAAGCAATCATTGCAAAATACTTGCATTGCAAACGGTATAATTTGAAACGATTTTTTGTTCGAGGGGATTCCAGTAAAGTTTTTTTAGACGCCGATAGTCTATAATTAAAATATTGTTTTTGGTGATATTGAAGGAATCCTATTGACAATTTATCATTGATATGATGAATGACCCTAACCGAGATGCGGTCAAGGGGGAAATTCATGAAATCTGTCGATTGTTGGGACGACGCGCGAGCGTTGGCAATCATCGAAGCTATGAGTTCTCTTGAAGGCGCGACGCTTCCCGTTCTGCATGCCTTGCAAGACGCTTTCGGATACATCGATCGTCGCGCCGCGTCCATGATTGCCAATGCTTTGCGCATATCTCAGGCGGAGGCGCAAGGAATCATCGCCTTTTATCATGATTTCCGCGATGCGCCGCGCGGGCGTCGCGAAATAAAAATCTGTCGGGCTGAAGCGTGTCGCGCTTGCGGTTCTGAGGCGTTGGTCGAACATATGGAGCAACGTCACGGCGTCGCCGTCGGCGCGACGACCTCCGATGGGCGATTGACCGTCACGGAGGTGTTTTGTTTGGGGAATTGCGCGCTGGGGCCATCGTTGCTTGTTGATGGCGAGCCCGTTGGGCGCGCCGATGTGGCGGCGATCGATCTGTTGGTCGAGCATAACATTGAGGAGCGCGCGGCATGACGGCGCGGGTTTATATTCCCGGCGACATCGCCGCTCAATCGGTCGGGGCCGATCGAACGGCGAAAGCCGTTGCCGCAGAGGCGAAGGCGCGAGGGCTTGAGGTGGAGATCATCCGCAACGGCTCGCGCGGTTTGCTTTTTTTAGAGCCTCTGGTCGAAGTCGAGACGGTTTCCGGGCGAATCGCTTATGGTCCGGTGAAAGAAGCCGATGTCGCCGGCTTGTTCGACGCTGGTTTTCTGAAGGGCGGGGCGCATACGCTCGGCCATGGTCCGACGGAGGCGATTCCGTTATTGGCGCGGCAGACGCGATTGACATTCGCGCGCGTCGGAGTGATTGATCCTTTATCGCTTGACGATTATCGTCGCTGCGGTGGTCTGCGCGGGCTTGAGCGCGGGTTAAGTTTGGAGCCGACGGCGATTGTCGAGGCGGTGAGCGCCTCTGGTCTGCGCGGGCCGTCGGGAAGCGGGGTTCCGAAATCGATATCTTTCATTTTGTGCGGCGAT
>CAUYUA010000242.1:0-21932 GCA_963575675.1 Azospirillaceae bacterium
CTTTCGCTCCCCCCTTATAATCCCGAGCGACCAGGAACATAGTCCCTGGACCCTTCTAATTTGTCTCGGGATTTTTGCTTTTCTGACGCTTCGTCCCAAAACCCAACATCATATCTTGCCGGAAACAAGCGGAGAAGTCTGAGAAGACGGAGCAGGCTGCATGATCTCCTTGATCAACGACACCGTAATTCGTCGCCGACCAGCCAATGCCGCGCGATCCGCCAACGTCACCATGCGTCGAGCCACATCATAAGACCTCTCCATACGCCGAACCAAATATGTCACCACTTCAACCGGCGGATAAAGCTGACGATCCGCAAACAACTTGATCAACATCCCCGCCAACAACTCGTCATCCGGCGGAGCCACCGGAGCCACCGGAGCCGCCAACATCCGTGAACGCAAATCCGGCAAACGAACCCCCCAACGCGAGGGCGGTTCAACCGCCGTCAACAACAACCGGCCATGATGCTGCTGCACCAAATTGTATAAATGAAACAACGCGCGCTCCCCGGAAGCGTCGCCCGCAACGCAATCCGCGTTGTCCACCGCCACCGCCACCGTCTTCCCCCGCGCCGCCTCGTCAACAGAAGAAATAAGCGCCGGAACATTTGCAGTATTCAACGCCTCGCCTGTGATTCCTCGCCCTTCCGTCTGATTCAGCCAAACCGCAACCAAATGACTCTTGCCGCACCCCGGAGGCCCACACACCACCAAAGCCGGTCCCGGCCAATTCGGCCAGTGATCAATCCATGCAACCGCATCGGCGTTGCATGGAGAAACCAAGAAATCATCTTGTGCAGTCGATGGCCGATGCTCCAAAGCCAACGCAAGCTGTCGAGCGCGCCTCACACGCCCCTCCCGCCGCCCGCCGAGTTGTCTCTTTCCATCAAGACTGTCGAAACGGCTTCATCACTCACATCCCGTCGTCCGAGATAATATGAACTCGCCAAATACTGCTCCAAACCAAACCGAGCCAACACACCGATCACCGCAGCCACCGGAACCGCCAACAACACGCCGACAAAACCACAAAGATTTCCCCCCGCCAACAACGCAAACATGACCCACACGGGATGCAACCCGATTTTCTCGCCCACAAAACGAGGCGTGATCAGGTTCGTCTCCAAGACCTGCCCTATAGCGAAAACCCCCGTCGTCGCGCCGATCATGCCCCACGTCCCGAACTGCACCATCGTCAAACCCAACGCCGTCAAAAATCCCAACGCAAACCCCACATAAGGCACGAAAGCCAATGCTCCGGTCAATAAACCAACCAATAGACCGAAATTAACGCCCAACGCAGACAAAGCAACGGCATAGTAAACGGCCAACATCACGCACGCCATCGCCTGACCATGAATGAAGCCGGCCAAAATATGATCCGTTTCAATGATCAACCGACGGATGATCGGCGCATGCTCACACGGCAACCAAGAATTTATTCTCCTCCCTAAGTCGCGCCAATCCCGGAGCAAGTAAAAAGACACCACAGGCGTCACCAGCAAAATCGAAGCGACATCGAAAATCGCCATCCCGCCGCTAAGAACTCCTTCCAATACTTTTCCGATCCATCCGATGATCTCCCCGGCGTACTCGCCGACAGCCGCGCGCAAACGCTCAACGTCATCGGGCGACAAACGCAACAACAGCCGTCGCGCCACAGATTGCAAAGTCTCACGCAACGATCCGGCGTAACGCGGCAACATATCGACAAACTCAACGACCTGAGCCTGAATCAACGGCACGATCAAGAACAACACCGCCGTGAAAAGCAAAACAAAAAACAGCAAAACGACGCCGGCGGCCAGGCCGCGCGGAATACGCCGCAACGACAACCAATCAACCACAGGATCCAGCAAATAGGCGACGGCGACGCCCACAACAAAAGGCGGAAGAGTGTCGCGCAACAACCACGAAATCAACGCCGCGCCGCCAATTGCTCCTACCCAGAAACGCGAAGTGTTGTGGGCGTTCATCTCTGGCCTCCGTTGAAGAGTGGTCTCCGCGTCGAAACCGATGAGAATCGCTCGCCAAGAAAAAAACCGATGAGAAAAACCGATGAGAAAAACCGATGAGATAGGGCCGAAGTAAAATCTTTTCCCTTATTCGCGAAGCGATTTTCTTCCGGAATTCGGAAGACAAACGATTCCGGAGGAAAATCGCTTCGCGAATAAGGGGGGCTTTCGCTCCCCCCTTATGATCCCCAGCGACCAGGAACACAGTCCCTGGACCCATCTAATTTTTATTCAGAAGAACTCAAGACCTCGACATCAATCAACCGCAGAATCAACGCCCCCGGAATCAACGAACTCCAGAGAAGGCGCTTAACGAACCGCCGCCATCAGGAACAGCCGAAGCCCCCGGCGAGGAAACACTCGGAGGAAGCCCGCCCCCCAATGGCGCCGGAGCCGAAGACTGGACTCCACGCGACAAAATACGCAGCTCCCAACTCCCGGCGCGCGCAGGCGCAGAAGACGAGACGACGCCAATCGGCGAAGTAGGCTCCATCCCCAAATCCTGCCGCGCAAGTCCTTGACGAAAACGCTCGACGTCTCCCCGAAAACGCACCTCCATTTCGGCGCGGTTGCGGCTGACCGATAAAAGCTCGGCGCGAGTCAAGCCGGTCACCTGCGCCAGTCGACGCCGAATGTCCAGCCATTCGTCAAGCTTTCCATATCCCACGCCAATCAAATAAGGCGTCTCCGGCCCCTCCTCGCGAACGCGGAAAGAAGATTCCAAGCTGCTCACAGCCGTTGCAATGGCTTGCTGTAAGGTTTTTCCCGCCGGATCTCCGGGCGCAACCGTCACCGAGACGGTCTTGCTTTCGCTTCGACCGTCCGGCGTATAGCGCGTTAAAGTAACGGGCAAAGAACCACCGCCGACAGGCGAATTGCCGAGAACCGCCACAACCACGTCTCCGGCGCCATAGCGGGCTGCAATCTTGCTCATACGATCGGCCGCGCCGGATTGAGCCTCGGCGACTCCGATGTCGGCGACGTCCGCAAGATCGCCGGGAGGCACAATCACCGATACGCCGCCGCCGCCCACAGCGCGCTCTTCCCAGGCCGAACGCCACGAAGTGCGCTCCTCCCACAAAGCCGGTCGACCACTTTCTCCAACGGCGATCGGCAAAATCAACATGGGCTTCCGGGGCGCCTCAGCCACGCGGGCGCCCGCCCGAGAAAAGTAACTCTGAGCCACTTTCGGACGGAATTTTACGGTGAACGAAGCCACATAGCGAATCGCCGAAGCCCGCTCCTGCTCGATCTCGAAGCCTTCGACCATGCGCGCCAAGTCCAAGTCCTTCATCACCGGCGGTTGAGCGTTTTCACCGCCGACGGTCATTTTTTTGAACAAAATTTGATAAGCTTTTCGTTGGGCCTGAAGAATCGCCTGATCTCGCGCCGCAGCCGCGCTGGTTTCCGTGACGTCCACCTCGACCCCGCGCACGGTGAAGGGATCGGCGCCCGCCGAAGCCGAAGGCGAAGGCGACACTCCGGGAATCGGCGCGCTCGCATTGAGAGCGCCGGAGTTCTGGACGCTTGGAGCCGCCCCTCCAGGCGCCGAACCGCCCGGAACAGGAACGCCGGAATTCGGAAGCCCCGGACTCGCCCCCCCCCGGAGTTGACGCGCCCAAAGTTGATGCGCCCGGAGTCGATGCGCCCGGAGTCGACGCGCCCAAAGTTGACGCGCCCAGAGTCGACGCGCCAAACGTCGCCGCCCAAGCGCCGCCCCCACCACAACGCGCCTGTCCAACCACACACCCCGACGCGACATCGCCGATCCAAACAACCGACGCATTGACGATGAAGAACGCCAACAACGCCGGAATCATCTCTCTGACCTGCGACCAACCTCTCCCCAGAGCTTGGAAAGCGATTCGACCCGCTCCGTTCCGCATTGCTCTCCTGTCCAGCATTGCAAAGCCTTCCGTTTTGAGTATCTTCGGCGTGTTTTCCTTCGACGACGACTTCGAGGGCGAACTCGGGAGCCGCCCAGTCTACGCCGTCCGATCCACGCGCATCTTATCACACACATCCCCACCCAAACTATCACGACCCGGCTGCGGCCTCGCCGTAAAAAGCCGTCCGAACCACAAAACTTGCCGTTCACCCGCCATCCGCTCGTTACGAGCAAAGAGAGGACGCCATCGGCGCTCAACCGCAAGCCCCCCGCGACGCCTACCGGCAAGCCGGGGTAGACATAGACGCCGGAAACGCCTTGGTCGAAGCGATCAAGCCGTTGGCGCGCGCCACCGCCCGCCCCGGAAGCGACGCCGGACTCGGCGGCTTCGGAGCTTTATTCGATCTTAAGGCGGCGGGATTCCGCGATCCGTTGCTGGTCGCCACCACCGACGGAGTCGGCACCAAGCTGAAGGTCGCAATCATCGCCGAACGCCACGAAAGCGTCGGAATCGATCTGGTGGCGATGTGCGTCAACGATCTGATCGTACAAGGCGCAGAACCGTTGCTCTTTTTGGATTACTACGCCGTCGGCAAGCTGGAGGTCGAAGTCGGGCGAAAAATCATCGCCGGAATCGCCGAAGGCTGCCGTCAGGCCCAATGCGCGCTGGTCGGCGGCGAAACCGCCGAAATGCCGGGAATGTACACGCACGGCGATTACGACCTGGCCGGATTCGCCCTCGGCGCCGTCGAACGCGACCAAGTCATCACCGGCGGCGCCGTACAGGCCGGAGACGTCGTGCTCGGGTTGGCCTCCAGCGGCCCGCACTCCAACGGGTACTCCTTGATCCGCCGCTTGGTTGAGCGCTCCGGCGTCGCTTACGACGCCCCCGCCCCCTTTCAGCCGGAAACCTCTCTCGCCGAAGCGCTGCTGACCCCCACGCGAATTTATGTCCGCAGCGTCCTTCCCGCCGTGCGCGCCGGAATGATTCGCTCCCTCGCCCACATCACCGGCGGCGGACTGCTCGAAAACATTCCCCGCATGCTCCCCGACGGAATCGGCGTCGCTCTCGACGCCGAGAAATGGACCATCCCTCCCGTTTTCCATTGGCTCAAAACCGTCGGAGACATAGACCCCCTCGAAATGGCCCGCACCTTCAATTGCGGAATCGGAATGGTCGCCGTCGTCGCCCCTGAACATGCCGAATCCACCATCCAGCTCTTGCGCGACGCCGGAGAAATCGTCTACTGTCTCGGCGAAGCGCGGCCTGTCGCCGATTCCCAGGCGCGGGTGCTCATCAACGGAGTGCAAAAAACGTGGCGCGGTTGAGAGTCGGGGTTCTGATCTCCGGACGGGGCAGCAATCTCCAAGCTTTGATCGACGCCGGAGCCGATCCGGCTTATCCGGCCGAGGTCGTCACCGTCCTGTCGAATTACGCTGACGCCTATGGCTTGCAAAGGGCCAGAGCCGCCGGAATCCCCGCCACAATCATCAATCATCGGGCCTTCAACGCGCGACAAGGCTTCGAAGCCGCGTTGGATTCCGCTCTGCGCGCCGCTCGGGTCGAGTTGGTTTGCCTAGCCGGATTCATGAGACTCCTTACCCCGTGGTTCGTCGAACGGTGGCATAACGCGCTGATTAACATTCACCCTTCCCTCTTGCCCGCGTTTAAGGGATTGGACACTCACAGTCGCGTTCTGGCGTCCGGCGCGACAATCACCGGGTGCTCCGTCCATTTTGTCCGCGCAACCATGGACGAAGGTCCAATCATCGCTCAAGCCGCCGTGCCGATTCTTGGTGGAGACACTCCGCAAAAACTCGCGGAGCGCGTTCTCGCCGCCGAACACGCTTGTTACCCTCTCGCCATCCGCCTGATCGCCGAGGGGCGCGTCCGGATTGAAAATGAGCGCGCCCTTATCTCCAATGGCGCTCCGCCGCCGCTTATGGCTTTGATCAACCCCGCCGGGTGAAGTCTAGCCGCAACGTCAACGCTAGGCGTCAAAGTTAAGGTGAGATCAAAAGCCTATCTAGAAAACACGCTCGCAACCGACAACTCCATTCCCTTGCGTGAGCGGAGTTGTCGCAGAGCCTCTTCTTTAAGAGATTCTTCTTTGAACGCCAATCCGTTGGCCGTCGGCGTAACTTAACGACGATAGACATTGCCCCCGGCCCCGCAAAGGCCAAGGCCAACCCGTTTTTTTGAGGGGTGTTGTGCAGAGTTTTGATGATCTTTGGCGTCGCTGTCTAGATGGATTGGAAGCTTCCGGACGACGCCGCGTCCTTCGATCCGTCGACCGCGCCTCCGACGGCCGTATTCTTGTTAACGGTCGCGCCGTGATTGATTTCTCGTCAAATGATTATTTGGGGCTTGCGCGCCACCCGGTCTTAATCGACCGAGCACGGGCCTTCACCGAACGTTGGGGCGCCGGATCCACCGCTTCTCGCCTCGTCTGCGGCAACCTTGCGCCTTTCGCCCAGATCGAAACCAAACTTGCCGCCGGAAAAGCCGCTGAAACCGCTTTGGTGTTCGTCTCCGGTTTTCAGGCAAACAGCAGCCTGTTGCCCGCACTGCTTGATCCGCGCGTTCTAGGCGGAGAACCCTTGGTTTTCGCCGATCGGCTCAACCACGCCAGCTTGATTCAAGGTTGCCTTTCCGCCGGGATTCGTCAGTTCCGTTTTCGCCATAACGATATGGGCCATCTTGAAGGCCTCTTGAAAAAATACGCCGACGCCAACCAACCCAAGTTCATCGTCACGGAAACCGTCTTCAGCATGGACGGAGACCGCGCCGACGTCGAGACGCTGAAACAACTGGCCGAACGCCACAACGCATTTCTTTATCTCGACGAAGCGCACGCCACCGGCGTTCTCGGCCCAAACGGTTTTGGTCTGGGCCATGGCGCGGCGAGCAACCGCTGCCTGGTGATGGGAACATTCAGCAAAGCTTTAGGCGGTTTCGGCGCCTATGTGGCATGCGGCGCGGTCTTGCGCGAGTATTTGATCAACCGTTGTCCTGGGCTGATTTACGCCACAGCGCTGCCTCCGGCTGTTATGGGCGCCATGGACGCCGCCTTAGACCTTGTGCCGACAATGGAAGCCGAACGAGCCCGAGTGCTGGGACACGCACAACGTTTTCGCAATGCAATGGCGACTCTGGGCTTGGACACCAGACTTTCAAGCACCCAGATCGTTCCCGTAATTGTGGGAGATGAAGAAAGAACTCTGCGTGTGGCGCAAACATTGGAAGAACGCGGCGTTCTAGGCGTGGCGATCCGACCGCCGACGGTCCCGGCAGGCGCCAGCCGCATCCGGTTTGCATTGTCGGCGCGCCATACGGAAAACGACGTCGAGCTGTTGATTCAGCATGTCGCCGAAACCATTAAAAAATAAATAAAACACTTTGAAACTTCCGGCTCTCTGCCGAGAATCCGAAAAAACCCGCCCTCTTCGCCTCCCTTGAGACACCGCCATGAAACCAGACGAACTCACCACTGAATCCGAGGTGACGCTGGAGCTTGCGCCACTGGTTGATATTCTATTCTTGATCGTTTTATTCTTCGCGGTCTCCAGCACGCTGATCTCTCCTCAGGAATTGACCAAGCTGCGCGACCTCCTCAACAGAGCGACCGTTGAAAGTCAATCGCTCAATCAGCAAATCGACGCCAATCGGCGTGCTTACGAAGAAAAAAACGCTCATATCGCGCAAATACAAAGCCAGTTTGCCCTCGCCAAAGCGCAGATCGTCGAACAAACGGTCGAAATCAATCGTCAACGCGATGAAATCGCACAGAAACGCAATGAAATCGTTCAGATCGAGGAGCGACTGGCCGAAACCCGTAAAGATTTGGCCCAGAAATCGCAAGACATTGTAGAACAGCAATCTCGCCTGACGGAAATACAGAAAAAACTCGCCGCGCAAACCGCCGAATACGCCGACATCGAGCGCAAACAACAAGACCTTACAACTCAAGCCGCCCGTATCGTCGAGCTGGAGACTCACCTGGCCGCAGCCCAAAGCCAATCGTCCGCAAGCGTAGCGCGCATCGCGGCTCTGGAGCAGGAAATCACCGTCAAAACCGAAGCGGCGGCGGTTCAAGCCCAACACATCGCCATCCTGGATCAAGACCTGTCAAAAATTCGCGCGGAATTAGCGCAAATCACCGCGCGCGAACAAGGACAACGCACGCAAAATAGCGGCGCCAACGGACGCTTGGCGCAAATGGAACAGGAAATCAGGCGCTTATCCGAGGAACGGGCTCGCCTGGAGCAAAATTTGAACCAAGAGCGCCAAGAACGTCAAGAAGAGAGCAAACGTCAATCTCCCGCCACGGCAGAATTGACGCAGCTTCGCCTCAAGATTTCTCAATTGAATGAAGACAAGAACACGCTGACGGAAGCGAATAAAAAGCTCCAAGCCCTCGCCGAAGCCGACCAGCAGAGGCTTGGGCTCATAACAGAAACGCAGCAACGCTTGAGCGCAAACCTGCAATCTTTGATTGAAGATAAAACTCTGGGAGTGCAGCGCGCAAATGATCGCTTCGTTCTGGAGCTGTCTGATAAAGTCCTGTTTGATTCGGGAAACGACCAGATCAAACCTGCGGGCGCGGCGATTCTGACAAAAATCGGCAAATCTCTGGCGCAACGGGCTCAGAATATGCAAGTCCAAGTTGGCGGCCATACGGACGATCGTCCAATCGCCGGCCGCAGTCGCTTCACCAGCAATTGGGCTCTGAGTGCGGCGCGAGCGGTGGCGGTGGTGCGTTTTCTTGAAAACGAGTCGGCAATTCCCTCGGCAATACTGTCCGCCGTCGGCTATGGCGAGTTTCAACCGATCGCAGCCAACGCCAATGACGAGGGACGCGCAAAAAATCGCCGGATCGAAATCGTTTTAATGGCCCGATGACGGCTTACCCATCTCAGAAAGCAGAGAAAATAATAAATTAAAAGGGTCCAGGGACTGTGTTCCTGGTCACCGGGGATCATAAGGGGGGAGCGAAAGCTCCCCTTATTCGCGAAGCGATCTTCCTCTGGAATTCTTTATTTGTGCGGGTCTTTATTTGTGCGGGCTCGCCATAGACCAACAATAGACCGGTAATAAAGACGAACAATAAAAAAAGAAAAACAATACAATAGGAATAAATGTTTTCAGGAAAAGATCGCTTCGCGAGTAAGGGGGGCTTTCGCTCCCCCCTTATGATCCCCGGCGACCAGGAACACAGTCCCTGGACCCTTTTGATTCATTATTGTTTTATTTCCAGAGAAACTCTTAAAAAAAATTCCACCCACCCACAAAAAATCTCTTGCCTCCGCATCAAGAATCCGCTACCGTCTCGCTTACGTTCCGTTTGCGCTTCAAGCGCATCCTTAGAACGCGGAGAGGTGCCGGAGCGGTCGATCGGGGCGGTCTCGAAAACCGTTGTGCCCGCAAGGGTACCGAGGGTTCGAATCCCTCCCTCTCCGCCATATTCGCTTTTAAGACACTGAAGTCAGCTCGTAGCCTTGTAATAGGCAACCCCGACGAACTTTAGAGTGTCTTTGGAGCCTGTTGCAAAATTAAAAATTCCCACGGCAAAAATCAATTAGCAGTATTCGCTTGCAGCGCTTATATACATCATCATGTAAAACGACTCGCCGAGTTTTGATTTTGCAACAGGCTCTTTGGCGGTTTTAAAAATGAAGAATTAAAATCTCCTCCACGATAAGCCAAGCGCGCGTCTTCAGGCTTCGCGACCGCGTAACAATAAACGCACCCCTGCGTACATGTATCATAAGCTCCAATATCTCGACTTTCAGAGCACGCACAACCAGGGCGGTTTCCTCGCCTGCGCTCAACAATCGAGCGATCCGCAACCAAAGACAAACGCCCGTGATCAATGCACCGCGCCGATACGAAACGCGGCGTCGCAGTTTCGCTTCCCGTTAATGCAGGCTGAGCACATAAGGTCAGGCGCATCCCTGAAGCGAAGGCGATTTCGTCCAAACGCTCTAATAATGCGCGCTTTTCATCGTTCGAGGGGTCTCTCCACGTCAACCCATGCGCCGCCGCCAATCGACGAACAGTCTTACGATACGGCTGCATGAAGGAGACCGTCATTTCATCGACAACCCCCGTCAAAGCGCGCGCCAGACGTTCAGCGACCACGATGTGCCACTCCAACGGCGTGTAATTGGTTATGACAATCGGATCATAACGCCAGACAATCGCATGAGGACCATAGAGCCGTCGCATCTCACGCAACACTGCGATCATACGCTCGACATCCGGAGTTGATTGCTCCAGTAGGCGTGGATACCCCGTAAGAGTGACTTGAACAACGAAGGGAACTCTGCGCGCGGCGACAGCAGCGAATCCCTCAACGAACGGCGCCGGATTTCGGGTCCAAAACACAACCCCCGAAACATCCTCGGAACTTAAAGAAACCCGCAAAACGCGGCCACCATAGGGATTGACGACATCGCAGAAGCCCGCCGCCAAACGATTCATAAACCATCGGCCATAAAGCGCGGGAATGTCGGTTCTATAGCTGGCGGATATAATCACAGAAAAAGCAACACATCAAACCACAACAAACCAAAAGAGCCCGAAAGCTGCGTTTCCAGGCTCTTTTAAACTTTATTCAGAAGAATGGAAGCCCACGCCCGGCGCTCGCCAGACTTCAACGGCTCTCTTCGTCTTCGACCGGCCCACCGACCACGACTTCGCCCATATCATCGGCGCCCAGTTCGGAAGCGTCCTCCAGCAAGACATCCTCGTCTTCATCCGGAGCGTCATCCGCATCAGCGTCGATATCGCCCACAGAACCACCATCCCCCACGACGTCCGAAGGATCGACGGCGACGACATCCAAATCATCATCTTCGATCGGAACTTTTTTCAGCTCATCGCTCGAAATCGTGCGGGCGCGCCGTGACTTCAACAACGCCTCTGGGTCAAATTCCGCGCCACAGACCGGACAAACCGGCGGCGAACGGCGCAAGTCGTAATAGCGCGCGCCGCAATTCGGGCAGATGCGTTTAATGCCCCATTCCGGTTTCGCCACGCCCGATCCTCCGTGCTAAACTCATTCTCCAAGAACGCGGGGTTTGCCACGTCCGAGAGTGGTTGTCAAATGGATATTCAAGGCGCTCGCCGAAACCAAACAGCGTTATCGCCATCCCAAATACTCTCCAACCAACGAAGGCTGCGACTGGCCTCCAACGGCAACATCTGCTAACGTATTGACCAGACAGCCCCCCCCTTCCACCCTATTGCCATCGGAGACCATCTCAGCATGTCCCAAGCGAAACCCTTGCGTTCTTCAACCAGCGGCCCACTCACAGGCGCAATACGGGTTCCGGGCGACAAATCCATCTCTCACCGCGCCCTGATGCTGGGAGCGTTGGCGATCGGCGAAACTGTAATACACGGCCTGTTGGAAGGCGAAGACGTGCATTGCACCGCAGCCGCCATGAGAGCGCTGGGCGCCCAGGTCGAACGCGACGCCGACGGACTGTGGCGCGTGCGCGGAGTCGGAATCGGCGGATTGCAGGAGCCCGCTTGCGTGCTCGACATGGGCAACAGCGGCACCTCAACGCGCCTACTGATCGGCCTTCTCGCCACTCATCCGCTCACAGCCTTCTTCACCGGCGACGCCTCTCTCAACCGCCGCCCCATGGCGCGAGTCATCACGCCTCTGGAACGCATGGGAGCCCGCTTCGTCTGCCGCTCCGGCGGTCGCCTGCCCCTGGGGCTCATCGGCGCGTCAACTCCCGTTCCCCTCCTCTATCGCTTGCCCGTAGCCTCGGCGCAGGTTAAGTCCGCCGTTCTCTTGGCCGGGCTCAACACTCCGGGAATCACCACCGTCATCGAACCAGAGCCCACACGCGATCACCTCGAACTGATGCTGCGCCACTTCGGCGCCGTCGTCCAGGTCGAACCCGCAAAAGAAGGCGGCTCGGCAATCTCTGTGATCGGACAACCGGAACTCTCCGGCTGCGTCCTGCGCGTGCCCGCCGATCCCAGCTCCGCCGCATTCCCGACTGTCGCCGCTCTGCTGCGTCCGGCATCCCACATCACCCTAACCGACGTCTGCGTGAACCCCCGTCGCGCCGGTCTCTACCAAACTCTGCGCGAAATGGGCGCCGACATCGCGTTCAAAAATCAGCGCGACCAAGGCGGAGAACCCGTCGCAGACATCGAAGTCCGCAGCAGCCGTCTACGCGGCGTCGAAGTCCCTCCCGAACGCGCCCCCTCGATGATCGACGAATACCCGATTCTGGCCGTCGCCGCCGCCTGCGCCGAAGGCGTCACCACCATGCGCGGCCTAGCCGAACTGCGCGTAAAGGAAAGCGATCGACTGGCGATGATCGCTCAAGGGCTCAGCGCGTGCGGCGTGCGGCTGGAAGCCGGGCCAGACAGCCTGACCGTTTACGGAGAAGGCCGACCGCCTCTAGGAGGCGCCAGAATCGCCACCGCTCTGGATCACCGGATAGCCATGAGCTTTTTGGTGTTGGGAACCGCCGCCTCCGAACCAATCTCCGTGGATGACGGCGCGATGATCGACACCAGTTTCCCTGGTTTTGTGAATCTGATGAACGGCTTAGGCGCCGCCCTCACGCCGAACGACCGTCCGTGAAATCGGTTGGCGAATGCCGCTTGACCGAAAATCCAGGAAAACACAAAAGACAAGACAAAAAATACGGGAAGAAACAAGGCAAGGAACAAGGCCAGGGCTCCGCCCTGGCCCCGCAAGATCAAAAACAAGCCTTGACCATAATCGACAACATTCGCCCTCCCCTCTCCAACCGACCCAGCAAAGCAAAATCACGGCTATTGAGCAGAATCAAAAAACGCTTTAAACTTACATCGCCAAACTAAACAACGCTTTCTTCCTAAGAGCCTATCCGGAGAAAATATCAATGTTTCCAGCGGATTCCGGCGCGTCAATTTCCGGCGCGTCAATCCATCGAGATCAAGAAGCCCCATCCGATGAATCGCCAACGAAGCCACTGGAAATATTTATATTTCCTCCGCCCCTAAAGCGAAACGCCGTCCCGGCCTCCGGAAAATCGTTTCGAAACAATATTTCAAGTTAAACGCAAGCTAAAGCAAGAACAGCCTTTCTCAATAGATTCCCCTTTCATTTCATGACGTTGACTTACCGCTCCTTCCCCTGCGATCCCAAACCCAACCTCTCTCTAATTTCATAAAAAAACATGGCGCAATAACAACAATAAGGAAACGTCACAAAATGTCACAATGGTCCGTTCGCTTCCAAATTCTTACCGCTCTGTCCGTCGCGACAATAGCGTTGATCGCTCTTTCGTTGTCGCTCGTGTTTGACCGCTGGCGCGCCATGAACGAAAACGCCCAACTCATCGTCATGGCTGACGTCGTCGTCGACGTTGGAAATTTAGTTCACGAATTGCAAAAAGAACGCGGCGCCTCGGCGCTCTACCTCGGCAGTCGCGGAGCCCAATTCCGTCAAGAACTCGACGATCAACGCCGCGCCGTCGATAACGCATCCACCGTCTTCATTCATCACTTGGATCCCATACGTCAACAACCACACTTTGAAAACTTTATAAAAACACTTGGCGCCCCCGAAGCCATGCTCAATCGCATCTCCGCCATGCGCGAGCGAATCTCCAGAATAGAACCGACAGGGGTTGAGGCGTCCGTATATTTTACAGATATGATCTCAGGTTTGCTCGGAACCACTTACAGCGTGTTCCAAATCGCTACAGACGCAGAGCTTAAACGCCACATCATTACCGCTGCGGCTCTTTTGCAAGGCAAAGAACGCGCCGGACAAGAACGCGCCTTCGGATCCGCCGGCTTTGCCGCAAAACGCTTCGATTTACCTCTTTATCAACGCTTCATCGGCCTAGAATCAGCGCAAAACACGTTCTTCACGATGTTCGAAGGCACGGCCGCCCCGGAAATTCTTACCGCTTTCCAACAAGGGCCTCAAGGCGCGGCGCAGAACGACGTAAAAGCGTTACGCCAAATCGCCCATGACGCCGGCCCCGGCGGAGACCTCAAAAACGTAGCCGCCTCAGATTGGTTCCGCAAAACAACGACGCGCATCGACGAGCTGAAAAAAATCGAAAACGCCATCAATGAAAAATTACGATCCTTAGCCACACAAAAGGCCAACGACGCTCAGTTCGGCTTCATCGCCATACTCAGCTTGACTATTTTTTGCGCAACAGGCGGCGTGGTCGTCGGTGGAGTGATCGTGCGATCCATCACTCACCTGCTTGATCGCCTGACCCGCGCCACCGCCCAAATCGCCGCCGGAGACGCCGAACTCGATATTCCCGGCCAAACCCGCAGCGACGCGCTGGGCGATTTAGCCCGCGCCATCAATGTGATCCGCGACGCCGGAGTTTCTGCGACTCGTCTCAAAACCGCTCTCGACAACGTCACCTCCAATGTCATGGTGGCCGACCCTCAAGGCAAAATCATCTACATGAACCGCGCCGTCTCTGAAATGTTCAGCGCGGCGGAAGCCGACATCCGCAAACAACTTCCACGCTTCGACGTCAATCGCCTGATCGGCTCCAATATCGCAGAATGGCATAAAGACCCATCCTATCAAGAACGATTTCTGACGCATATGTCGCAATCACGCCGCGCTCACATTCCAATCGGCGTCCGCCATTTCTCGCTGGTCGCCACCCCCGTGATCAACGAACGCAAAGAGCGACTGGGAACCTCCGTCGAATGGCATGACATCACCCAAGAACTTAAAGTGCAACACGCCGTCGCCGCAATGGTTCAGGGCGTAAGCGAAGGCGATTTCAGCCAACGCATCGAAACCGCCGGCACCTCCGGGTTTATGAAAAAACTTGCGGACGACATCAACGCTCTGGCCGGCTCCGCTCAAAATTCGCTCACAGCCGTCGTCAAATTTCTCGCCACTCTCGCCGACGGAAATCTTAAACAACGGGTCGAAGGCCGCCATCACGGCATGTTCGGCCAAATCCAAAACGACGCCAACCAAACCGCAGAGCGCCTCAACGACATCGTCAATCGCATTATCGCCTCCGCCAACACCATCAACATCGCTTCGACCGAAATATCTTCAGGCTCCAGCGACCTGGCCGAACGCACCGAACAACAGGCCTCCAGCCTGGAGCAAACCGCAGCCGCCATGCAAGAGCTGAGCGCAACCGTCCGCACCAACGCCGACAACGCTCAACGCGCCGACGCCGTCGCCACCCAAGCGCAAACGCGCGCCGAACGCGGCGGCCAAGTGGCGGCGTCCGCCATCGCCGCCATCAAGCGGATTGAAGGCTCTTCACGCAAAGTCATCGACATCATCGCCGTCATCGACGAAATCGCCTTCCAAACCAATCTCCTCGCCCTTAACGCCGCCGTCGAAGCCGCTCGCGCCGGAGACGCCGGACGCGGATTCGCCGTGGTGGCTCAAGAGGTCAGAATCCTGGCGCAACGCTCCGCCCAGGCGTCGAAAGAGATCAAAAGCCTGATCCTCACGAGCGACTCCGAAGTGCGGGAAGGCGTCACCCTGGTCAGCCGCGCCGGAGACGCCTTGCAAGAAATCGTCGTCGGCGTAAAAGAAGTCGCTAATTTAATCTCGGAAATTGCAACGGCCTCCAAAGAACAAGCCAACGGACTCGACGAGGTCAACGCCACCATCGCTCAAATGGATGAAATGACTCAGAAGAACTCCTCTTTGGTTGAAGAAACCAGCGCCGCAGCTCAATCTCTGGCGACTCAAGCAACAGACCTTCTCCATCTCATGGCCTTCTTCCAAACCTCGTAATCGTTCAACACCCTTTCACCACCGCATCTTTTAATCTTCGACTTCTCTCACACCGAAACCGCCATGATCCGCATAGCCACCTGGAATGTGAATTCCATCAAAGTCCGCCTTCCTTTGGTTTTGGAATGGCTGAACAAAACAGAAGTCGATGTCTTGCTGCTTCAGGAACTCAAGTGCGAAACGGCGCAGTTTCCCGAAGCGGCTTTCACCGAACGCGGGTATCACGCCGCCGTCATCGGCCAAAAGGCCTATAACGGAGTCGCTCTGCTTTCACGCTTGCCGCTCATCGAACAAACGCTCAACCGCTTGCCCGGCGCGCCGGAAGACGAACAAGCCCGCTACATCGAAGCCGTATGCCGCGACCGGAACGGCGGAAACTTGCGGATCGCGTCGCTGTACCTCCCCAACGGCAATCCCGTCAACAGCGAGAAATACTCCTATAAATTACACTGGATGGCGCGCCTTCGCGAACGCGCCGCCGCTCTACTGACCCAAGACCAACCCGTCGTCCTCGGCGGAGACTTCAACATCATTCCAGACTCCTGTGATGTTTATGACCCCGTCGCATGGCGCGACGACGCGGCTTTCCGTCTTCCCTCCCGCGCAGCGTATCGAGAAATTCTCCACCTCGGCTATGTTGACGCATGGAAAACGCTCCATTGGAAGAAAGACCAAAGTTCTCCGGGATACACGTTTTGGGACTATCAAGCCGGATGCTGGAAACACGATCATGGATTGAGAATCGATCACTTTCTTCTGTCGCCAAAAGCTGCGGATCGACTCTGCTCTTGCAAAGTGGATCGCGCCCCACGTGACGCCGAGCGCGCCTCCGACCACACGCCACTGATCCTCGAACTTCAAGACGATCTTTAGAAGTCGTCGATGGTCACAATAAATCAAAAACATCAAAGGGGCGCGCCTTTGAAAGCTTTTGATTTTTATGCAAAGTTTTTGTTTCTTTTCTCCCCGACAACCAAGAAACAGGGTGAAAATTATGACTATTCTTAAATCTATATCAATTCGAATCAAAATTACATTTCTGATCGGCGTCATTGTCGCGGCAATGCTAGGGCTTTCGACAAAAATCCTGTGGGATATTGAACACGAATCTCATCAACTCAGTCGCATTAAACACAACGCCCAAACTGTCGTTGATAAAATCGTCCCGCTGTCCCGGCGCGTCGCCGACATCCGCTTCGACATAGTTCAAGTGCAACAATGGCTAACCGATGTTTCAGCCACACGAGGCCAAGACGGTTTGGACGACGGCCCCAAAAAAGCTGAAGACTACGCCAAACAATTCTATGAAAACACCACAATCGCCAAACAATTGGCCAAAGATATTCAAGCCTCCGACATCGAATCCGCGCTGATCGAGGTCGAAAAAAGTTTCGATCCTTACTATCAAGTCGGAAAAGAAATGGCCGACGCCTATATCGCCGGAGGACCGAGTTCAGGAAACACCCTCATGGCCCGCTTTGATCCGGTCGCCGATGAAATCGGCGATCGTTTGGGAAAATTGATGGATGTTTCCGATCGATACGCAGCGCTCCAACTTCAAGAATTATCAAGCGCCATTGTCGTTATCCATGCGTCAAATCTTAATATGTTCAACGTCATCATTGCCCTTGTGGTGATGGTGATCGCCATCGCCGTCGCATCAAACTTCATCGTCCATTTTCACATCTCTCGCCCTCTTACCGCGCTCGTCTCCGTCATGGGAGAAATAGCGCGCGGCAACCTAACGGCCTCGATCGCCCACAGCAAACGCACTGACGAAATCGGCAACATGACCGCCGCTCTTGATGTATTCAAGCGCTCGGCCATTGAAAACGACAATCTCAGAAAAAGCCAAGACTTAGCCCGCCGTCAGGCTGACGATGAAAAACGCGCGGCGCTGCAAGAAATGGCCGACTCCATCGAGCGGGAGACCAGCCTTTCCGTCAGTCAGGTCGCAGAGCAAAGCGGAAAAATGGTGCAAAGCGCCGAGCAAATGGCCGAAGCGGCGACGATTGTCGGCCAAAACGCCCAAGAAGTCGCTGAATCCGCCGCTTTGGCTCAATCCAACGCCCAAGCCGTCGCGGCGGCAACCGAAGAGCTGGAGTCGTCGATCAAAGAAATCGCCCAACAAATCTCTCAATCCAACGACATAACAAAGAAAGCCGTCGCGGCAGGCAATCAAGCCCGCGCCACGATTGATTCCTTGTCTTTCGCAATCAACAAAATCAGCGACGTCGCAAAATTCATCACGTCCGTCACGCAACAAACCAATCTACTGGCTCTGAACGCCACCATAGAGGCGGCTCGCGCCGGAGACGCCGGACGTGGTTTCGCCGTCGTCGCCGGCGAAGTCAAGAGCCTCGCCAACCAAACCGCGCACTCCACAGGAGAAATCACGCAACAAATCGCCGCCGTTCACACCGCCATGAACGCCGTCGTCGCTTCAATGAGAGAAATCGACCTTACAATCAGCGCAATTGATCATGTCACCGCCGCAATCGCCGCCGCGATGGAAGAACAATCCGCCGTCACACAAGACATCACTCGAAACGTCTCCGAAACCTCGCAGGCTGCGGGGAACGTCGCCGACCGCATTATTAAAGTCTCGGAAGAAGCGTCGCATTCCGGGTTATGCGCCGCTGAAGTCAAGGTCTTGTCCGGAGATTTGGCCAAATCCATTCGCTCCTTGCGCAAGTCGGTGGTAAAGTCAGTGCGCACGTCGATTAAGGAAGCCAATCGGCGCTCGTTCGACCGATATGACATCGGAGTGAACTGCACGATTTCCACGCCGGGACTAAAGCCCATGAACGCCACTTTGACCGATATTTCTGCGGGAGGCGCGGCGCTTGGAAGCGTTTCGGGGTTGCATAACAACGGACGCGGGACATTGAGCTCACCTGTGGTTCCCGGAATTTCTTTGCCGTTTCGCGTGGTTGAGATCAATGACGTCGGCGCTCGCGTTATCTTCGAGATTGACGACAAACAGCGTCAACAATTACTTCAGAATCTCCAGCATATCAGAAGGACAGCTTAACTATATTCCGTGGAACGAAATAAAAGGGTCCAGGGACTGTGTTCCTGGTCGTGGGGGATTATAAGGGGGGAGCGAAAGCCCCCCCTTATTCGCGAAGCGATCTTCCTCTGGAATTTTTAACTGTTATT
The DNA here is from genome assembly GCA_963575675.1 of Azospirillaceae bacterium. Taxonomy (GTDB): domain Bacteria; phylum Pseudomonadota; class Alphaproteobacteria; order Azospirillales; family Azospirillaceae; genus CAUYUA01. The sequence continues at coordinate 18,840 of CAUYUA010000242.1, forward strand.
GACGGCCTGTGATGAACATATTTTTGAATTATAAGGCATGCGTTATTGTGCGTGAAGCAAATGGAGAAGTAGAGTCAGTAGAGTAAACAGACTGAACGGTTCCAACCAAACGATTCCAGAGGAAGATCGCTTCGCGAATAAGGGGGGCTTTCGCTCCCCCCTTACAATCCCCCACGACCAGGAACATAGTCCCTGGACCCTTTTATTTTTATTTTTCTATTCTTCAGAATAAACGCTACTTCACATCTTTGACCTCATGGCGAGCAAGAAGGTCTTGCAACTCATTCCGATGATCCCGCCGCACCTTCTTCTCCCCCGCCTCTCTCGGATCAAGCTTCTCAGTAACCGAAACCACCTTAAACCCATAATCCAGCGGCAAACGGTACTCCAATTTCTCCAAAGCCTTACTCTCATCAAGCGCCCAAATCAAAAATCGGCGCCCACAACGCCACGCAACATTCGCCTGCGGACTCGCACGCGAATTTACGCTCGCAATAAAATTCGGATGACTCATCACCACAATCCAAGAGCGATCATCCCGCGTGCGACGATCATCCAACACATAAAGTCGGCGATCAACCATCAACCGCTGACGCAATTTATCCTTCAACACCTCATACTCAGCCTTCACCGTGTCACGTCGTCGCCGAGACTCTTGCAATTGCTTCTCCAGCTCCATCAGCTTTCGCACGATCAGCCGCAAACGCTCTAATTGAGCCTTCTTCCGCGCCAAAGAACGATGAATATAAATCTGAACCTCTTGGATGCGAATAGCCGCGTGTATCAACGCCGTAACGATCACCGCGCCGATCACCACCATGGAGATTAGTAATTCCAGAGCCATAAAATCACACCAAGGTTAGGTTCAGGCCAGCAGAATTCACGCTCACAGAAATTCCTTCAACGATCACCGCCCCCGACCAGAACGCTTGGGAGGCTCCGGCACACTCCGCGAATTGGGAACCTCAACCAAAGAGAGCAAAATATAGCCATAATTCTCCGGATAGCGTTTCTCGATTTCCACCTGAGCGTCAGACGGCGAATCCGCCCACACCTCCAACACCTGAGAATCCGCCCATCCAGCTTCAATAATCGGGTGAGGGCTCTCCGGCGTGCATTGGGCGACATATTTGTTGTAAACCTCGGCAATATAACAGGCGACGCCAATCACTTGATCACCAAGCTCCCGCACGGGAATATCGCCGACCACGGCGGGATCCACCAAAGAACGCTCCAAGCCCTGGCGACGGCGCACCAAAGTCTCAAGCTCCGCATCAATTCGGCGAACATCGGTTTTGAGGTTGGCCCGCCGCTTCAACAGAGTCGCTTCGATCAACGAACGCTGAATCAGAATCTCACGAACATCCTTGGCGTCATAATGCCACTCCATCCCCAACTTCGCCAAGATCACGGCGCCGCGCGATAAAAAAAAAGCGCTGACTGCGGCAATCAACACAAACAAAATGGCGCTCACAAAAGAAGCATCCATCTATGAGATTCCTTCAACACGCGCACCGCGTCTCTTTTCTTCCGCATCGCAGCAAACCTCGGCGCCGCAGAAGAAAAGAGACCAACGAGTTTCTCAGAAGAAGAACAATACTCCGCCTCGACCCGCGTTAAGCGGAAGGAACATCCGCAAAGACTCGCGCAAAGACGACGTCCACATGCTGCGTGTAGAAAGACGGGTTGAACAGCCCCGCCAAGGATTCCGGAGAAAGATGTTCAACAATCTCAGAATCCGCAACCAATCGATCCAAAAAGGATCCTCCCTCGCGCCACACCATCATGGCGTTGCGCTGAACCGCGGCATAAGACGCTTCGCGGCTCATCCCAGCCTGCGTCAAGGCTAAAAGAACTCTCTGCGAGTACACCAAGCCACCAAGCTGATCCAGGTTGCGCTTCATGCGATCCGGATACACCAGCAAGCGATCAATCATGCCGGTGAGGCGCGTCAACGCAAAATCAAGCGTGATCGTGGCGTCCGGCCCGATAACCCGCTCAACCGACGAGTGCGAAATATCTCTCTCGTGCCACAACGCGACATTCTCGAACGCAGGAACCACCGCCGAACGCACCACGCGCGCCAAACCGCACAAATTCTCGGACAAAACCGGATTGCGCTTATGGGGCATGGCCGATGAGCCCTTTTGCCCGACGTGGAAGAACTCTTCGGCTTCGTAGACCTCCGTGCGTTGCAAATGACGCACTTCGGTCGCCAAGTTCTCGATGGAGCTGGCGATCACGCCCAGCGCGGCAAAGAATGCGGCGTGACGATCGCGCGGGATCACTTGAGTTGAAACCGGCTCGATCGCCAAGCCCAACTTTTGCGCGACATAAACTTCGACACGAGGATCAATGGTGGCGAACGTGCCCACGGCTCCAGAGATCGCGCAGGTGGCGATTTCAGCGCGCGCCACAACCAACCTTTGGCGGTTACGGACGAAAGCGGCGTAATGCCCCGCCAATTTCAAGCCGAATGTGGTGGGTTCGGCTTGAATCCCGTGGCTGCGTCCGACACACAACGTCATGCGATGCTCGAACGCCCGTTTTTTCAGAGCGGCCAAAAGCGCGTCGACATCCGTCAGCAGCAGGTCGGCGGCTTGCATCAGTTGCACCGCCAAGGCGGTGTCCAGAACATCCGACGAGGTCATGCCTTGATGGACAAAACGCGCCTCAGGCCCGACATATTCGGCGACGTTGGTCAGAAACGCGATGACGTCGTGACGGGTTTGGCGTTCGATTTCATCAATGCGCTCGACTTCAAACTGACCGCGCTCCCGCAACGCCGCAGCAACGCCCTGAGGGATGACGCCGAGTTGTTCCTGCGCTTCACACGCCAGAGTTTCAATTTCCAGCCAAATGCGAAATCGGTTTTCCGGCGCCCAAATTTGCGTCATCTCGGAGCGAGCGTAACGAGGAATCATCGCGGTAGACTCTCCAATCTCAGACAAACAGATGACCTCAAGACCACCTCAAGACCACCCACAATCGACGCGCAGAATATTGACACGCGATCTTCGACTTTTTCTAAATAAAACTTAAAAGGGTCCAGGGACTGTGTTCCTGGTCGCTCGGGATCATAAGGGGGGAGCG
>CAUYUA010000243.1:0-21894 GCA_963575675.1 Azospirillaceae bacterium
CGGCCTTTGGCGGGTCGAGGGCGGAGCCCCGATTTTTTCGGAGTTTTTTTCGGGTCCTCAATTGGACAGAGTATATCTCAATGGTTCGTTTCGCGGTTCGTTTTGCTTGAGGACAAGCTTTGTGTTTCCCAAACAAAAAGGGCGTTAGGACGGCGCGGCCGACCGCCAAGAGAACGAGATGTGAAGCCTGGCGTTGTTTGAGAGAAGCGTTTCAAGTGTAAAGCAATAGTATTCCGCTATGCGTGATGCGAGAAATGCAGAAACCAAACGTGGAGTGAGTGAGGTAAGGGAAGAGCCGTTGGTCAACGTCAGTAAGGTTTCGTGCGACACTTTGAGGTTGGGTCCATATACTTCGACTCGAACTGTTCCATTTTCAGCGTCTCCATCTCCGGAAACCATAATTTCCCCGCCGGAAGGCAAGGCTTCTTCCGCCACGAGAATCAGCAGTAGCAGAAGTTTGCTGAGGCCGGGAGTATGTGACGCGGCTTTGGGAAGGATTTCGACCGGCCACAAAATCTTGATGCGGGTTGTTGTTAGCCATTCGATGGCGGCGGTTCGAGAAACGGCGAATAGATTGTTTTGAGGCGCCTTCGATTCGTCGGAGGTGGGGCCATAGGCTAGACGCAATAGGCGCAATCGGCGGATTAGACGTTCCGCGCTTTCTTCGGCCAAAGCCAGCGCCTGGTGGGCAAGCTCGTCGAGCGCCTCTGTTTTGGGAGCCTCTGCAAGCAATTCCAAGCCGTTGTGGACGGCTCCGGCGGGAGCGGCCAAGTCATGGCATAGTTTGGCGGACAATATTTCGGCAAGGCGAAGGTCTAGATTTAAGGACATGCGTGTTGTGCGGAAATGGTGGAAGGATTAAACTTTTGGCGCAAAAAGGCCGCTTCGGCAGAAAGACGCATTGGCTGCCTTAACCGTCTCAACGAATTGCCGGAACACGCTTTTTTGGAATAAAAGGACATGCTTTTGGGCAAGGGCTCCGACGGTTATTGTAAATCCCTTATATATCGTCCATACAACTCTCATATTTATTTAATTGGCCAGAGCTGCGCCGATCTTTTCTTTCAGCGCGTTAAGGAGGATTGGCTTAACCAAAAACGCTGAGACGCCGATTTTGGCGGCTTTCCGCACGATATCGATTCGCGAATGGCTGGTGATGAAGATGACGGGCGCCTGATTGGCATGCGACCAACTGCCGGCGCGCAAAGCGGAGACGAAATCGATTCCGTCCATAGGCTCCATGGCGATGTCGCACAGAATAACGTCAGGCTCAAACTGCGTTGCTTGGCGCAGGCCGGACTCGCCGTCTTCGGCTTCTGCGACTTGCTGGCAGCCGAGCTGTCGTAGTTGTTGCCTTAAAGTGGCGCGACAAAAGGGTTCGTCATCGATGATCAAAACCCGGACGCTAGAAAAATCGCAAGAGGGCGTCATCGGGAGGGAAACGTGGTGAGACGTTTGTTCTTCATGGATCATTTGGCGATCGTTGTTCGAGAGGGATGTTGTAAGAGGCGTGACGATTGCTTTGGCGAAGACCTCGCGTTTAGGGCAAAGGGAAACGAATGAGGCGGAAAGGGGCGAAGGTTGAAAAAAGCGACGACTAAATTCAGTGAATATTTTAAGAAAACGTCAATGTTTCCAATGGCCGTTATCGAGCGCAACTGATTGACGGTGGCGTTTCTCGCTGTGAGAGCTTTGGTTTTGATCTCGAAAGGACTGAGTTTACCGGAATCTTCTGGAAACATTGGCGTTTTCTCCGGACCATGCTCTTAGGCGACGAATGCTTTGTGGAGTGGGGCGCCGCCTGTCGATTGAGGATTGTATTCTGGTTGGCGAGCGCCGTCGAGAGATTGGCGCATCATTCTGAAAAGAGGCGTAGTTTCGCGCGTTTTCATAGCATATTGTCTGAAAAGCTCATCAATAATGTTTTCAATGTCTCGCTATGCTTTATGATTCGGGGCGGAACATGCCAACGAACGAAAAGAATGGATGTGGATAGAGGTTGCGCTTGCTATTTAGGTTTTTCAAAAAAACCAAACGCCGGGGGAAGCAATCTTCTTTATCCAGTAAATCATAGATCAAATTTTTTTCTTTTTGAACTAATTTTTTATCATGTTTCATCATAAAAATGATTTTTTCGTATAAATAAAATATAGATTAAATACGTTTCTTGGAGTATTCAAGATTTTGTTGTGGGGTGTGTCGATGGCGGGTTGGTTTTCTTCTTTGCATCGAAAGTTTTTACTGGTGCTGTTGCCGCCGGTGATTCTGGCGACGTTAATGGCGTCCGCACTTTTTATTGGTTTGACCATTCGAGATCAAGAGGCGGAGCTAGCCGAACGTCAGGAGCAATTGGCGAATTATTACAGCACGGTTTTGGCGTCGGCGTTATGGAGCTTTGATGACCGGGGGGTGCGCTCGATTCTGGAGACGATAGGGTTCGATCGTGATGTGGCCTCAGCGCGTGTGACGTCCGAGGATCGGGGGGTGGTTGCGGAGACGGGGCGGCCGATTAACGACATTGTTTTGGCCGGGCCCATTATCTTACGACAAATCGTTCATCGCGGCGCCCGAGGGGCCAAAGTTTTAGGCACGCTGCGCATTGAATTTCAAAGAACTCGAATTCGGGACACGATCACGGTTCAGGTGTTTCAAGCCGGATTGATGATGATTTTGTTGGGGTTAGCGACTGTAGCCAGCGCTTTGGTGGTGAACCGCATGATCGTCGGACGACCGTTGGATCGGTTGTTGAGCGCCATTCGCGGAGTGGGAGCGCAGCATCTCCGCGCTCCGATTCACTGGACGTCCGAGGACGAGTTTGGTCGAGTCATCGAGGCTTTCAACACGATGCTGGCGCGACTCGACGTTCAAGAGCGCGCGCAAAAGCAAAGCGAAGAGCAGCTTCGGCAAATTTTAGAGCGCAGTCCCGTGGCCGTGTCGATTGTGTCGGCGGGAGGTAGATATTTATGGCTTAATAGTCGCGCAACCGATATTCTTGGGTACTCTTTGGAGCGACTGATCGGCACGTTGGCTCCAGCAATTTACGGCGCTCTGAAGAGCGACGATTCGATAGAGAGTTCGTTTTGCGATTCTTCTTTCGGCGTGGAGACGCCTGAGACGGAAAGCGTGGCCGTTTCCGGAACGATGGGGATAACGAGGGAAGGTCGAGACAATACATCGGACGTTTCCTATGGCGCATCGGACGTTTCCTATGGCGGCGCGGTGGCCCGAGTCGTCGGGTTTGGCGCTCACGGTTTATCGGCCAGTGGTTTGTCGAGTCGTGAAATTGCCTATCAGAGGCCGGACGGTCGGATCACCTGGCTGCTCGAATCGGACCACCAGATGAATTTCGAAGGCAGAACCGCGCGAATCATCTGGGGAACGGATATTACCGAGCATAAAGTGGCTCAAGAGGCTTTGCGTTTGGCCAAAGATCAGGCCGAAGGAGCGACTCGCGCCAAATCAACTTTCCTCGCCACCATGAGCCACGAAATTCGCACGCCGATGAATGGCGTGATGTCGATGGCGGAAATGTTGGAGCAGACTCCGCTGTCGGTGGATCAACAAGGCATGGTGGCGGTGATCCGCGACTCGGCGTCGGCGCTATTGACCATTATCAACGACATCCTGGATTTCTCGAAGATCGAGGCCGGACGATTGGCGTTGGAAATGGTGGGGATGTCGCTGATTGATGTGGTGGAGGGCGTGGCCGACGTTTTGTCGCACCAGGTCGGCGAGAAAGGGATCGATCTTGTCGTATCGATTGATCCCGATTTGCCGGATCATCGACGCGGCGATCCGATTCGCTTGCGACAGGTTTTGCTGAATTTGGCTGGGAACGCCGTCAAGTTTACGGAATCGGGCGTGGTGACGATTCTCGTCGGTTTTGTGCCGGAAGACATCGCTGTTTACGAGCAAAAACGACGGTTGTTGAGATCAAGCGATGAAAAAGGCGGTGATGAGGCGTTGTCGAAAGGAGGACGATGGACGGATGATGATCCGCCGCTTCCTCTGCGCGTGCGGTTTCAGGTGGAGGACACCGGACCAGGTTTGTCGCAAGAAGATCAAGCGCGACTTTTTACTCCGTTTATGCAGGCGGACGCCTCAACATCTCGACGTTATGGCGGCACTGGGCTGGGGCTTTCGATCTGTCGTCGTTTGATCGAGATTATGGGAGGAGAAATCGGTGTCCGAAGTCGCTCGGGCGAGGGAGCGACCTTTTGGTTCACCGCGCCGTTGGAGATACTTCATGACCGTCGCAATGATCGGCAATACAACTTATCGCAAGTTCGTATTTTGGTTGTTGGAGGTGGAGAAGCTTTTTATGGCGCGATCTGGCCTTTGTTGGTCGATCGCGGCGCCGAGTTATTGTCGGCGGCGGATGGTGGAGAAGCCTTGTGCGAATTAGAAAAAGCGGTGCGTCATGAAATGCCGTATCATGTGGTGTTGATTGACGCCGATTTGCCCACCATAAGCGGGGTTGAGCTAAGCGCTCGAATTGCAACCGACCCGGCGTTGATGACGACTCGAACGGTGTTGATGGCGTCGTTATTCCAAGCGTCGACTTTAAATGAAGCGCATCGTTTGCATTTGTTTGCCGTCGTCACCAAGCCGGTGCGACGAGATCGATTGTTGCGTGCGGTGACGGCGGCGGTTGGGCGTATTCATATGGAAGGAGAATTTTCCAACGATCGGCGGCGACGCGCCAAATGGTTTGCGCCGCCACGCATTGAAGAAGCCCGCGCGGCGGGCGCTTTGATTTTGGTTGCCGAAGATAATCCCACCAACCAGATTGTAATTCGTAAGCTGTTGGATCGTTTGGGGTATGCGTGCGATGTCGCGGTGAATGGCGTAGATGCGTTGCGTCAACTTGCTGTAAAAAATTACGGCATGTTGTTGACGGATTGTCATATGCCGTCAATGGATGGTTATGAATTGGCGAGGGTTATTCGCTATGGTGAAAAGAACAACAACGTAAGACGCTTGCCCATCGTGGCCTTAACCGCCGACGTCATGAGCGGCACCGAAAGCAAGTGCCGCGAAGCCGGGATGGATGATTATCTTAGTAAGCCGATTGAGATCGGCAGATTGGATGAAACAATTCGTCGGTGGCTTCCGCGTGCTGTCGATCTGCGCGTGCCGGTTACGGCTCCAAGCAGTGGAGGCGCGCCGATTAGGGGAATATCGAATGAGACCTCGGGAGGGCAGGCGGCGTTCAACGAAAATCACAGCGATTCTATTTTGGAGGAACCAAAAGACTCATTCGTTGATTGCAATGCGAATGTCGATGTGGTTGATCCGGATGTGTTGGACTTGTCTTATATCATGGGATTATTTGGTTCTCTGAACAATGAAGCGCGTGACATGTTGGGCTTTTTCATTGAATCAACGGAGCCGCTTCTTGCCAAGATGAATAATGCTCTGTTTAGTGGAGATGCGCAAAAGGCATGCAAAGCCGCTCATGCGGCGTTGGGAGCGGCGCGTTCGGTGGGCGGTCGAAACTTGGGGCGCGCATTGGCCGAAGTTGAAAAACATTTGACCGATGGTGATTTACAGGGCGGTCGCAATTCAGCAAAGGACGTCGAAATGTGTTTTGGTGCTGTTTATGAACAAATTTCAAAACTACGTTCGACAGAAACAGATTCAGAGATGAAGTAAACACACAACGCCTTCGGGAAATTCGAACGTCCGAAGGCGTTTGCGCTTATGTCTTTAGAGCGTATTCGGCGTTGCGCCGAAAAAACTCAGTCATTCTTTTCTTTCTTACAACCGCCCTTACAGCATTTTTTTCCTTTTGTATTCACGCCGATCAGGCAATAGGCCGGACAAAACGAGAACACTCCGGTGACGAACGGAACCAAGCCGATCAATCCCAACCACTTTTGAGAGCCTTCAAGGATGAACAGCAAGGACAAAACGCCCAAGCCGACGATAACCCGAAGCACGCGATCGATAGTTCCAACATTGGTTGACATTATTTGTTCTCCTTGCTTGGGCTGAGAATGAAACAAAGGCTAAAAAGAGAAGAATCATTGGAAATGATAGATTAAACCAAGAAACGCTGCAAAGCAACATATCGCTTGACAGCGTATGCGAATCTTCGTATTTTCGCAAGAATGATGATTTAGGCATGGATCAGACGCAGAATTTCTCGCACAAGGTTCGATCAGATTCAGTTCAACCGGATGACGGTTCACAGATCGTTGAAGGGAGCTTTGCGCATATAGCACAGCTTGATCAGTCGGCTCAGGCCGCTAGCGATCTCTTGAAGGCTCTTGCCAGTCCCAATCGACTGAAGATTCTCTGTTGTCTTGTCAAAGGAGAAAAATCAGTCGGACAAATAGCAACGCAAGTTGGAATTCGAGAAGCCGCTACGTCTCAGCATTTGTCCTTGTTGCGTAAAGATCGCTTGGTGATGGCTCGACGGGCGGGACAGACAATCTATTATAGGTTGGATAGTCCGGTTGCCGAGAAGATTATCGCCATTCTCTATGAACACTTTTGTCCGCAAGCTGTGATTGGCGTAGAGGATGTGGAATCTCCATGTGACGAGGTTGTTTCCGGCGAGAAAACTTAATTTCTGTTCGTTATGTTTTCGTGTCCTCTTGTTTTTCAGGAGTTGGGTATGCATAAAAATTGGGCACAGATTGCGAAAGACCTCTCCGGCTTAATGGGAGATGCGCGGAAGAGCGCTCCGGACGTTTGGACGGCGTTTTCAGGGTTGGCCAAAGCCGCCACGGCGCCGGGCGAACTCAACACAAAAACCAAAGAGTTGATTGCTCTGGCTTTAGGGATTGCGGCGCGATGTGATGGCTGTTTGGCGTTTCACGCCAAGGCGATTGCGCAGTTGGGAGGAACGCGCGCTGAAGTTTTAGAGGTCATTTCGATGGCGGTGTATATGGGCGGCGGCCCGTCAGCGATCTACGGCGCTCAGGCGTTGGAGGCTTTTGACCAGTTTGTTTCTCTTAAGCCGTCGGTGTAGCGTCATGGTGTGGTTGACGGCTTTGGGAGGCGGCGTTTTGATTGGCGCCGCAGCCATCATGATGATGGCCTTGCTCGGAAGAGTTGTTGGAATCAGTGGAATATTTGCTGGGCTTTTAACTTCTTCCGTTGACCGGGGCGTCGGGTGGCGATGGGCGTTTTTAGTCGGTTTGATTCTTGGCCCCCCATTGGTTGGCGCGTTTCGAGGCGTTGAAGTGATTGCGGCGCCGGTGGTTTCGACGCCGTGGATGTTTCTTGCGGGGCTTTTGGTTGGGTTGGGGGTAACGATCGGAAGCGGTTGCACCAGCGGGCATGGCGTATGTGGATTGGCGCGATTTTCACGACGCTCATTGGTTGCGGTTATTAGTTTTATGGCTTCAGCGCTGGTTACGGTTTATGTGACGAGACACGGTCTTTGAGGGGAGGGGAATCAGGAATGCGGTCAACAATGGTCGGACTTGCGGCGGGGGTGCTTTTTGGCGTTGGCTTGGCTGTGTCCGGGATGACGGACCCTCGCGTTGTTTTAGGGTTTCTTGATGTAAGAGGGGATTGGAATCCGGCGCTGTTGTTTGTATTGGGAGGAGCGGTTGGAATCACGACATTGGGATATCAAGCGATATTTCGACGTGGACGCCCGTTTTTAACGGATTGTTTTTCTCTGCCGGCAAAGACTGTTGTGGATTTACGTTTGGTGATTGGCGCTGTCGTGTTTGGCGTGGGATGGGGGTTGGCTGGTTATTGTCCTGGACCAGCGTTGGGAGCATTGACTGCGGGAAATCCGGGTGTCGTCGTGTTTGTTGGGGCAATGGCGGCGGGCGTTTTTCTAGGAAAAAGACTGTAGAGTAAAATGAAAGAGATTGTAGAGTAAAATGAAAGAGATTGTAGAGTAAAACCGAAATAAGCTTCCGTCTGAAACAGGAGAGGTCCAGGAACATAGTCCCTGGACCTCTCCTGTTTCAGACGGAGTTTTACTCTTTTCTCATTCTGTTGTATTTTCTTTTTTCTGGCCAATCCGGGGTTCTTGGCCTGCAATTAAACGTTCTATGTTGGTCTTATGGCGCAAAAACACAACCACAGCGATAATGGTCGCCAACAACGACTCTTCTGCGCCTTCAAACAACCACGCCGTGACTGGCGTTATTCCCAAAGCGACCAGAGCCGACAATGACGAAATCCGTGAAAGCCATGCTGTAACCAACCAGATTGCGCAGGCCAGAGCCCCGACAATCGGCGTCACGGCCAACAAAACGCCTAGAGCCGTCGCCACTCCTTTGCCGCCACGAAAGCCTAACCAGACTGGGTAAGTGTGTCCGATCATTGCGGCGACAGCCGCCAGCAAAGACTCTCCTTGCCCCCACAACCATAAAGAAATCATCGCGGCGACTGCGCCTTTTAACGCATCGAGCATTAAGGTCGCAACCGCCAGAGCCTTTTTTCCTGTGCGTAAAACATTAGTTGCGCCGATGTTGCCTGATCCGATTTGACGAATGTCGCCCAATCCAGCAGCGTGGGTTAGAATCAGACCAAACGGAATGGATCCCAACAGATAACCGCCTCCAAGCGCCGCTATGGTCGAGAACCAAGAGAGGAGGTTGTTCATTCTGGGAAACTCCATAAAGAGACAAAAATCTGGAACTCACAAATTAAAATTTAAAAATGAAAATGACGGCGGCTCCGAGGCAAACACACGCGGCCAGATAGTTCCATCGCACAGCTTCGCCCAACCATAAAAAAGAAATGATGGGAAACACCGATAAACTAATTACTTCTTGAATGACCTTAAGTTGTTCTGCGGAGTATTGTCTATACCCAATACGATTGGCGGGAACGGCCAAACAATACTCAAAGAAAGCAATACCCCAGCTTAAAAGTATAACTTGCCATAGTTTTGCATTCGGAAAACGCAGGTGACCATACCATGCCATAGTCATCAGCAAATTGGAGGCGGTCAACAGCAAAATCGTCCACATAACGAATAGACCCTATTTTTGAAAGACAGTGCGACCGTCGACAAGAGTGCGTAATACGCAACCGTGCGCAGCGAAACCATCAAAAGGAGAGTTCTTTGATTTTGAACAGAGCTGGTTGATTTCAATGCGCCGAGCAATGTCGGGATCGAAGACAACAAGATCGGCTGGTCCTCCGCATGTCAATCGGCCGAGCGGCAAACGCAAAATTTCCGCCGGACGACAGGTGAGAGCGCGTAGAGCGTCCATTAAAGTCAAGCGACGTTGATGAACCAGCTCCAGAGTCAGAGGAAGCAAGGTTTCCAATCCAACCACGCCGAAGGCCGCTTGACTGAAAGGCACGCGCTTGCTGTCTTGGTCTTGAGGTTGGTGATCGCTGGCGATGGCGTCGATGACGCCGTCTGCGAGACCTTCAATAATGGCTTGTCGGTCGGATTCCGTGCGCAACGGCGGCGAAAGTTTGGCGAAGGTGCGATAATCGCCGACATCATCCTCGGTAAGAGTAAAATAAGGTGGAGCAGTGTCGCATGTGACCGGCAAGCCGCGCGCTTTGGCGGCGCGAATCTCCTCGACGGCGCGTCGAGTCGACACATGGGCGACATGATAACGGGCGCCGGTGACTTCGACCAAACGCAAATCACGTTCGATTATCATGACCTCGGCAACCCAAGAAATTCCTGATAATCCTAGGCGCGTGGCGGTTTCTCCGGCGTTCATCGCGCCGCCTGCGGCCAAAGTCGGTTCTTCCGGATGTTGGACAATGAGTAAATCGAAGGTGCTGGCGTAGCTAAGCGCCCGTCGCATCACCTGAGCGTTGGCCACGGCGCGGGCGCCATCAGTAAAGGCCACAGCTCCAGCTTCGCTTAACATGCCCATTTCCGAGAGTTCTCGACCGCCTAAGCCGCGTGTAACGGCAGCTTGAGCGAATATCTTGACGAGTTTTACTTCGCGGGCGCGTCGTGCGATGAACTCAATGCCTGAGACGTCATCGATGGGTGGGTCGGTGTTGGGAAGACAGGCGAGAGCGGTGACGCCTCCTGCGGCTGCGGCTTGACTGGCGGTGCTGATGGTTTCTTTATGTTCTTCTCCGGGCTCGCCGACCATCACCCGCATATCGACCAATCCGGGCGCCAAGCAGGCTCCGTTCAGGTCGATGACCTCAATGCCTTCGGGTGTGTTTCCGTCGGAAAAGAGGCGAGGGCCATAATCGGCGATTCGGGTTCCCTCAATCAGCAAAGCGCCGGAGACGTCCAGACCACTTGCGGGATCAAGCAGGCGAGCATTGACATATGCGATGCGGCGAGACATCGGAACTCTCCTTCTTGATGAAATGGGCTGTTGTTCTTCGAAACAGAGCGCAAGCACAAAAACTACGGACGCGCCGCTCAAGAGCGACGACGGCGAGTAGAGAACAACGCCGGACTCACACTAGAAATCAAGGTCGGCGTAGTGCTTTGGGGGAGGGATTCCTGGAAGGTGATCCGCCAAGATCGCCCGAAAGCTGGGACGGGATTTAATTCGAGCGTACCAGTCTTTTGCTTCTGGATGATCTTCCCAGGGGACTTCAGCGATGTAGTCGATAGTGGAGAGTTGTGCGCCGGCGGCGATATCCGCTAACGAGAAATGATCGCCCGCCAACCATGTGCGATGATCAGAAAGCCAAGCGATATAATCCAGATGAAAGTGGATATTGGAATGACCAGCGCGAATCGCTATCGCGTGCGGATAGCCTTGTCCACTCAAACGCTTGATTATTTTCTCGCCGACTAAATTTTCGGTGACGTCGCGTTCGAATTTGTTGATGAACCACGATGTCAAACGACGCGCTTCGGCGCGTTGGACCGCAGAGCCGTTCAACAAGCTGTTGCTGGAAAATGTTTCTTCGATGTATTCCGGGATGGTTTCGCGCACGGCAACAGCCCCGTCTTCGTCAATGAAGACGGGCACCTCGCCGGCGGGATTCAGAGCAAGAAACTCCTCTCGCCGCTCCCAGGGTTTTTCCATGACGAGTTCGAAATCAACGCCCTTTTCCGCAAGCTGGACGCGCACAAGGCGCGATAAGGGCGACAGGGGGTGGTGAAGGAGTCTCCGCATGCCGAACTATGGTGTTAAAGGAAGCATCATGTTGAAAGTCTGGAGCGTCTTATATCAGGCTGTTTCAGCAAAGAAAATGGAAAGGCTCAGAAAAAATGGAAAAAGCGCGTCTCGTGGAGCGGCGCTCAAACCAGTGGAAAAAGAATCGCCGGAGAAAGACGGAAAATCTTGCTTCAACCAAAAAGAGGCGTCATGATGCGGCGCGACGTCTTACATAAAAAAATTGCCATGAAAACGCTTTTTCTAATGCGCCATGGGAAGGCTGTTCAAGACGACTCGGTTGAAAACGACCATGAGCGTTCCTTGACGCCACGCGGAGTCCGCGCCGCTAGGCGCGTGGGGCGAGCCATTGCCAAAGATGGTTTGCGTCCTGATTTTTTTCTCTGCTCATCGGCGCGTCGAACTGTTGAAACGCTGGACGTCGTCGCCGACGTCTTCTCTTTCGCCAAAGCGCCGATTCTCCAAGAACCTCAGCTCTATCTGTGTGGCTGCAACGTCTTGTTCGATCGTGTTCAAGCATTGCCAGAGCAATACAATTCAGTGATGGTTGTTGGTCATAATCCAGATGTTCATCTTCTGTCGCAATTGTTGATTCATTCCGGAGACGCCGGTTTGATGGAGTCTCTCTTGCGTAAGTTTCCGACGGCGGGGTGCGCTGTTCTTATGTTCTCCGTGGAGCAGTGGCGAGAGATAGCGCCTTACACCGGGCGTTTTGTTCAATTCTACCAACCCAAAGCGCTTGACGCCGAGTCTTGATGGCCTCGCCATCCAAAACACTGAAGATGAGTTCAAGAGACGGAAGAGAGGGCGACGAAGTCGCACGCTATCGTCGCAAAGGAAGGAGACCGTTTTCTTGTCGGCAGAAACGCCGGTGAACGTCATGTCTGACGTTTCCCTTTACGGCGCAGCGCGTCGCGAAGTCGAATTGAAACTGTTGATCGAGCCGAAGGACTTGGTTCGACTTTCGGAGGAGGCGTCGCTTTCGGCGTTGCTTGATGGACCTCCGGAACGCCAGAACAATCGCACGATATACTATGACACTTCGGATTTGCAGCTTTATCATCATGGCGTCGCGTTGCGCGTGCAAAGTGGCGACACAGGATGTCTTCAGACTGTAAAGACCATGAACAGCGCAACGTCAAGCGACATTGCGCTGGTTACAATTCGTCGCGAGTGGGACTGGCCGCTTGTAAACGATCAGCTTAATATGGCTGTGCTGACGGAAGAAGACGTCGCGCACTTTATTCCCACGGAGGTCTTGCCGAATCTGCGACCGGCGTTTGTGGTGCTTTACCAACGGGTTCGTTTGTTGGTCCGTCCGGATGCCGTCACGTTGATCGAAGTCGATCTGGATCTCGGAGAAGTTCGGACGCTGCTGAAATCTGATTGCGTTTCGGATTCAGAGGCTGGCGATAAAGAGCGTCGCTGTGCGTTTAGCGCTATTGAGTTGAAATTGCGCGCTGGTAAAACGGCTCATTTGTTTCGTTTCGCCTTAAGGCTGCATCGTCTTTTTCCGTTGCGAATCAGCATGGAAAGTAAAGCCGACATTGGCTATGGAGCCTTGGTCGGTCAAGAATTGCGTCCGTGTTTGGTTGAATCTTTGTCCTTGTCGCCGATCACTTCGGCCGCCGAGGCTTTTCGTCACGTCGTGCGGCATTGTCTGCGGCAATTGCAGTGTAATGAAGCCTGGGTGTTGGCGCATTTGGGGTGTCATCAAGAAGGGCAAGGCAATCGTGATTTTGAACATGATGATGGAGAAAGTTTAGCGCAAATGCTGAGCGCTTTACGGCGGTTGCGTTTGGCGTTTCGTTTATTTTCCAGCCTTGTGTCCTCATCGGAAGCGCCGACGTTGGTTAACGACGCTCGGGCTCTGACGGAGCGTTTGGCTCCTGCGCGCGATTGGGTCGTGGCGTTTTCCTTATGTCGGGATGCCGGAGCCGGACTGGAAGATCCTTTGGTTCTGTTGGGGCCTGCGGCGCGCACCGCGCGTCGCGCCGCAGAAACTGTTGCCGTCAATGCGCTGCGCGCTCCTGAATACGCCACTTTTTTGCTTTGTTTGGGCGATTGGGTGGAAGACGATCGTTGGCTTGAAACGGCAACGCCGGAACAACGCTCTCGTCTGGATATGCCTGTGGCGGGGCTTTCCGACATGTGGTTGGAGATGCTTTATCAAAGAGCGCGAAAGGCCGGGCGAGGGATTCGCGGACAGAATCGAGATGAGCGTATAACATTTCATCGTCGAATTCGACGTTTACGCGCCGCAATTGGTATTTTACGCTCCCTTTATTCGCCGTCTGCGGTTCGACCTTTTGCTGTGGCGATTGAAGAACTGCAAACGACGCTTGATGCATTGGCTGATTTTGCAAAAACACGCGCTTTAGCGCAACGTCTTGGGCGCGACACTCCATCATTGATGGTGTGGTTGGATTATAGAACCGGTCGTTTGGAGCAGGAAATGGTTGCGCGGTGGAAGGCGTTAAAAGACATTGCGCCGTTTTGGAAACCGGAAAAGATATGATAATGCAAAACTATGATTCAACGAACTCAAGATCAGACGAGGCCAGGAATACGGTTCTGGCCTCGTCTGATCTTGAGTTTTTCTATGATGCTCAGATATAATACTCTGTTAACGGCGCAAACCCGTTGAATCCAATTGAGGCGTAAGTCGTAGTGTAGGCGCCCGCAGCATGAATACGCACATGGTCTCCGATCTGAAGCGCTATTGGCAATTTATACTCTGTGCGCTCATAGAGGACATCAGTGCTGTCACACGTCGGGCCGGCAATAATACTCAGTTCGCAATTGGTCTCTTGATCGCCAACGATTCGATCGCAAGTGAACTCATAATGAATCGCCTCATCCATGGTTTCAATTAAGCCGCCAAACTTTCCTATGTCGAGGTAGACCCAACGCTTGGAGTCATGGAAAGATTTTTTTGAAATGAGCACGACTTCGCTTTCGATGACTCCAGCGCTGCCGACCAGCGCGCGACCGGGCTCGATGAGGATTTCCGGCAGGAGATCGCCGAAATGGCGGCTCAAAGACGCCATGATGGCCTGAGTGTAACGTTCCACCGGCGGCACGTCTTTTCGATAACGTGTGGGCAAACCGCCGCCAAGGTTGATCATGCGCAGATTCACGCCGACCTCTTGAAGCGCCGTAAAAACGGAAGCTGCGGCGGCAATGGCGGTGTCCCACTGATTGGGATACCGCTGCTGAGACCCGACATGAAAAGAAAGTCCGTAAGGGACGACGCCTTTATCCGGCGCCGAGCGCAAAAGGCTGAACGCCATTTCGGAATCGCATCCGAACTTACGCGACAAGGGCCACTCAGCGCCTTCATTGCTGGTTAGAAGACGACAGAAAACGCGCGAACCAGGAGCTGCGGCGGCAATTTTATCGAGTTCGGCGTCAGAGTCGAAAGCAAACAGCCGCACTCCCAGATCATAGGCGCGGGCAATGTCGGCCTGTTTTTTGATGGTGTTGCCATAGGAGATTTGATTTGGTCGCGCTCCTGCGGCCAAAACCATCTCGATCTCTGGAACGCTGGCGGTGTCGAAACAGGATCCTAAGGCGACCAAGCGTTTGAGGATTTCTGGCGCCGGATTGGCTTTGACGGCGTAGTAAACCCACGCCGCCTGCAAGGACTCTGTCAGAGTTTTGTAGTTTTGCTCAACAACGTCAATATCGATCACTAGGCAAGGCGTTGCCGGGCGATGATCGGTAAGAAAACGGGTAATTTTTTCGTTCATCCAGGTCTCCGGAAACGCAACGGCTCAAATGGTTGAAGAAGACACGCCGAATAGGGAAGATTTTTTCAAATATCGCCAAATTAAGGAGAAAAGACCGATAAAAATTCCATTCGCGTTAATTTATACTCTGTTCGGTTGAGAACTCGAAAATCATGCGGCCTTCCCGAATTGAAACGGTCCACTCTCATCCGGTTGTTACAAACTCCAAGTCATGGTTTCCAAAGGCCTCCCGGCCTTTGGCGGGTCGAGGGCGGAGCCCCGATTCTTTCGGAGTTTTTTTTCGGGTTCTCAATTGGACAGAGTATATCACAAACGCCATATCCAGGAAGTCTTTAGACATCATGATAGGGCGTTTGTGATAACGCGATATTCACAGAATTTTTATCGATGCGCCGAAATCTGCTAGACGACGCGAATGTTTTTGAATTGCCACGGATCAACGCGATCTAGATCCTCAGGGAACAGCCCCTCGCGATCGTGTAACGGAGTCCAATCGGTATAAGCGCCGACAACGTTTCCAAGATAGGGGCGACACACCTCAAGGATACGCTGGAAGTCAAGCTCATCCGGTTCTGTGACGCCATTGTTGGGATTTTCGATGGCCCAAATGGCGCCCGCCAGCACCGCAACCGTGACTTGTAGGCTGGTTGCGTTATTGTGCGGCGCAATTTTCCGGGTTTCTTCGATAGAGAGCTGAGAACCGAACCAGTAGGCGCCGCGTGCGTGTCCCATCAACAACACACCCAACTCATCGATGCCAGAGGTGATTTCCTCCATCATCAAGCGTTTGGAGTTTTGCATACGCCAATTTTTTCCGGCCAGCTCATGAACGGAAAGCACGGCGTCGTCACAGGGATGATAAGCGTAGTGAACCGTTGGGCGATATTGAACGGCGTCGCCTTCTTTGACCGAGAAATAGTCGGAAATTGAAATCGATTCGCCATGAGTAATCAAAAAGCCATGGAACGGACCTTCCAGAGGCGTCCATGTCCGCACACGGGTTCCTGCGCCGGGACGCATTAAATAAATTGCTGAATCGCATCCGAAGTCATGACGATGCGCATCATTCGGCCAATGCCGTTCATGGGTTCCCCAACCGAGTTCCGCAGGTTGACTGCCTTCGCTGACGAAACCATCAATGGACCAGGTGTTGACGAACTCGCCGACGCGTTTAGGAACTTGGGCGACTTGAGTGTCGCGTTCAGCGATATGAATAACTTTCACGCCCAAACGTTTCGCCAACTCACCCCAGGCGTTGCGCGATGAAGGAATGTCGGTTTCGACTCCAACATCATGAGCGATATTGATTAGGGCTTGCTTAACAAAGTGTGAAACCAAACCGGGGTTGGCTCCGTGCGTTAAAACCGCTGTGGGGGTTGGTTCTGCGGAGCGCAATGCTAACGCTGATTCACGGAGTGCATAATTAGAGCGCAGGCTGGGGGAAAGATTGGGGTCGGTGTACCCTCCAGGCCAAGGTTCGATGCATGTGTCGAGGTAGAGTGCGCCCAACGAGCGGCATAATTCAATCAGCGCGACGGAAGAGACTTCAACCGAGACGTTTAACAAGAAGTCGCCTTTGCTCAAGCGCGGGGTAAGTTCTTGACGATAATTATCGATGGTCAAGGGATGGATGATGAAGGGAACGCCGTATTCCTCAGCGACGTCGCGTCCGGCGTCATCAGCGGTAATGACGATAATTTGCTCAGGCGTCATGTCGATATGACGCAGAAGGAGAGGCAATACGCCTCGGCCGATGCTTCCGAAACCAATGATGACCAAACGACCGTGAAAGGCGACATGCTTCATTTCTTTGCGTCCTTGAGAGATGAGATGTGAAGGGAACAAGATGGTTTTATCTTGTTTCCAAGGTTTTGTGCAAGAATGGCGCAGGCTTTTTGAACACAACCCAATTGGATAAAAGCTAAACGGGCCCAGAAACTGTGTTCCTGGTCGTGAGGAACTGTAAGGGGGGGGGGAGCCGACTGCTTCCCTTGCTTGTGCGGTAAAGCAAAAAAATCTTGAGGCTGCAACGAATAGATAGTTTTTGCCCTTTGAGCAAGCAAGGAGGGCCGTCGGCCCCCCTTTACATCCCTTCCGCGACCAGGACACAGTTTTCGGACCCGTTTAATTTTTATCCAATTAAATTGTGCTCAAAAGGCGCGAATCACTCTTTTTGTTCAACTGTCTGAGTGATGATGTTCTTAGCATTTTACCAAAGAAATTTTACAATTTAATGAAACCAGAAAAGCGTTTTTGAGAGCCGGAGAAAGACAATGTCAAATTTTTGTTCTAATGTGACATAATGATTGGAATATCTGTTTGCTCCAAAAGTGCGCCGGTCGCATTGCCCATAATAAGGTCGCGCCAACGTGAAGAGCCTTGTACGCCGATAATCACGGCATCGCATTCATGCTCTCGCGCGGTTCGTAGAATCACATCATCTTCATCGCCTTCATGGCTAATTTCACTTAAACAATGGTTGGCGACACCATGGCGGTCCAGGAAAACAGCAATATCGACGTCGGAAATTGGATGTTCCGAAGAGGAGGCCACAGTCAGGATCGTCACACGCTCGGCGGCTTGTAAAATCGGCAAGGTTTCATGAACGGCGCGAGCCGTTTCTCGATTGTGACGCCAAGCAAGCAGAATATGGTGAGCAGGAGTGGCTCCGCTCCAATTCCACGGCAGAATCAGCGTTGGACACGCCGCAGCAAGAGGAAGCTTCTCCGGCAAGTATAACGGAGGATCATCAAAAGCGGGCTGGTGCGTTATAGAGGTTGGCCGCGTCTGAGAGATGATTGCCAGATCGCTAAAGAAGCTGCGTTCGGCAAGATGCTCGACGTGATTTCCTTCCAATATCTTCCAAGAATAAGAACATTCTTTACAGATGCCTCGAACGTCTTGTTCGATTTGGGATTCACGCTCGCTTCCCTCGGCGACAATGGAAACAATGTCGAGGAAGGCGTGAAATTTACGCGACAACGCCGCCGCCACTTTTAAGCGAGCACAGCTTTGTTCGTCACTTGTCACATGAACAAGAATGGTCTTCAGAGACATGATTGCCGACAAGGATGTTTTTTAGAGCAGATCATACGACGGAGGCTACATTAGAACAAATTGCGTGTCTAGGGAACGACGATTGGAGAATGGCAGGTAAGATAATAGAAAAAAGAAGAGACGACGGCGTTCAGACCGCTTAAGGAACGAGGTTGGACGCCGTCGTCGTTTCATATTATGACCAGACGAAGTTGCTGCTGGACAAGGATGCGCCGGTTACGCCGGTAAGAGTGATCTTCATGTTGTCGGCGCTATTGCCATCGGTATCGATGTGCAGAACCTTCGTAGCGTCGTCGAAGTAGACTTGAGTGTTTCCAGTTACGGTGAAGCTGGAAACGATGGAGAAGGTTCCGGTCAGCATACCACTGAATTGCAACACGTCATTAACGACATCGAAGTCGGTGATCGTGTCTGCGTTGGAGGTCGAGCTTTGATTTGTGTTGGTGTAGATGATGACGTCGCTGCCGACGCCGGTCGTAATGACGTCTGCTCCGGTTGAGCCGGTGATTTGATCCGTTCCGCCGCCTGCGACAATAGTGGTGGCGGTAGTGACGGAAATGACGTCGCCTGCGTTGCCGCCTTGGATCGTTTCGGCGCTGGTGACCGTAACTGTGTTCGCGCTTGAGTCATAAAGCTTCAGAACATCGGTTCCGGCGCTAAGGCTAATGGAGCCGTTATAGCTTGTTCCGAGAGTGATCGTGTCGTTTCCGGCTCCACCGGTGATGGATTCAACATTGGTGACGGTGACGGAGTTCGTAAAATCTCCCAAGATCAAGCGATCGCCGCTGCCTGAGCCAAGGTCTATGGTTCCGGTTACTCCAGAGGTTAGCGTTACGACGTCATTGACGGCGCCGCCGGTAATGGTTTCGACGTTTGCAACGTAAATGGTGTTGGCGTCGTTGCTTAACGTCAAAGCGTCGGAGCCGTTTCCGAGGTCAATTTCAACGCCGGATGAGGCGGTGTTGAGCGTGATGTCGTCTGTGAATGTTGAACCGACGATGCTCTCAATATCTGTGATCATGAGAGTTCCGGCGCTTGCCAACGTCACAATGTCGGTCGAGGCGCCGCCGGCCAGAATCTCGATGTTTGAGATGGTGAGCGTGTTGACGCCGCTTCCCGAGAGGGTCAACGAGTCGGTGTCTGAGCTTCCGTCAATCACCATGCCTGTAACGGCGCTCGATAGGGTGATCGTCACTGAATGCGCCGCCGATTCAAAGTTTCCAATTCGTGACGGTCAGAACATTGGCCCGCTTCCTGACAAAGTCAGAACGTCGGTTCCGTTGCGTTGTGGAAATCCAGAACCATACTGGTGACGGCTGTGGTGAAGGTGACGACGTCGGCGGAAGCGCCGCCGATCAACGCTATATCGGTAAGAGTAATAGTGTTGATGACGTTGCCGAGCGTGATGATGTCGATGGAGGCGCCGCCGATCAAGGTTTCAATATTGCTGATGGTGAGTGTGTTGTTCCCGGAGCTTGACAAGTCTAAGGAGTCATTTCCTCCCGCCAGATTGATCGTCATGTTGGCGATGGCGTTGCCGAACGTAACATGGTCGGCGGAGGCGCCGCCTATCAGGCTTTCAATATTGGAAACCGTGACGGTGTTGTCTGTTGCTCCGAGAGTAATGACATCGGTCGATGCGCCGCCGGTCAAAGTTTCGATGTTGCTGATTGTAAGCGTATTGTTGGAGTTCGACAGTGTAATGACATCGGTGGCTGTGTCTCCGATCACGGTTTCGACGTTGGCTATGGTGAGCGTGTTGCTGCCGGAGCCGGACAAAGTCAAAGAGTCGCTGCCGGCGGAAAGGTCCAGAACTAGGTCTGTGACCGAGTCGAGCGTAACTGTGTCGGCGGAGGAGCCGCCCGTCAGAGTTTCGATATTGATGGTGATGGTGTTGACGAGGTTGCCCTGTGACAACGTCGATCGAGGCGCCGCCGATCAAGGTCTCGATATTGCTGATAGTAAGAGTGTTGTTGCCGGAGTCGGACAAGGTCAAGGAGTCGCTTCCTCCGGCCAGATTGATTGTCATGCTGGTGATGGCGCTGCTGAATGTAACATGATCGGCGGAAGCGCTTCCCGTCAGGCTTTCAATATTGGAAACCGTGACGGTGTTGTTGTCCGTAGCGCCCAGAATGATGATGTCTGTCGATGCGCCGCCCGTCAGCGTTTCTATATTGATGATTGTGAGCGTGTTGTTGCCGGTTCCCGACAATGTGATGACGTCTATGGCCGTGCCGCCGATCAAGGTTTCTACGTTGACCATGGTAAGCGTGTTATTGCCGGAGTCAGACAACGTGACGGAGTCAACGCCGCCGGAAAGGTCCATAACCATGTCTGAGACGGCGTTTCCGAGCGTAACAGTGTCAGCGGAAGCGCCGCCGGTCAAAGTTTCGATGTTGCTGATGGCGATGGTGTTAACGAGGTTGCCCAAGGTGACAACGTCGATCGAGGCGCCGCCGATCAAGGTTTCAATGTTGCTGACAGTGAGCGTGTTGTTTCCGACGTCGGATAAGGTTAAGGAGTCGCTTCCTACCGCCAGACTGATCGTCATGTTGGTGACGGCGCTTCCGAACGTAACATTGTCGGCGAAAGTGCTTCCGATAAGGGTTTCAACATTGCTGATTAATACTGAGTTGTTTGCGCTGCCTAATGTGACGACATCTGTTGAGGCCCCGCCAATCAATGTTTCAATGTTGTTGATCGTCAGAGTGTTGTTCTGTCCGCCGGACAGACTGATGACGTCTGTTAAGGTTCCGCCGGTGACGGTTTCAATATTGGCGACTGTTAAAGTATTGTCTCCGTTGCTTGAAAGAGCCAGAGAATCACTGCCGCCGAGCAAATTAATGTTTCCGCTCGTGACTGCCCCCTCCAGAATAATAGCATCAGCCGTCGATGTTCCTTGCAAGGTCTCAATGTTGACGATCGAGAGGGTGCTGGAGCCGGAAACGCCTAATGTTATGACGTCCGTGTTTGCGCCGCCAATGATGGTCTCGACGTTTGTGACCGTGAGGGTGTTGGCTCCTGCGTCGGACAGCGTGAGAACATCCACTCCAGCGGCGAGATTGACGATCATGCCGGTGACGGAGGCGCTCAAGGTGACGTTGTCCGCCGAAGCGCCGCCAAGCAAGGTCTCAACGCCGGAGACAGTGATGCTGCCGTCGATTGCTTCAAGCGTAACGACGTCTGTGGACGATCCGCCGGTTAAGGTTTCAACACTTCCGATCGTCAAAGTATTGTTGATGTTGGACAAGACGACGATGTCTGTTGAGGCTCCGCCGGTGACGGTCTCAACATTGGCGACGGTCAGAGAATTGTCTCCGGCGTCGGATAGCGTCAGAACATCGGTTCCTGCGGCGAGATTGACGCTGGCTCCAGAGACTGCCGCGCCGAGAATGACGGTGTCTGACAGAGTTCCGCCGGTGATGGTCTCGACGTTGCTGATGGTGACGGTGGCCGCGACGCTTCCCAGAACGACGACGTCCGTGTTTGCGCCGCCAATGATGGTCTCGACGTTTGTGACCGTGAGGGTGTTGGCTCCTGCGTCGGACAGCGTGAGAACATCCACTCCAGCGGCGAGATTGACGATCATGCCGGTGACGGAGGCGCTCAAGGTGACGTTGTCCGCCGAAGCGCCGCCAAGCAAGGTCTCAACGCCGGAGACAGTGATGCTGCCGTCGATTGCTTCAAGCGTAACGACGTCTGTGGACGATCCGCCGGTTAAGGTTTCAACACTTCCGATCGTCAAAGTATTGTTGATGTTGGACAAGACGACGATGTCTGTTGAGGCTCCGCCGGTGACGGTCTCAACATTGGCGACGGTCAGAGAATTGTCTCCGGCGTCGGATAGCGTCAGAACATCGGTTCCTGCGGCGAGATTGACGCTGGCTCCAGAGACTGCCGCGCCGAGAATGACGGTGTCTGACAGAGTTCCGCCGGTGATGGTCTCGACGTTGCTGATGGTGACGGTGGCCGCGACGCTTCCCAGAACGACGACGTCCGTGTTTGCGCCGCCAATGATGGTCTCGACGTTTGTGACCGTGAGGGTG
>CAUYUA010000244.1:0-21763 GCA_963575675.1 Azospirillaceae bacterium
CCAAGTCATGGTTTCCAAAGGCCTCCCGGCCTTTGGCGGGTCCAGGGCAGAGCCCATCTTTATTTCCTAAGAAGACAGACGATCAGCGCGATAGAAACGCAAGGACATCCGCCAATGTTCTTGCGTCCAGGACTCGATCACAACACTCATCCAAGACGTCAGGATCTGCGTTTCGAACACGATTCTCAACCTCCGGTGATACATCCGATGAAAAGCGACGACGGAGAAGTCGGGTTAACATGTCGGCTTTTCCTTCAGCTTTTCCTTCAGCTTTCCCCTCGGCTTTCCCTTCGGCGCGCCCCTTTAAAAAAAAGGTGCTAGCGAAAGGATGAGTTTCAAGGTCGATGGTGATTGGCATCAGATTGATCTCCTCGTGAACAATGGGTTCAGCACGACGCAGAGGCGACAGAAGCGCCAAACGCACCAAAGAGTCTTTTAATCGCGACGGATCAGACAGGGCGTATAATTGATGGCAGAGAGTTTACAATTTTGATCAAAGAATGCGTTGCGGGAAGAAGAGCTTGAACCGCCTCATCTTCATTGAGTCTCGTCAAATTTTGCAGCGCGCCGTCAATTTTTGGCGTTCCTACGCGCAATTCTGCTCCGGCTGCGCCGATCGCTGCGCTGAATCGCTCGATTTGGCGGAAGGCTTCGCTCATTTTGTTCATATCGCTATTGATGTCGCGACTGATTGCCGCAACTTTTTCAGTTTCAGTGTTGGCGGCGTCGACGATCATCGCCACTTCTTCAGCAGAATTCACCGCTTCTTCGGCCAACTTGTGAGCATCCTCCGCTACAGTGACGAAACCTTTGCCGCGTTCTCCGAGCCGTGCAGCCTCAAGCGTTGCGTTCAGCGAGAGCATGTTGGTTTGGTTGGCGATATGAGTCATTACTTCGGCGACGCGGGAAATGTTGTGACTGTTTTCAGATATTGTGCGGATCAGTCGATCAAGCGCCGAAAGGTCGCGAATCGCGGCTTGTAGAAACGCCACGGCGTCTTTTGTAAGTTTGTGGTTCTGGTTGGAGGTTTGCGCTACGGTTTCGGCCGTTGTGAGCGCGGCTCGAATGGCGGTGCTGATTTGTCGTGTGACGTCGTTCTGAGCAGAAAATTTTGATTCAGCTTGGCGTATGAGTGATGCGACTCGTTGCGCTTCATCTTCGGCCTGTTGTGTGATCTCGCCGAGAGGGTGCAACAAGCGCTGTCGGAGAACCACTCCGACATTGCGGGCGATAAATAGAGTAAAAAGCGCGCTGATTCCTAAAGCTGCGGCGCCGATCGCCTCGCCGCGTTGCAATAGAGCGGCGATGGCGTCAAGAAAAAAAGTTTGTGTTCCGGAGAGGGTTTCAGCAAGGAGAACTCGGGTGTTTTCGGCTTGGGTTTCGAGTTGTTGTTTGAAGGCGGTGGAACGGAGCAACTTTGCGGATTCTTCTTCGGCGGAGGCGTCCGAGAAGAGAAGAATCGGAAGTTCTACGGCTGGAGAGGCCGTCGTGGCTTGTGGAGAAGCGACAGGGAGCGCATCGGAGGTTGAAGTATTGATAAGAGTTGTTAACTCCTGACGACTTCGACCGACAAGGCCTAAGAGTTCAGAAAGCATTTGCCGGAAGCGAGCTTCCGGCGGTTGCGCCTGTCGCATCCATTGTCCCAAAAGTTCGCGCAGTAGAAGATCAATATCGTCATATTCGCGAGTGATGGTTTCTTGGGACGATGTTCGCGCAGCGGATGTCGTGGGGCTTTGAGCGGTGACGGAGGCAAGGTTTTGTTCGAATCGGGCCTGGGCGCGGGCAATGGCGTAGGCGGCGAAAAAATCTTTCTTTTCGGCTAAGGCGATCTGCATTGCCGCCAGTTTTTCGCGTGTTTTAAGAGTGATGGGGGGCGGCGTTAGCGACACGCTATTTTTTTGTTTGGCGGCGGCTTCCGTCTGCGTCGCTATTTGCCGCAGGAGTTTTTCTTGTGTGGCGGCGAGGGCTTGTCGAGCGGCAGTTTGGTGCGCCGTCAGCATGTCTTGTGTGGCGAGGGCTTCTCGTCGAGTGTAGGCTTCGAGGTTTTGGGTAAAAGACGACGTCATTTGGTTAAGAGTTTTGGAGGCGATGGCGATGGACGTCGTCGCGCGTTTGGTGATTTCGCTCTGGAGCGATTGCAGTGAGGCGACATAGAAAAAGAAGAAACCGCCCAATGCGCCCAGAATGATGGCGTGGCTAAAAAGAACCCGCGTTCCGATTCGCATGCGATCGCGCGCCATGGTTTCTTCCTTTTGTTTTTTGACTGCGGCGGTGTTGCGCGCCGCGCGCCTTATTTGTTGGAAGATGTTGCTGTGTTTTGTTCAGAGGAGGACGCTCCGGAGGATGCTCCGGCGTCTCGATCGGTGAGCGCAATCGGATATTCACCGGTAAAGCAGGCGTCACAGAATTGAGGTTGTTGGGGGTCTCGCGCGGCTTCTCCGACGGCGCGATAGAGGCCGTCAATGGAGATGAACGCCAAGCTGTCGGCCTGAATATGTTGGGCCATGTCTTTTACGGAATATTTGTGGGCCAGAAGCTCTGATTGCTCTGGGGTGTCGATGCCGTAGAAACAGGAGTGGGTGGTGGGAGGGCTAGAGATGCGCATATGAACTTCGCGCGCTCCGGCGGCGCGAACCATTTGCACGATCTTTTTCGAAGTGGTGCCTCGGACGATTGAGTCATCGACCAAAATCACGCGCTTCCCGTCGATCAGGTGGCGATTGGCGTTGTGTTTCAGCTTTACGCCGAGATGTCGAATGCTGTCGGTGGGTTCAATGAACGTGCGGCCGACGTAATGGTTGCGGATAATGCCGAGTTCGAAGGGGATTCGGCTTTCGTAGGCGTATCCGATTGCGGCCGGCACGCCGCTGTCGGGCACAGCGACCACCAAGTCTGCGTCGACGTGGGCTTCGCGAGCGAGTTCTTGGCCGATGCGGCGGCGTATCTCATACACTGAGCGGCCATCGACCACGCTGTCTGGACGAGCGAAGTAAATATACTCAAAGATGCAGAAGCGGCGTTGTTGTGGCTGGAACGGACGCAGGCTATGCAGACCGGAGCGGTCGAGCACCAACATTTCTCCGGGTTCGACGTCGCGCACATATTGAGCGCCGACGATGTCGAGCGCGCAACTCTCGCTTGTGATGATCCATGATTCGCCGACTCGTCCCAAGACCAATGGTCTTACTCCCATGGGATCCCGGACGCCGATGACGGCTTCGGGCGTCAGCGCGACCAGAGAGAAAGCGCCATCGATTTGCCGCATCGCTTCGACCATGCGGTCGATCACCGATCCGCCGCGCGCAATCGCCATAAGGTGAACGATGACCTCGGTGTCGGTGGTGGATTGAAACAGACAGCCGCGTCTGACCAGTTGTCGGCGCAATGTGGCGGCGTTGGTGAGATTTCCGTTATGAGCAATCGCGAAGCCGCCGAATTCGAATTCTGCGAACAGAGGTTGGACATTGCGCAGAATAGTGTCGCCGGTGGTGGCGTAGCGAACATGACCGATGGTGGCGTGACCTTCCAGACGTCCGACGACGTTTGGAGCGCTACAGCTATCGCCGACGAGGCCTAATGCGTGGTGGACATTGAAACGGCGACCGTTCCAAGAGACCAAACCGGCTGATTCTTGGCCTCGGTGTTGCAAGGCGTGCAATCCCAGCACAGTCACCGCCGCAGATTGGGGGTGTCCGAGAATGCCGAACACGCCGCACTCTTCGCGTGGATGGTCGCCATCGGCGTCCTCTGCGCGTGTTGCGTCCTCCGCCGCGCAGGGGCTGAATGCGCCGATATGGGACGCGCTGGCGCGGGAGGTGTTGAATGGGTCGTTCGTCAACATCGGACATTCCTTATCGAGGCGTGGCCTTAACCGAGGCGCGAAGCTGATGTTTGTTGTGGGGCCTCGCGCGGTTTTTGAGGCAAGCGCGTCGGCGTTTCGGCGCCACCTTGCCGGGCATCGCGGGAAAGAGCAATTGCTTTCGAATTGACGGATAGCCTCTTGCGCTCTCTTTTACGCCTTTTTGCGCCCTTTTGCGGCTTCATCGGATTGAAACAGCCCTTGCGCCTTTGGTTGTTTCAATCTCCAAGTCATGGTTTCCAAAGCCCTCTCGGCCTTTGGCGGGTTCAGGGCGGAGTCCCGGCCTTTCTTTTGCTTCGTCGTTTTGTCGCGGTTTTCCAGCCGTTTCTTGGTTCGTCGGCGTTAGTTGGTCTGCATCAATCGGTTGAGGCCGCTGCGATCTTGCTCTTTATATCCGGAGTCATGCGCTGGGGTTCCTGCGCGGCCTGTGTCTGGGCGAGGCGTCGAGAGCC
Organism: Azospirillaceae bacterium; assembly: GCA_963575675.1. Classification (GTDB taxonomy): domain Bacteria; phylum Pseudomonadota; class Alphaproteobacteria; order Azospirillales; family Azospirillaceae; genus CAUYUA01. The sequence continues at coordinate 4,312 of CAUYUA010000244.1, forward strand.
GTTGCAGCGTTTCCACGGCTTCTTTGGCTTTGCGCACGCGCTCCAGTTCGGGATCGATGCGGGCGGCGGCTTCGCCGCGCACTTCGGCGGGAACCAACGTCATCAAGAGGTCTGCGCCTTGTTTGACCATGGGTTGAGTGCGCGCTTCGACCATCCACTGCGGCAAATCGGAAGGCGCCAAAATCCAGGTGATGAGCATGTAAGATAAGCAGATTAAGACGGCGCCGCGAATGGCTCCGAAGACGAATCCCAATGAACGGTCAATGGCGCCCAATCCGGAGTCGTGCGCAAAGCGGCTGATGTGTTGGCTGATCAGAGAGAAAATGATCAAGGCGATCAGAAACACGACGGCTCCGGCGGCGGCGTCGGCGGCGATCGGGTGGTGAATATGGGTCCGCGCCAAAGGCGCCGCAAAAGGGAACGCCCACAGCGCAACAAATGCGGCTCCCACCCAGCTTCCGATCGATAACGCCTCTCGAACAAAACCGTGTAGGAACGCCAAACCCGCAGAAAGTAGAATTACCGTGACGACGATGATGTCAACGATGGTCATCCGTCCAGCCCTTCAACATAGCTTTGGCCGATCGCTTGCGTCTCGTGTAGAGGTTTCAAATAGAGATATGGCGATGCGGCGCCGCGTCAATCTAGTACAGGACGATAAAAAAGGCGACGGGCGCGATGACTTTTTGGTGAAATCTGATGACGCTTGTGTTGGCGGCGTCTTTTGTTATGCAAAAGCCTTCGGACAGGCTTTTACGATTCGAAATACGGCAGAAGGTCCGATAACTGAGACAGTTCGGTTAAGCGCAAACCCGGCGTATTGCTCCGTTCTTGTTTTCTCCCGCGCCCGGCAGGAGCGAATGCTTTGGAAAATCCCAGTTTTGCGGCTTCTTTCAAGCGAATCTCGGTTTGACTGACAGAGCGCACTTCTCCGGCCAGCCCGATCTCGCCGAACACCACGGCGTCCGGTGGGGCGGGGCAGCCGGTGAGCGACGACACCAACGCCGCAGCCACCGCGAGGTCTGCGGCGGGCTCGGAGATTCGCAATCCTCCCGCCACGTTCAGATAAACGTCGTTTGCTCCGATCGACACTCCGCATCGGGCTTCCAAGACGGCCAGAATCATCGCCAAGCGTCCGCCATCCCATCCCACTACGGCGCGGCGCGGGGTTCCCAAGGGCGAGGGAGCGATCAGAGCTTGAATTTCGACCAAAACGGGTCTTGTTCCTTCGATTCCGGCAAACACCGCCGCGCCGGAGACGTCTCCGCGCCGTTCCGCCAAGAACAACGCGGATGGATTTGGAACTTCTTCCAATCCGCGTCCGGTCATTTCGAAGACGCCGATCTCATCCGTTGGGCCGAATCGGTTTTTCACTGTTCGCAAGATGCGAAATTGGTGTCCGCGCTCGCCTTCGAAATACAGCACGGTGTCCACCATATGTTCCAGAACGCGCGGCCCGGCGATTGTTCCTTCTTTGGTGACGTGGCCGACCAACAGCAGGATCATGCCTCGGCGTTTGGCGACTCGGATCAGTTCGTGGGCTGAGGCGCGCACTTGCGCCACGGTTCCCGGCGCGCTTTCCAGCGTGTCAACATACATGGTTTGAATCGAATCGATGACGGCGACGGCGGGTGCGTCTGTGGCGTCCAGGGAAGCGATGATGTCTCTTACATTGGTTGCCGTCGCCAGTTCGACCGTTGCTTGCGTCAGTTCCAGACGTGCGGCTCGCATTCTCACTTGATCGACGGCTTCTTCGCCGGAGATGTAGACGCATGGGCAGCCGGAGGACAATCGACACGCCACTTGCAGCAGTAAGGTTGATTTTCCGATGCCGGGGTCTCCGCCGATCAGAACCGCCGAGCCTGGAGTTAAGCCGCCGCCGCAAACGCGGTCGAATTCGCTGATTCCGGTGATTCGGCGCGGCGTTTCGCCGGATGAGCCGGTTAAGGGAGAGAATTCTAGGCGGCGGGACGCTCGGGCGTTTCCGCTGCGGCCGCCGAGACCTTTAGGCGCGCTTTCTGGGAGCGTTTCTTCAACCAGTGTGTTCCAAGCTTCGCAAGCTTCGCATTTGCCGCTCCATTTGGGAAAGGAGGCGCCGCAAGATTGGCAAGCATAACGAACTGTTGGGCGCGCCATTGAGGAGTTCCTTATAAGAACAGCGTTCAATAAAAAAAAGATGAACAGGTGGAGGGATGGATGGAGAGATGGAGAGATGAACAGGCAGATGGATCAACTAAATAAAATTAGATCGGAATCGTTCAGGGATTGTGTTTCTGGACGCTTCCGGATTGTAATGACGGCTTTCGTTCTAGGTTTTGGCGATTGGGAACGCAGTTCTTGGACTATTGTAATGTAATTTAATTTAATTTTATTCTATTTATGCGGTTTAAAGCGGCGCGATGTTCTCACCCCAACGTCGCACGCCGGGAGCAGTCAAACCAAATAAATCCAACACACGTCCCACGCTTTGGTCAATCAACTCTTCAATTGTCTGGGGGCGGTTGTAAAACGCTGGAATTGGAGGCGCAATGATTGCTCCCATTTCCGTCAACGCAGTCATGGAGCGTAAGTGCCCCAAGTGAAAAGGCGTCTCGCGCACCATTAACACCAATCGTCGCCGCTCCTTCAACGTAACGTCGGCGGCGCGTGTTAAAAGCGATCCCGCGATTCCCGAGGCAATTTCGCTCATGCTGCGGATCGAGCATGGAGCCACCACCATTCCCAGAGTTCGAAATCCGCCGCTGGCGATTGAAGCGCCAATGTTTTCAGGTTCATGCCAGGCTGAGGCGATTTGTCGCACATCTGCAATGGTGAGGTCGGTTTCTTGCGCCAAGGTCAATTCTGCGGCGCGAGTCATGATCAAGTGGGATTCAACCTCCAATAAGCGTAGAGTTTCAAGCAAGCGGACGCCGTACCGAACGCCGGATGCGCCGCTGACGCCGACGATCAAGCGGGGAGGCAAGCAAGGCGAAGGTTGAAAAGATGGGGATTGAGCGCGCATGCGTTTGATGTAGCGAACAACGCGCGGCTCGTCCATGGCTCTTCTTCTCTTGACGCCTGCCCTCGTCGGTCATACTTGATGTTTGTAGGCCGCGCGCCGAGAGGGTCGCGGCGTCTGTTGAGTATGGAGGGGCAGCATGTCGTCCGAGGACCGTATTGAATCCTTGCGTGTGAAACATAAACATGTGGATGACGAATTACGAAAGGAAACCCAACGCCCGCTCCCTGACGCGGCCGCTATCGCCACGTTGAAGCGCGAGAAGCTTCGTTTAAAAGATGAAATCTCTCGTTTGACGAGTTCTCCGGTCTAACCTGATTTAGGGTTGGCTGATTCTTCGTTGATAGGGTTTTGTAAAATTAAACGGGTTTAAAACGGGTTTAGAGAGGGGATGTTTCTGGTCGTGGGGGATCATAAGGGGGGAGATGTCTTCTCTTCTTCGCCGCGCCGTTATTTGTCGTAAGGCAAACATCTTGCAGCTTGTGCGGATTTTGCCTTGCGGCAAATAAGAGGGGCCGTCGGGCCCCCCTTATGATCCCCCGCGACCAGGAACACAGTCCCTGGACCCGTTTAATCTTACGAAGATGTTTTTCTACGAGTCGGCATAGGGATTGCGCGCTTTGCGCAAGTATAACCGCAAAGGAACGCCCGGCAGCGCAAAGGCGTTTCTTAGTCCTTGCGTTAAATATCGTAAATAAGCGTCTGGAATTTCATCCGCCGTCTTACTCGCCCAGAGGGCGAACGTCGGCGGACGAGTCTTGATTTGCGTCATATATCGGAACTTCAAACGACGCCCGGACACCAACGGCGGTGGATGATGGCCGGTGATCTCTATTAGCCAGCGATTGAGCTGAGCTGTGGGAACGCGCTGATTCCATACGCGGTAGGTCTCCAGCACGGCGTCCAGCAGCGTGTCGAGGTTATGGCTTCGCAAGGCCGAAATCGTCACCCAAGGCACTCCGCGCGCTTGGGGAAGAGCCGACTCCAAACGATCGCGCAAAGTCTCCAGAGCCGCTTTGCGGTTTTTGGTTTCGTCCCACTTGTTGACCGCCAAAACCAAGGCTCGTCCTTCCGACAGAACCATGCGGGCGATGGTGAGGTCTTGTTTGTCGAGAATCGCGGCGGCGTCCAGAGTCAGAACGACGACGTGCGCCATGCGAATCACGCGCAAAGCGTCGCTGACCGCCATGCGTTCCAGGCGATCGTCGATTCGCGCTTTGCGGCGCATGCCGGCGGTGTCGACCAAGCGCAGAGGTCGATCTTTCCAGCGCCAATCCACGGAGATCGCGTCGCGAGTCATTCCGGCTTCGGGGCCGGTGAGAACGCGTTGCTCACCGATAAGACTGTTCAGCAGCGTTGATTTCCCGACGTTTGGACGACCGACGATCGCAAGCTGCAATGGTCGCGCTGCGGCGGCGAGAGCGGCGGCTTCGGCGGCGGCCTCGGCCTGAGCGGCGGCTTGTTCGTCGTCGAGGATGTCGTCGGAGAATTCCGAATCCGTAAGATCGTCGATGATTTCAAGTCGCGACTCGTCGCCGTTTGAGTCGACGGTGAGCGCGTCGCTCTCGCCGTCTTTGTCGGAGAAAGGCGCTAGGGCTTGGACAAGCTCGGCCATTCCTTCGCCGTGGGCGGCGGAGACCGCCACAGGTTCTCCGAGGCCGAGTTCATAGGCTTCGAAAAGTCCGGCAAGTTCGCGTCGTCCTTCGCATTTGTTGGCGATCAAGATGACCGGGCGACCGGTTTTGCGCAGCCAGGTGGCGAAGTGTTGATCGACGGAAGTGATTCCCGTGCGGGCGTCAACAAGCATGAGGACGACGTCTGCGCGTTCAAGAGCTTGTTCGGTTTGTCGGCGCATGCGCCCTTCAAGACTATCGTCTTCGGCGTCTTCCAGGCCGGCGGTGTCGATGATGGTGAAGGCGAGGCCGCCGATGCGAGCGGGAGCGGCGCGCCAATCGCGGGTTACGCCGGGAGCGTCGTCCACCAACGCCAAACGTCGTCCGGCCAGACGGTTGAAGAGGGTTGATTTTCCGACGTTCGGCCGACCGATGATTACGGCTGTGAAACCCATTGGAACTCCTAGAAACGATGATAAAAACCTGAATAAAAATTAAAGGGAGCGCCGTCCCGGAATCCGTCTAGTCCATTGTTCTTGCCATATCGCGATATGTTCTTTCATTGCGCTGGAGACGCAACATGCATCTTTCTAAAGCGTGTATCCCAACCGCATTGCGCCCCACTGTTGTCCCATAACGATAATCGGCGCATCAACCTCTTGCATCAACACAATATTTCCATTTCCCATATCACGATCATATGCCTGCAAGAAATAGGGACGGCTGTTTCTTGCGGCGCTCAGTCCGGCATGATCGTCAAAAACCCGCCGTGTTCGCGCGTGAGCCAGATTCCATTGAACATCGCCTGGCCTTTGTGGTTGCGAGTATTTCTGATTATGAGTTGGAATATACCCGCTGCGGTTGGTTGCGGCGCAGAATGTTGCGCCTGGCGTGGCGCTTAAGACGGGCTCTTGGATCGGCGGGAGCAGGTCGTCGGTTAAGGAAGAGAATTTCGCAAGGAATTGTGGAGGGTTTGTATTGGGAATCGGTTGATAATCCAAGCTGAACAAATCTTTTTTGGAAATTCGTCCGTTTAGAACGGCGTTTTCCAGAGCTTTGGATGCTTTTTCTGCGGCTTGGCAAACGACGTCGACGTATTTCCGACTACGCTCTAATGTAATTTTCAAGAATCTCTCCAGCTTTTCTTTTTGGAGGGGCTCTATCACATCAGGGAAACGGAGGTGAACGCCTCGTTGACTGGCGCTCAGCCAAGAGCAGGGCAATGTTCCCAACTCGTCAACCGTCAAGTGCAAATTCGCGGTTGGGGTCGGGTTTTTTTGGGGAGAAGAGAAACGCACCAACGCGCCGTTTTCAGAAAGATCGACGGTAAAGCCCTTCGCCTCCCAGCCGTCGCCGCGCAGGGTCATCGAGCGCTTGATGGGCAAACGGTCTCCGCTGCGGCGATTTCCGGCCATGGATTGCCGCAACGCCAGGACCAAGCGCGTTCTCAAAGAAAGAACGGCGTTGTTGGTTTTCTGCGCTTCGGTCTGGACGGTGTGCGCGATTTCTACGGCGCCGGAGGATTGTTGCGAGATTTCTTGGACGCTGTCCAAAACCAGCGAGGCTCCGGCGGCGACTTGGGTGATGTTTCGACAAATTTCTTTGTTGGCGTATTCTTGTTCTTCGACGGCGGCGGCGACGGATGTGGCGATTTGTTCGAAGTTCATGATCATGTTGACCACGTCTTCAATGGCTCCGACGCTGTTTTCCGTGGCGTTTTGGATGTTGGCGATTTGTTGCGTGATTTCTTCCGTGGCCTGTCTCGTTTGATTGGCCAGACTCTTGACTTCGTTGGCGACGACGGCGAATCCTTTTCCGGCGTCTCCGGCGCGAGCGGCCTCGATGGTGGCGTTCAGGGCGAGAAGATTGGTTTTTCCGGCGATGTCGGCGATCAGCTTGACGACGGCGCCGACTTGAAGGACCACGACGCGCAACCCATCCATGGCCTCGGCGACGGCTCCGGCTCGACCGACGCCTTCTTTGGCCATGAAGCTGGATTCGGCGGCTTTGCGGGCGATTTCTTGACCGGCGGAGACGGCTTGTTCGGCGGCGGTGGCGACGCTGGTGGCGTTGCCGTTGGCTTGCTCGGCGACGGAGGCGACCTGAGAGGTCTGGTTGCGAATCGCATCGACGGCTCCGACCACATTGATCGAGCTGTCTTCCATGGCGCGACCGCAAGTGTTGACGTGCGCGACGGTGGTTTCCAAGTCCATTTCCACCAGCTTGCACATGTCGAGCATGGTGTCGCGCATTAATTGTTCGTGTTTCAGCTTCATTTGTTCTTGCTCGATCATCATTTGATCTCGTTCGAGCAAGGCTTGATGAAAGCTGCTGGTGGCGTGAATGATTCCGGCGACTTCGTCTCGACCGCGTGGTTTTGGAATGGGGATTTGCTTGTCGCCTTCAGTCAGTCGCATGAGCACATAAGTGATGGCCTCCAACGGACGGCTGATGCGGAAAATCACCATCCATAAAGAGGTTGTAATGGCGATGAACGCGACGGCGAGAATGCCGACGTGCAGGTAAAGGGAGAATTGAGATGTGGCGACAACGGCGACGACGTCGTCGGCCACGGCGTTGGAGGCGACTTTCTGAGCGTTGAGAATTCCTTCGATGCCTTGAGTGGCCGCTGTGAACCATTGAGACGAGGTTATCGGATAGGGCTCGTTTTTGGCGCTGGCTTGAAGCACGGAACGGCGAACTTCGGCGAAGGTTTTGTTGTAGCGTTGCTCGACATCGTCGAGCGCGGCGCGGAAAGCTTCAGGCAATCCATTGCGATGGGACGATAAAACAGCCCAAGCGCTTTCAATGCGGCCTCGCATGCGCGATTGGTTTTCAATTTGCTCCGGCGTCATTGGGCGACCGGCGGCGATGACGCCCGCCATGAATCCGCGTTCGCGTCCGGCGAACTCGCTCATTTGCCACAGCGAATCCTTCAGGTCGAGACCATGGGTGACGCGCACATCGACCGCCCAATCCAAATCTTGTTCGATGGCGTCGCGCAAATCGGCGGTCGCCATGATCAAGTCGGTCATGGCGTTGAACCAAATCGGGCGCAATGGAGCGCTATCGCCGTTCGAGGCCAGGACTTGGTCGACTTGCGCTCGTAAATTGTCGGCGATTTGGCGTTTCGCCTCCATTTTTGCTCGCGCGTCGTTGATGTTGGGCGAAAGCGGCATGCGGTCCAGCTCTGTCAGAGCATGCGCCAATCGCTCTTGTCCGGTTGCGCGCTGTTTTAAGATCGTTGTTTTCACCTCTGGCGGCGTTCCCTTGACGTTGCCGAGGGCTCCGTTGGTTTGTCCACGCTCCACCGCCCATGAGCCGCCGGTCGCCAACAAATCGTCGGCGATGTCGTTGATCTGGCGCGCGTGTTCTTGAGCGCGCATCAATCGCAAAGAATTGAGAACTTCGTCTCCGGCCAATCCCAGAAGCATCAAGGCCAACACGCCGATGGCAATCGTCAATTTGACGCGAATCTTCATGGGGAGGCCTCCTTCTTAACAGAGCAACGCGCTTGCATGTTTTGTTGTGCCGGAAAGTGAAGAAAGTGATGCATAAAAAAAGACTAACAAAAAAACAAAGGGGACATAGTCGGGCGTGTTCTTTGTCGCTTAAGATCATAAAGAGGGCGTCCGTGGCCCGAGCGACTGGGAACATATCCTCTACATCCCATTTGTTTATACGCAAAAATTTTGCATGGCCTAGGATCTGTTGGATCCGGCCATAATCGCTGCAATCGCTAGAAGCAACCAACTGCCGATGAATGTTCCGCCGCCCAGGGGAATGACCACGGTTGGAAGCAGTGACGGCGCCAGAATTTTGACGTAGAGCCCCCAGCAGAACAGGACCAAGCCGATTGTGAACCCCCATCCTGCGAGCTTGAAAAAGACGCAGCGGGCGATGTTGTTTGTTTGTCCGAGCGCAACTACGGCGATCAACGTCAGGGCGTGAATCAATTGATACTGTGTTGCGGTTCGAAAAATATCGATGGCGTATGGATCGCCGAGTCGATGGCTTGCCCATGCGCCTCCGGCCACAGCCATGGCGCCGTTGAGCGCGGCGAAACCCACCCATATTCGATGATTTGTTTGAGACGACATGACTCTGACCTTGTTTAGGACTCTGACCTTGTTTAGGCTCGGAGCGTCGTTCGACGCGCCCGCAGGAAACATGGACGTGAAGTTATGCAAAAGCGGCGCTTAGAGCCTGACGCAAGTCATCGATGATGTCGTCCGGGTCTTCCAGTCCAACCGACAACCGGATAGTGCTGGGGCTGATTCCGACGCGAGCGCGTTCTTGGTCTGTGAGTCTCTGGTGTGTGCTGGTGGCGGGATGAGTGATCAGACTCTTGGAGTCGCCGAGGTTGTTGGAGATAAGAACCAGCTCCAGAGAATTCATAAAGCGGAAGGCGTCGGCTTTGCCGCCTTTGAGGTCGAAAGCGATCAGAGAGCCGCCGTTTTTCATCTGGCGTTGGGCCAGAGCGTAATGAGGGTGACTCGGCAAGCCGGGATAGCGCACTTGAGCGATGGCTGGGTGAGAGTCCAGGAATTGCGCGGCGCGCGCCGCGCCGTTGACCATGGCGGAGACGCGCAGCTCCATGGTTTCCAGTCCCTTCAGCAGCAGCCAGGCGTTGAACGGGCTGATCGAAGGGCCTGTATGGCGTAGGAAGGGATGGACAATGTCGAGAAACGCGCGATTGCTCAACACGGCTCCGCCGAGACAGCGGCCTTGGCCATCGATGTGCTTGGTGGCGGAATAGACCACGACGTCGGCGCCCAGAGCCATTGGGCGTTGTCCCATCGGGGTGGCGAACACGTTATCGACCACCACGCGCGCGCCGGCGGCATGCGCCATGTCGCAGACGGCCTTTAGGTCAATGATGTCCAGAGTAGGGTTGGAGGGCGTTTCAAGAAACACGACGGCGGTCGGCTGAGACAGCGCTGCGCGCCATTGGTCGAGATCGGCTCCGTCGACCATGACGGTCTGCACGCCGAAACGCGGCAACAAGTCTTTAACGATGTACAGGCAAGATCCGAACAGCGCCCATGGCGCCACCAATCGATCGCCTGCTTTCAATTGCGAGGTTAAGGCCGCGTAGACCGCAGCCATTCCGCTGGCGGTGGCGCAACAGCACTCGGCGCCTTCGTATTCGGCCAAGCGCTGTTCAAACATGGTTTGCGTGGGGTTGCGGAACCGTGAGTACACATAACGCAACCCGTCTTTGGCGAAGGCTTCCTCTGCTTCTTCGGCGCAAGCGTAGACATAACCGGAGCTTTGATAGATCGCTTCGCAGGTTTCATCGAAGCCTGAGCGTTCTACGCCGCCGTGAATGAGGCGACTTTGTGGCCGGAGGCGGCTGACTCGCAAGCGTCGTTGCGCGCGCGCGTTGGCGCGTCGTTCGACCAAATCTTGGATGTCGCTGGTCAAAGGCGTCGCCAACGTAGAAGGCGTCGGCGTAGAGGAAGACGAATCACTCACGCGATGTTGCTCCTTGATGTATGTTCGCTTTTGCCGACATGTTTTTGGGAGTGCGGTTGAGGTTTGTCGCACGGCTGTTTTTTTCATCAATCAGCCGCTGTTTTTAGCTTTCGTTGAATGAGGGGTCAAGAACATATCCCCGGACAATAACGGAAAAGACTTTCGAGATGAAATATTTTTAAAAAGACGGTGGTTTGGATGATGATTTGTTTGCATGCGGCTTTTGCGGTTTCTTGAAATTCGTCTGGTGAATGTTCTTTTGAATGAGCAAGATCGGAGAGAAGTAGAGTGAAAATTAAAAGGGTCCAGGGACTATATTCTCAGTCGCTCGGGCCAAGGACGAAAGCTTCCCTTGTTCGTGAAGCGATTTTCTACTGGAATTGCTTATTTGTAGGGGAAAAATTCAACTCGCCGGACCCCGTTGATATTCATCAAAAGCTCTAATAATTCCAGAGGAAGATCGCTTCGCGAGTAAGGGGGGCTTTCACTCCCCCTTATGATTTTGAGCGACCAGAAACTCAGTCCCTGGACCTTTTCAACCTTTATTCATTTCTCTGGATCAAACATTAAACCGGAAATGAAAAATATCGCCGTCTTGCACTTCGTATTCCTTGCCTTCTTGACGCATGCGTCCGGCGTCTTTACAGGCTTGCTCGCCGCCCAGCGTCACAAAACTGTTGAAGTCAATGGTCTCGGCGCGAATGAATCCACGCTCGAAATCCGAGTGGATCACACCCGCAGCCTCTGGAGCCTTGGCGTGACGTCGCACCGTCCACGCGCGGGTTTCCTTCGGGCCGGCCGTGAAGAAAGTGATTAAATCCAACAGTCCGTAGCCGACGCGGATCACGCGATTGAGGCCGGTCTCGTTCAGGCCGAGAGCCTCAAGAAAATCACGCTTTTCCTGAGGGTCCGCCAACTGCGCAACTTCAGACTCAATCGCCGCCGACACCACCACCGCCGCCGCGCCCTCTTGAGCCGCTTTTTCCATCACTTTCGCCGACAGAGCATTGCCCTCGGCGGCGGACGCCTCTTCGACATTGCAGACGTATAAAACCGGCTTGGCCGATAGAAGTTGCAATTGTTGGAATAAAGGCCGCTCTTCATCGCTGACGACGACGGTTCGCGCAGGGCGGCCCTGTTGCAACGCCGTTAAAGCGCGCTCCATCAAAACCACCTGCGTTTTGGCTTCTTTGTCGCCGCCTTTGGCTTTTTTTTGTCCGGCGATCAAGCGCCGCTCCAGCCCGTCGAGGTCGGCAAGCATCAATTCGGTTTCAACGGTGTCCGCGTCGCGCAAGGGGTCCACCGAGCCCTCCACATGAGTGACGTCGCCGGATTCGAAACAGCGCAAAACGTGCAAAATCGCATCGACTTCGCGAATGTTGGCCAAGAATTGGTTGCCCAATCCTTCGCCTTTTGACGCGCCGCGAATCAAACCGGCAATGTCCACCACCTCAAGCTGAGTCGGTAAAATTTTGGCCGATTTGGCGATCGCGGCGATTTTTTCCAAGCGAGGATCAGGAACGCCCACTCGACCGACGTTCGGCTCTTTGGTGCAGAACGGAAAATTCGCGGCTTCGGCGGCTTGCGTCGCGGTCAGCGCATTAAAAAGAGTCGATTTTCCGACATTCGGCAAACCGACGATCCCACAATTAAAACCCATGTTTCACATCATCCTAAAAATCGAGGTCCTAAAAATCGGGAGCCGGTTCTCAACGGTCTCGGCCTCCATGACTCTGAACGAGAGAATAGCCGGAGGGGAAACATGGCGACAACGGCTCTTGTGCCCGTCGCGTCCATTCTTTACAGTTCCACCCCTGTCTACAGCCGCACCGAGTTCGCCCGATGATCCTTTCTTCCCGCCTTTCAATCGTCGCAATCGCCGCCGCGCTGACTGTCTCCGGCTGCTCGATGCTGTCTTCGTCGTCCACCAAGGAGCGAACAGGCGATCTCGGTTGTCCACAAGTCGGAATTATTCGAGATTTGTCGCAGATCACCAATTTTCGTCCTGGAAAGCGTGATCTCGCAGACGTGATTTCCCACGCTGAAATCGCTGATTTCAAGGGTGATTGCACCTATGACGGCAAAGGCGTCTCCATCAGCGTCGCCGTTGCTTTGGTCGCAGAGCGCGGGCCTGCTTTTACTGGAAGCCAAGCCGACTATACTTACTTCGTCGCCATAGCCAATCCTGAAAATCGAATTCTTGCAAAGCAAGAGTTCTCCACCGCCGTTGAATTCAAAAACGGCGCGCCCCGAGCCGGAACGCGTGAAGAGCTGACCCAAGCGATTCCTCTGGCTGTTGACGAGGATGGGCGCGGCTACCGAGTAATGTTGGGGTTTCAGTTGACGCCGGAGCAAATTGAGTTTAACCGACGCGCGACCGCTAAAAAGTAACCGTTGAAAATCAATTCTCTGATCTCTGATTCTTAAAGCATGGAGTCCTTCGTGTCGGAACAATCTGTCGTCTCTCAATCGGCGCCTTACGCCGTCGAGGTTGAAGCGGAAAAAGCTTATTTTTGGTGTCGGTGCGGCCTTAGTAAAAAAGAGCCTTTCTGCGATGGCGCGCATAAAGGGACTGATTTCGCGCCGATGAAATATATTCCGACGGAAGCCGGAACCGCCTATTTCTGTGGTTGCAAAAAAACGGCCGGCCAGCCGTTGTGCGATGGGCGTCATAACGCTTAGGGCAAACCGACGACAAAAAAACGCCGACGACAAAAAACGCCGGCGACAGAAAACTAAGAAAGCCAAAGGGTTCAGGAACACAGTTTCTGGATCCTTTGGCTTTTTTGTCTGTAGTCGATATAATTTTTTATATGGACTATGATTTTTAATGCTGATAATATGTTTACCGATTCAAAAATAACGCTCGAATCGGGAGAAACAGCGATGTTGGACAATCGTTCTCGTCAAACTGTTAAGATTGCTTTCGCGCTCGGCGGTCTCGCCGGAAACAACGCACACGGAGCAGGTTTCTTACACGCCGCGTGCGAAAACGACATTCGTCCGGATATCATTTCTTGCACATCCGGCCAAATTTATTGGACATACTATTTCCTTGAATACATCAGAGCGTCTTCCAACGATCGCAAGAATTTGCGGGATCGTATGGTGGAAGACATCAATAAACTTCAACCCTCCGGTCGTTTGGAAACCGATCTGGCGTTGTTGCTGATGCGCGGCGTTCCCAATAAATTCCGAGTTCCTTATTCGGAATATGCCTCAGAATATGTCGGTCGATTGCTTGACGCCTTGTCGGGAGCGCTCAATCCTAAGAAAAATCAAAGCTTTTTAAAGTCTTTGCTCGATGCGCCGCCGGCGCGCACTTTGGAGCCGCTCTATCCGGAAGAGCTGTGGACCAAAATGGTCAATCGCTTTAACGAAGAAAAAGAAATCGGCGTCGCCTTCAACGCCTATGACCCTGTTAGCGCAACCGAGATCGTTTATATTAACCCTCGTCTGAAAGAAATTCTTGGTTTGACGAAAGAGAAGGTTACAGAGAAGAATGCGGCGAAAGCAGGATATTGCGGCCATAATTTTGAAATCAACCTGCAATATGAAGACATTACCTATGAAGGTCTGCGTCAAGCGCTTCATCTGTATCAATACGGATTCGTGGCCGAAGATGCGAAATCGGTTTCTTCCAAACCCATCGATGGCGCATATTTTCGTCAGATTATGCTAAGCGAGTTGTCTCCTGCGGAAACCATTTACATCGCTCGTCCGACCAACGTCAAATGGATCGATCGCCTTCCTCAGACCTATATCGAGCTGGAAGACCTCAAAACCGAAGTCATGTTCAATGGGTCTTATGATGGCGAGCGTGATAAAATCGAGATGGTTAATAAGTTCCTTGAAAAGGGCTTGCTGAAGAGCGATTCCGGATATCATAAAATCAAACTGCTTGATGTTCCTATGAGCATTCAGCGTGGTTATTTCGACTACATCTTCGAAAAAATCGAGGTTTTTGATCTTTCTTGGAAAGAAGCGGATAAATTGTTTAAAGCAAACAAACAATAAAAGCCATAATTGCACAAGTTTTACCTTGAGAAGAGGAAAAAAATTTCCTCTTCTATTTTAAGGTCGTGGAAGGAGCCGTTTTTTTTTGCTTTTCTTCGACCAAGGAACGTCCTTCAGATGTGTTTCTTTATGGCGTCTGTCTGCCAAATTTTTCATCCATCGCACCTTTGATCGGCAATTGACCTTTTCATTTCCAGTGTTTAGCATCCGTTCCGGGCCACGATCCCCCACCGGATTGCTCTATTCTGAAAGGAATAGCTTTGATGAAACCTTCTCTTCGTCCGAACTCTCCTCTTTCTTCCGGCCCTTGCGCCAAACGTCCCGGATGGTCTCTGAGCGCTCTCAGCAACGCTTGCCTTGGCCGCTCTCATCGCGCCAAACTCGGCAAAGCCAAACTCCAAGACGTCATCACGCTTTCTTGCGAAGTTCTCGGCCTTCCGGCAGGGTATCGCCTCGGAATTGTCCCGGCCTCCGACACCGGCGCCGTTGAAATGGCCTTGTGGTCTCTTCTCGGCCCGCGTCCCGTCGACGCCTTGGTGTGGGAAAGTTTCGGCAAAGATTGGGGAACCGATGTCGTAAAGCAACTCAAGCTTAAAGACGCTCGGACCATTCAAGCTCCCTATGGCGAGCTTCCTGATCTGACGCAAGTCGATTTCAGCCACGACGTGATCTTTACGTGGAACGGCACCACGTCCGGCGTGCGCGTTCCCAATGGCGACTGGATCCCCGCCGATCGTCAAGGCTTGACGATTTGCGACGCAACCTCAGCCGCCTACGCGATGAATCTTCCCTGGGAGAAGCTCGACGTCGTTACTTGGTCGTGGCAGAAAGTGCTCGGTGGAGAAGCCGCGCACGGCATGCTCGTCTTGTCGCCTCGCGCGGTCGAGCGCTTGGAAAGCCACAAACCCGCGTGGCCGATGCCTAAAATCTTCCGCATGACCAAAGACGGAAAGATCAACGAGGGTATTTTCAAAGGCGAAACCATCAACACTCCGTCGATGCTCTGTGTCGAAGACGCTCTGGATGGTTTGAACTGGGCCAAAAGCATCGGTGGTTTGCCTGCTTTGATCGCTCGTTCCGAGGCCAATTTGGCCGCCGTGGCGCAGTGGCGATCCGGCGCCGGTTGGGTTGACTTCTTGGCCCGTGATCCGGCGACTCGAAGCTGCACTTCGATTTGCTTGAAGTTCGTCGATCCCAAGGTCGCGGCCATGGACGCCGCCGGGCAAGCCGACGTCGCCAAGAAAATCGTCTCTCTTCTGGAGAAGGAAGGCGCGGCTCTGGATGTTGGGGCTTATCGCGACGCGCCTCCCGGTTTGCGCGTATGGGGCGGAGCGACGGTCGAAACCAGCGATATTCAGGCGTTGTTGCCTTGGTTGGATTGGGCGTTTAAAACCGTCGTCGGCTGATTTCTTTCAGAGGCGGATCGTTTTAAGAGAAAAAGCGGCGCGCGCGGGCTGAAACGGCTCTGCGCGCGGGTCCGTTTCGAGTCTCAAGATTTAGAGGTTCCTGTTATGCCGAAAGTTCTTATCTCGGATCAACTCAGCGCCCGCGCCGTCGAAATCTTCAAAGAGCGCGGCGTCGAGGTGGATGTGAAAACCGGCCTGAAGCCGGACGCCCTGAAAGCCATCATCGGCGAATATGACGGATTGGCGATCCGCTCGGCGACCAAAGTCACCAAAGAGATTCTCGACGCCGCGCCTCGACTGAAAGTTGTGGGACGCGCCGGAATCGGTGTCGACAACGTCGATATTCCCGCCGCCACGGCGCGCGGCGTGGTGGTGATGAACACGCCGTTCGGCAACTCGATCACGACCGCCGAGCACGCCGTTGCTTTGATGTTCGCTCTCGCGCGCGAGCTGCCTGCCGCCAACGCCTCCACGCACGCCGGGAAGTGGGAAAAAAACCGCTTCATGGGCGTTGAGCTGACCGGAAAAACCTTGGGCGTCATCGGCTGCGGCAACATCGGCTCGATCGTCGCCGAACGCGCGATCGGTTTAAAGATGCGCGTCGTCGCCTTCGATCCCTTCTTGTCCGGAGATCGCGCCGCCTCTCTGGGCGTTGAAAAAGTCGATATCGATGCGTTGTTCGCTCGCGCCGACTTCATCACGCTGCACACGCCTCTTACCGAGGGCACGCGCAACTTGCTCAACGCCGAAAACTTGGCCAAGTGCAAGAAGGGCGTGAGAATCATCAATTGCGCGCGCGGCGGTTTGATCGTTGAAGACGACTTGAAGGCCGCAATCGAGTCCGGGCGCGTTGCAGGCGCCGCTCTTGATGTTTTCGTCACCGAGCCCGCCAAAACCAGCCCTCTGTTCGGGATGGAGCAGGTCATCTGCACGCCTCACCTTGGGGCGTCGACGTCGGAAGCTCAAGAAAACGTCGCTCTGCAAGTCGCTGAGCAAATCGCGGATTTTCTGACCACCGGCGCCGTTGTCAACGCTCTGAACATGCCGTCCGTTTCTGCGGAAGACGCTCCTAAGCTTCGTCCCTACATTAAGCTTTCAGAACAGCTCGGCAGCTTTGCGGGGCAGATCACGCAGTCCGGTTTGAAGGCCGTCACGATCGAGTACGAAGGCCATGTCGCGGAGCTTAACACACGACCGCTGACGGCGACCGTGCTCAAGGGATTGCTGACTCCTTTGTTGGCTTCGGTCAATATGGTCAATGCTCCGGTGATCGCTCGGGAGCGCAACATTGAAATCTCTGAGACGAAACGTGAGCGCTCCAGCGATTACCACACTTTGATTCGCGTTATCGTCACGACGGACAATCGCACGCGGACTTTGGCGGGATCGTTGTTTGGGGGCGACAAGCCGCGTTTGGTGCTTATCGACGACGTGCCCGTGGAAGCCGAATTGTCCGCGAATATGTTGTTCACGCGCAATGAGGATAAGCCGGGTTATATCGGGCGTCTTGGGGTGACTTTGGGCGACGCGGGGATCAACATTGCGACGTTCCATTTGGGACGCACTTCGCCGGGAGCGGATGCGATTGCTTTGGTGGCGGTGGATCAGCCGATCAGCGAGTTTTTGCTGGAGTCGATTCGCGCTCTGCCGGGTGTGGTGACGGCTGTCGCTTTAAAGTTTTAAGAAGAACAGAGTGTTTCGAAAAAATTAAAAAAGTCAAAGGGTCCAGGGGCTGTGCTCCTGGTCGTCGGGGATCATAAGGGGGGAGCGAAAGCCCCCCTTATTTGCCCGAAGGGCAAAGCGTTGCGTCGATAAAAGGTTGCGTCGATAAAAGACAGGAAACCGGAATCGAAGCCGAAGTAAGAGCAGGGTAAAGGTCAAAGGGAAGGCCAAGGCTCCGCCCTGGACCCGCCAAAGGCCGGGAGGCCTTTGGAAACCAT
>CAUYUA010000245.1:0-21607 GCA_963575675.1 Azospirillaceae bacterium
CCCCCCAATTCAAGCCGTTCCCGCCGCCTTCGTCGCTGTCTCCGCCAATGTCGTCGCCGCGAGCCGCAGCAAGAACCGCCCCGTCCTCCGGCGGAGGAGGCGAACCGCCTCCGCCGCCGTTTCGAGTCAGGCTCAGCGCAAACGCCGAACAAAAAGCGAGCGGCTACGCCCTAGCAACCAAAACTCACCGTCCGTCCCACCTTATCACCTCAGTGACGCCAAGTCTTGGCCTCGACTTCCAGAGCCGGAAGATAAACGCCACCGTCAATTATGACCTCGGTTACGACACTTACGCCTTCACCAAAGACCGCGACGGCTTTCGTCACAATGGGGCAGGCGTCGCCAAAGCCGAATTGATCGATCAGCATCTGTTTCTTGACACACGGTTCAGCGTCACGGAACAGAAGGTCAATCCCACAGGTCCAACCACAGCCGACAATCGTCCTTCCGCCTCCAACCGCACTCGCGTCACTACGGTCAGCGCTTCGCCCCGACTGGAACAAAGGCTGGGACGATGGGGGGTAGGCCAAATTTCTTATCAGCACGACGAAACGCACAACGAAACTCCCACCGCCACCCGCAACTCTTTGCAGTCTCTTGGAGCCACGTCGAATACGCTCGCCAACGCCAAGGGCGACAGCGGCAAGTTGGAAGTGCGCAGCGGCGAAGAATTTTCTCAATTTTTATGGGACTACGCCAGCAACATTTCGCACCAACTTCAGGGGGCTCTCACCCTGGATCAGATCAGTCACTCCTTCGGCTCGGAGTATCGGATCAACAATGATTTCGGCGTCCTCAGCGAGATCGGACACGACACCATCACAGGCGATCAGATCAACAGCTCGAAGCTCAGCGGTGTTTTTTATAGCGGCGGTATGCATTGGACTCCTTCGCCTGATGTCGATCTGCGCCTTGGCTGGGGGCGACGCAATGGCGGAGACAACATTTATGTTCTGGGGGAGCATAAAATAACCCCGATGACGACGCTGCGTTTGTCGAGCAAAACAAACATCACCAACGACGCCATGAATTTCATCGAAGCGCTCAACACCATGCAGCGCGACGAAACCGGAGCCTTTATTTCTCCTTTTTCCGGCGCGACCGCCAATCCTTCCGCTTCGCAGTTCTCTCGCTCCGACGCCATTTATCGCCAACGGATCAGTTCGATCATGTTGTCGCACGCATTCGAGCGCAACATATTCTCGTTGACCGGAAACATGTCGGAGCAAACCGTCGTGGGCGGCGGCGCTTTGAGACAGAACACGCTTCTCGGCGCCAACCAAGGCGCCAACAGCACCAGCATGTCGTTCGAGTTTCAATGGACTCATGAATGGACTCCATCGACCTCCGTCGTCTTCAACGCCAATAAAGAAGACGTCCTCCAGACCAATTCGCTGCTCGGCAAATCGCAGCGCTATCGCGTTGGATTGGGGCTGTCCAATAAGCTCAGTCCGACGGTGACGACCAACTTGAGTTATCGGTTCGCGGATTCAGAGCTGGACAAGGGAGACGCAACCAAAGAAAACATGATCTCCGTCAGTCTGAAGAAGCAGTTTTAGGACTGGGCATGTATACGAAATTTTATAATCTCTCCGGCAACCCCTTCCATATGACGCCCGACCCATCTTTTTATTTCGAAACGGAAGTTCATAGACGAGCGGTGGCGTATCTGATGTTCGGCCTGAAACAGGCCGAAGGCTTCATCGTCATCACCGGCGACGTTGGGGCGGGAAAGACCACTCTTCTTGCTCATTTATTGCAGATTTTAGATCCGAAAGCCTACGTCGCCGCCAAGATCGTCAGCAGCCACCTGCAAGGAGACGACATGTTGCGCGCCGTGGCCAACGGTTTCAACATTGATTCTCAAAAACTCGACAAGGCGGCTCTCCTCAATCGAATTGAAAATTTCCTGACGTCCAACTTCCATAGCGGCCGACGTATGCTGTTGTTGGTGGACGAAGCGCAAAACATTCCCCCGGCGGCGCTGGAGGAGCTGCGCATGCTCTCCAACTTCCAGGTCGGAGCGCGCGCGCCGTTGCAAGGAATTCTGACGGCGCAGCCCCAATTCCGCCGCTTGTTGTCCAATCCCGATCTGGAGCAGTTCCGTCAACGCATCGTCGCTTCACACCATCTTGGACCGATTGGCCAAGAGGAAACCCGGGAATACATCCGTCATCGCCTGAGCGTCGTCGGTTGGAGAAACAACCCCGAGATCGATGACAACGCTTTTCTCAAAATTTATGAACACACGAGCGGGGTGCCGCGAAAAATCAATATGTTCTGCGCCCGCCTTATGATCTACGCCTACCTGGATGAGCTGCGCCGCATCGATGGCGAGGCGGTCCAAGCGGTCGCCGAGGACATGGAGCGGGAAATTGGGCAGAGCATCGAAACAACGAGCCAATATATATCGGCCGGCGTCATGAACGCCCCCTTTTTCAACGCCGCCCCCAAGACTCTTGAGGACGCCAGCCTTGAACAAAGATTGACCATCCTGGAACAGACCGTCGCTCGGCACAATAGAGTGCTCAGTTCCTTCTCCAAACTTGTCGAGCAACTTCTACACGATGGAGACGGCGTTGATTGACACCGCATTTTCGAAAAAACCGCTCGTTCCTCTGACGCGCGACGGCCGCATCGTCAACGCCATGTCGGTGGATGTTGAGGATTATTTCCAAGTTCAGGCGCTTTCCGGAGTCGTAGACCGCGCCGATTGGGACAAACAACCGATGCGGGTTGAGCGGAACACCAACCGTATTCTTGATCTTTTCGCCGAACGCGGCGTCAAGGCCACATTCTTCACGTTGGGTTGGGTCGCCGCGCGCTTTCCCGAACTGGTGCGCCGCATCGTCGCCGACGGACACGAATTGGCCAGCCACGGCAGCGAACATCGGCGAGCGGATGAACAATCTCCGGCTGAATTTCATCGCGACGTCGGAGACGCCAAACGCCGACTGGAAGACATCGGCGGCGTCGCCGTTCTTGGATACCGTGCGCCCACGTTTTCCATCGGCGAGCGCAATCTTTGGGCGTTCGATGTCTTGGCCGAAGAAGGCTACGCTTATTCGTCCAGCGTCTATCCGGTGCGGCGCGATTTTTACGGCATGCCCTCGGCTCCCCGCTTCGCCTTTTTTCCCCGGTCCGGACAGAGCATGGAAGAATACCCCATCACCACCTTGCGCTTGGCCGGACGCACCGTGCCGGCGGGTGGCGGCGGTTTCTTCCGCCTCTTTCCCTACGTCCTCACCCGTGCGGCCATTTCTCGTGTCAACGCCGCCGACCGACAGGCGACAATCTTTTACTTCCATCCTTGGGAAATCGACGCGGATCAGCCCCGAGTGGAAGGGCTGAAGTTCAAATCGAAATTTCGACACTACTTAAATCTGGACAAGACCATGGAACGTCTGGAGCGTTTGACCCGCGATTTTTGCTGGGATCGAATGGACCGCGTTTTCCATCCCGGCCATCTGTCCTAAGAGGAAAAGCATTTATGGCGTTGCAGGTCAAAGTTCTCGAATCTGAAACCCGTCCGGCGTGGGATCGCTTCGTGCTGGATGAATGCCCCGAAGCTAGTTTTTTTCATCGCTCTGGCTGGCGCGACGTCATCGAGCGCGTCTACCGGCAACGCTGCCATTATCTCTACGCCGAACGCGACGGACAGATCGCCGGCGTTCTTCCTTTGGTTCATATCCGCAGCCCGATCTTCGGCAACCGTTTGATTTCCACCGCGTTCACCATCGGCGGCGGCTCGGCCGCAGTGGATGAGGAAGCCCGCGCCGCGCTGGACGCCGAATCCTTGCGGATGGTGGAGCGGCTGGGCGTGAAATGCTACGAAGTCCGCGCTCCGGCCCATCTTCATGATGGAGACGGTTGGGTCACAAAATCAGACGTTTACGCCAATTTTTCCCGCCCGATCGCCGCTTCGGAAGACGAGTGTCTTAAGCAAATTCCCCGCAAACAACGGGCGGTGGTGCGTAAGGCGCTCAGCGGCGGCGAACTCGTAGATGAGATGGACGACCAACCATCGCGTTTTTTCCCGCTCTACGCCTTCAGCATGCGCAACATGGGAACGCCGGTGTTTGGTCGGCGCTTTTTTTCAACGCTGATGACCGTTTTCGGTCGCGATTGCGACTGTCTGACGATTTCCCATCAGGGGAAACCGGTGTCGAGCGTCATGAATTTTTATTTCCGCGATCGAGTCATGCCGTATTATACGGGATGTCTGCTCGAAGCCCGCGATCTCGGCGCAAACGATTTCATGTACTGGCGTCTGATGCGTCGCGCGATGGAGCGCGGCTACGCCGTGTTCGACTTCGGCCGCTCCAAATTCGGAACCGGGCCGTTCAGCTTTAAAAAGAATTGGGGGTTCGAACCGCAGCCGATCCCCCATCAATACTTTGTTCGAAGCGGCGGCGAAGCGCCCGAGATCAATCCCAAAAATCCCAAATTCAAGATGTTCATCGCCGTATGGAAGCGACTGCCGCTCGGACTCGCCAATGCATTGGGGCCGCACGTCATTCGTCAAATCGGCTGAACGGCGTTTCTTCATGCCAACAAGGGAGGCGTTCTCCTGCCCCCACCTTGTTATGCTAACGATCAGATGGAAGAATGGCTGACCTAAGAGTCCGTTGGGAAAGGATTCGTTCTTCTTCCAAAACGGTGGAAAGTTGAGCAAAGCATTGGCGCTCTGACCATATCTCGTCGGCTCAAAGTAGACTATGAAACCTTGATCCATGTTTCGGCAGCCACGATCTTCTTTGCCTCAATATCTCAACTCGTTGCATCAATAACTATGGGATGACTCTTTCCCAACGGACTCTAAGCTTATCACCCTGTCCGGGATTCCGAGACCACCTCACATTCCAAAGGTTTCTGCCGACGCAACGGAAAAACACAACGAGAGAATCTATATCGCCGCTCGTAAAATTGTCTGTCGGCTAAAACCTGTTATCGGAGTTGTCTATGCGTAGGGAAGTTATCTATGCATAGGTTTGAGTAAGTTTGAGAGAACGGCGTTTCCCGACGACGGCGCGAGGAAGCCGTCCACAGAGCGAGGAGAAAAGGCGATATGAAGGTTTTGTATCATCACCGCATTGCCTCCAAGGACGGCCAGGATGTTCATGTGGAGGAGATGATCGCCGCCATGCGCCGGTTAGGGCACGAGGTGGTTCTGGTGGCGCCGGCGGTGGCGGCGTCATCGTCTTTCGGATATGATGGTGGTTTGGCGGCGCGGCTGAAGCGGCTTCTGCCCGGCGCATTCTATGAGCTGCTGGAGTTGGGATATTCGCTTTACGCTTATCGCCGATTGAAACGGGCATGGAAAGAGCATCAACCAGATGTGCTCTACGAACGTTATAATTTGTTTTTTCTGCCTGGTCTTTGGTTGAAGCGACGCACCGGCGTTCCTTATTTTCTCGAAGTCAACGCGCCGTTGGCCGAAGAGCGAGCGGTTCATGGCGGGTTGAAATTGCGCGCGCTGGCGCGTTGGAGTGAACGCGCCGTGTGGCGTGGAGCCGATCTTACTTTGCCGGTGACCGGGGTTTTGGCCGGTTATTTGCGTCGAGAAAATGTGCCCGAAACGCAAATTATGGTCGTGCCCAATGGCGTCAATCGGAATCGGTTTCCGGGAGTGGTTGACAGCTCCGCCATTCGCGCCGAACTCGGGTTGAACGGCAAATTGGTGCTCGGTTTCACCGGTTTTATTCGAGAATGGCACGGATTGCCTCAGGTGCTTGACGCCATGAAGGCTCTTCCCAACCGCGCTCAACTGCATCTTTTGGTGATCGGCGAGGGGCCGGGGCGAGCGGATCTGGAACGCCACGCCGTTCGCATTGGAATGGCCGAACAGGTGACTTGTCTGGGATTGGTCGAAAGAGACCGAGTCGCCGCTTGTGTCGCCGCTTTTGACGTCGCTCTTCAGCCGAAAGTGGTTGAATACGCTTCTCCACTGAAGCTCTTTGAGTATATGGCGCTTGGTCGAGCGATCGTCGCGCCCGACCAACCAAATATTCGTGAGGTTTTGAACGACGGCGAGAACGCTCTTCTGTTTCGCCCGGACGACATCGGACATTTCTGCGAACAAATCAGCCGTTTGTGCGCCGATCCAGTTCTGCGCGAACAGCTCGGAGCCGCCGCCGCTCGCAGCATCGTCACGCACGGTTATACCTGGGACAATAACGCGCGGCGTGTTTTGGCGCGCGTAAAATAAGAAACAAATCGCCTTGTCGTCATCCTGGTGGAAGGCGGCAAGGCCTGCGGTGTGGGTTTTTTAGAAAATAGCCGCTTTCTTTCAAGAACTCAGGCAATCTGCGGAGCCGTTGGGGCCTTCGGAAGATTGGCGTAGGAACCTCGCAAAAGCATTGTCAAAGTATCCATACGGACGAGCGAGGCGATCGAGTCGAATCTCTGAGAGACAGAAGAAACAATAGTATCATAGAAAATATTTATTTCTTTAAAGTGTTGAAAAATTATAAATTACGTCAACAACGGATTTTTTTTCACGAAAAATAAAGATTTCTATATAATATATATAATTATATATTATAGATAATTCGAGGAATGTATCACCCACCACCGAGAAAATAGAAGAATATATTTTGGATATATACAAAATATTGGCGCAATAATACGCTTATTTTCTTGTTTTTTCTGAAATAATATTGTCGTCTCTAAGATAAAATGGATCAATATTGTTGTAATGGCGCTGTTTTCTTGTTTGCGAGTGAATGGGTCGATTATAGGCTCCATGCCATGGGCGCAGCTCGGAGGACAATCATAGGTAGAGAACATCTCATACCAACGAGCGTATTGATCGACTCACATAGGGCTTGCCAACGGTCTCATTTTTCGATTCTCTATTTATGGTGAGAGAATGGAGGATACGATGGGAGCGGCGTTGGCAATTAGAACAGATTTAAGTCCGGCGGATTTTCGTGCATTGGCGCATCGAGAGAGAAACGGCAAAGCCGTTAAGCGAATGCTTGCGCTTGCATATTGTCTTGAAGGAATGGAGCGAGGAAAGGCGGCGGAGCTTGTTGGAATGGATCGGCAAGTTTTGCGCGACACCGTCATTCGGTACAATGCCGAAGGCGTTTGTGGTCTTTATGATCGCCCATCTCCTGGGCGGACGGCATGGATCACCGAGGATGAACGAGCGAAATTAAAAGAAGTTATTCTTGAACGACCAAACTTAAAAACTCACGGTTGCATAGAATGGACATTACCGATCTTGTGCGAAGAAGTCATCGCCGGTCAGTTCGGCAAAACGCTTCATCCGGCAAGTTTATCGAGAATTGTACGAGAAATCGGTTTGTCGCGACAAAAAACACGTCCAAGACATCCCAAAAGTGATGAGAAGACTCAGGAAGCCTTTAAAAAAAGGGGCTTCAAACGATCTTAACGGATACAACGGCGCTTTATCCCGACAAACGCCTTCAAATATGGTTCCAGGATGAAGCGCGTATCGGCCAAAAAGGTCGTTTGGCTCATCGTTGGTGGTTACGGGGTAAGCGTCCATTGGGACTGTGCGACCGACGTTTTACCTCCACATATATCTATACCGCAATTTGTCCGGAGACCGGGGACGATTTTACCACGATTATGCCAAAAGTTAACACCAATACAATGAGCAGTTTTCTCGAAGCGTTTTCAAAGAATATTGAATCTGATGTCCATATTCTACTTGTGATGGATCAGGCAGGTTGGCATCGCTCGAAAAAGCTCTCTATTCCCAACAACATAACTGTTGTGTCGTTGCCGCCATACAGCCCGGAATTGAACCCGGTTGAGCGCGTTTGGTTATATTTACGAGAACGGTTTCTGTCTCACCGCCTTCTTGATGATTACAACGCAATTGTTGATGCCTGTTGCGAAGCTTGGAATACCCTGACTGCCGATCGGGAAACACTACGTTCATTGGTTATGTATCCCTGGATGACATGGGTTAATAAATAGGCTCGTTGGTATCATGTATCTCTACCGAACTTCCTTCGAGTCGTAGCGAGGAGCCGTTTTGGTCGCAGGCGAATATACATAAATAATCATAAATTTATAAATTCAGCGTCGGAACAAACAATATGACGTCGTCCGCGCATGAACCGAATTATCTGAAGCAGATGACTGAAGGCATTGACGTAATAAAGAAATCACGTCATTGATACGATATTGTAATGACCTTCCAGATGAACGGTCGAACAAATGAGAGACCTTGCTCTTACTTCTTGCTTCCTCTTATGTTTCGGAATGACGTTCCGCTATCCATACGCCGGAATTTTGACATGGGGCTGGATCAGCTTCATGACGCCGCATCAAGAAACTTATTCATTTGCACAAAGCATTCCTTTCAACCTCGTCATCAGCGTGGTGACGATAATAATGCTGATCTCCAAAAAAGAGTTGAGGAAAATACCGAAAAACACAGTATCATATTGTATGATGTTTCTTTTGGTGTGGACCAGCATCACCACTATGAACGCCTATGATGTCGATTGGTCCTATAAAATTTGGGATATGACAACAAAATCATTTGTATTTATGTTTTTGATCATGGCCTCCGCCTATAACAAAGTTAGAATTCATTCCTTGGTTTGGATCATGGTGGCCTCTTTGGGATTTTTTGGCGTCAAAGGTGGATTGTTTACAATTATCACGGCCGGAACATTCAAAGTGGTTGGTTCGGCCAATACGATGCTTTTTGATAACAACAGTTGCGCATTAGCTTTGGTTCTTACACTTCCTCTGGTGAATTATTTGCGCATACAGTCGAAATTAAGATTAATTCGCATAGCGATGGCAGGCGTTATGGTTCTCCAGATTGTCAGCGTGATCGGCTCTTATTCGCGCGGCGGCATGGTCTCTCTTGCTTTCATGGTTGGTTTGTTATGGTGGTCGTCAAAGAACAAAGTCACGATGGCTGTTCTTGGCGTGGCCATTCTTGGCGTCGGTCTCAGCATGATGCCGGATAGTTTCTGGGAGCGGATGAATTCCGTTCACGACGCAGCAGCAGGAAAAGATGAATCGTTTCAAGGACGAGTTAACGCTTGGTATGTCGCAGTCTACTACGCCATAGATCATTTTCCTATCGGCGCCGGGTTCTATGGTCCTCAGCTTCCGGGAATTTTTAACTATTATCTTCCTGGACAAGAGCCTCATGCAGCGCACAGCATTTACTTTCAAGTTCTCGGAGAGCACGGCTTTCCGGCCTTGTTCGTCTATCTCGTAATGCTTGCTGCGGCGATCTTTAATTTCCAATACGTTATGCGTGAAGCCAAAGGTTGGGTCGGATGGGAATGGATCGTTAATCTCGCCAATATGTGTCGAGTCTCCCTTTTATCGTTTTATCTTGGGGCTTCGGCGTTAAGTATGGCTTATTATGACGTTATGATGACGTTGCTGACATTGAGCGTAATTTTGCGTAAAATGACAGAAACTCATAAAAAAGAACCAGGAAGAGACGCTCTAGACGGAGAAGTTGGCTTCCGTAGGGGATATAGTGAAGGAATGTAAAGTTTTTTTTACAGACGGCTGAGCCCGACGAAAAAAAAACTAATGATTCCAGTCACATCAGCATATGGCATACTTTTTGCTTCTTTAAGTCTCTGCTTAAGAATGGGGGAATACCATGAGGCAAGTAGGCATATTAATAGGCTTACTTTTAACTGCGGCTACAACCCATTCGGCTGTCGCCGGTCCAACGTCTGTTATTCAGGACACCTATTGGGGGGGGCTTGACACATACTATGGCTATTCGGCGAGCTCAGCCAACGGCGACAGCGTTGGCGGCAATCCTTTTCTTGTCAACAGCGCGGTGGCCTCGCGCAGCAATAACGTCATCAAGGTCACGATCAACACTCCGTATGCCGGCAACTCCGGCGTTGACGGCACAACCTACGGGGACTTGTTGCTGAGCCCGACATGGCGCGCCACCAACGTCACCGTTTCCCAACTCCTCGGCAACTGGCAATATGGCCAGTCCGGGTTGGTTCAGACAGGAACTCAGCTGAACAAAAACGGTACGGTTTCGACTGCCTCCAAAGTGTGGAACACAGCCACTATTAACGACGGCAGCATTCGCAATTTTTCGAACGGAACCTATTGGAGCAACATCGCCGCCGCGACCAACACGACAAACAAGTTGGGCGATATTTGGCAACCGGGCGATTGGAATTACGCCGTCACCAACGGCGCCAATGGTTGGGGGCTCTACCGCATCTACGACAGCCAAATTGTTTTGGCCAACGCGCCGGGATGTTCCAACACGTATCCGATCGAAGCAAGCTGCGGATGGTTTTTCCGCGCGGGAGAAGCCGTGGCGGTGAAAAGCACCACCGTGTCGGAGTTTATCTCATCCGCATCGATGACGATCGATTCAAAGAATCAGATGATTACATACACGATTGACGACAACCACAATATTCTTGGTTATAACTTCGCTATGTCGTGGGCGATGACATGCGCCAACGACATCATCCAAGGAGAATTCAGTGTTCCTGTTTCCGGCTCCCTTGGGTTCTTGGTGATTGGATTGTTTGGAGTTTCTTTGGCGCGTAAACGACAAATAGCCGAACAGAGCGTTTAGACTTTACTTTAGTTCTGCGTTCCACTGTCTCTGGGGCCGTTCCGTTTTATATCTGTTGCAACTCTAGTGGCGTACTAGAGTGTGATTGGGTCTGGCCCCTAAAGAAGCAAGAGCCTCAACCAAACGCAGATTTAGCTAGCCGAATGGGGAGAGTCCACTATGAGTTACCAATGGGCCGCAACGTCCCTGGCGAAAGCCTCGGAAACAGAAAAAATCATCGAAGACATGCTTTCCTCCTGGAAAGGCGAATTCCATAATATGGACTGGAGCCGTCGCTTGTCTTTCTTGGAGCAAATTGACGAAAACATCGAATTCAGCATTCGTCGCGATGGCCTTAGTCGGGAATTATCCCAAAAATTCACTCGTTCGTTAATTGAAGAAGTGAAAAGCAGCCGTCTGATCTGCCGGGAGCAGGCCTACGTTTACCTCAATTCTCAAGACGAAACGCATCGGCAAACCGCTCAAATGTGGCTCGTTTTAAACGAACGTCGCCAAAGCAGTCGAGAAAAAAACACGCCGATCGTCCGCGTCGTCACAGGAAAAGAAAAACGCACGGCGCCGCGTCAAGAAATCAATCTTCCCGGACTGATCGCCAGCAATGACGACCATAGTCAATCAGCTCGATTGCTCGACGTCTCTATGGGCGGCGCCCGCGTGGCGACAAAAGGAGGCCCCAAAGTCGGCTCCACCATCACATTGCACGTTCCTTTGTTTGAACCGATTGCCGCTTCGGTGGTTTGGTTGGCGACGACCTCGGTTGGCCTTTCCTTCGCCGTTCCCCAATCAGGCATTCTTTTTTAGATCGGAACTGTCCGAAGAAAACTCCCCCATAAAGCCGGCGCTTTCGCGGCGGGAACGACGTCGGACAAAACCATCTCAGAGGCAAGAGCGACCTTACCGCCAAGCCGACGTTTCTGTTGACGCAGGTTGAAGGCGATTTAGAATGTTCGTTCGTCGAGCGTTTTTTCGGTAAGCGAACAATTGAAGGTTTTGTCGATTTGAGGACATAAACGCGTATTGCCGGGAGATAAGAGACTGGAATGTTAAGGTTTTGTCATTGACAGCCTCCGTTCGACGCCCATCGATCGGAGGCTTTCGTCATCAAAAGTAGAAATTATAATCCTTAACAAAGACGAAGACTCTCCCTTTGAAGAGAACGTGGCGGAAGACGTTCTGGAAATTATTATTGTTTTTTCGGCTCGGCTGTACGGATATAGATCAAGAAAGAATCAAAAACTGATTAAGGCCGTCAAACAAAGCGTTACGGCAACAAAAGAGAAAGATTATCTGTGCTGATGAATCACCGCATCACGTTTGCTCCGAACAACGCACAGGCGACGTATTTCGCCCAAGCGTGCGGCGTGGCGCGGTTCGCCTACAATTGGGCGTTGGTGAAATGGCAAAGGCAGTATATAGAAGGCGGAGAGCCTCGCGAGGCAGAACTAAGAAAACAACTGAACGCCATTAGAGAAGAACAATTTCCATGGGTGGAGGACTTTACAAAAAGCGCTCCGCAACAAGCGATAAAAAATCTCGGCTCCGCGTTCGACAGGTTCTTCAAAAAACAAGGCGGCTCTCCGGAATTCAAGAAGAAAGGCGTTCACGATGGCGAACGGGAAGTTGTCTCGCGCCGTAGCCAACATGGGATTTTACGAATTTAAGCGGCAACTTGAATACAAAGCGTCAATGTCCGGCGCACGAATTGTCACGACGGATCATTGGCTCCCTTCGTCGAAACTGTGCTCGTGTTGTGGTCATGTGATCGACGCTTTGCCGTTGTCGGTTCGTGAGTGGGCTTGTTCGAGTTGCGGCGCGCCGCGCGACCGCGACCTTAACGCCGCAATCAGTCTTAAAAAACATCGCCGTAAGTTCCACGGTGACAGTCTGTGGAGAGGAAAGCTCTGGCGGCGGCCTTGCGACCGTCGTGAAACTGGCCTCGAAGAAGCAGAAATCCAGCAGAAAACCTACCGATAGGTAGGCTTGGGTCAATCTGGAAGAACGGTTCGCCAGCTTCTAAAGACGACGTTAGAATTGCCGCCGCCGGAACGAAAGGTTTTGTCATCGGTAAGGAAGGCGCCTCTGGCGGAACAACACGCTCTGTCGATCAAGAATCGCTCACCCGTTATTTTTTGATATATCACCTTAAATTAACGTCAAAATGACGTCAAGGCCAGGATTAAGGATAAGCCTATGAATGATACACACTTCGACGCGGACGCCCGTCTTTGGCGATTTTCCTGGTTGATGGTTTGCGGCGGCCTCTCTGTCGCAATCGGGTTTATTATTGCATCGTTCTGGTCCGACGTCGCCGGAGCAGCCCATCTGTGGTGGAACATTCACACTTATAACTATTGCTTATTGATTACGCCGCTCGCGCTTACCTTGATTTGGATCAACCGAGATCATCTTTACGACCTCATTCCCCGTCCCGCCCTTCAAGGCGCGGCGATTATTCTTGGAGCAGGCGGAGTGTGGATTTTCAGCACGCTTTCCGGCGTCGCCGAAGCCTCCCAGTTTGCCGTTGTCGCCATGCTTCAAGGAACGCTGCTGACTCTGTTCGGTTGGCGGGTTTATCGCCGACTGTGGCTTCCATTCAGCTTCCTTTGGCTGCTGGTGCCTTCGGGTGAGTTCTTGGTTCCGCTCTTGCAGTTCGCGACAGCGTTTGGCGTGGGTCACTTGCTCGAATTATCGGGCACGCCGACTTATTATGAGAACTTGACGATTTTGGTTCCCAGCGGTTCTTATGTGGTTGCTCCTGGTTGCTCCGGTCTGTCGTTCCTTCTGAGCGCGCTGGTGGTGGGCGTAACCTTCGCCGATATGTTTTACGTCAACCGCATCAAGAAACTCCTGTTCGTCATGGCGCTGCTGGCGTTGTCGGTGGCCGGCAACGTGTTGCGGGTCTTCTTGATCATTCTGATCGCTCATTTGACCAACAACGTGCTCGACATCGTCGACGATCATCTTCTATATGGCTGGGGCTTCTTTTCCTTGCTGTTGCTGGGCGCGCTGTGGGTGGGATACCGGTTTCACGAACCGCCGCCGCGCCGCGCCGCCTCTCGGCCGATGTTGAGCGGCCGCCCGCTGGCGACGTCAACTTATGCGCTGGCGTTGGCGCTGACGGTCGTTTGTTTGGCGGTCCCGGCGGCTGCGGTCCGGACGCTGTGGCCCGACGCGGAAACCGCTTTGCCGGCGTCTCCGATCTTGTCCTGCGGCGCGTTCTCCGCGTCTCCGATCAATCCGCACTGGGTCCAGCCGGTCCAACAAGCGAAAGCCGATCGGATCGCCGCAATCGACTGCGAACGCAACGGGCGCACGGTCCATCTCGTCGTCGCGATTCTCGATCGGCCCGTGCGACGAGGCAGACTGATGGGCATCGAACGTTGGTTGATCAGCCGCGAACAGTGGCCGCAACTGGCGACGCAACTCATCAAAACGCGGGTCGATGGCCGCGAAGTTCCGGCGTTGTCCGAACTGATCGGACGCAGCGACGCTCATCGTTTGCTCTGGTCGCTGTTCTGGACCGGCGGCGATTGGCGCACGCCCGGCCTCGCCACCGGCCTTGCCGATCTGCGCAGCGAACTAACTGGCCGTCGCCGAGCGGTTGCGGTGGTGGTCGGCGCCGAAGATTTTAACGGTGGTCCCGAAGCTGCGGCGCTTTTGCAGGATTTCTTGTCCGGACTATCCCTAAAGTCGCTGGTCGCGAGCGCCCCGTGATCACGACGGAACATTTTTCAAAACAGTGAGCAAACCATGTGCGGTCTGGTCGGCGTCTTTGACGCACGCGGACGACGGGACATCGACGTCGATCTGCTGCAACGTATGAATGATTCCCTGCGTCACCGTGGTCCGGACGGCGCGGGCGCGCACATCGGCGCCGGCATAGGTCTCGGTCACCGACGATTGGCGATTATCGACGTCAACGGCGGTCACCAGCCGCTCTACAACGAAGACGGCAAGGTTGTGGTCGTCTTCAATGGAGAAATCTACAATTTCCAAGAACTGGCGACGGAGCTGGTTCAAGCGGGCCATGTCTTCCGCACCCACAGCGACACCGAAGTCATCGTTCACGCCTGGGAAGAGTGGGGAGCGGCTTCGGTCGAGCGTTTTCGCGGCATGTTCGCTTTCGCTCTGTGGGACGAAACGCTTGAAACCTTATTTGTCGCCCGCGATCCGCTCGGCAAGAAACCCTTTTACTACACCGTTCTTGACGGTCGCTTGTTGTTCGCTTCGGAATTGAAGGGCGTCATGGCCTGCTCCGGCGTCTCCCGCGCTTTGGACGTTCGAGCGGTTGAGGATTATTTCTCTTATGGTTATATTCCGGACCCACGTTCGATTTATGCGGCCGTCAACAAACTTCCGCCCGGCCATCGCCTAATTTGGCGGCGGAAAGAACCGGCGCCGCGAATCGAGGCGTTCTGGGATCTGCCGTTCAACGCCCAACCCTGGCGAGGCGACATAGAGGAGGCGCAAGAAGAGCTGCGCCGCCGTCTTCGCGAAGCCACCCGATTGCGCCTGATTTCCGACGTGCCGCTTGGGGCGTTCCTTTCGGGAGGCGTTGATTCAAGCGCGGTGGTGGCGATGATGGCCGGACTTTCCGGCGATCCGGTCAAGACTTTTTCGATCGGCTTCGGCGAGCGGGAGCATGACGAATCCGAATACGCTCGGCGCATGGCCGAACGCTATCAAACCGATCATTACAGCCGCAAGGTCAGCCCGGATGATTTCGACCTGCTTGACCGCCTCGCCGGGGTCTATGACGAACCGTTCGGAGACAGTTCGGCGATGCCCACGTTCCAGGTCTGCGCGCTGGCGCGCGAACGGGTTACAGTGGCTCTTTCCGGCGACGGCGGCGACGAATTGTTCGGCGGCTATCGTCGATACGCTCTGAACGCTCGGGCGGAGGCCGTTCGTCGTCGGATACCCGCCGCGCTGCGCGTTCCAACGTTCGGTCTCCTCGGCCGACTTTATCCCAAAGCCGACTGGGCGCCGCGCTGGCTGCGGGCGAAAACCACCTTCCAGGAAATCGGGCTCGACAGTTGCGGCGCTTATTTCCAAGCGGTCTCGGTGATGAACAACGGGCTCAGAGCCCAATTGTTCAGTCCCTCCTTCCGCCGCGACCTGCAAGGCTATCGCGGGGAAGAGGTTCTGCGTCAACATTGGGAGCGGGCTCCTACCGACGATATTCTGTTGAAAACTCAATACGTCGACCTGAAGACTTGGCTGCCTGGCGGCATTCTGGTCAAAGTCGATCGCGCCAGCATGGCCAACTCTCTTGAAGTGCGCTCCCCTCTGCTTGATCACACGCTGGCCGAATGGGCCGCCACTCTTCCCGCCGAGTTCAAACTGAAGGGCGGAAACGGCAAACGCGTGCTGAAGCAGGCAATCGAGCCGTTCGTCGATCATGATCTGCTCTACCGTCCCAAACGCGGTTTCTCCATGCCGTTGCGCCAATGGTTCCAGGGCCCGTTGCGGCCTCGGTTGGAGGCGATGGCGTCCGGTCCGACATTGGCCGAAACCGGAATTTTCGATCGAAAGGCGCTGAATCGGCTCGTTTCCCAGCATGTTTCAGGCTTACGCGACCATTCGGCCGCCTTATGGCTGCTGCTGATGTTCGACGCCTTTCTCAACAACCAGATCAAAAAGTGATTCCGCTCTTCCAGGATAGCGTCCGAGAACGTCATCCTCAATTTTAGCGCCCCGTCGCCGATCGCAGAATAACAGTATACTCTAATTAAGAATGTAAGAATGCATCTTTTGCAGCGCCAAGGCGCGCCGTTTTTCAACCTTTGCTTTCCGGGCAAAAACACGCTCTAAACGAGAAAGGTCTATGCCAGTCCTGCTTCATGTCTATCCGACATTCAATGTCGGCGGCTCGCAGATGCGTTTCGCCACTCTCGCCAATCAGTTTGGTCGCGCCTATCGCCACATTATCGTGGTCATGGACGGACAAACCGAAGCGCTAACTCGCCTTGATCCGAGCTTGGACGTCGAGGTGCGGTCGACGTCGGCGATCAAAGGACGAACCTGGAACAATCTAAAAATATTCCGCGCCATACTCAGTGAAATTCGACCGGATGTTCTGGTCACCTCCAATTGGGGCTCGATCGAATGGGCCATGGCCAATTTCGATGGCCGCACGCCCCATCTGCACATGGAAGACGGCTTCGGCCCGGAAGAAGCCGTTCGCCAGTTGCCGCGCCGAGTATGGACCCGTCGGCTCACGCTGCGACGTTCGATCACCCTGCTTCCGTCTTTAACGCTCTATCGTCTCGCCCGAGACGTTTGGCGTCTTCCCGAACGACGGCTGCTCTACGCGCCGAACGGCGTTGATTGCGCGCGTTTCGGCCGAGGTCCGGATCCGGCCTTCGCCGCCTCGGTCGGCGTTATGGAAGACGGCGCGCCGATCATCGGAACCGTGGCGGCGTTGCGGGCGGAAAAGAACCTGTTTCGCCTGCTCGACGCCTTCGCTCTTGTGGTCGCCCACCGTCCGGCCCGACTGGTCATCGTCGGAGACGGCGCCGAACGCGCCGATCTTGTCGCTCGCTCCACAGAGTTGGGAGTGTCGGATCGCGTCATCTTCACCGGCGCTTGCTCGACTCCTGAACGGCTTCTGCCTTCCTTCGCCGTTTTCGCCCTCTCCTCCGACACCGAACAAATGCCTCTAAGCGTGTTGGAGGCCATGGCCGCAGGCCTTCCCCTGGCGTCGACAGCCGTCGGCGACGTTCCCTCCATGGCGGCGGACGATAACCGCCCCTTCATCGTGGAAAAAAACGCGCGCGCTTTGGCAACCGCCATCTCAGCGTTGCTCGACGATCCCACGCGAGCCCGCGCCATCGGCGCGGCCAACGCCGAACGCGCTCGCGCCGTGTTTGATCAACAGAAAATGTTCGACACTTACCACAGCCTGTTCAACGGAGAGCTTGGCCCAATTTCGCGCGACCGTCGACCGTCGCTCTGACGCCGTATCCAAGAATTCTGTAGCAAACATCTGTAAGCGTTCTTTCGCCCCCACTTTGTGAGGTGTGAGGTGGTCCCGGAATCCTGGACAGGGTGATAAACTTAGGTCGAATCCTCCTGTCCGAGATTTCCGGAATTACTTCACCATTAAGACGATGAGACCATGATGTCGGACGCGCTCAAGTTTCTGACGTTCAAAGTTGCCAACAACACAGATGAACCGGCTCCGACTCCATCTTCATCGTAATACAAATTTCCATTGCTGGTGTTGAATATAATCTGGCTTGATGAACCTATTGCGACGCCCGTAGAATTCGATACAAACGCAGAGCCTGTGGAAATCTGAGAAGACGTGATGTTTCCAAAATTCGGGCTGACGATTTGAATTTTATCAAGCCCTCTTTGGAAGTCCGTAATCGAATCGCCTCCATCAGACGTGGAGACGTACCGGAAAACATCTTCTCCATATCCGCCGATCAACGTATCATTTCCCTCCCTGCCAACAAGAGTATCGTTCCCATCGCCCCCGGATAGAGTATTCGTTCCGGAATTTCCAGTAATAATGTTGTTTTTTCTATTCCCAGTTCCGTCAATATTTTCACTTCCTGAAAGATGCAAATTCCTCACAGAGAGAATGTCTGAAATATCTGTTGTTTCAGATACTTTCCAAGACAAAACCCCATAACTGTTTTTGCTGTCAATGGAGGAGAGTTGTTCTGAAGTCGCAGCTCCAACAACCGTTACATTGATGCCAGATTTCACATATGTAGAAGAAAGAAGATTCCCAACGCTGTCTGCGATAGATGAATAACTTAATATTCCTGGGCCATTTGCAGAGTCAATTGCGGAAAGCTGAGCAATGCTCGCGGCGTTCGTGACGACAACATTTGTTTTGTATTGAATCCGTGATGAGGCGCTGTCAGATGGAAGCAAGTTCGCAACGGAATCTTTCAATGTCGTGTATGACAAAGTTCCATCTCCATTCGCCGCGTCAATTGCAGCGATTTGAGCAATGCTCGCAGCGTCAGAAATGACGACGTTCGTTCCAGATGAGATAAACCTTGAGGAAACACCTGAAGGAAGCAAGTGAGCAACGGAATCTTTCAATGTGTTGTATGAAAGAGAACCGCTTCCATTTGCCTGATCAATCGATTCTATTTCATGGATGCTTGCGGCGTCTAAAATCGTGACGTTTGTTCCAGACACAATACGGCTCGAAGTCTGTCCGGATCGGATCAAATTCACGGCTCTATCCGTAATATCAGTATAGGTCAGATTTCCGTGACCATTTGCCCGATCTATCGCTATGGTTTGAGTAAGACTTAACACGCCAACCGCCGTAACCTCGACTCCAGACAAAATACGATTCGAAACATGGCTGGGAGAAAGCAAATTCGAAACCGTATCTCTCAACGAAGTGTAGTTCAAATCACCATTTCCATTGGCGTCATCAAGAGAAACAATTTGAGAGATGTTTACGGTGTCCAGCACAGAAATATTCATTCCTGATTTAACAAGTGAGTGCGGCGTTCCTGACGGCAAAAGATTCGAGATTGTATCGCTGATTGTTGTGACGTTGACTTCGCCGACGCCATTGGCGTCGTCGAGCGCAACGATCTGAGAAATGCTGGCAGTGTCCGAGACAGTGACGTTGATTCCTGCTGTAATGAATTGGCTAGGCGCTCCAGACGGAAACAGATTTGAAATCGTATCATTGATGCCCGCTACGCTCATTCCTCCAAAGCCGTTGGCTGCGTCGATCGCGGAGATTTGATAAACGCTCACGGCGTCGGACACCGTAACATTGGTTCCATCGGCAATAAATCTGCTCGGATACCCTGACAAGAAAATATTCACGACAGAATCATTAACGCCCGATGTGCAGGTTATTCCGGATTCATTTGTGGAATCAATCAGGTTTAACTGTGCAACCGTTGCGTCTCCAGTCACAATCACATTCACGCCAGGAACGATATCAGGGGATATGCGCCCCGATGGGAACAGATCAGCAATCGAACCAATGATTGTAGACGTTCCCGTAAGCGTTTCCAGTGTGAAATCTAAAGTTGAACTCAGACCGTTTCCATCATCTGCCGTGATGCGGATTGTCTGGTCCGGAGAATTGATTGGAGCTACGCCAATAAATGTGCGGGTTTCTGAATCGAAATTCAGCCAAGACGGCAATCTTTGGGAGACACCGTTTCTGACGACTTCAGCAGAGTAGGTGAGCGCATTGCCGTCCGGATCGGTGAACGTATTGCTTGGAATCGTGAAGTTAAATAATTGTTGTTCGATGACGAACTGATTAGAGATTGAGGCGTCGACAATTGGAGCGCGATTGATGGGAGTCTCCAAAGTGAAGTCGGCTCCAACGCTTCCTCCTCTTCCATCATCGGCCAGAATACGGATTGTCAGGTCTGGAGTATTGCTTGGAACAGCTCCAGAAAACGCAAAGGTCGCGGCATCGAAACTCAACCAAGAGGGCAATGATTGAGCGTTGCCGCCGCTCACGACCTGAGCCGTATAAGTCAGGGCGTCGCCATCAGGGTCAGAGAAGATGTTTGTTGGAATCGTAAAGTTGACGGATTGACGTTCCGTCGCCGAGTGACTGGATATCTGAATATTTGCCGTGGGGGCGTGGTTGACGGTGAGCGTAAAGTCGGAACCGACGTTTCCTTCTCTGCCGTCGTTGGCGATAACGCGAATTGTCAGGCTCGGCGCATCGGTCGGAACCGTTCCGGAGAAGGTTCGGGTCACGGCGTCAAAACTTAACCAAGAAGGCAGTGACTGAACGTTGCCTCCCGTCACTATCTGAGCGGCATACGTCAGCGCATCGCCGTCCGGATCGGTGAACGTATTGCTTGGAACCGTAAAATTAACCGATTGACCGCCGGTGACGAACTGGTTGGAGAGCGCATTATCGACGTTGGGGACATGGTTAATAGCCAACGTGAAGTCGGAGCTGACGCTTCCTTGTTTGCCATCATTGGCGGTGACGCGAATTATTTGGTTGGAAGCATTGCTCGGAGCCGTTCCGGAGAAAGTGCGGGTCGCGGCGTCGAAACTTAACCAAGCAGGCAAGGATTGAACGCCATCGCCCGTCACCGCTTGCGCCGTGTAAGCGAGCGCGTCGCCGTCCGGATCGGAGAACGTATTGCTTGGAACCGTGAAATTAATTGATCGCTCTTCGACGACGGATTGATTGGCGATGGAATTAATGATGTTGGGATTATGATTAATGTCCAAGGTGAAATCAGAGCTGACGGTTCCTTCTTTGCCGTCATTGGCTGTGACGCGGATCGCAAGATCAGGCGCGTCGTTCGGAATCGTTCCGGAGAAAGTGCGGGTCGCGGCGTCGAAACTCAACCAAGCGGGCAAGGGTTGGACGCCGTCGCCCGCCACCACTTGAGCCGTGTAAGTGAGCGCGTCGCCGTCCGGATCGGTGAACGTATTGCTTGGAACCGTAAAATTAACCGGCTGCTCTTCGATGACCGCTTGATTGGAAATCGAGTTAACGACCTCGGGAAGGTGATTTACGTCCAGCGTGAAATCGGAGCTGACGCTTCCGCCATTTCCGTCATTGGCGATGACGCGGATCGAAAGGTCCGGCGTGTCGGCTGGAATCGTTCCGGAGAAGGTTCGGGTCGCGGCGTCAAAGCTTAACCAAGCGGGCAAAGGTTGAACGCCGTCGCCCGTCACCACTTGAGCCGTGTACGTCAGCGCGTCGCCGTCCGGGTCGGAGAACGTATTGCTTGGAATCGTGAAATCAACCGACCGCTCTTCGACGACGGATTGATTGACGATGGAATTGATGACGTTGGGATTATGGTTTACGTCCAGCGTGAAATCGGAGCTGGCGTTTCCTCCGTTTCCATCATTAGCGGTGACGCGGATTGAAAGATCGGAAGCGTCGGTCGGAGCCGTTCCAGAGAAGGCTCTGGTCGCGGCGTCGAAGCTTAACCAAGCGGGCAAGGATTGAACGCCGTCGCCCGTCACCACTTGCGCCGTGTACGTCAGCGCGTCGCCGTCCGGATCGGAGAACGCATTGCTTGGAACTGTGAAATTAACCGATTG
>CAUYUA010000246.1:0-21428 GCA_963575675.1 Azospirillaceae bacterium
GTTAAGAATAGTGAGTTTCGTGTGGCTGTGACGCCGGCGGGTGTTCATGCGTTGGGTGGTGGTGGTGTTGGGGGGGTGGTTCTGGCGGGGGCTGGGGGGGGGGTGGGTGTTTCGGGTTCTGGGTTTTGGGGGGGGTGTGTGGGGGGGTGTTCCCGCGCTATGATTTTTTATAAAAAAAACATATTGTTAGAATGTAGAAAAGTATTAATTTTTTTTATATTATTTGAAGAAGATAGATACTTAAAAAAGCGGGGAAGAGCATGAGCGGAAATGTCGGGGGGGACCAGTCCCCCCGAGCCCCCCAGCCAAGGGACACCCTTGGAACCCGTTTTTTTATTTTTTTCCTCTTCCTCTTCCTCTTCCTCTTCCTCTTTCTTCTCATGAAAGGAAAATCGTGTCCGCAGCCGTGATGTTTCAAGGAACCGGCTCCGATGTTGGGAAATCCCTCATCGTCGCGGGTCTCTGTCGCGTTTACCGTCGTCGTGGCTTAAGCGTACTTCCCTTTAAGCCACAGAATATGTCCAACAACGCCGCCGTCACAGCCGATGGAGGTGAAATTGGTCGCGCCCAGGCCCTTCAAGCCCGAGCTTGCGGCGTCGCGCCGACCGTCGATATGAACCCCGTTCTTCTTAAACCCCAAAGCGACATTGGCGCGCAAGTGGTGGTGCAAGGCCGTGTCCTTACGGTCGCCAAAGCAATAGAATACCAGTCTCTTAAACCGACTCTGTTGTCCTCAGTCTGTGAAAGTTATCAAAAATTGCGTTCTATGGCGGACCTCGTTTTGATCGAAGGCGCCGGAAGCGCTGCCGAAATCAACCTTCGAGGCGGAGATATCGCCAACATGGGGTTTGCCGAAGCGGTGAACGCGCCGGTGATCTTGATCGGCGACATTGATCGCGGCGGCGTGATCGCTGGAATCGTCGGAACTCACGTCATCCTTTCAGAGTCGGATCGTAACCGCCTGTGTGGGTTTATCATCAATAAATTTCGCGGCGATCCTCGTTTGTTTGATGAAGGCTTAAAAGCCATTACCGCTTTTACCGGATTACCGTCTTTGGGCATGGCTCCGTTTTTCCCGGCGGCGTCGCGCTTGCCTGCCGAGGACGCCGCTTCGATCTCCGGAGCCCTAAAGCGCGGCGACGCTTCGCGAGGCGGCGAGACGTTGCGACCAATTCGCGTGATTGTTCCTTGGTGGCCGCATATCGCAAATTTTGACGATCTTGATCCGTTGCGTCTGGAGCCCGACGTCAGTGTGGAGTTCGTTTATGAGGGGCAGGCGTTGCCGCAAGACGCTGATGCGCTCATTCTTCCCGGATCAAAAGCGACAATCAGCGATTTGCTGTTTTTCCGCCGTCAAGGGTGGGATATCGACCTAATGGCGTTTTTGCGGCAGGGCAAGAGAGTTTTGGGCGTGTGCGGCGGTTTTCAAATGCTGGGGCGAATGATCGACGATTCTCTCGGTGGAGAGGGGCCTCCGCGCTTGCTTCCCGGCTTGGGGATTCTGGACATCGAGACCACGCTTTCCGGCGAGAAGACTTTGGTCCAGACAAACGCCGTGCATTTGGAGAGCGGTCAACAGGTTTGTGGATACGAGATGCATGTGGGGGTTTCCAGAGGTCCGGCGATGGCGCGGCCAATGTTTCGAATCGGGGATCGATCAGAGGGGGCGACTTCAGAGAACGGTCGAATCTCTGGAACATACCTACATGGGTTGTTTGCCGCGGATGGATTCCGTCACGCCTTCTTGAATGGTTTGCGTGCGCGTGAGAGCAGCCGCCTGGTGTTTGAACAAGACATTGAGGCCTCCTTGGATGCTTTGGCCGATCATTTGGAAGCGCATCTTGATGTCGATCATATTCTTAGGATTGCGTGGGGGACGGGGCGTCTCGAAAATTTTTAGAGAATTTGCATTTTTCGGCTTGACTGCGCGCGGCTTTTTTGGCAGAAAGATTAGGTCTGTGGCGGCGGTAGCTCAGTTGGTAGAGCCCTCGGTTGTGGTCCGAGCTGTCGTGGGTTCGAGTCCCATTCGTCGCCCCAGTTTTCCTTCCTATATATCCATTCGGTCTTAGAGCGGAGGCGGGGCGTATGCCGTCGTTCGATATTGTTTCCAAGACCGACGTTCATGAAGTCGATAACGCGTTGACGGGCGTGACTCGTGAAGTCGGGCAGAGATTCGACTTCAAAGGCGCCAAATGCACAGTTGAGCGCGCTGAAAACGTCATCACTGTTGCTGCTGATGATGATTTGAAACTCAAGCAGATGCATGAACTGTTGCGCACTTACTTAACGCGCCGAAAAATCGATGTTGGCGTGTTGGATTTCGGCAAGGTGGAGAAAGCCGCCGGAAACACTGTGCGTCAAGAGATTACCGTGCGTCAGGGAATCGATAAAGAGTTGGCGAAAAAAATTGTTAAAGCGCTTAAAGACAGCAAGATGAAGGTTCAAGCTTCGATCCAGGGCGACGAACTGCGTGTCGTCGGCAAGAAGATTGATGATCTTCAGGCGGCGATTGCTTTGATTAAAGGGCTCGGCATTGAGCAGCCTTTACAGTATATAAATTTCCGCGACTAAGTTTCGTGGTTTTTGTGAATTAAGGAGCGTCGGGTTGCGTTTGCCTCGATGGGAAGAATCTCGGCGTAGCGGCGATGTCTGTCGTCGCCTTTGAATCTCGTCGTAGGTTTATTCCGCTAAGTCGTCTCATCGTAAAATTTAAAGAAGAGCCAGGGGCTGTGTTTCCCGTCGCCGGAGCCAATGGGAACACAGTTCCTGTGCTCGTTTGGTTTTATTGATGAATTTTTGTCGGTCTTATGGCGTTGGCGTTGTTTCTAAGGGCGCCACATCAACAGTGTTCGGGATCGTGTTAAGAGATAGCTCCGGGTTCGTGTCAGCACTGTGTGGGTTAGAGTGGCGGTGTCTGCGGTTAGGCTCCATGGCGCCGCAAAGTATCCAAGATTTGACAGCATAGACTCTACTCCTTTTCTGAAATATACAGGACGCAGTCTGAATCAACGCGAATTGCTGCAAGGTAATTGTGAGTTTCTTGTTGCCCGTTTCCAAGAGAAATGTCGTAATAGACTCCTCCTGGAAAGTAATGGTCTGAAGATGTGGCGGCAATGGTCGCGTTTCCGCTTTGAAGGAAAACCGCTCCGGTTGCATACACTCCAATAACGCGAGT
The DNA here is from genome assembly GCA_963575675.1 of Azospirillaceae bacterium. GTDB lineage: Bacteria > Pseudomonadota > Alphaproteobacteria > Azospirillales > Azospirillaceae > CAUYUA01. Next base: position 3,176 of record CAUYUA010000246.1, read on the forward strand.
TTCTGTTGAGAATGCGATGTGGTTTCTTGCGCTTGTTTGAGTGACGGAAACCGTGTGAGCGCCGTTGGCGCGCAATCGTAGAGCGGGAATGGGATGTCCGTCGTCGTCTCTAGGAAGAAGTGTCGCCATTGTGAAACCTTTCGTCGAAAAAAAATGCGCCGGAAAAAAACAAGAAATGCTCGTGCTCGACAAGGCGAGGGCGTTTGTTGGGCGCTATAAAAAGGAAATTAATCCTTTTTATAAAAAAATCAAGGACAAAAAACCATATCTATAAAAAATTAGAGAGACGTCTATATAAATCATCCCTTTGTTCCTATTGTGGTGAGTGGCGGTCTTCAGTGGAACGCAATCTGAAGGATGCAAAGTCCCAATTCCGCCAGGGGGGTGACCATGCATGGTTGCATTTCCTCTGGCGATTTCGGTTGAATTGTTGCGGCTTGGGCGGGTATGATCGCGGCGAATTGTGCTGCAAAAACTGATTGCGGCGTGATGTTACGGTACAGAAACAATGTTGCGGGGAGAGATAAGAATCGAGGTGGAGAGTGATGTGGTGGCGTCGTTTTGGAGGTGTTGTGTTTTTTTAGAGTCTTTTTGATTTTAATGCGTTCAGAGTTAATGTCGTGATGAGTAATAAAAGAATTGGCTCCACCGTCAAGAGATAGCGTGTCGTCGAAATGTTGTTGCGGATAATAAAGATAGGTGTGTGCTCCAGTGTGGGAAATGTGTGAAATTGAGTGTTGTTGCGTAGGGGTGCGGAAGTGTGAGTTCTGAGTGGGCTGTTGTTGGCGTTTTTAAAGAAAATATGGCGGTTTATTCAAAAAAGTAATTTGAATCGCAAGTGGTTTGCGATTGTGTCGTGATTTGAAGCAGAGAGAATTTGATAGAGGTTGTCGAGTAGTTAATATGTAGACGCCACGCAACTCGATTGGTAGGTTAAGTCGAGTGAGTACTGTCTTTGAAAAGAGGAGCGTCGTAACGGAAAGAAAACGGCGCGCATGTGGTGTGTGGTTATTTATGGTGGGATAAGGCTACAAAATGAGTATTGGTCAAAATACGGCTGCGGCAGCTCAGCTGAAATCATTTGCAGATCGAATCGCGTCGTTGCTCGATCAAATGGACGCTTTGAAAGATGATCTGAAGGATCTGCGAAATGAAGCGAAAAGCGCCGGCTTCAATGTTAAGGCTTTGGATAAGCTTGTGGCGATTCGTCGAAAAGACGGCGCCGCCGATAAGGAAACGGAGCTTTTGAATGACCTCATTTTATATGCTCACGCCACTGGCGTTCCCTTGGACCTTGCGGCTCCGGAAGAAGATCGTGCTTAAGATGATGATTTCTAATCGCCAATGTCGTGGTGGAGGGGAGGGCGGAAACTGATGGATGAACAGAGCAAAAATGAACGGAATGTACGGCGGCGGCGTAAAAGGACCGTTCGTGAACATGGTCCGGACCCTATTGATGTCCATGTCGGATCTCGTGTTCGTTTGCGGCGGACATTGCTTGGTTTAAGTCAAGAGAAATTCGGCGAGGCCATTGATCTGACGTTTCAACAAGTGCAAAAATACGAACGCGGCGCCAATCGCATGGGCGCCAGTCGGCTCTATCAGGCCAGCCGCATTTTAGATGTGCCAGTGTCTTTCTTCTTTGATCAAATGCCCGAGGAAATTGCGGAGTTAATGCCGCAGCCTATTTTGGATGAGATGAAGTCCGACGAGGTTCATGCTCAAAAGCCGGAAACTCAGGATTTAGTCCGCGTATATTTCGCCATACAAGATCCCTCTGTGCGTAAGAAAGTTTTTGAACTGGTCAAGGCTGTGGCCAACGCCGAAGGTTCTGACGCCGCTTCTTCTGAAGGTTAGCGCCGTTCGAGCCTGCGCCGGTCTCCGTTTCGTGAGGATGATCATTTGGCGTGATTCTTTCTGGCGGGGATGGTATCAAAGCGTCATGTTGCGCCTTCTGAGGTGGATAAAGGGCGATGTGGCGTTTGCGGGCGCTTCATACGTGTTGATGCTTCGGTTTGGCTTTTGATTTCTCGAATGTCGAGTAACTCCAGTGCGGTAATCGAGCCGTTTAGTGGTCATATGCTGAAACATTTGCCGAACCTGCTCACTCTTTCGCGAATTGCGATTATTCCGATCGTGATCGGGCTGTTAATGGCGCCGGCGTCTTCAGCGTGGGCGGCGTGGGCGGCGTTGTTTTTGTATGTTGCGGCGTGTGTGACGGATTGGCTGGATGGTTATTTGGCTCGCGCATGGGGGCAAACTTCTGCTGTCGGACGATTCTTGGATCCGATTGCCGACAAGATGTTGGTCTCTGCAACTCTTTTCATGCTGGTTCCCGCAGAGCGTTTATCAGGGTGGTCGGTCATTCCGGCTGTGGTCATCTTGTTGCGTGAAGTGTTAATCTCGGGGTTGCGCGAATTCCTGGCCGGAGAAGGGGTTTCTGTGCCTGTTTCGCGGTTGGCCAAGTGGAAGACCGCCGTTCAGATGAGCGCAATTGCCTTGTTGATTCTTGGGCCTCATGGGTCTGATATTTTATGGAAAAGTGGGGCGCTCCATTTTTATTTGTGGTTGGCTGCGTTTCTGACGGTTGTCACGGGCGCAAGTTATTTGGTAACGGGAGTGCGGCGCATGATGGCGGAAGATCAAAAATGAAGTCCGCCGTATAGGGCGTCTCGCGTAGGCGCACATTGAAAATCTTATAAATCAGTCCTAACGGATAATCTTTTAATCTTTGTTGGTTTCGGAGACCTGTCTTGGGCGGCGATGTTTATTCAATTTTCTTGCGGGACTATGTGACTTCGGCCTCTGTCGGCGTGTATGATCATGAAAAGCAACGACGGCAGAAAATTAGGGTTTCTGTTGATCTTTCTGCGCGTCATCCAGGCGCCGGCTTTGCGGATGATATTACGGCTGTCGTGTCTTATGAGGAGATTGTTGCGATTATTTGCCGATTGGCCAAAGGTCCGCATATCGTTTTGATTGAGACTTTGGCGGATCGTATTGCTGCGGCGTGTTTGGATGACGAACGTGTGATGCGCGCGCGAGTTCAAGTAGAAAAACTGGAAGTTTTTCCTGATGCGGCGTCAGTGGGCGTTGTTCTGGAGCGTTGTAATGTTCGTCATGATATCGGATTGTGTATTTCGAGTAAGAACATTTCAAGTAAGAATCTGAACTAAGAAAATAGATGGGGCTATGTTCCTAGCCCCATCTAACTTTCATATAGAAGTCGGATATTATATACTGAGTAAACCGATGGTTCGTCTGGTCGGTGTAATCGAAAGGGGGCGTTCCGCCCCTTTTTCATTTGCAGAAAGGTGTTTTTTAGAGTTTGTTTTTCGGCGTAAGGAGAGAAATTACTGGGGCGATAGTTTCGCCTGCGGTTTTGACGGAAAGCTCCGTCAAACGCGCGGTCTCTTCGATTGCGATGTCGAGACTGACTTTCAGGAAGTTGTTCTGGGCGGCGACCATTTCAGGGATTGTTTTTGCTCGCATAAAGTTCCGAGCCGCTTCGCGTTGTTTATCTTGGGCGTTTTTGGCCGAAGCGATGCAGGCGACGCCGAACAATCCCCAATTGCGGGTGGCGTCTCGACTGGCTTGAACCACAGCCTCTGCGGTAAGCGCGCTGAGGGCGGAAGTTTGAGTCGCTGTGTTCCAGGGCTTCTGTGTCATGCCAACCCATAAGGCGATTAACGACCCAGCGTTTTTCACTGTCGGGCCGAGCACATCTTTAATTGGGGGGGCGGGAGGTAAAACCACAGGTGGTTGTGATTTGACAGGAACGGGCAACGACGTCATAGGAGCAACCTGAACAGGAGTTTTTTCGGCTTTGGCGGGGAGCTTGGCTTGATTTGAGGATGCTTTAATTTTTGGCGGAGAAGTGACGGCGGGCTGCGTTGATGGTGGCGCAGCGACGAGGCGCTCTACCGGAACGACAGGTTGCGGAACGACAGGTTGTTCCACCGGAGTAGCAACAGGTTGCTCTACTATCGGAGTAGAGGCGACGGGAGGCTCAACAACAGGCGTGACGTCCGGTGTTTGCGAAACCATTGTCGAGGTCATCGAGGTCGTCGAGGGGGCGGGAATCTCTGCAACCGAAAGAGGCTGTTCGGATTTTTCCGATTTCAGGGGTGGTTTTGGGCCGCCGCCTGGTTGGCGAGGAGAACCGGGTCTATTTTTGGGTGCCATCCTAAATATCCTTCACGATCGCGCGCGGCGTCCGTATTCGTGAGATGTCCGCAATCTCCAGGTCTGGAGGGGCGCAGTGCAGAGCGTTGGCGAGGCGTAACGAGGGCGGCGTCAGAGATTGCTTTCGGCTTTTGGCCCTATTTTACGCCTTTCGACTTGAACTACCCTCCGGCGTGGCCGCGCGGGCCGTTTTCTTCATTGTCGTGATCTTGATCATCGTGACCGTCGTCGCCGCCCCCGTTGGGGACGTGACCGTCACGAGGATTGCCGCGACCTCTTCCGCTATCGGCGCCGGAATCATTCATCTGATTGATGATGCGGAAGTAGTGCTCGGCATGCTGGTAGTAATTTTCCGCAGCGATGCGATCCCCGGAAGCCGTTGCGTCGCGCGCCAACGCCAGATATTTCTCATAAACCTGGAAGGCGTTTCCACGAATGCGAACGTCTGGTCCGTTGCTGTCGAAAGTTTGATGGCGCAACGGCACATTTTGGCGACGCCCGGCATTATTATTGTTGCCGTTGTTGGCGTTGTTATTGCCGTTGTTGCCATTATTGCCGTTGTTTCCTCGGCTGCGTGAGCGCCTGGTGTTTGGCCCCTGTCTCATTCGGTTTGGCTCTGGCCCCGATGATGGATCAGTCACTCTCCACCTCGCTTTCCCACATTCTCACAGATTGCGGACTCACATGTTCTTTGCGGCAGGCTCGCGTCGCGAAGAAGAGCCTATCGACGATCCAGCGTCCACAACTGCTCTCACGGAGAACCCGTAAGGTGGCTTTTGGAGGTGCGGCTCGCCGACGACGTCCTCGGCAGTTTCGAAGCTTCCGCTGGAGCCAGGAAAGGCCTTGTCCTTATAAGGCGTCGACCTAAAGGGCTTGGCTCCAAAGGCTCCAAAGATGCTAAATAATCAGGATCGTTGGATCGATGCGCGACGAGGTCCGGCGCGGCGCCGTTGCTTTTTAGACCCTAGCGGTGACCGGCTTCCAATTCCAACCCTTTTTTGCGAAATGCGGTAGAATTCTTCAGGGAGGGGCGAAAGAGGGGCGACGGACGAGAACGCAGCGTTCATGGTTGGCGAGATCGCGGCGCACGTCGAACGGGTGGAGCCCGGCTGCGGCGGCGATGGCGACGACGTCGAGCGCTTGTCCGGCGCCGATTTCGAACAAAGCAACTCCACAATGAGATAGGCGTTCTGCGATTTGAGGGGCGAGGCTGCGGTAGGCGTCGAGTCCGTCCGGTCCTCCGTTGAGGGCGAGATGGGGGTCGTAGAGAGACACCTCGGGTTGTAGGGTGGAGATATCCTCAAGCGGTATATAGGGGGGATTGCTGAGGATCATGTCGAAGCGTTGATCCGGGGCGAGTGGTGGAGAAAGTCCGTTCCGCCAGTCGCCGACCATAAATGTAGCGCGATTGCTGAGTTTTAACGTGGCGGCGTTGTCGTTCGCGACGGCGATCGCTTCGGCGGACGCATCGATTCCGATTCCAAAGGCGCGTGGACGTTCGCTTAAGACCGCCAACAGCAAGCAGCCGCTGCCGGTTCCCAGATCGAGAATCGACAAGGGGGCGTCGGCGTCGGGAAAGAGGGAGAGCGAGGCTTCAACCAAAGTTTCCGAATCCGGACGAGGATCCAGCGTCGCGGGACAGAGGCGGAAGTCAAGGCTCCAGAATTCACGTTTGCCGAGTATTCTTGAAACAGGTTCGCGAGCGGCGCGGCGTTCGATGGCGGCCGTCGCTTGATTGTTCTGGGCGGGGGAGAGTGGAGCGTCTGGATTGAGAATCAGCGCGTCGCGACGGAGGTCTAAAGCGCTGCGAATCAAGAGACGCGCGTCACTCTCAGCCGACTCGACTCCAGCGCTGCGAAGGCGATCAACCGCTTGGCGGTAAAGATGGCGCAAGGTGGTCACGGCAGAGTCTCAAGGAGATTCAAGATGGAGGTAAACTTCTTTTAATGCGTGAGGCTGCGGATGTTGTTGACTAAGATGCGCAACAAAGCGCGAATAAAAGGGTCGCTTTTTTCCAGCCTGTCGTGAAAGACTTCGACCGGGACCACCAAGCAGATGGTGGCGCGCAAGGCCATGGCGCTGGCCATGCGTGGTTTGTTGTCGATCAACGCCATCTCGCCGAATATTCCGCCAGGCCCGATCACAGCCAAAACATTTCTTGCTCCACCCCATCCACGGAAGATTTCAACTTCGCCGCTTTGGATGATGTATGCGCAATCACCAGGGTCGTTTTCGCGCAAAATAATATCGCCTTCACGGAAAGTGTGCTGCACGAATTGACGGGTGTCCGGACGAGCCGCCATGTCGATTTTCGTTCCTCTGTGTGATTCTGTGGATAAGTTTACGCATTTTTGGAATGAAGTCCATAGTCGAATTCGATCGTTTTCTTTTTGCCGGTTTTTTAAGGGGGGGCGATGGAAGAGATTGTTGTGTCTTTCACCTTCTGTCGTTTTGTAACGGCGGATTTTGGAGGTTTCATGAATAATAAAGTGCAAGGAGATTTTGTGATGTTTTTTTCTTCATTCGGAAAATACGTGTTGTTTTTCATTCGTTGGTGTTACTGTTGTCGAAGATTATTGATCTAGGGGTTCTTTCGGAGAAAACATCAATGTTTCCAACGGTTCGGGCGATCATCCATCGGGTTGAATCTCTTGGCCGATTTGGTTCTGATTTGTGTTTGTTCAGATTGGTGTCCGGGTGACGTGAGTTTGATCAATGAAACGTTTGATTTTTGCTCTTCCGGCGACGCTGTTTGCGGCGATCGCGTTGTATTTGGCGCTCGGGTTGGGACGCGATCCACATTTGGCTCCCTCGGCATTGATCGACCGCCCTGCGCCGGAGTTCGCTTTGCCGCCTCTGCCGGGGCGAGAGCGAGGGATTCGTCGAGATGATTTGCTCGGTGAGGCTCATTTGGTTAATGTGTTCGCCTCGTGGTGCGCGCAATGCCGGATCGAACAGCCGGTTCTCTTGCGCCTGGCTCGTGAAAGAGGCGTTCCCGTTTATGGTTTGAACTGGAAGGATCAGCCCGCAGAGGCTCTGGCCTGGTTGCAGCGATTCGGAGATCCGTTTCGAGCGATCGGCGCAGATTTGAGCGGACGAGTCGCTTTGGATTGGGGGGTTTACGGCGCTCCAGAAACGTTTGTGGTGGATGCGGACGCTCGGATTCGATATCGACATGTCGGGCCTTTGACGCCGGAAGACATCGACACAAAAATTTACCCATTGATTAAAGAACTGAACGCGGTGAGAAATCCGAACATAAAAAAACCATAAGGATGTTTTTAAGAGAGTTCGGAAGAATCATAAAAAAACGGGTGAGAGGACGGCGAATGGCGAGCGCAGGTCTGGTTTTGATGGCCGATATTGGCGGGACAAACGCGCGGTTTAGGGTGGAGGATGAGGTTGGAGAGGTGGCGACGCGCGTGTACGCATGTCGAGAATTTCCATCTCTGGTTGATGCAGCGCGAGCTTTTCTACAAGAGGTTGGAGAAAAAGCTTCACCACCTCGCGCGGCGGCGTTTGCTGTGGCGGCGGCGGTTGTGGGCGATGAGGTGTTTCTAACAAATCACCACTGGTCTCTTTCCATGAGGGATATACGGTCGGCTTTGGGGTTGGAGCGGCTTGAAGTCGTCAATGACTTCGCTGCTTTGGCGTTGTCGCTGCCTTATTTGAGAGAGGAAGACTGGCGTCCGGTGAAGGAAGGAGCGTCGGCGTTAGAGGCTCCGGTTGTGGCGATTGGACCGGGCACGGGGTTAGGAGTGGCGGCTTTGGTTCCGGTTCGGGCTTCTGAGGAGCGAATGCGCTGGGGGGGTTTTCCGGGAGAGGGGGGGCATCAGACGGTGGCGGCGTTCGATGATCGGGGGGCTGCGGTAATTCAGTGGTTGCGTCGTCGTTTTGAGCATGTGTCGGCGGAACGAGTGGTGTCTGGGTCTGGATTGGTGAATTTGGTGGAAGCGGTTGCGGCGTTGGAGGGGGTTTCGGGGGAGTGGGGGGCGATGACTCCGGAAATGGTTGCAACGGCGGGAGTCTCGGGGACGTGTGGGGTGTGTGTTGAGGCGTTGCGATTGTTTTGCGCATTCTTAGGTGGTGTTGCTGGGAATGTGGCGTTGACGTGCGGCGCCCGGGGAGGCGTTTATTTGGCGGGAGGAATTTTGCCGCGTTTTCCGGATTTTCTGGAGCGTTCAGCGTTTTGTGCGCGTTTTGCGGCGAAAGGTCGTTTGAGGCCCTATATGGAGGAGATGTCGATTCGATTGATTACGCATCCATTGCCTGCATTTGTTGGACTTCGGAGCCTTTTGCGGAATGGTTTGTCGTCGTGATTATTCTTAATTTGGTGAATAAAGAGTAAAAAGAACAAGAAAGAACGAAATGACGGGTCCAGGGACTGTGTTCCTGGTCGCGGGGGATTATAAGGGGGGAGCGAAAGCCCCCCTTATTTGCCGTAAGGCAAAACTCGCGCAAGCTGTAAGATGACCGTTCTTTGGGCGAATAAGGGAGGTTTTCGCACCCCCTTGTAATCCCTCCACGACCAGGAACGTCCAAGAACACAGTTCCTGAACCCGTCGTTTTTTTCTTACTGCTATTATTATTCTTTCATTTGTCTATTGCTTGATTTCTGTTTCGCTGATTTGATAAACAACTTCTAATTTTGGATTCTTCCCTATGACCCGGATCAATGTTCCCGGTCCTTGAGGGTTAACTGGAATCTCAATTTTCTCAATCGTTACAGGATCATTCGCCAAAATATTTATAATGAAACCGGCTTCCGAAATTATGTTGACATTCGTCAGAGACTTTCGCTCAACTCGGCATTTCCCCAATAACGGCAAATTATGCTCTGCTGTTGAAAATGGATGCTCGATTTCAACCGCGAAACCATCCTCTCTCACCGTATAGCGCGCTGCGCCCTTCATTTTCGGCCCAGAAATCTCTAGAATCGCTTCTTGCGCGACCTCTGAAGAGCTTCGCAATCGACGTCGATCAAAGAGCGTTTGATACGGCAAATCGGCTGTAATAATTTCCTGTCTTTTCCATAACGTCAACACGTCGTTGGTTAGCCACACATTGCGTCGGTTCACAACCAACGCCGTAATTCCAGCATATCCGGAACAGTGCAATCCCTGGCTCCAGGGGATATGTCCGCCGCCGGAAGTCAACGCCAACTCCACCGACCTGCGTCGCAAAACGCAATGACGGAGCGCGGCGTGTTGATTTGATTGCGTCGGCCGCGTCGGTATGGCGACAAACGATGTTTTTTCTGCGTGCGTCCTTGTTCCGGTAAAACATTCCGTCAGAAATTGTGCGCTCTCCGCCAATAGAAAAGCGCTCAGAGCGCCATATTGAGCGTTGCTGCCGTGCCATCCCATCATCTGTGCGTATTCGACGCGATTCAACGCTGTCGGCCACCAGCCTTCTGCGTCCTGAAAGGCTTCCAACCGAGAAACGACACGTTCTAGGATTGATTCGTGCGGCTGCTCCAACCGAGCGATTCCATAACAGAGAGCGCATGCCAGCGATGCGACGTGGTAGACGTTGTTGGCGCCTCGACCATAATAAGAGGGTTCTCCGTTGGCGAGCGTTTGGCGTGCGCTGTAATCGATGGCTTTAGAGATGATGGCGTCGGCGCGTGGGTTTCTGAGACGCGCGTTGCCTAGGCACAGCATCGCTAAGGCGTACTGATGATAGGTGAGGTCGGTTGAGGCGACCGCGTTGCCGGAAAAATTGTCTTGCAGCAATCCTTGGCGCGTTTGATTTTTCTCCAGAGTGCGTAAAATGAGGGCGATTCGACGTTCAAGCGCCGGCTTTTCTTTGGGCGAGACGCTTTGTGCAAGGAGAGCTTCGTTAAAATATCGTAGGCCGTAGACATTGACGGGATCGTAATTGCTCCATCCCAGCCAAGGCGCGGCGGCTTCGGCGCCGAGAGCCAGAAAGATTGGCCCGAAGTCGAATTCTCGGTGATCGGATTCGAGGCGCTGACGTGGGTGGAGGCGTAAATGGGATAGATAATGAGCAATATCGGCCAACGCTTCGGTCCAGCGTTCGGCTTGTTGGGTGTTTTGGGATCGTTGGGCGAGAAAGTGGAAAACGGCGGCGGCGCAGCTATTGGTGTAAAGATCGGAGCCGACTTGTGAAGGATAGCGCACTGCGTGAGAGGTTAGATAGGTTTCGTAAATTGCGCCGTGATCTGAGCAACGCCAAAGGCCGTCATCGTTTTGCCAAAAATTGACTCCGGGAATCATGCCCCAGGCTTTGTCGGAGCAAGGGGTGGGGGCTCCGAATTCCGGAGCTTGGCGCGCGCGCGCGCGGCTTGCGAGATACCCGAGGATGCGGGCGGACTTATGACGGTCGGGCGTTAAGAGGTAGCGATGAATTTTGCTGTGGAAATTGTTTTTTGCGCGTTGTTTTTGCAAGCGCGCCGTGGTCTCGGCGACGGCTTCGGCGCTGAGGGTTTGGTCATTGTTGAGCCCGATTTTGACCAGCCGGGGAAGGCTCGGGTGATGCGTGATGCGTTCGGGGGATAAACGGCGACCGGATCGCGTAATTGTGCGATTGTCGATTTGCTCCAGGCTATTGAAACCGTCGGGCGCAACAATCTGTGCGGCGTAAAGCGCTTGGCCGAAACGACTTACCATGTTTTCCAAGCGATTGCACAGTGAGCGAACTGGTGTTGTGGGGGGCGCAGGCGGCATTCGGATCAAAGGCGGTGGTGATTACGAATGCGCGATCATTAAAATGGTTTAATGAAAAAAGCAAACCAAAAGCGGAAACCAAGGCGCTTTCGGTTGGAGCGCTATAAATAATCGACTCGGTTTCGTCCGGATTTTTTGGCTTGATAGAGCAGGTGATCGGCCATGTTGATGAGGGTCTCTAAATCGTCGTTGGGCGTTGGAATCAGTGAGGCCACGCCTAGGCTGATGGTGACGAAGGGGATGGCTGAAGAATTTTTATGAGAAATATTTAAGGAAGCGACGGCTTGGCGAATGTTTTCAGCCACGAGAACTGCTTCGGGCGTCGCGGTTTCGGTAAGAAGAGCGACAAACTCTTCGCCGCCATAGCGGGCCACCAGATCTCCCCCGCGTCGAGCCTGGGAGGCAATGGTTTGGGCGACCATTTTTAGGCATTCATCACCAGCGACATGGCCATACAGATCGTTGAATTTTTTGAAGTCGTCGATATCAATGAGAATTAAGGCTATGGAGGTCGCGTTTCTCAGGCTCCGTCGCCACTCTTGAGAGCCTACTTCATCAAAGCGGCGACGGTTGGCGATTCCGGTCAATCCGTCGATCAGCGAGATTTGCTCTAGAATATCGCGTTGTCGTTTGAGTTCAAGGTGATTGCGGATGCGCGCTCTGACGATTGGCGGACTGATCGGCTTTGTCAGATAATCAATGGCTCCGGCTTCCAATCCCCTGGTTTCGTCTTCGATTTCGCCCATGGCCGAAACAAAGATTACGGGAATCGCTTGGGTGCGAGGGTCGGCTTTTAAACGTCGGCAGACTTCATATCCATCCATGTCGGGCATCATTACGTCAAGCAACACCAAATCCGGGCGTTCATGGAGAGCGACGTCTAAAGCGTCGAAGCCATTGGTGGCGACAAAGACGTCGAGTTCATGTTTTAGGATGGAACTGAGAACCTTGATGTTCGATGGAATGTCATCGACCAAAAGGATTTTCTGGCGGGGTTCGGTCACGGAAACCTTCCATAGAGACGAGACGCCAAGGCGTCGTCTTTTACAGGGGCTTTGGTTCGCTGTCTGGGGGAGGGCTTATTGCGCCGGAGTCTATTTCTTCTAGAATAGCCAATGCGCGAGAATAGTTCAATGATGTTATGGCGGTTCGTATATCTTGTGCTCGAATGGCGACGGGAGAGAGCGTTAATGTCGGGTAGAGTGTTTCATAGAAGTCCTCGGCTTCAATTCTCCGGGCGCGCAGTAATGTCTTTAATTCATTAATTCTGACGCGAAGTTCCTCAGAGATGATGTTCGTTCGAGAGGCGTCGGCGGATTCTGACGAGTCTAAAGCGATGGGAGTGGAGGAGAAGGAAGGAGGGGCCGCGTCTGGATTTGAAGAGGAAATGGCGCAAATGGCCAAAACATCCGCCAACGCTTGGCGCACGCGGTTGGTTGCGATCGTCAGGGTTTCCATGGGCTCGCGGTGACGGGCTTGCATCATTAGGTCATGAGCGGCTTCGGAAAGCAAAATGGCGCCGAGGTTTCCCGCCGTTCCTTTTAGTGTGTGCGCCATGTATTCCAGGCTATTCATATCAGAGGCCGCTAGAGCCTTGGCCAAGACTACGTCGGTTTTGCAATATTGGACGGCAAAGGCTTGCAACAATTGGCGCAGTAGCGAGCGGTTTCCGGATAATCTTTTCAAGGCGAGGGTTTCATTCAGCGCCATTTCGTTAATCGGCGTTGAGATACGGGAAGTCTGCGGCGTTGAGGGCGTTATCACCGTTGTTGTTTCTGAGGTGTTTGGCTTCGGCGTGGGAATCCAGTGTCGTAGAGTGGTGATAAGGGTGGAGACCTCAAGCGGTTTGGCGACGTGATCATTCATGCCGGCCTCCAGACATTGCATGCGGTCGGAGGACATGGCGTTGGCGGTCATGGCGATGATCGGTAAATCGGCGAATATGGGTTGGCTTCGAATTTTATGGGTGGCTTCGAAACCGTCCATATCGGGCATTTGGATATCCATCAGGACGCCGTGAATGGAGTTTTTGTATTGTTCTAAGAGCGACAGCGCTTCTATTCCATTGGTTGCGGTGATAACCGAGGCTCCGGCGTTTTCCAGGATTTCGCAGGCCACCACTTGACTAATCACGTTGTCTTCCGCCAGCAACAGTTGCATGCCGGCCAGAGGCGCTAGAAGAGGAAAAGCGGCGTTATTCTCGATATCATACGGCGGCGTGGAGAGAGGAATTGGAGAGGAGTAAGAGACGTGTGTGCAGGTGGAGACCACGAGGTCCAAGAGGCGTGACGGCGTGATTGGTTTGGTGAGAATGCCATCGATGGCGCCCTCGTCTTTGGAATGCGCGATGTTTTCTTGGTCATAAGCGGTGATCATAATAATAGTGGGCGGTGTTTTTCCTGAAAGCGTTTTTAGATGACGGCTGGTCTCGACGCCGTCCATATCGGGCATGCGCCAATCTATGAGGGCGATGTCGTAGGGGGCATGGTTGTTTTCGACGCATAAACGCCATTCTTCCAAAGCGGCGGCGCCGGACTCGACGGCTTTGACTCGCCATCCCAGCATGTGCGCCATTTCGACCAGGATTTCGCGGGATGTGGCGTTGTCGTCGACCACCAGAACTTTCAGAGCCCTCTGCTGTTCTGGAGAACGATGACGATGATCAGATAAAAGAGAAGGAGTTTCCGGAAGGGCGAACGTGGCGGTGAAGGAAAAGGTGCTGCCGTGTCCGGGGGCGCTTTCGATATCGATGCGTCCTTGCATCAAACCGACGAGGCGGGCGGATATCGTCAATCCCAAGCCGGTTCCGCCGAAGCGGCGGGCGGTGGGAAGGTCTGCTTGGCTGAAGGCGTTGAACAGATGGGGTTGTTGTTCTGGAGTGATGCCGATTCCCGTATCGCGGACTGAAAAACGGAGCGTTGCGTGAGTCTTGGAAACAATCACCGGCTCGACGCGCACGGAGATTTCGCCGGATTCGGTGAATTTCACGGCGTTTCCAGCAAGGTTGATCAAGACTTGCTCCAACCGCAGGCTGTCGCCGATCATTTGCGTGGGCGTTTCCGGAGCGATGGAGAAGAGAAGCTCTAGATTTTTTTTTGTGTTTTCGGCGTTCTTTGTGTTTTCGGCGTTCATTGAAATGATTGTCGCCAAATGCGACATGACCTTATCGAGGCGGAATTCGACTTTCTCCAGCTCTAATTTCCCGGCTTCTATTTTGGAGAAGTCGAGGATGTCGTTCAGAAGACAGAGCAGCGATCGAGCGGCTGTGCGGATTTTGACAATATAATCATGTTGCTTGGGTGTGGGGTGTGTTTGATCCAGAAGATGGATCAGCCCCAGAATGGCGTTCATAGGAGTGCGGATTTCGTGGCTCATATTGGCCACGAAGGCGCTTTTGGCGCGGCTTGCGTTTTCGGCTTGGTTTTTCGCGGACTCAAGCGCGTCTTCGACGCGCTTGCGTTCCGTGATGTCGCGCACAGAGACCACGCGCGCCGATTCTCCTTGGAATTCGGCGTTGCGCCCTTGTAGCTCGACGGGAAGCGTAGAGCCGTTTTTGCGGCGCATCACGGCTTCGTAGACGTGATCATAGCCGCTTTCGGCGCGTTGGCGCACCGTGGAGAGAGACTCTGGGGCGGTGATCATGCTGTAATCAGAGCCGATCAATTCGTGGCGCTCATAACCGCATAGAGAGGAAAATGCGGTGTTGACGTCGAGAATTCGGCCGTGAGCGTGAATGATCACGCCTTCGCGGCTGAGTTCTGATAGGCGCGCGTAACGTTGTTCGCTTTTCTGTAAAGCGGCGCCGACGCGCTCCAGGCGTCCCCTGACGAGCAACATGTGCGTCAGGAGTAAGCTTATGATAATTCCGGCGGCTCCCATCGTCCAAGGGTATGCTTGGATGGAGTCGTCGTTTTGAAAATGTTCGTCGGCTTCTAAGGTGAGGCGCCACTTTTGGTCGATGACGACGATTGGGCGATGTTGGATGAAGCGTGGCTGTTGGAGGAGTGCGGCTTGTTCCGGCGCGGAGTCGAATAGAATTTTGTCTGTGGCTTCGTGACGGATGATGAGATGGAGGTGAGATAAGTCTTGTTCGATCATTAACGAGCGCATCAGATCGGAGATGCGAAAAATAATCGAGACTGCGCCGACGTAAGCGCGTCGTCGGTTTTCCAAACGATCGATGAGCGCGTTGGAATGATAGATTGGGATGGATGCGCGAATCGCCAAATCAGGCTCGGATTCAGTCGAGATGTCTTCTTCTTTGGAGAGCAGATAAGGCTCGCTGGCTGCGGGGCGGCCGAGGTCTCGGGCGCGGGATAGGACGCTAAAACGGGCGTCGTCTGTGGACAGATCAAATCCGACCAAAGCTCGGCAGAAGTCGATCGGAGCAAAAAAATCAACCGGGTGGTATTCTGAGCGGTTGCCGGGGGGATAAATAACGGCGTCCTTAAAAAAACCTGCGCCCAGAGTTGTGTCGTCGCGCAGAGCTTGTTCGAAAGCGGCGCGTTCTTCGTTCGGCACGCGGCGTGAGAACTCAATGCCGTGAATGCCGGGATAGCGTTCGAACGCTTTGACTTGATCTATATATCGATAAAACTCCGCGCGATCGATGTGGTCGGAGTGTTGAAAGAATGCGCCGAATCCATGAAGCGCTTCAATATGACTGGATAGCCGGTTTTCAATGGAGCGTTGAATCTGTTCGGAAATTTGTAAGAATTCGAACTCTTGATTGTGTTTCGTCTGCTCTGAAGCCCATTGAAATAATGCAAAAGACAGAGTGATTCCAAGAATCAACACACCGATAGCCTGTCGGCGTCGTTCACAGAATGTTTTTTTCTTTTTCATGTGACGTCCGGTTGTTTAATAGCAAAAATTCTTTTCGGCGCACTGTTGAACAGGTTGCGTGACTGCGGGAAGTTTTTTGCCGTGTTGTTGCTTAAGAAACTTTGTAAATCGACTTTTGTGTTTCTAAACTGTTTTCTTTTTTGAATTTCAACCCTTTTTGCCTAGAGACTGTTTGATGGATTCCGCTTTCTGTAGAATCTTTAGACGCATTCTATATGCGAAATCTTTTTCTGTAAACGGGTAAGTTTGGTTAAGAGTTTGTCTGGGAGAGACGTCTATGTTAGTCTGATGCATTGAGGTTGGGGATGGCGATATGCAGTAGAAATATAGTCAATGGCGTTTATCTGGGGTGGCGTTGATCTGCGTTGATCCGGGGGGGATCTGGAGAGGGGGGCGCGTTTTCTTTAAGTGAGCGGAAAATATGGCGTCCCGGAAAGCATTGAACGCGCGTTTGAAGCAAAGAGTGTTTGAAGCGGTGTTATGGCTTCGTTTGTTGGCGGGCTTTTGTTGGAGGCGGACTGTCGTTTGTTGAACACAGGCGACGTGTGAACTTGTGCTTCGACCCATGGCGACTAACAGTGCGTTGTTTTTTTAGCGTACAATTCGCTTTGCCTCGTATGTGGCGGCGATGTGGCGTATTCGTCGCCGTGGCCGAGATTATGTGTTCGGGCGGCGCTCTTCGGGAGGAATTCGGCGAAGTTGAGACGGATCAAAACGCAGAAGAAACGACTTGATTTGGTAAAGAATAAGGTTAGGAATCTTTGCCGAGCGTAGAAGTCTTCGGTTTTGTGTTTGTGACGACTCCTGAATAGGGGTGGCTCCTTAGTGTAATATCCCTAAGATGTGGAATGCGGAAACTGGGGAATCGGATGAAGATCGGACATCGAATTATCGGCGGGGTTATCGTTGCTTTTGGGGTGGGGGTGATCACGGGCGCCCGCGGCCACCTTTTTTTTGTTTTGGGGGGGAGGGTTTTGGGCCCCATTTTTATTTCGTTTTTGTGGTTAAGCCTTGGGTTTTTGCCTTTTTTTTTTGGCCCGTTATTTGTTTGGAGTGTTCTCGGGGGGGGGGGGGGGGGGCGGTTTGGCGCTCATAAAGCGCTTGCAAGATGGACTTTTCCTATTTGGTTGTATGTGTCTTTGTCTGGAATTGTAGTGTACTTTATGTTGTATCACCTCTACCCGCATTCGATGACGTAAGGTTTTGGGGAGGTATGGGAGGCGGATACAAGGAAACGGGTCTAGAGACTGTGTTTCTGGTCGTGGGGGATTATTAGGGGGAAGCGAAAGCTTCCCTTATTTGCGAAGCGATTTTTCTCTGAAATTGTTGGCCTGTGTAAATCGGCCATAAATTCTCAGTCATTGATATACTCCGTTCGGTTGAGAACCCGAGAATATGCGGTCTTCTCGAATTGAAACGGCCCACTCTCATTCGGTCGTCACAAACTCCAAGTCATGGTTTCCAAAGGCCTCCCGGCCTTTGGCGGGTCGAGGGCGGAGCCCCGATTCCTTTGAAAGCTCTTTCTTGAGTTCTCAATTGAACGGAGTATATACTCTGTCCAATTGAGAATCCGAAAAAAACTCCGAAAGAATCGGGGCTCCGCCCTCGACCCGCCAAAGGCCGGGAGGCCTTTGGAAACCATGACTTGGAGTTTGTAACGACCGGATGAGTGTGGGCCGTTTCAATTCGGGAAGGCCGCATGATTCTCGAGTTCTTAATCAACGGAGCGTATATAGCCGTGAAATGAAATTTTTCTCGGTCCATTAGAGTGTGATCGCGCGTAGGATGTGCTAAACCTTCTCAACCGCGCTTATCGGAATTGGTTCGAGGCTTTGACAACGCATGGCTGGTCATTCTCAGTTTAAAAACATCATGCATCGCAAAGGCGCTCAAGACGCCAAGCGAGCCAAAATCTTCAACAAGTTGGCGCGCGAGATCACTGTCGCCGCAAAAGCCGGGCTTCCTGATCCAGCCGCCAACCCACGCTTGCGCGCCGCAATTCAGGCTGCTCGCGTGCAAAACATGGCGCGTGATCGCATCGAACGCGCAATTCGCAGCGGCTCTCCCGGTGGCGACGCGTCCTCTTATGAAGAGGTCCGTTACGAAGGCTACGGTCCCGGCGGCGTCGCTTTGATCGTCGAAGCCCTTACCGATAATCGCAACCGCACGGCGGCCGAGATTCGTTCCGCCTTCACTAAATATGGCGGTTCTCTTTGCGGAACCAACCCCGGTTGGCTTTTTTTTAGCCGTTTGGGGGTGGGGGTTTTCCCCGCGGGGGGGGGGGCGCCGGCTGGGGAAACCCCCCCCGGGGGGGATTTTTTTTTTCCGGGGGAGGTGCAGGGGGCGGCGGTCGCCCCCCTTCACCTTTTTGACGGGGTGGTTTGTTCTTGCAAACTGGCTGTTTTTTCGCCCGGGGCCCCGGGGGGGTTGTTCTTGTGGGGTTGTTTTTTTTCTTCATTATTGAGGTGTGTGTTTTTGTGGTTTTATTTTATTTGGTGAATTATTTGAGAACGATCAACCTTAATATAGGGTCG
>CAUYUA010000247.1:0-21409 GCA_963575675.1 Azospirillaceae bacterium
AAGCGCAAAAAGCAGATGCACGAGAGGCAAAAATTATTATCCTAGCGCATATGGGGCTCCGCCCTCGACCCGCCAAAGGCCGGGAGGCCTTTGGAAACCATGACTTGGAGTTTGTAACGATCGGATGAGAGTGGGCCATTTTAATTCGGGAAGGCCGCATGATTCTCGGATTCTCAACCGAACAGAGTATATAATTCTGAACCGCGATGCCGAGATGCTGAAGCGCATTCTTACCCTTTAGACGAAACAAGATCGCTCTGTTGGAGATATCGTTTCTTTTTCTCTATATCAAAATCAGAATCCGCATATCTAGCAGCAATAGCGCGAAACTCATCCTGAATCTCGACAAAAGCATCGACAATGTCAGGATCGAAATGATTGCCTTTTCCTTCCTGAATGATTTTAACCGCCGTTTCATGCGGCATACCGTCTTTGTAAACTCGACGGCTGATAAGAGCGTCATAAACATCAGCCACAGCCATGAGACGCGCCGAAATAGGAATATCATCCCCCTTAATGCCATCGGGATAACCGCTTCCATCCCATTTTTCTTGGTGCCACTGAGCAATCTCCTTAGCGCAAGTCAAGAAATCCACCGTCATGCCAAGCGATTGCTCCGCATGCTCAATGGCTTTTCTTCCCAAGGTGGTGTGGGTTTTCATAATTTCGAACTCATGCGGCTCGAACCGACCAGGCTTCAAAAGAATCCGATCCGGAATTCCAACTTTGCCGATGTCATGCAATGGAGCCGACTTAAACAACATGGAAATGGTGACGTCATCAAGCGTCGCAGAAAAGCGGGGATGATTTTTCAGCTTCTCCGCCAACGCCTTTATATAGTATTGCGTGCGACGAATGTGATTGCCTGTGTCGGAATCCCGCGTTTCAGCCAAAGAGGCCATAGCCAAAATAGTAACGTCCTGAATCGCAGCCACTTCTCGTGTGCGCTTTGTAACTTCTTGTTCAAGAAAATCGGACTTATTGCGTAGAAAATCAGCAGCGGCCTTCAATTTCAAGTGAGTTTCGACCCGCGCCAAGACAACAGGAGGACTAATCGGTTTTGTAATGTAGTCAACAGCTCCCAATTTCAAGCCCTTTTCTTCGTCCTGAGTTTCCGATTTGGCCGTGAGAAAGATTACAGGAATATCACGTGTCGCCCGATTGCTCTTCAGACGCTCGCACACCTCGTAACCATCCATTTTAGGCATCATTATATCAAGCAAAATCAGATCGGGAGGATTTTCCGACGCGGCAATGGACAACGCCTTTTCTCCGCTGTTGGCGATCTTGACTTTGTACATATCCTTAAGAAGATTGCTCATCAACTTTAGATTGTCCGGGGTGTCATCCACCACCAGAACGGTGGCCCGTTCGAGGCCGGCGCTGGAGTTCATCTTGATGCGGTTCCACTGGTTGGTTTCTCGGAAAAAACAACCCCTGATGTCACATTCCGACATCAAGAGTAAAAATATTGAATAGAAATCAGACGGAGCCGGTGACTGCATTCCTGATCGTGGAAGACGACAAGAAAGAATCATCCTTCCCCTTATTTCGCCCAACGGACAAACTTCTTACAGTCTGCCCGAATTTTTGCCTTACGGCAAATAAAAGCGGCTTTCGCTCTTCCCTTACGATCCCGAGCGACCAGGAACGCAGTCTCTGGCCCCATCTAATTCTAAGCGCAAAAAACTTATACAGAAATCCGAAATCCATTTGTCTAGTTTTGCATTCAATCGGCTCTTGATGCAACGGCTTCCGTCAACCGCGCCCACGCCGCGTCGAAATCGAAATTCCGAACATGTTCAGATATCTCACCATATCGACTCGGAAACGCCGCCCGCAAAAGATCGGCATTGTTCTCCATCACCTCTTCGGCTTCCGAGTCATTGTCCGCCAACAAAGCGGCAAGACGCTCGCAAACCTGCTTCAACACCTGGACATCCACCGTTTTCAGATCAGGCCCAGAGGCCGACGCGCCAACGCAAGCCAGACGCTCGGTCAATCGAGCCAATAAGTCGGCCAAAGGCCAGACAACGACATCAAGCGCGTCCTCGATCTCAGAACGAGGACGGCTCTGTCGAATGGCGGCCTCAACCTCGGCGGCGGCTCTCTGAATTGCGATGGCGCCGATGTTTCCAGCCGTCCCCTTCAAAGTGTGAGCGATTCGTTCGGCGGCGACGACGTCCCCGCAATCAAGAGCCGTGCGAATGTTCGAAATCGCATCGGCTTGTCCTGTCGCAAATTTACGCAGCATATCCATGTATAAACGAGTTTTGCCTAAGACCCTCTTTAGCCCCGCCGCACAATCAAGGCCGGGAATGTCGGTTGGGACGGCGTTAACGGCGTCGGCTTGAACCGCCGACGCAACCTTGATCACGCCATTGTTTTCACGAGGAGCAACCCACCTGAGCAATTTTTTATACAATTCGTCGGGATCAATCGGTTTGGCGATATGATCGTTCATGCTGGCGGCCTCGCACCGCTCCCGATCGACTTGCATAGCGTTGGCGGTCATCGCGAGAACAGGCAATGCATGAAACCCGGCGCGACGAATTTCAATCGTTGCGGCGACTCCATCCATAACGGGCATCTGCATATCCATCAGAACAACGTCCCACGACGCGGACTTGACCTTTTCCACTCCGATGGCGCCGTTTTCGGCAATTTCAACAACGAATCCAACGTCTTTCAGCAACTCCTCCGCGACCTGCTGGTTAAGGTCATTGTCCTCGACCACCAGAACGCGCGCTCCGACAATCGATGACAAATCGCCATCAACAGAAGAGCCGCTCTCTGAGGCAACCTCCTCTTTAGCCTCGACGCCAAGGGCGCGCATAACGCAATCGAACATCGCCGAAGGACTGACCGGCTTGATCAACACTTCTTCGATGTTGACCTGCCTCGCCTCCACCACCATCTCTTCTTTGCCGTAAGCGGTCACCATGATCTGTCGCGGCGGATTCAACGCCAAGGCGGAAATTTGAGCCGCCGCCTCCAACCCGTCCATGCCCGGCATTTGCCAATCCATGAACACGACGTCATACGGTTTTTTTGAAGCATTGTCTCGAACAGCGGCAATGGCCTCGGGACCAGAAGCCACCGCGTCCACTTCGAACAATAGATTGGTCAACATATTGACCAAAACGAAGCGAGCGTTTTCATTATCATCGACCACCAACATGCGTCGCCCCCGAAGATCGGGAGCGGGAATCAGACGGCGACGACGTTTGCCTTTCCCTAAACGCGCGGTGAACCAAAAGGTTGATCCTTGACCGGCCTCGCTTTCGACGCCCACCTGCCCGCCCATCAATTCGGACAATTTTTTGGAGATCGCCAACCCCAAACCCGTGCCGCCGAACTTGCGCGTGGTTGAGTTGTCGGCCTGCTGGAAACTCTGGAACAATCGCTCCATCTGCTCCTGAGTCATGCCGATGCCGGTGTCCCGAACCTCGAAACGCAACATCACATAAGCGCCCCACTCTTCGACCGGACGCACAGAAATCACGATTTCGCCTTTCTCTGTAAACTTCACCGCGTTGTTGCCGTAGTTCACCAGAACTTGCCCCAGACGCAAAGCGTCCCCGATCAAATCATTGGGAGTCTCCGGCGCCACATTGAAGATCAACTCCAATCCTTTGGCCACGGCTTTTTCAGAGATCAGGTCGGAAACATTCTCCAATATTTTATCCAGGCGAATATCGACTTCTTCAACCGACAATTTTCCGGCCTCTATCTTGGAAAAGTCCAGAATGTCGTTAATAATTCCCAAAAGATGTTGACCGGACTGTTGTATCTTTCCGATATAGTCTCTTTGGCGAGGATTGAGATCGGTCTTCAACGCCAGATGCGACATGCCGATAATAGCGTTCATCGGCGTGCGAATTTCATGACTCATGTTGGCCAAGAAATCGGCTTTGGCTTGCGCCGCCGCTTCGGCGGCCTCCTTGGCTTTCATAACCAAGAGTTCCGCCGCTTTACGATCGGTGATGTCGGACAACCATCCGAGAATACCTTCCTCGCCATCATACGTCATAGGCAAGTAAGTGATCAGCATGTCCCTCACCTGCCTCTGAGCGTCATACATCTGAATTTCATAATTTTTGACGACGCCGTCACGCTTCAAACACTCAACCAGAACGTCTCGCTCTTTCTGATTCACATATATTTGCGGCGAGCCTCCACCAACATCGACGCCAAAGGTTGTGACGAACAGCGGGTTGGCGAAACGAATGAAACCTTTCGTGGAAAAGGCGATGCTCACCGGCCCCACATCGAGAATGCCGCGCAACCGCGCCTCACTTTCACGCACTTCGGCTGAAGTTTTTTCCAGCTCGTGCGTGCGCTCGGCAACCAACGCTTCAAGATGTTGCTGATAAGCGGCGAGTTCTGCGCGCGCTTTCTCCGCGTCTTCCGCCAAACTCATCGCGGCGCAACGCTCCATGCGCAACTTGCTCTGAGCCTGTTCGGCTTGGATTCTGGCCATGGAAAGAGAAGACACGATTTTGGCGAAATCCGTGAGAAAACCAATGATGCTGATCAGCTTGATTCCATCGACCACCGGCGCTTCCCGAACGGCGTTTAGATAGTCGTCGCAATCAAATCCGAATTCTTCGGCTTGACGCGCAAACAACTCCAGATCGGGCTCGTTGAGGAAAAACTGCCCGACAAAAGCGTTGGCGACATGGACATCGTTGACGATAATCGGCGAGGCGCACTCGGTGAGGCCGTTTCCGCAATTATACATGGCGAATTCTTGACCTTGGCCGATTTTTGCAGCCAAGTCGGCGTCGCAGACATTGCAGTGACGACAAGCGTTGGGATTGACGCGGTGGAAATCAGAACAAGCGCGTTGACGACGCGCAGAGACCAGCTCCCTTCCATCAACATCCATCACCGCCGCCGCAATGCCGATCGCGTCGCAGAAGTTTTCAAACAAAGCCTGAATCTGCCCCGCTTGCAGCACTTCGATGAATCGCGCCTTGACCGTCTCCGGATCATCGCCGTCCACGGTTGAACAGCATCGCGCGCCAACCTCGGCAACGTCGCCGAAAACATCGTCGCCAAAAACCTGGTCGTCGAGCGCATCATCAAGAACGCTCTGAAACGGCGCAGTCCGCCCAAGCTCGTTGGACAACAGGTTGACGGCCTTTTTCAGCTCGACGATCATCTTTTCTCGTCCGACGGCCAACCGATTGAAGCGTTCGACTTCCTCATGCTTAATCCGCAACGCTTCCCGCGCCTGTTCGGCTGCGGTCCTCGCCTGTTCCGAAACCTCGGCGGCCTGCACCGCCGCGATGCGGGCGGCGCGTAGAACTTCCGTTTCCGCAATCGCAACCCGCGCCTGCTTGCGTTCGGTTTCGTCGCGAACGCCGGCGATCAACAGAGAACGACCATCGTACTCAGCCAAAAACAGAGTGGTTTCAACATCGAGAATACGGCCATCGCCGGTTTTGTGCCGAGTTTCGATCACCATCGGACTGTCGGCGGCGCGCAGCTCCGCCGACAGCGATTGAACCCGCTCCAAGGGCAAATCAAGGTCGAAATCAGAGACCTGCATCATGCGCAGCGATTTAGGATCATAACCGATATGACGAACGGCGGCGGCGTTGGCGTAATCGATGCGGCCGTTTTCCGGATACATCCAAAACATCGGACCAGAGTTCTCGACCACATGCCGATTGAAATGCAGCCAGCTTTCCGCCTGTTTGCGATCGGTGATGTCTTGATAAAAACCGTTCCAGATCACCGCGCCGTCGTCGGCGACCTTGGGATAAGCGGTGGACGAGGCCCAACGAATCTTGCCGTCCAGAATCACCCGAAACTCAAGAGGCGTCGGAAAACCCACCTCGCCAGGATCCGCGCCCGCAACGATCAACTGAGTGGCGTTCCGGTCGGCGTTGAGGTCATCGGGGTGAACCCAGCGCCAACGCGCGGATATATCGGCTTGCATTTCCTCGGCGCTTACTCCGAGAATCCGCTTCACTTGGCTACTGACGAAACTATAGCGACGACAACCATTGGAATCGGCGACCATCCGGAACACCGCCAAAGGCAAAGAATCCGACATATCCGCCAATTGACGCCGAGCCGCTTCCGCTATGTCCTTGGCGGAGCGAATCTCGTTTTCCACCTGCTTACGAGCCGTGACGTCGCGCACCAAAGCGCACACGCACGGCTTGCGATCGCCAACCGCCGGCAATTTGGAAAGACCGATATCAACCGGAAAAACACTTCCATCCCGACGAACGCCGTAAAAATCTTCGTGAAGCTTTCCCACGACGCGCTCGACGTCGTTCCGCATATACCGTTCGCGCAACGCCGAATGCCCCGCGCGAACGGAAAACGGGACCAAAACATCAACATTTTGACCGCTCAAAGAATCGACGTCGTAACCGAACATGGTTTCGATATTCGGGTTGGCGAGAAGAATCTTGCCGTCCTCATCAGCCACCAAAACGCCGTCCGGCGCTGATTGGATGACCCCACGATACCAAGCTTCGGTCTCCTGGAGGTGTCTTTGCTGTTTTTGCAGAGTTTCAGCTTGCCGCAGCGCTCCGAGATTGCGCTCCAAAATTTCGAGATTCACCGCCGCCGTCGGCAGCAACGCATCAAGAAACGCACGGTTTTGGATGTCGAACACACGCAGCGCGGCCAGAACGACAACGCCCAACAAACGCTCGCCTTGCGCCAGAGGTCGAAGAAGAACCGTTCGCGGAGAAACCGCCCCTCCCCCACACTCGATGCGGATATCCACGTCCTCCGGAGCTGAAATCTCGACAGGAATTCGGCCTGCGGCGCATTGGCCGACAAGACCTTGGCCGACGGCGGTTTTCTTAAGATCGCATGGCGGAGCCCCATATCCTCCGACCGGAACCAAGAGCCGGCTTTCTTCCTCAAACACATACAGAGCGCCGTACTCCGCGCCGCACTGCGACGCCATGCAACGCATCAATATTTGAGCAAACTCGGCGGATGTGGCGGCTTTGTGAAGGTCTGCGGAAACATTCGCCAAGGTCGATTTAAGCGCGGATTCAAACGTCAGCGCGTCGGCGTGCGCTTTAAGCTCCATGACTGCGCGCAACCGCTCTTTGTCGACATGCCGCAAACGACGACGCCAGATCATGAACAAGGCGCCTAAAATCATCACCGATCCACCACAGACCGCCTTGACTTCCATCAATAAAAACCCTGAAACCGCGTCATCAAGGGCCCCCAACAGAACCAGCGTCCATTCGCCGTGCGGATCGTTCCATTGCACCGGCGCACGCGCGACGGCGTATCGACGCCCTTCGGTCACGACTTCGTCTTTCTTGACGTCGAAGGGTAAAGTCCGAGGCGCAACGCCTTCCAGAGCTTGGCCGAATTGTTTCAATTCGCGAATTTGCCTTATTTGCTCCGGCGTTTTGGTTCCGGCTATTCGTCCGACCCAATCGTCGCCGTTCTCAACGGCGCTTTTGTCTTCTCTGCCGCCGGCGGCGAAAGTCACATCTTGCGGAGACAGCAACAATGATGGTCCCGACCAAGTCTTCAGCGCCGCATCGATCCGTTCAAGCCCAAGACGAGCCGCCACAACCCCGATGATCGGCGCATTCAATGACGCTGAATCATAAACCGGAGCGGCGAAATACAGCGCCCGTCGACCATTCGCCAAACTAATCGCCGCATAAATGTTCTGCTTGCCCTGCATGGCGATTTGAAAATATGGACGAAATTTTATGTCCAAGCCGGTGCTGGGTTTGCCGACATCATCCCACGACGATTGGACGATGCCGTTTCCACCACTCACCACGAACACGCCGGTCGCCCGATGAAACTCACCAAGAGCGCGCAACGCTTCGATGACGATGGGCTCTTGCGGCGACGCGATTCCACGCGCCACGTTCTTGACAGGATGGTTGACCAATCCCAAAGCCGCCATCGATCCCATGATGTTGCCGTTCAACGTCTGCGCGGTTACGTCGAGCGCGCGTCGTTTGACCTCTATGACCAAGCTGTCTTTATAGTCGTGTTCGAAAGATAGACGTGTGGCGTTGCTTCCTCCCCATGCCGCCGCGCAAGCAAGCAAAACGATAACCGCCCAAGGCCATAAACCATGGAGTAAAGGGCGCGTCGTCATGGCGTTTTTCCTCTAAAGCAAAGGCGCAACGTGAAACCAATTGGATGGGAACTCTGAATAAGAACTTTTCAAACAAAATCAAACAAAACAAAAAATTAAAAGGATCCAGGGACTGTGCTCCTGGTCGCAGGGGATCATAAGGGGGAGCGAGAGCCCCCCTTGTCGCCGTCAGGCGAACATCTTGCAGCTTACACGGAGTTTGCTTTAAGGCGAACACCTTACAGCCGACGCGAAGATTGCCTTGCGGCAAATAAGGGGAGCTTTCGCTCCCCCCTTATGATCCCCTGCGACCAGGAACACAGTCCCTGGACCCTTCTAATTCTTTATTTTTCTTATCCTGTTTTTTTATCCCGTCTTCTTATTCCGCTTTTTCAACCCTAATTCAAACACTATAAAACGCGCTCCGGCGGAAAACGAAGAGTAACGGTGGCGCCGACGCCAAGAGCACTCTTAATCGTCAAATCAGCGTCATGCATATCAATCAAACGTTTGGCAATGGTCAAACCAAGCCCTAAACCATCAAAACGTCGATCAAGACCACTTTCGACTTGTCGAAACGGTTGCAACACAAATGCAACCTGCTCAGGAGCCATGCCAATTCCGCTATCGGCAACAGAAATAAACAGCCCCCCTTCCGAATCGAGTCCGGCGGAAAGGCGCACCCACCCGCCCGCTAAAGTAAATTTCACTGCATTCGATAAAAGATTCATCACAGCGCGCGCCACACGCACTTGATCCGCCCTCAACAAAGGCAAAACCTCCGAAGTTTCAGTAAACACGCTCACGCCCGCAGCGTCGGCTCGCTCCTGAATAAAAACGACGCAATGCTCAATCAGACACGACACATCCACATCCTGATCCGCCAGCTCGACCTTGCGCATGTCAAACCGAGACAGGTCTAAAACATCATTCAGCAAATCCAATAAATGAATCCCGGCTTGATGAATCTCTTCAACCCACTCCGTTTGAGTGCCCGACAAGACGCTATAATGGTTATCCTTCAATAGACTCGCCATGCCGATGATCGCATTCAATGGCGTTCTAAGCTCGTGGCTCATATTCGCAATGAACTCTAATTTGGCCCGACTGGCCAATTCGGCATTCTCCATGGCTTGGCGCAATTCATCTTCAACTTGCTTTTGGCGCGTAATATCTTCTTCCACCGCCACAAAATTGACGATTGCGCCATCCGGATCACGCAACGGCGACACCGACGCCGACACCCAAAACAACGATTCGTCGCGACGGCGATTGAGCAATTCACCTCGCCATTCTTCCCCGGCAAGAATACGCGACCATAAATCCCGGTAAATCTCATAAGATATATGACCGCTCTTAAACATGCGAGGCGTTCGCCCAAGGATCTCTTCCGGTTGATAGCCGGTGATCTCGCACATACGCGGATTGACGTATTCGATCAGCCCCTCGCGGTTGGTCATCAAAATAGCGGCGGGACTCTGCTCCACCGCGCAAATCAATTTACGCAGAACCAATTCCGTGTTCTTGATCGAAGTCAGATCAGAGGTGGTGCCGCACACGCGCAACGGCAAACCTTCGGCGTCTCGCTCCACCACCCTTCCGCGCGCCAAAACCCACCGCACCCGTTGTTCACCAAGAACAACGCGATGCTCAACCTCAATGGCGGGAGTTTCTCCAGCCAAATGCCGCCGCCGCGCCTCTTGCACCCGCGCGAGGTCATCTGAATGGACGGCGCAATCCCACATTTTCAGAGTCGGCTCAAGCTCGGAATTCTCATAACACAGACCGTGCAAAACATACCACCGGGGGCTGTAATACACGACGCCGGAGTCGATGGCCCAATCCCACACCCCGTCATTGACGGCGTCCAGAGCCAAATTCAACCGTTGTTCACTCCGACGCAGAGCCTTTTCCGCCTCGCGATAGCCGCGCCGCGCCGCAGCGTCCTGCAAAGCCCGCTCAATAGTAGGAATCAAGCGCGCAAGATTGTCCTTGATGATGAAGTCATGGGCGCCGGCCCGCATCATCGCGGCGGCTTCCTCCTCGCCGATCGCGCCGGAGACCAATATAAACGGCAAGTCCGCATCATCGGCGCGCAGAATTTCCACCGCCGCCGCCCCACTGAATTTAGGAAGGCGACAATCCGAAATCACAACATCCCACGCGCTCTCGACCAGAAACCGCCGATAATCGCTTTCGATCTCCACTCTTTGAACGACAGCGTCCATACCTCCTCGACGAAGAGCGCGCTTTAACAACAGATGATCGTTTTCAGAATCCTCGACATGAAGAATCCGGATGGAGTTGGTCATATCAAACCTACCTCCTTCCACACAACGTCAACGTCCTCGCTCTCGACTCGTTCAACCGCCGTCGCCAACAAGACTATACGGCGCCCAAAAAGCCGGATGAGCGTAGCTGAATTGCGCAGAGCTTGCATCAAGTTCTCGATAAACGCCGCGCGCAATCATATCCAATTCGGTTGCGCGCAGAGCTTTCGCCCGAGTCACGCCAGGCTGTTCGGCCTGACGACGAAACACTCCCGTGGTCAAGGCCACAGCCGAGGAGCTTTCCACGGGCCATTGCGTCACCAACAAAGCCCTCGACCCCGCGTAGAAAAACGCGCGTCCCAGACCGGAGACCGCTTCAGCCCCGGCGCCGTCTCCAGCAGCGGTGTTGCACGCCGAAAGCACAACCCAATCAGCGTTCAGTTTCAACCCCAACACCTGATCCATCGTCAACAAACCGACTCCGTTCGCAATTCCGGCGACATCCGGAGCGCTCAACGCCAAAGCCGGCTGCGTCAAGCCCGCAAGGTCTCCCGACATCAAACCATGCGTGGCGAACATCACCACCCGACGATCATCAAGAGGCGTCGTCATCAAGGTCTGTTCATTCACGCGCTCTCCCAAAACAACGTCGTTCTCCTGCGAAGCCCCCAACGCCGAAGCGACGGCGCGCACTTCGTCGGCGGTTTCGGGCAAACGCGACAGCGATTTCAACAAAGCAACATCAATGTCGCCGCGTTTGAGGCCGGCGCGGGTGACCGCGCGCGGCGCGCCCCGAGAAATTCCGCGCTCTCGACGCCCTTCTTCCGCCTGCACGGGATTGAACCAAGGGTCTCCGAATCCCAAAAACGGCTTGGACGCAGCAGCGCCCGCAGGAAACGAACGCAGCGCGATCAAGGCGTTGACGGAGGGAATCTGAACAACCGCAGCTTTATGAACCAACCACGGAACACCGCGATAGTGCGCATAAAGCGGCTCGTCGGCGACCGGAGACGGAAGTTGATAGGGCTCCGTCACCAAGACCGTCAACGGCAGTTGCCCCAAAGCCTTATCCGGAGCCGCAATCAAAACTTCAGCCCCACGCCAACCGGCTTCGACCGGACGCAACAGAGCATCGTAAAGCTTATAAGCGGCGGCCACATCGTAGACGAGCATTTGATCCAAGGAACGCCCGCCGGGATTAAGCTGGTTGCGCAGACCCGCCACGATTGCGGCAAGCTCCGCCCGTCCCAAAGAGACGACGGCGAAAGCGGGCGCGCCTTCGGCGGGAATCGCCCACACCAAAATCTCGCGTTCACGCACCAAAAACGCAATCAACGCCTCGCCTTTGCGCAGCAAACGCTGTGTTTGAATCAGAGTCGGCGGCGGCGGGCTGCGCAAATCGGCATAACGCGGAAACTTCTGTTGCAGCTCGTCGCGCAAAGCTCTGCGCGCCGCGCCAAGAGAGGAAACATCGGCCATCAACGCCTTAACAACGCCGCCGTCGCGTTGATCCGACGGCAAGGAAAGTTGATTGACCAACAACGCCTGCCGCGCAACGAGTTCAAGATGCGCGTCTTGCTCACGCCGCGCGATGTCCGCCGTTGCGCCGCCGCCGACGGCGATTCGCGCCGCCGAAGACGTAATCGCCCGTTGGACCGAATGCCCACGCACGACGTCGGCCAAAGAAAACGCCTCGGCGACGGCGACCGCATCGCCGCGCATCGCGCGCGCCGCCAACAAACCAATGAAATCGTCGAAAATTTCTTGGCGCTGCTGATAGGAGCCCGTAGAGGTCTCTTCATCTTCGCCATCGGCGCTTTCGACCGCGCGCCCCGCCAAAAGACCGCGCGCGGCGGCTCGGAAGGTCGTCAACGCCGCGTCGCATTCTCCGGACGCCAACATAGCCTGCCCCAAACGCCCGCGCGCCAAGGCTGCGCGAAAATGATCGGCTCCATAGAGCCGCGTGTTTCGATCCAGAATCTGCGAGAAAACGGCGACGGCGTCCGTTGACCGTCCACCGGCCAAAAGAGCCGCGCCATACGACATATTATTTTCTAGAACGCGATGTCGAAGATCGATGACGCTTGCCGAATCTCCCGCCAAATCCTGACGCAACGCCTCGAATGCGGCCAGAGCCTCGACGTTTCGACCAGAGCGCCCCAATATCCCGCCCAAACGCGCCCGCGCTTTCGCCAAAGGAGCCGCGTCGCGTTCGAACCCGATTTTTTCATAAACATCGATGGCCGCTCGCGCCAAAGTCTCGGCGTCGCCGAGACGCCCCTGCTCGGCCAACGCCGAAGTCAGCGCGCCCAAAGCCGACGCCGTTTGCGGCGCGTAACGCCCATGATTTTTTAATGCGAGCAACAGAGCTTGACGCGCGACCGCCTCGGCCTCCAACCCGCGCCCCAGAGGCGTCAACACCCCCGAAGAAAACCGCCACAATATCGAACTCTTCTCGTCTTCGAGCGCGTCTTCGACGTCGTTTTGATCGGCGGCGCCTCCCACAAGCCGCTCTTCCAGCGCCAAGGAGCGACGATAAGCTTGTTCGGCGCCGCGCAGTTTCCCGGCCTCTTGAGCAAACATCGCCTCGGCCCACGCCAAGTTCTTTTCCCAATGGTCGCCCTGCTCGGCGTAGCGCTTCTTCGAGCGCAATCCATCCATCAAACCGCGCAAACGCTCCAACCACTGTCGAGCGCTCTCCAAATCGCCGAATTGGCTGTATTCCTGAACCAAGGAGCGATACGCCCCCGTCAGCATTCCCTGACGCGCTCCGGAGGCCTCGATCAACTTGACGTAACGCAAGCGCGCCTCCAACGCGGCGCGCGGACGCCCCGACGTCGTTTCGGCTTGAGCCGTGATTTTCAGAGATGCAATCAGAGATTCCTCGTCCTGCGCCACCTCTGCTGCGCGCAGGGCCTCGCGGCTATCGGCCAAAGCCTGCCCCACTCGTCCTAAAGCCCGCGCCGCTTGAGCGCGTCGGCGATAGAACGCGCTCAAGGCTTTTCCGTCTGCGCCATCAGGAGCCGAAGCGTCGGCGACGGCGCGGCGACGCGCGACTTTTTCGGCGTCCGGGCTTTCTTGATCAAGGATCGCCGTAATATCGGAGATCGCATGTTGAGACGATGCGTAGTCTTCTCTTTGCGACGTCATCCGCGTGGTGATCTGCCTTGCTTCAGAAAGCGAGACTGTTGGCGGTCCTCCAACCGGCTGACACGCGGAAACCGTCATTCCTACGCTTAACAAAGCCAACCTCAGAACGCCGCGCGTCATAATAATGCTCCTGATGGTTTGGAAAGCGAGAATAAAAAGTCAACTGGGTCCAGGGACTGTGTTCCTGGTCGCCGGGGATCATAAGGGGGGAGCGAAAGCCCCCCTTATCGCCGTCAGGCGAACATCTCGCAGCTTACACGGAGTTTGCTTTAAGGCGAACATCTTACAGCCTACACGAAGATTGCCTTACGGCAAATAAGGGGGGCTTTCGCTCCCCCCTTATGATCCCCGGCGACCAGGAACACAGTCCCTGGACCCATCCGTTTTTCCAGCCGACCGCTTTTCAACCAAAGGCGACACGCAGAGTAATCTTGCCGCGCACATGCCCGGCTCGACTAAGGTCTTGAGCGCGCGCCGCGTCTTCCAGCATCATCTCTGTAATATAGAGCGGTCGAATCTGCTCTTTTTCCAAAAGCTGCGCAATCCGTCGAAGCTGCCCTCCGTTCGGCGAGACAAACACAAAAGCCGTGCGAATAGAATGATCCTCCGCCAATAACTCATCCGGCATATCAACCACCGACACCAACACTCCCCCAGGACGAATCAATCCATAGCTCTCCGCGAGAACCGAGCCGCCCAGCGTGTCCAAAACCACATCCACACCGCCGGGACTAAACGCCCGCACCCGCTCCGCCACAGAATCGCCGGAATAGTCAATAACCTCGTCGGCGCCCAAAGAACGAACATAGGCGTGATTGGACAAACCGGCCGTGGCGATCACTCGCGCGCCAACCTGCTTGGCGAACTGAACCGCCATGCCGCCGACTCCACCCGACGCCGCGTGAATTAAAATCGTCTGCTCAGAAGCCAAACGAGCCGCGTCAAATAAAGCTTGCCACGCCGTCAAGCCGACAAGAGGAATCGTCGCCGTCTCACGCGACGAAAGATTCGACGGCGCCGGAGCCGCCGCATCCGCCGAAACCGTCACATACTCCGCATACGAACCCCACCGGACCAAGGGCTTGCGACAATAGGCGTAGACCGGGTCTCCGATGGAGAAACCCGCCGAAGTCGCGCCTCGACGACGGCGCGTCGCCACATGAAAACCCGCGCGATTAACCACGAATCGATCGCCGGCCCCCCGCATCGCCACCGATCCGATGTCATGCACTTTGGGAACTTGATCGCCAATCGCCACGATATCGCCCGCCACATCCCATCCCGGAATCAACGGAAATTCGTGCGGAAACACATCCGACAGCCACCCCTCCCGAATCTTCCAATCAACGGGGTTGACCGCCGTATGCCGCACTTTAATAAGAATTTCGTCCGGCTCCGGCGACGGGATTGGAACTTCTCTCAACTGCAACCGATCCGATCCGCCGAACCCATCAATCACCATTGCTTTCATCACCCGCCCCCTCCTTCTTCGGTCACCCAAAGCCCATTTTTTTCCATTGAAGCGTGGCGCAAAAAACGCCAAACCTGCTATCGTGCCGACAAAGTGAATTATTGACTCACACCCCTCGACTTCCCTGAACAACCAACCCGAATCTCGAACAACATATTAGACAATCCCGGAAACCGCGTTCCCCGTCGCCGGAGCCAAGGGCGAAAGCTTCCCCCCCCTTACCACCATAACTTACCACCATAAGGCGAGTATCGTCGTTTGCTTTACGGCAAATAAAGAGGATATTCGCTCCCTCCCCTTGTGATCCCCCAACGACCGGGAACACAGCTCCTGGCTCCGTCTAATCGCGCTCCGTCTAATCGCGCTCCGTCTAATCGCGCTCCGTCTAATCGCGCTCCGTCCAATCGTTCAGGAAAGTCGCAAACTATGGAGCAATAATTCAGCGTTGACATCAATCTTCCGTTTTGTTGTTTTGCCCGTTTCGGCGCCGCCGCTTCAAGGATTTTAGGCCCTCCCCATGCCGCCCTCTCCCCTGCCCAACGCCATCGCGCGTCGCCGCACCTTCGCCATCATCGCTCACCCCGACGCCGGAAAAACCACACTCACCGAAAAGTTATTACTGTTCGGCGGCGCCATTCAGCTTGCCGGAGCCGTCAAAGCTCGCGGCGAGCAACGCCGCGCCCGATCAGACTGGATGAAAGTCGAACGCGAGCGCGGAATCTCCGTCACGGCCTCGGTGATGACGTTCGATTATCGCGACTGCACATTTAATCTCCTCGACACCCCCGGCCACGAAGACTTCTCCGAAGACACCTACCGCACGCTCACCGCCGTGGACAGCGCGGTCATGGTGATCGATGGCGCCAAAGGCATCGAGAGCCAAACCCGAAAGCTCTTCGAAGTCTGCCGCCTACGCGATGTCCCGATCATCACCTTCATCAACAAGCTGGACCGCGAATCTCGCGACCCCTTCGACCTCCTCTCCGAAATCGAGGAAGCTCTGGCGCTCGACGTGGTTCCGGCAAGCTGGCCCATCGGCATGGGACGCGACTTTCTGGGCTGCTACGATCTCTTTGCCGATCGCCTGATCCTTATGGACCGCACTCAAGGCGACCGCATGAGCGAAGGCGTCGAATGTCGCGGCCTCGACGATCCGCGACTCGACGCCCTGCTTCCCGCTCACGCCGTCGCCAAGCTCCGTGAAGACATCGAAATGGTGCGTGGTTTGACGCCCTCCTTCGATCTCGACTCTTACCGCGCCGGACACCTCACTCCGGTGTATTTCGGCGCCGCGATCAATAATTTCGGCGTGCAAGAGCTGCTCAACGGATTGGCCGATCTGGCCCCGCCGCCCCGTCCCCAGCCTGCCAAAGAACGCGAGATACTGCCCGACGAAGAAAAAGTCACCGGATTCGTCTTCAAGGTCCAGGCCAACATGGACCCCAATCATCGCGACCGCATCGCCTTCGTGCGTTTATGCTCCGGCCATTTTCGGCGCGGCGTGCGAGTGCGTCATGTGCGCACCGGAAAAAACATGGCGATCAACAACGCCGTGCTGTTCCTGGCGCGCGACCGCGAATTAGCCGAAGACGCTTGGCCCGGCGACATCATCGGCATCCCCAACCACGGCAGCTTGCGAATCGGCGACACGCTGACCGAAGGAGAGATGTTGCGCTTCACCGGCGTGCCCAGTTTTGCTCCGGAAGTGCTGCAACGTGTGCGGCTCGACGATCCGATGCGCGTCAAGCATCTGCGCAAGGCGCTGGAGCATTTCGCCGAGGAAGGCGCAAGCCAAGTGTTTAAGCCGCTCTCCGGCGCCGACTGGATCGTCGGCGTGGTCGGGCCGCTGCAATTCGAAGTCTTAGCCGCCCGAATCGAAGCGGAGTACGGACTATCGGCGCGTTTTGAAGGAGCCGGAGTCGACGGCGCTCGCTGGGTGTCTTGCAACGACGACGCGCTGTTGCGCCGCTTCAGCGACTCCAACGGCTCCAGCCTGGCCCACGATCATGACGGAGCGTTGGTGTTTTTGGCGCGCAACGCTTGGCATATGAATCGAATTCAGGAAGACTTCCCCGACATCAAGTTCCTAAAGACCCGCGAGCAGCATCATCAGCAGAATCCCGACGACGAATCATAGAAACCAATCATAGAAACCATAGAGTAAAATTAAAAACGACCAAGATTAAAACAGGCTAGATGGAACCGGCTCTTTTTAATCTTATCGTTCCGCCCGTTGGCGCAAAACCAAACAAAAAAAGCCTGAAGCTTCAACAGCTCCAGGCTTTTTCTTGACCAAAACTACTTTGACCAAAACTTACTTTAGCGGCTCTTGAGCCAGTTCAGCATCGTGTCGGCGTCGGAAACTTTAAACGGATCCGTCGGGCAATTGTCCTGAATCTCGTCTTCGACGAACATCTTCACGATCTCGCCGTTTTCCACGAACATCGAATAACGCCAGCTACGCATGCCGAAGCCCAAATTGGACTTATCAACCAACATCCCCATCTTGCGCGAGAATTCGCCATTCCCGTCAGGCAACAAGAAGACGTTCTTGGCTCCCTGAGCTTTACCCCAGTTGAACATCACAAAGGCGTCGTTAACCGACAAACACACCACCGCGTCAACGCCCAGAGCCTTAAATTGATCATACAGCTCTTCATAACGCGGCAAGTGCGAGGTGGAGCATGTGGGGGTGTAGGCGCCCGGTAGAGAAAACACCACCACTTTCTTGCCGTCAAACAGTTCGGCGCTGCTGAGGTCTTTCCATTCGAAAGGATTCGGACCACCCAGAGCTTCATTACGAACGCGGGTCTTAAAGATCACACTTGGAACGCGCATAATTCTCTCCCTATTGTCCTTGACATAAGCAAGAAACGCAAACGATCATACAAAAGACGCCCCTCATTTTCCAAAGGGACTTTGCACCAATAACGAAAACAAACCAACACCAATTTATTTCTGAATTATCTCCGACCACACAAAATCGACGAAAGCGACGCTGTAATTTTTTCGTTCTCTATTCCGCACAAGCGAGAGGGAGGCTAACATGAAAATTGGTATTAATCTAGAAAAAAATCTATCTCATGGAAAAGAATGGATATAGCTCAATCTTATCTGATTTTTAATCCGATAAGATTCGGAAACGCCTCCCCCAGATCATGTCTGAACAATAACACACTATTGCCGCCATGACAAAACCATCACAAAAAAACACTCAAAAACGCTCCAATTATTTCAATTCGGTTTGGTTTCAAATTCATTCATGGTAGAATCTCACGGTCATTAGGTCGGCTGGACGAATAGGAACGAAACATGGTATCGTCAGAAATTCTCTGAACTCGGCAGATTTCGCCACATGCGACTCTTGCGGCGCAATTAAGCCACATACAAACGCCGCACAACCGGAGAGACTGACGCAATTCTGCTGAAGGTTTTCTTATGCGCAAACCCTCCTGTGGTTTGTTTCTTTTGTGAACGCAAACCCTGTGCGGTTTGCTTAGGGAGATCTTGCCCATGCGTTTTATACTCGTTCTGCTCGCCATGCTCCTGTTGCCTCTGTCTACAGGACATGCTCAAGCCATTTCGGTCGCCGACAGTCCAAACACTCAGGCAACCAACCCCGCCAACGCCGCCAATTCTCAGACTCTTGACGGTTTTCGCACCGTAGTGCGCGGCGCACTGCAACAATCGCGCGAGGCCGTCGTCACAACACTGGCCCAGGCTCAAAAAGCCACCGGCATGACCAACGATCAAATTTGGGCGATCGGCGTCGGCGTGGTTGCAGGCGCTATCTTGGCCGACTTGGTGGGAACCGGCGGCATGGGAACCTTGTTGGTGGCCACTGGCGGCGGCTATCTCGGCAACTGGTTCTCCAATAAATAAATTCCTAATCCGCCCCCCTGCTCCGGCAGCCACGGCGGCGAAAAAAACATCCGAAGAAAGCAGTCGACGAATCGAGCGGGATCGCGCAAATCGGCGCCGTCCCGCCGAGTCTTTGTGTATAACATTTTTTTATTTCAAGACGACCTCTCTGACCCCTTGCCACACGAGCGCTCTTCACAACCTCCCGCGCCGCGCGCTTTACAATTACGCCTTTCGAACTCTTAATTTCGAGAGGATTTAATCCACACCTTAAGCCTTTTATTGATTGCTCCCCTCCCATAGGACATCCAAACAGGACAAAACATGGCCGAGTCCCACAATTTGAAAGAAAGATTGTCTTTCATTAACCTAAAACCGGCGGACTTCGACGCAGCTCGCGAAGCCTGGACAATTATTCAACCCCATTTGCCGGAAATTTTAAACCAATTCTATGAACGCATCACTTCACATCCTAGACTTTCCGAGTTGTTACGCAACCGCAACGTCGCACAACTGAAACATGCCCAATCTCAACATTGGGGCGCTTTGTTTTCTTGCCGATTCGACACCGCTTATCTCGAACGCGCCAAACGCATCGGCATAGCGCATCACCGAATCAACCTCAGCCCACAATGGTATTTTCAGGCCTATAGCTTCTTGCTGGCGCGCATCGTCGCCATAATTTCCCAGACGCACAAACGCGACGCCGCCAAAGCCGGACGCTTGATCACCGCCGCCTCCGAAGTCGTCTTCATCGACATGGACCTGTCATTCGAGGTTTACTCTCAGGCCGTGCTCGATCACGCCAACGACATGATCTTCGAACTTGCCGAGAATTTCCAACATACAGTGCTCGGCGCCATCGACAAAGTCGCCAAGGTCGCCGACAAAGTCACCAACGCCACTCAAAACGTCTCCGCCACCTTCGAAGACACGGAACGACAAAGCGCCGAGGCGGCTCACGCAGCCGAGCAAACAAACAACAACGTCCAAGCCGTCGCCGCCGCCGCCGAAGAGATGTCCTCCTCCATCGGACAAGTCGTTAGGCAAATCAGCGATTCCACCAACATCGTCCATCAAGCAATGACCGCCGCAGAGCGCTCTCGACAAACCGTCGGCAGCTTGGCCGACACCGCCGAAAAAATCGGCGCCGTCTTGAAGCTCATCGGCGCCATCGCCAGCCAAACCAATCTCCTCGCTCTGAACGCCACCATTGAAGCCGCGCGCGCCGGAGACGCAGGAAAAGGATTCGCCGTCGTCGCCGGAGAAGTTAAAACTCTTTCCAAACAAACCGCCACCGCCACCGAAGAAATTGCTCGACAAATCACCAACATTCAACGCGACACAAGACAAACCGTTGAAGAAATCGCTTCTATCGCCGACATCATTGGTCGCGTCATGGCGGTCTCCCAGACAATCCACACGATGATGGAGCAACAAGGCGTCGCCATAAACGAGATCGCCCGAAACGTCAGCGACGCTTCCGCCGCCACGCAAGGCGTTTCTCAGCAATTAGACCGCCTTGCCCATGAAGCCGAACAAGCCAAACATTCCGTCTCCGGCGCGTCAACTCTCTCCGGCGAACTGTCCGACGCCTCCAACGAGATGCGCCTTTCTCTTGACCGCTTCCTTAACCACTTGCTTTCCTTGAAGAAACACCAAAACTGAGAGCTTGTTCCAAGAGTCTCCCTTGCCTTACAGAGATTCTAACAACTTTTTGCTTTTGACCTAAAGGAGGCGTAGTGCCCCGTCCTCAATTGGCGTTATTCGATTGCGACGGCACCTTGATCGATAGCCAACACGCCATTGTCGCCGCCATGTCCGCCGCATGGCGCAGCGATGGCATGGAGCCGCCGCCATCGGCCGCCATTCGACAAGTCGTCGGTTTGTCTTTGATCGAAGCGATCGCCGTTCTGTTACCCGACGCGCCCTATGAGCGATGTTTTATGCTCGGCGAGCGCTATAAACAAGCCTTTGGCGAGGCTCGACGAAGAGGCGCATATCCAGAGCCTCTCTACCCTAATGTGCGTGAGGCTCTTGACGATCTCTCCGCGCACGGCGTCTTGTTAGGAATCGCCACAGGAAAATCAAGGCGCGGCTTACTTACGGCGCTCGACGCCCACGGATTGAGAGATCGTTTCGTCACCCTACACACCGCCGACGACGGGCCAAGCAAGCCCCATCCAGACATGACGCTTCAAGCCCTGGCCAACACCGGAGTTGAAGCACGCGATGCGGTGGTGATCGGCGACACTTCTTACGACATGATGATGGCCGCCAACGCCAACGTCACGGCTTTGGGAGTCGCTTGGGGGTATCACGACGCGATGACGCTTCAAGCAAACGGCGCACAGCGCGTCCTTAAGAACGCCAATGAATTGCCCTCTGCGGTTTTGTCGTCCTTTCCTCCGTAAATCAAATAGAACGCACTCCATCCACCGACATCCATTGGCGCGACTTCACCGAATTGAAACGGCCCTCGCACTTTCGTTGGTCCAGTTTCCAAATCATGGTTTCCAAAGGCCTCCCGGCCTTTGGCGGGTCCAGGGCGGAGCCTTGGCC
>CAUYUA010000248.1:0-20148 GCA_963575675.1 Azospirillaceae bacterium
CTCAGTCCCTGGACCCTTTTGACTTTTATCTTTTATATTCTTTATTCCAGCCCTTCGAATAAGGCGGTCGATAAATACCGTTCCGCAAAAGACGGCAAGATCGCCACAATCAATTTTCCCGCCATGTCCGGACGCGCCGCAACCTCTAAAGCCGCCGACAAAGCCGCTCCCGAAGAAATCCCAACCGCTAACCCTTCCAACTGAGCCGCTTTGCGCGCCGTCTCGAAAGCGCGCTGATTCGACACTCGGACCACTTCATCAATGAGCTTGGCGTTAAGGATATCCGGCACAAACCCGGCGCCGATCCCCTGAATTTTGTGCGGTCCCGGCATTCCCCCAGACAATACCGGGCTATCTTCCGGCTCTACAGCAATAATGCGTGCGCTCGGCTTGCGCGCTTTCAGAACCGAACCAACTCCGGTCAATGTGCCGCCGGTGCCGACGCCGCTGATCAGAACATCAACCTTTCCTTGCGTGTCGCGCCAAATCTCTTCGGCGGTCGTGCGGACGTGAATCTCGGGATTCGCCGGGTTCTTGAACTGTTGAAGCAAAACCGCGTCCGGAAGAGCCGCCAATAATTCCTCAGCCTTGCGAATGGCGCCCTTCATGCCTTCTGCGGCTGGAGTCAGCTCCAAGTCTGCGCCAAGAAGCTTCAACATCTTGCGGCGCTCCAACGACATGCTCTCCGGCATGGTCAGAATCAACCGATAACCCTTGGCGGCGGCCACAAAAGCCAAAGCAATGCCCGTGTTGCCCGACGTCGGTTCAATGAGCGTGGTTTTTCCGGGCTTGATTCGCCCCTCGCGTTCAGCGGCTTCAATCATCGCCAACCCAATGCGGTCTTTGACGCTGGATAAGGGATTGAAGAATTCGCACTTGCCGACAACATTGGCGGACGGAACGCCGAATGCGGCGGCGAGCTTGCTGACGCGCACCAGAGGCGTGGCGCCAATGGTGTCGATGATGCTGTCGTAGATTTTACCGCGAAACTCGCCGGTCGTCTGAGCGGCTCCAAGTGATTCGGAAGTTTGGTTTGGGCTGGTCATGGCGTTTGTATCCGAATTCTGCGTGTTTTTGAGAGCGTTTGTCCGCATTTTTCCAGGTGTTTTTAGGCGGGGCGACTTATCGGGGTTGGCCTTTCCCCGAGAAAATCACACTTTCACCAAGTGGAATGCGATTCATTTAACGCGATGGCAAGAGAGTAACTCTGAACGACCGAATGTCAAATGGCAAAATCGATCCGATTGTCGGATTCGCTCGGCACGCCGGCTTTTCGGGCGCGCAGGCAGAGATCCTCGATGGTCATCGTGTCAAGATTGCTCATGCAAGCCTCCTGCATTTCCTGCCACAGAGGCCGCACAACCATTTGTCCGAGCAAGGCGCCGGAGGGAATCTCCAGAGGATCTTCGGCGTTTTCCATAGAGCGAATCACGCGGACGATTTCGCCCAGAGTGATGCGACGGCGTTCTCGCGCAAGACGATATCCGCCGCGAGGACCGCGCACGCCGGACAACACGCCTTCGCGGACCAATTGTTGGAGCACTTGTTCAAGATAACGCTTGGGAATGCCCTGGCGTTCGGTGATTTCGCCGCTTTGAACCGGCTCTGTTCCGGCGTTGTAGGCAATGTCGAGAACCGCTTCGATGGCGAACAGCAGTTTCTTCGAAATACGCAGCATGGACCTGATCTCTCGAGATGAAAGAAGATGTGTCGAAGCAACAAATCAAGGGCCGATTACGTCGCAGACCAAGGCTTTGCCCTGAACTCACCAAAGACCTGAATAAGGTCTTTGGAAACCATGACTTGGAGTTTGCAATAACCGAAAGCGCATTTTTACGGAGTCTGGGGTTCGTTTCCAACGTCTCTTGATTAAGAGGAGGGTGAAACAGAAGCGTCAGACGAAGCCGATGAATTAAAGTGAGCGGCGATGGCGTCGGCGAGACGGTTGGCGACGTCGATTTTGGTCATTGTCGGCCATTGCTCAACGGAGTCGTTGGCGCGCAGCAGACATACGGAATTATATTCTCCGCCGAATGTCCCGAGGTGAGGCGAGACGTCGTTAGCGACAATCCAATCACAGCGTTTGCGGGCGAGCTTGGCGCGGGCGTGTTCAACAAGGCTCTGTGTTTCCGCTGCGAAACCAACGACCAGGGGGGGGCGTTGAGGCCCGGGTTGCGAAAGCGTGGCTAGAATATCGGGATTTTCCACCAGCTCCAACACTGGGGCGCCGGAGGAGCCTTTTTTAATTTTTTGATCGGCCTGGGCCTTGATGCGCCAATCGGCGACGGCGGCGGCGCATACGGCGACATCAACCGGCAAGGCGCTTTGACAGGCGGTCAACATCTCGCAGGCGGTTTCGATGTGGATGACGGCGACGCCATGAGGCGCGGCTTCTCGCGTGGGGCCAGTGACCAGCGTCACCTCGGCGCCGCGCGCGGCCAAAGCTGCGGCAATGGCCATTCCTTGACGACCGGACGAACGATTGCCGATGAAGCGAACGGGATCAATGGGCTCGTATGTCGGGCCGCTGGTCACAAGAACGCGGCGCCCCGTCAAGGAAAAGAGCGCCGTCGGCAACGCATCGGGCGTCGCTGGGAACGGCGAAGGAAAAGGCGCGGGCAAGGGAAGCGGCGCGGCCTCCGCAGAGTGACGTCGGACGGAAGACTCCGAGTCGGTAAGAATCTCGGCGATGGCGTGGAGAATTTCGGCGGGCTCGGCCATGCGTCCGAGTCCGGACTCGCCGCAAGCCAGAGGGCCTGGATTGGGACCGACGCGGCGAACTCCGCGCGCTTCGAGCGTGGCGACGTTGGATTGCGTGGCGGGATGATTCCACATATAGACGTTCATCGACGGCGCGATCAAAATCGGCTTGTCTGAAGCCAGAAGCGCCGTGGAGGCTAGATCATCGGCCAAACCTGCGGCCATTTTCGCCATAAGGTCGGCGGTGGCGGGAGCGACGACCAGAATATCCGCTTCTCGGGACAAGCGAATATGACCTATGTCTACCTCGTCGGTCAACGACCATAGGTCTTGAAAAACCTTCTCGCCCGAAAGCGCCGCTACGCTGAGCGGTGTGACGAACCGGGCTCCGGCGTCGGTCAAGACGCATCGAGTTTTGGCTCCGGCGTCACGCAGGCGCCGAATAAGATCGAGCGTTTTATAGGCTGCGACGCCTCCCGCGATAATCAGCAGGATGTATTTCCCTGCCAGAGAAGGACTGACGGAGGGTGGACCGACAGGATGGGAAAATTCGCTCACAAAACACCCCTTACTCACTATTTTTGAACGAGTCGCTCTTGAACGAGATGTTCTCGAACGAACCGTTTATGAAGGGCGCGGCCTGCGAAATACGTTCTCCTTCCACGAGCGTTTTCCCTTCTCACGCCTTTGCGCGCAATCATGCTTATCAGCATGTTTTTGGGGAGTGCGTCTCATGCTCGGCGCGAACGAGTGGCGCGTCTATATCGAGTGATTCAATCGACGTCGGTCGAAACAATCGGCGGCGGTTGAACCATGATTGTGAAACCAAAATATTGTCCCTGTCGGGCTGTGTGCAAGGCTAAACCGACGTAGGTTTGGTGTTGGAGATGAATCCTTGTCTTTTTTCTTATACGTTGTGGAGTTCGGAGGTCGGTTTGGACAAGGCTTGAAGCGCCGTGTTGTAATTAAAAATTATTCTGCGGCGGTCAGCATGGCGCACCAAACTTTCCACGCTGTTTCGACCGAAATTTGTCCGGCTTGGGCGCCGGCTTCGAGCATTTCGTGAGTCGGTTTGATGGGCGCCACCGTATAA
Organism: Azospirillaceae bacterium; assembly: GCA_963575675.1. Classification (GTDB taxonomy): domain Bacteria; phylum Pseudomonadota; class Alphaproteobacteria; order Azospirillales; family Azospirillaceae; genus CAUYUA01. The sequence continues at coordinate 3,794 of CAUYUA010000248.1, forward strand.
CCTTGATTGCAGAAGTCCTCCACCGCGTTCAAAGCGTGACGCAGCCGCGCACTGCCGATCGGCTGTGGTTGAGGGAGAATAATTGCGGTGGACGTTGCGTTATGCAATGGCGATTTTAGCGGCATAATTGTCGGTTCCTTGAGATGGGCGCGAGGCGCCGTGGAATCAAAAGAGAAACATAGCGGCGAGGTGAAGAATAACAGAAATGGACGAAATACATTGCGCCGTCATGTTAAAGAACTTTTGACGACAGCAGAAGACGAAGACCGAAGATGGGAGAAACATCGTCTGAAGGAAAGGGGATGTATAAAAATTATTTGTCTGATCAATGGTTTCTGTGGTTATATCTTATCATTTTCTTGCCTTTTGTTGAGTGGTGCGGACTATGGATGTGTTGTTGGTGTCGTTCATATGGTTGGGTATTCGAAGGTTAAGGCTCGAAGTTGACGTTATTTGAACGATTTCTCACTTCTTGCGTTTTTGAGGTCGCATATTCTCGTCACCGCAAAGGCTCTGATGCTTACTCGGAAATTCGCAGAGACTAAACGGCGCCCAGGAAAGACGCTGTTTTTCGGCCCGAGATCGTAAAAGAAGAGTGAAAAAAATTGGAAAGAACGATAACGTTATCAACCAATTTTTAACTAACCAGAGCGCATTCTGTCCATCATTGAAATAATTCCATTGTTTCATGGCGAGGGGGGCCTCATAACAAAAAAGAAGCGCGCATAAACCTAATGCGTCTTCTTGGTTGGGGGATTGCGCGAAAAAAAAACGAAGCGGACCTTGTAAAATGGCTACACATACGATGCTTTCAGACGCAGTTCAAATGTGGCGACGTTATGAAATCGGCGTCGTCCCGCCAAAGGTCTGCTTTTTTTTATTCACAGCTTTTAATATGGAATTGTTTGATCGATAAACCATTTGTTTCTTCATGCGTCTTCCTGATTTTGGTAGGATGAAGGCCGCAGCTTTGTCGCAAGAATTTTAAGACTGCTTTCTTTCTTAGAAAGAAGACGGAATCTTCGAAGTACTCGTCAATGTCTGCATGTGCGTCTGCGTGTGCTTAAACTGCCGTGTGATCGTCCGCGTTCACGCCAAGCGAAGTTAAGGAACGAGTGTTTTTTGATTTTTTTCTATTTTGGTGACGAATGCTATGTCTATGACCAATCAATCATCGATTCCTGATTTTGTTTTTCCTCGACCAAGGTGTTTGGTGAGTGGATGGGCGGACCTTAGCGGTCCTGCCGAATCTCCTGTTATGGTTGAAACAACGCGCGGCTCAGTGGTCGAATCATGGCATCACGGGCATGCCGTTGTTGTGGATGCAGGCGGTCGAATTATCATGCGATGGGGCAACATCGGAGTGTGGATCTATCCGCGTTCTGCGATCAAGCCAATTCAGTCCCTGTCGATGGTGGAAGCCAACGCACTGAGCCCTTTGGGACTGGGAGAGCCGGAATTGGCTTTGGCGTGCTCTTCGCACAGCGGAGAGTTCAGGCATATACGTCTCTTGACGGCGTGGATGAATCGATTGCGGGTCTCGTTGGAGGATTTGGAGTGTCCGGCGGCGCCGCCGTTGGATCATGAGGCCGCAGAAGAGATTATTCGGCGCAATGAGGCGCTGTCGCCTTTGCATAACAATTGTTCCGGCAAGCACTTGGGGATGATTTCCTTGGCGCGCGCCATAAACGCTTCCGTTTGCGGCTATAGCCACTACGATCATCCGGCGCAACAGAAGATTTTGCAGACGACTTGTGAAATGACCGGTTTGCTGGAGCGGTCAGGGTTCGAGCCCTCTCACGCGCCGTGGGCGCCCGATGGCTGCGGCGCGCCGTCGATCGCTATGCCATTGTATCATTTGGCTTTGGGCATGGCGCGATTGGCGGATCCTCGTGGTTTGTCGGAGACGCGGATCAAGGCGATCCAAAGCGTTCGACGCGCTTGGGCGCAACATCCCTATTTGATTGCCGGACGCAATCGCTTCGACACGGTGATGATGCAGGCTTCGCCCGGTCATCTGCTGATGAAGACGGGAGCTGAAGGCGTGGCGTGCGCTGTTTTGCCGCGTCGTGGTTTAGGAGTGGCGCTGAAGATTGAAGACGGCTCCAGCCGAGCGTGTCATGTGGCTATGGCGGCTTTGCTGTATGCGTTGCGGACGCCGATTGAGTCTCGAACGGTGACTTTGACGGAATTGTTGACTCCGGCGGTGCTGGATGGAGCCATGAGGCCCGTGGGGGTGAGTCGGCCTGCGGCGGGATGGCTGGTCAATGCCGTTCCCGACGCAATAGCGGGAGATGAGACTCTGTCCGAATCCGGAGGACGTCTTATTTCTGAATAAAAATTACAAGAAAATGTGTTTTCAGTCGCCTGGGATCACAAGGGGGGGGGGAACGAAAGTCTCTCTATGTTTGAGAAGTTCTCTTCCTCTGAAATTGGTTGTTTCTGTGAACGACGTGAAGAGAGGCGTTTTTTGTCTCTGGTTATTATGATTCTTTTAGAAAAATCAGAGGCCATGTGTCAATAATTCGACTCGTTGGCATCAATCATGAGCGTGAAAGGGAGGATGTGCTGTTATGCGCGCATTGCTTTGCCGTGCATGGGGCGAGATCGAGTCGTTGGTTTTCGAGGATCGGCCTTCGCCGAAACCTGGCGCGGGACAGGTTCGGTTGCGTGTTCATGCGGCAGGAGTGAACTTCGCTGACACGCTGATGATTGCCGGGAAATATCAAGACAAACCTCCGTTTCCGTTTTCTCCGGGGTTAGAGGCGGCGGGTGAGATTGTGGAGATTGGCTCTGACGCGCCCGGTTTGGCGGTCGGCGATCGAGTCATGGCGATTTTGGATCATGGAGGTTTTGCCGAAGAAGTTCTCGCACGTTGCGAGGATGTTTTTCCGATTCCGTCGCGTTTGGATTCGGCATCCGCCGCAGGGTTTCCGATTGTCTATGGCGCGTCTCATATTGCGCTTTGGAAGCAGGCGAATATGCAACGCGGCGAGACGTTGTTGGTGTTGGGAGCGGCGGGGGGCGTTGGCCTGACGGCGGTCGAGATTGGCAAGCTGATGGGAGCGCGAGTGATTGCGGCGGCGGGCGACGCAGAGAAATTGGCGGTGGCGCAATCGCGAGGCGCGGATGTTTTGATTGATTATAAAAAAGAGTCGATTATTGATCGAGTGAAAGAGGCGACAAACGGACTCGGAGCGGATGTGGTTTATGATCCGGTTGGAGGAGATGCGTTTGATCAGAGTCTACGGTGTTTGAATTGGGGCGCTCGATTATTAATTGTTGGGTTTGCCAGCGGTAAGACGCCTCAAATACCGGCCAATCGGTTGTTTATCAAGAATGCTTCGGCAATGGGAGTGTATTGGGGGTCTTATCGTGGGCGTCAACCGGAGACGTTCGCGGAGAGTTTTCGGCGGTTGTTTGAGTGGGTGGAGAACGGTCAATTGAATCCGTTGATTTCGCATCAAGTTCCTTTTGATCAGGCGCCGGAAGCTTTGCGTTTGTTGAGGGATCGCAAGGCGAGCGGCAAGGTTGTGGTGACATTTCCATTGTCCTAGCGTTCCGACGTCGGGTTTCTCGGCGTCAGTAAAGAGTGGAATGAAAAGGGTCCAGTCACTGGACCCTTTTAAACGGGATGCTTTTCATCGTTGAGTTCTGTAGGAAAAGCAAAAAGAGGCAATGGTCGCCTCTCGTCATCCAAGCAACCAGTCGCGCATGAACGCCGTCACGGCTTGAGGTTGCTCCACTGTCGCCAAATGTCCACAGTCCTCAATCACAACATGACGCGCGCCCGGAATTCCCGCCGCAATCTCCGCCACAATCTCTGGAGGCGTCAAAGCGTCCTGTCGTCCACCCAAAACCAACGTCGGACATCGAATGCTTCCCAAAGTCGGCCGACTGTCCGGACGTCCCATAATCGCCGTCTGTTGCCGCGTGAACGCCTCCTGTCCAACCCGCTCAGCCATCGACATGACGCTTAATGTCAAGACCTCATCCTTTTGCCGATCCGGATGAATCAACAACGGCAGTAAGCGCGGCGTCACTCCGCGAAACTTTCCCGTGCGCGCCAACTCGATCAAGCCGCGACGCCTCTCCAACTGTTCCGGCGAATCCGGACGCGCCGTCGTATTCAAAAGCGCCAACTTCGCCACCCGCTCGGGCGCGCGGCGCATGATTTCCATTGCGACGTACCCGCCCATCGACAAGCCCGCCAAAGCAAACGTCTCCGGCGCTTGCGCCAAAACCAAAGCCGCCAAAGCGCCCACAGAATCATGCCCTGTCAGGTTCGCCACTTGCGGATCGGCAACCTCGGGCAGATATCGTGTCTGATGCGCCCATAACGCGGCGTCGCACAATAATCCAGGAAGCAGAATTAAAGGAAGTCGGGGAGATTGGGACATGGCTTGCGGCGGGCTGCGGAAATCAGATAAGGATGGACCTGCGTATAGCAGATTTTTACCGTTCCTTTTCATGCTGGTTTTCGACTCCGTTGAGATATTTGGCGCAAGGCTTCCAAAGTTCGAGGCCGACGCGACGAAAACCGGGAGCTTCAGGAGGCGTCTGGTGTTTCTGTCATCCTTTTTTCGGCGCCGAACGCCGCACGCTTCCTTTGTGGCGGTGATGCTCGGCGCAGCGCTGACGCCATTGCTCGGGCTGTCGGAAGCTTCGGCGACAGCTCGACGCGGCGTCTATTTTCCTGAGACTTTTATGCTGAACAACGGCATGCAGGTGGTGACGATTTCCAATCACCGCGTGCCGGTTGTGACGCATATGGTGTGGTATAAGGTGGGAGCCGCCGACGAGCCCTTGAGCAAATCAGGCTTGGCGCATTTTCTGGAACACCTGATGTTCAAAGGCACGGATAAGCTGGGACCAGGAGAATTCAACAAACAAATAGCGCGCAACGGCGGTCAAGACAATGCTTTCACGTCGTGGGATTATACGACGTATTTTCAAACGGTGGCGTCCGATCGCTTGGAAATGGTCATGACGATGGAAGCAGACCGCATGACCAATCTGCGCCTGAGCGACGACTTGGTTGATCCCGAACGCTCCGTGATTTTGGAAGAGCGTCGTCAGCGTTCGGAAAATGATCCTCGAAACCGATTGGGCGAAGTTCTGGGAGCGACTCGGTTTGTGCGCAACCCCTACGGAATTCCGGTCATCGGTTGGGAGCACGAGATCAAGCAATTGACGCGATCGGACGAAGAAGAGTTCTATCGAAAGTGGTATGCGCCCAACAACGCAATTTTGGTGGTGGCGGGCGATATCGACGTCGAGAAGTTGAAGTCTTTGGCGGAAAAGGTTTATGGCGGAATTCCGGCGCGCGCGCTTCCGAATCGGACTCGCCCTTCGGAGCCTCCGATCTTGGCCGAGCGGCGCGTCACTTTGCGTGATTCTTCGGTTCAGCAACCCACCCTTGAACGTTCTTATCGCGCGCCTTCGCATCAGGCCGGCAACAAAGAGTTCGTCTATCCGTTGCAGCTCTTAACCGAGATCATGAGCGGCGGGAGCACGGGACGACTTTATAAATCTTTGGTTGTGGATCAGAATTTGGCGACTTCGGCGTGGTTGAGCTACTCTCCTTTGGCGCTGAATGAAACCGATCTCACGATCGGAGCGGCTCCCACGCCCGGCGGCGACCTGGTTAAGCTGGAGACGGCGTTGATCGCGGAAATTCGGCGGTTGACCGATGGGGGCGTAACCGCTCAAGAAGTCGTCAGCGCCAAAAAGCGTTTGATCGCAGCAGCGGCCTATGCCCGTGATAGTCTTTCCGGACCTGCTTTTGCTTTAGGAAACGCTTTGGCGACCGGCTTGACGATCGATGACGTCGAACGCTGGCCCGAGCGAATCGACGCCGTGACCATTGATCAAGTCAACGCGGCGGCGCGCGCGGTTCTGAATCAGCCTGACGTCGTGACGGGGCTTCTGTTGCCGGAGGTGGCGCAATGATGACGGCAATCGTTCCGCTCTTTCGGCGGCTTCGTCCGGCTTCCCGGCGGATGTTTTCGGTTATGTTGTGCTTCGGCGCGCTCTTGGTTTCGGGAGGCGCTGCCGAGGCGATCGAAATCACGCGCGTGATCAGTCCGGGAGGTCTCGAAGCTTGGCTTGTCGAAGACCACGCCAACCCGGTCATCGCCGTAGAGGCGTTGTTCGAGGGCGGGCAGGCTCTGGATCCGCCGGGAAAAGAAGGTTTGGCTTCTCTGGTTGCAGGATTGCTCGATGAAGGCGCCGCAGATATCGACAGTCAGACCTTTCAGAGCAGGCTGCGCGACGCTGCGATCTCTTTGGAGTTCGAAGCCGGGCGCGATTCTTTTTCCGTGAGCTTGAAGACGCTCTCCGACAACCAGGCGGAGGCGTATAACTTAACTCGTTTGGCGTTGACTCAGCCGCGTTTCGACTCCGACGCGATTGCGCGAATAAAAAACGCGATTCTTTCGCAGATACGCGCCGAACAGAGCGATCCTACATCCGTCGCTCGCAAAGTCTTCAATGAGACGATTTATCCGGACCATCCCTATGGTCGAAACGCGCAGGGAGCCTTGGAGACGGTTCCGGCTTTGAGCGTCGAGGATTTGCGCGGCTTCGTGCGTAATCGCTTTGGGCGGGATCGAGTGTTGGTCGCTGCGGCGGGGGACTTGACGCCGGAGCAATTGGGGCGCGTCGTGGACGAGCTGTTCGGCGGGTTGCCGGAGAAGGCGGCTTCGGCGGAAATTCCAGAGGCCGTTGTTCGCGCCGAAGGGCGAGTTTCCGTGGTGGAGCGTCCTATTCCACAGAGCATCGTCGTGTTTGGGCAGCAGGGCGTCAAGCGTAATGATCCCGAGTGGTTTCCGGCTTCGATTTTCAACTATGTGTTGGGTGGAGGCGGGCTCTCATCGCGATTGATGCGCGAGATACGTGAAAAGCGCGGTTTGACGTATGGGATTTATTCGACATTGGCGCCGCGCGAGCATGGAGCTTTGGTTATGGGTTCGGCTTCGACGGTGAACGCCAAGGCGGGGGAGGCTTTGGCGTTGTTGCGTCAGGAGTGGCGGCGCATGGCCGATGAGGGCGTGACGCAAGAGGAGTTGGCGGACGCCAAGACTTATATGACCGGGGCTTTTCCGTTACAGTTGAACTCGACGACGGCGATTGCGCGGATTGCGCTTCAGGTGCGGCGCGATCGTTTGGGGATTGATTACCTCAAGCGGCGTTCCGGGTTGATCGAAGCGGTGTCTTTGGAGGATGTCCGGCGAGTCGCCAAGCGGTTGCTTGATCCGGATCGTTTGACTGTTGTGGTTGTGGGAAAACCGGCGGGCGTCGTTTCGTCTCCTCAAAAAGAATAAGAAGAGTCCAGAGACTGTGTTTCACCTATGCAACAATTGACGTCATTTCTTAGCAAACGGTTCAGACATCAATGAAAGCGCCTCTTCCGCCGGAACTGCCTGAAATTCTCGACAAGCCTTTGTCCGAGGCTCTGGGCGAACGGTATTTGTCTTATGCCCTCTCGACGATTATGGCGCGCTCGCTTCCGGATGTTCGGGACGGGCTGAAGCCGGTTCATCGTCGTCTGCTGTTCGCCATGAGCCAACTCAATCTCGAACCGAACTTGCCGCCGAAGAAATCGGCGCGCGTCGTCGGCGACGTGATTGGTAAATTCCATCCGCACGGCGACGCTTCAGTGTACGAAGCTCTTGTGCGGTTGGCGCAGGATTTCGCAGTGCGTTTTCCTCTGGTGGATGGGCAGGGGAACTTCGGAAACATCGACGGCGACAATGCTGCGGCGATGCGATACACCGAAGCCCGCTTAACCGAAGTGGCGCGGGCGCTGTTGGAAGGAATCGATGAAAACGCCGTCGATTTTCACCCGACATATGACGGCGATGGTTCCGAGCCGGATGTTCTTCCGGCGAACTTTCCCAACCTTTTGGCGAACGGCTCAACCGGCATCGCGGTGGGCATGGCGACCTCGATTCCTCCCCATAATGTGGGAGAATTGTGCGACGCGCTGCGTCACTTGATCAAACACCCGGACGCATCGATCGAGTCTCTGGTTCAGCTTGTGCCGGGACCGGATTTTCCAACCGGCGGCGTCTTGATCGAACCGCGCGATTCGGTGATCGAGGCCTACCGCACCGGACGCGGCGGATTTCGGACGCGAGCCCGCTGGCAAGTGGAGAAGCTCAATCAGGGCGCGTGGCAAATCGTGGTGACGGAAATCCCGTACCAAGTGGTCAAGGCGCGCTTGATCGAGAAAATCGCCGAATTGCTGAACGAACGCAAATTGACGCTGCTCGACGACGTGCGGGACGAATCGGCGGAAGACATTCGCTTGGTGCTGGTTCCCAAAACCCGCAACGTCGATCCCGATGTGTTGATGGCCTCGTTGTTCCAAACCACCGATCTTGAAACCCGTTTCCCGCTCAACATGAACGTGCTGGACAAAGACCGCATCCCCAGCGTGATGAACCTCAAGGCGGTCTTGCGGGCGTTCTTGGACCATCGACGCGAAGTTCTGGAACGGCGTTCGCGTTACCGTTTGGGGCAGATCGAGCATCGATTGGAAGTGCTCGACGGTTTTCTGATCGTCTACCTCAATCTGGATGAAGTGATCCGGATTATTCGGTTCGAAGACGAACCGAAAGCAGAACTCAGGCGGACGTTCGCTCTGACCGATATTCAGGCCGAAGCAGTTCTGAATATGCGCCTGCGTTCGTTGCGCAAACTGGAAGAAATGGAGATACAGCGGGAGCACAATCAATTATCCGACGAGCGCGATCGTTTGAAGCAATTGTTGGCGGACGAGTCGTTGCGTTGGACGGCGATTTCCGACGAAGTGACGGCGATCAAAAAGAAGTTCGGTAAAAACACAACGATCGGGCGTCGCCGCACAGACATCGCCGACGCGCCGCCGCCGTTGGAGATTCCGCTGGAGGCGACGGTCGAACGTGAGTCGATTACTGTTCTTTGCTCGGATAAGGGGTGGATTCGCGCCGTCAAGGGGCATTTGGCCGAGCCCGAAGCCGCCGAAATCAAGTATAAGGAAGGGGATCAAGCTCGATTTGTTCTGCATGTTGAAACCACTGACAAGTTGATCTTGTTCGCCAGCAATGGACGATTCTACACTCTGGCGGCGGACAAGCTTCCAAGAGGGCGCGGTTTCGGCGAGCCGGTGCGTTTGATGGCGGATCTCGGCAACGACGCCGACTTGATTGCTTTGTTTCGTCACCAGCCCGGTCGACGTTTGATCGTGGCGGCTGAAGACGGTCGTGGTTTCCAGGTTGAAGAAACCGATGTCGTCGCGCAGACTCGTGTTGGCAAACAGGTTCTGAATATGGAAGAAAAAGTCTCGGCGCGGGTGTGTGTGCCGTTTGATCCCGCCGTCGGCTTTAACATGGTGGCGGTAATCGGAAATAATCGAAAATTATTGGTGTTCTCACTTGATGAGTTGCCCGTCATGGGACGAGGGCGCGGCGTTTCGATGCAGAAGTATAAAGATGCTCGATTGTCCGACCTTGTTCTGTTCCGAATGGATGAAGGGGTGTCTTGGAAGATTGGCGGGCAGATTCAGAACAAGAAAGATATGAAGGGATGGTTGGCCGCGCGAGGCGCGGTGGGTAAATTGCCGCCGGATGGATTCCCTCGGAACAACCGTTTTGTTGAAGATGGGAAGTGAGTAGGGGACTCGATAAATAAAAAATGATGGTGCAAGAGGGATAGAAAAGGAAACGGGAGCAAAGATTATGTCCCCGTCGCCGGAAATAAGGAGACCTCCTATTCGTCTCAATGGATAAACATCTCACGGCTTGATCGCGTTTTGCCTTACGGCATAAGGGGGGGCTTTCGCCTCCTCCTTATGGTCCTGTCCATCCCCTTATGATCCCGAGCGACCAGGAACACAGTCCCTGGCCCCTTTTAATTTTTATATAGAAAAGTTGAAGGCCATGGTTCAATCCGTCAGCTCGTTGGCGTTCAGCTCAGAGGCGTCTCTCGCCGAAGCGCTTACACTGGCTCAGGATCATCGACGGGCAGGACGAGAGTCTGAAGCCGCCCTGGTTTGCCGACATATTCTTGATGCGTCTCCTGAGCACCCTCAGGCTTTGCATCTGTTGGGACTCTTGGCGCTCGACGCCGGAGACTCTGCGAAGGCCACCGAGGCTTTGGGACGATCTCTCGCCAGCAATTTCTCCGATCCCGATGTTTGGTACGACTTCGCCACGGCTCTGCGCGGTTGCGGACAAGGCTCTTTGGCCGCCGACGCCTATGGTCGAGCCCTTGAGTTGCGTCCCGAAATGGTTGAGGCGTGGTTCAATATGGGGCTTCTGCTGGATCAAGCCGGACAATCCATCGACGCCGTTGACTGTTTTCGCAAGTCGTTGGACGTAAAAGACGCTCCGCCAATCGATTGCGTCGCAGAAAAAGTCATTCAAAGCGAAGAAATTTGGTTGCGCCTTGGCGCCGCCATGATCCGCGCCGGAAGACCCTTTGAGGCGGTCGGCGCTTATCGACGCGCCAACAAAATCAATCCAGAGCGCATTGAAGGTCATTTTCATTTAGCGGTCACTCTGCAAAGCATCGGCCAAATCGATGCCGCTGTCGTTTTCTATCGCCAAGCTCTAGCGCTTGATCCAACATCGATTGACATTTGGAGCCGTTTGGGAAGCGCTTTGGCCGCCATAGATCGTTTGACCGAATCCATTACATGCTATCACAAAGCGTTGGATTTGCTTCCGGACGCCATGGAACTTCCTGAACGCGCGGAGCTTAAGGAAAGTTTGGCTTCCATTTACATGGTCTTGGCCAACCGTTGCGCTCCTGATCGCGAGCGCGACCAAGCCATTGGTTATTATCAGGCCGTTGTCGCCTTGTCGCCCGAGCGATCCGAGGCGCACTTCCAGTTGGCGCGGTTGTGGAGCGCCGTTGGTCGCATAGATCAAGCGGCTCCGGCCTTGCGGCGGTCTTTGGAAGCCTTATCCGATGAGGCGTTGATTGAGACTCATTTAACGCGCTCACCCGTTGCGCGAGGGAAGCATCCTCTTTTGGCGTCGATTCTTTCGGTTTGTCCTCAGGTTCACGTCGTGGATGTTGGGGCCAACCCCATTGAGCGCTCGCCGCCATATTTGTCTTTGTTGCGGGCGGGGCAGGCGCGAGTGATCGGATTTCAGCCGAATCCGATGATTATGGCGCGTCTGGAGCGGCGCAAAGGGATTTTTGAGGTTTATTATCCTTATGCCATCGGCGATGGAAGACGTCATCACTTGCGGCTGTGTCGTCAAGAAGATATGTCCTCGCTTTTAGAGCCCAACATTCGTCTTTTGTCATGGTTTCATGATCTTGGTCGTTGGGGCGCCGTGACACAAGAAGTCGAAGTTGAAACCCTACGCCTTGATGATGTTGCGGAGATCGAGACGATTGATTTTCTTCGGATCGATCAACAAGGCGCCGCCTTGATGATCTTGAAAAACGCAGAGCGGCGGCTGAACGAGTGTTTGGTGACGCAGGTCAAGGTAGAGTTTTTGCCTCTCTATTCAGAGCAGCCGTTATTTTCGGATGTTGAGGCTTTTCTACGGGAGCGAGGGTTTCTGTTGCATCATTTGGAAGCGCCGCAAACCGGAGCTGTGGCGCCTTTGGCGGTTCCGCGCGGGGTGCAGGCGGGAAACGGAGGCCAGATTCTATCGGCGGACGCTGTTTTCTTGCGGGATTTTACGCAATGGGGAGCGTGCTCTGATGAGCGTTTGCTGCGTATGGCCGCGATTTTGCATGATTGCTATGGAGCATTCGATTTAACGCTGCGCTCTCTCATGCTTTATGACCAGGCGCGTGGATTAGGTTATGCAGAAAAATACAAACTTCAAGCAGAACGATGGCTTGGCGGTAGCGACTCACAAAAATAATAAGATGTAAAGAACCAGGCGGGACTGGGAACACAGTTCTCGGCCCCGTCGAGCTCTTTAATTTATTACTCTTTGTTAGGATTCAGAGCGTAGAAACGGAAACATTTAAGGCCGGACATCAAAGCAAGCGCGCGTCGTCCCCAAGTGTCCGTTTCGTTCAATACATGCTTCTTTGTTTCTTTGTCAGGGTGATGATCGTTTAGATAAGAACTCAACCTCTGAAGCGCAACCGTAATGTGGGATTTGTGGAGTTCGGTGATGTCTTCGGCGATTCTTACATCGAATCCACGCAGCTCAAGGCGTTGAACGTTTTCTTGGACCGTGCATGGAGTCGGTTCGACTCGCTCGCTGTCGCGCCACGCCTTAATGGCGGGATTGTTTAGCTCGGCGCGCTCAATGACGTAGTCGGTAAAGAGCACCTGCCCCCCCGCTTTAATTATGTCTTTGATTCCATCGAAGAGGTTGTTTTTATTGCGGACAAAGACGAAAGCTTCTTTCGAGAACACGGCGTCGACGCGCCTGTGGTAACTGAACGCCTCCGGATCATAGAGCTGGATGGACGCTTGCTTAGACATCCCAGCCTTGATTGAACGCTGCATGGCGGCGTCGGCCAACTCCGGGGAGCTTTCCATGCCGGTGACCCAAGCGCCGAACTGCGCGGCCATAGCGCGTGTGGAGCCTCCTAAACCGGCCGACAGGTCCAACACAGTCATGGCGGGATTCAGGCCGAGCGGCTTTAGTAAATAGGGGAAATAATCCGCTCCGCCTGGAGTGACGAAACCGTTTCCCCAGATTATTTCCGCCACTTCGATTCGCGTGGCGGACCAAAGAGGAAGACCGTGACGATCCAATCCGCCCTTCCAGTTTGCAGGAGCAACGACGGCGCCGCCGGGGGAGTGTTGCGGCGACGGTGTGGGCGCAGGCATGGGCGGCTGTGCGGGCTCGTCGGCCGAACGCGAATGTTTGAGCGCCGACAGATCATACCCTTCCCACCACGCAATAAAGCGGGTTTTCAAGGGGAGAACGGGCTCGTCATCCGTTTTGGCTCGAACCTGCAACATTGCTCTTGCCCTGATTCAAAAAGAGTTTAACGGCGAACGCAGAAGGATAGATAAAAAAATCCAAAAAGTCGAACTTTCGAGAACCCAACCAACTCGCTGAACGATGCTTTGAACTCGGTTGATTGTCCTGCAACTCTCTTCCACAACCAAAAACCACTCCGGTTTCGAACTTGAGTAGGTCTTCGGCTTCAAGCCATAAAAGAGATTTCAGGCATGGCTTTCGAACGCGAGGAGAGGGCTTAAACCAACCAATGCTATGATTATAATGTTTTCTTTTGGAGAATGCAAGTCAATATCAGGATTCTAAGATTTGTTTCATAGAGATTTTGATAAGAATCAATAAAATCCTCAAAGATTCTAATTTTGTTTTGTTTGCGATTCGTGTTCCCGCCATTATTTCGACAGATTGACGCATTGTTGCAGGATGGGAGCTTGAAACCTGTCCGAAAAATCCATTCGTGATTTCAATCTATTAGATTGTTCAACAACGGCGTGGACGCGCTTTCCTATGACCAACGACATTGCATAAGGTGTATTGTGTTATGACTTTGACCAAAGCTTTGAAGGCTTTTCAGAACTGCAACCTGAATATTGTCATGGCTTATATGTTTCGTCTGTTTTTATGGACGGATTTTTCCGCTGACGGACATCATCTAATGTGCTCTAATGAGACAATATCGTCCTTAATCTTTGTTCTAGGGCTGTCTTAAGCGATCAAAACGCAACACTGCAATGAAAACGTCGCAAAACGCCCTCTATAGTCCCATTTTCGATCAAGATCATGCGGACGTGCGTGAAAAAAACCAGATATAAGGCCATTGTCGAATGTGGGAACAATCGGTTTCCGGCTTTATTGAGCGCCTGTTTTGATGCAATCTTCTTCGAATGCGCTTCGGGGGGGGAGCGCGTTGAGGCGCATTATGAGGCTTGACGTTTGAACGTGGTTTGACGAACGTGATTTGTATAAGGGGAGAGCGATGAACATTGGACGGAAAGGAGCAGGGATTCTGGCGGGGGTTGTCGGTCTGCTCGTAGCAATGCCCACTTACGTCGACGCGCGCGTTCTCTTCTCCGAGGCGGAATCCGATTCGGTTGTCGTCGTCCGAACCGCAGATATTCAAACGGCGGATGTCAGCGATATCGATAGTCGAATTGCAGGGGTTCCTCTGGATATCGTCAACGTTATTCGAGGTTTTTATGACGCCTTGTCGCGTGGCGACGGCGCCGCCGCTCAAGAATATCTGATCGAAGAAAAGCGTAATCGTGGCCCCTACACTGTAAGCAGCATCGAGACGTATTTTTCCAATCTTTCTCCCAGATTGCGCGTTGGACGAATCTCCCAAAACGCGGGGGGCAAAATCGTTGTCGAATATAGTTACGGGCGCGCCGGAGGAAAATCTTGTTCGAATCGCGCCGTGGTGACAACCGTCATTCGGAACGGCGTTCGGTTTATTGCTTCGATTCAAGCGTCGAAAGATCTTTGTCGATAAGCGTTCAACGCACGCGATGCGCGCGAAAACGGCGAATGTTTTGAGGAGTTCCGTCTCTTGCGAGACTTCGCCGCTTCTTGGCTTCGCTCATAGCGGAGGGCGGTCTGTTTGGTTTTTGCGAAGCGTCGGCGGCGCTCTTTTCACCATAAGGTTGTTAGGGCATGAGCCATGATCGCTCTCCCATAGACATGGGCCCAAACGACACGGAACGTCCGAAGATTCTGGTTGTAGACGACACATACGCCAATCTCGTTGCTCTCAAGGCTTTGCTGGTGCGCATCGATGTCGTTTTGATTGCCGCGTCCAGCGGCAACGAGGCGCTGTCTTTGACGCTGGATCATGAATTCGCCTTAATTCTTCTCGACGTCAACATGCCGGGCATTTCCGGTTTCGAAGTGGCTCGACTTTTGCGCGACCACCCCAACACGCGCGAAATGCCGATCATCTTTCTGACCGCCACCTACAAGGACAACGCTCACCGAGTTCAGGGCTATGGCGTTGGGGCCGTTGACTATATCGAAAAGCCCATCGACGAGAAAATTCTTCTTTCCAAGATTCAAATCTTTTTGGACCTGTACCGCACCAAGAAAAATCTCTGTCGTATGGCGAATCGCCTCAGCGAACAAAATCAGCGATTGGAGCTGATTTTGGCTTCGATTGCCGATGGCGTGTGCGGTGTTAACGCCGATGGACGAATTACTTTCGCCAACGCCGCTATGGGGCAACTGGCGAGACGCTCCACCGATGATTTGATTGGTCGGCAAGCTTACGCCATTTTCCACGCGGAAGAGCTGGAAAACCTTGCCGCCGGAGACGGCGGGCTTTGGAGATTTGAGAAGAGTCCGATTTATGCGGCGTGTCGACTCGGCAAGACGATGGCGGTTCGCGACAATATTTTGCGACTGCCCGATGGCGAGGCGATTCCCATTGACTACACCGCCGCGCCGATGGTTTCCGAAAAGCGTGACGCAGGATGCGTTCTTGTGATTCGCAATGCAACAGAACGTAAGGAATTCGAGGCCGGAATTGAACGCTCGCGTCGTTTGGCCGAAGAAGCCAATCGCGCCAAATCATCGTTCCTGGCCATTATGAGCCATGAGCTGCGCACGCCTTTGAATACGATTTTAGGCTTTTCCGAGATCATTCGCGATGAAACGCTCGGAGCCTGGCAGACCGGTCGCTATAGCGAATACGCTGGAGACATCCACTCCGCCGGGTCTCATTTGTTGGCTCTGATCAACGACATTCTGGATTTGTCGAAGATTGAGGCCGGACGAATGGAGATTGCTCCGGAAATGATAGAGATTAAACATGTCATTGCCGGCGTTGTTCGAATTATGCGAGAAAAGATCGCCGCCCATAAATTGGATTTAACGGTGTCTTTGTCGGATGCGTCGTTGTTGGCGTGGGCGGATGAGCGCGCTTTGAAACAAATTTTGGTGAATTTGCTCTCCAATGCAATAAAATTTACTCCGAACAGCGGGAAAATCACGATCGTCGCCAATCAAACGGATGACGGAGGCGTGAAAATCTCTGTCTCTGATACAGGACAGGGAATTTCTGTAGAAAAACTGAAGCGATTGTTTCGGCCTTTTGAGCAAGGAGACAATCGTTATAGTCGTGAGACGGATGGAACGGGTTTGGGATTATCCTTATCAAAAGGACTGGCCGAGATTCACGGCGGCGCTGTGGCGATCAACAGCAAAGTCGGAGCCGGCACGACAATAGCTGTCACTCTACCGTCGAAACCTAAAGAAAAGTAAAAAAAACGGGCCCAGGGACACAGCCCCTAGACCCATTTATTTACACTCCGTTCGATTGAGAACCCGAGAATCATGCGGCCTCCCTGAATTAAAATGGCCCACTCCCATTCGGTTCGTCACAAACTCCAAGTCATGGTTTCCAAAGGCCTTCCGGCCTTTGGCGGGTCG
>CAUYUA010000249.1:0-19228 GCA_963575675.1 Azospirillaceae bacterium
GAACCCAGGCTATATCAACCGTGGTCGGCCTGCAAACCGCGCTTGACGGCAAACAGGCGCTGGATGCGACATTGACGGCGTTGGCAGGAGCCACCGGAACCGGCGTGCTGACCTTTTCCGCTGCCGACGTCGTCGTGGTTGTCGCAATTGGCGCAACAAACGCAACCGACATTCTCAATCGTCAGGCCGGTGATGGGCGGTATTTGGTGCTGTCGACCACCTCAACTCAGGACGGTTACTTTGGCGATGTTTATCTCAAAGACGACACCAACCCGTCTCAGTATTTGAAACTGACTAACGCGCAAGACCTGAGTGCTGCGCGGACGCTGTCGATCTCTACCGGAGACGCCGACCGAACTCTGACCATCACCGGCAACGCCACAATCTCTGGGACCAACACCGGCGATCAGACCATTGCTTTGACGGGGGATGTGACGGGCTCAGGAACCGGGTCGTTTACAGCGACGCTTGCGAACTCCGGGGTTGCCGCCGGAACCTACAACAACAGCGCCACCGCCGTCACTCCGTTGACCGTCGACGCCAAAGGTCGAATCTCCGCCGTCGGTTCCTCAGTCACGATTACTCCGGCATGGTCGTCGATCACCGTAAAACCGACCACGCTGTCGGGGTACGGCATCACCGATGCTCTATCATCATCGACAACCTCAACCCAGGACGGCTATTTCGGAGACGTTTACCTCAGAGACGACACAAGCTCATCCCATTATCTAAGGGTCACCAACGCACAGGACTTAACCGCAAATCGGACGCTGTCGGTTTCCACCGGAGATGCGGATCGGACTCTGACCATCACCGGAAACGCCACGATCTCCGGGACCAACACCGGCGATCAGACCATCGCCACAATTTCTGGGTTGCAAACGGCGCTCGACGGAAAAGCGCCGCTCGCGTCACCGAGCTTTACCGGAACCGCTTCTTATATCGGCGGAACCTACGCGCAGCGCGTCGAATGCATCCAATTCCGAACCTCGGATTACGGAACCGGCAAACCGTACATCTTCCTCAAGCCCGGAGCATCCGCTCCAGACTGGATAATCGGAACCTGGGACGGATCGGCGAGTCCGGGAAACATCACCTTCCAATGCGCCTCGATCAGCGGGCCGACGCCGAGCGTCGGCGACAACTCGACAAAGTTCGCCACCACCGCATTCACAGAAGCTTCTATTTCTTCACTACAAACGTCTCTTTCAATCGTCGCGACATCGGGCGCCTATTCCGACCTTTCCGGAAAACCGACGCTCGGAACAGCGGCGGCAAAAGACGTCGCCACCAGCGGAAACGCTTCTTCAACTCAAGTCGTTAAAGGAGACGACAGTCGTCTAACCGACGCTCGCGCGCCGACAACGCATTCTCACGACGCATCGGCTATGAACACAGGAACCATCGACATTGCTCGCCTGCCGGTGGCTTCTTCCGGAACCAGCAGCGCGTCCCACGTTGTTCGAGCCGACGACAACAGATTGGGGCGGGAGTATTTACGAAACGCCGTCATCAATGGTTGCTGTCGAGTCACGCACCGCGCCATGAAGACGTTGACCGGAGCCTGGCAATATGGAGAAGTCGATTTGTTCGCAGTTCGCGCCGATGGAAGCCCAACGGCGGGAACAATCCGTCAAACCGATCCTGCGGGATACAACCTCTCTCCCGGAGCGTGCAGTTGCGCCGTGTACGCCGCGACGTTGGGAACCGGCGGAGCAGTGTTCTGGAGACATCGCATCGAAGCCCGAGACGCCGCTCGATTGCGCAATAATCCGGCAACAGTTTCTCTTAACGTGTTCCATAACGTGGGATCGACAATAAACTACACTCTGACGATCAACAAAGCGACCGCCTTCAACGACTTTTCCAGCGTCACACAAATCGCAATAGGATCGCCTGTGGCGGTTCCAACATCGAATTATGTGTCTCTATCCTTGACGGCTTCAGCTATGGGCGACACAACAAATGGCCTCGAAATCATTATACAAGCCGATTGCGGCGCGATCACAGGTCGCTCTCTTTACATCGGAGACGTGCAACTCGAACCCGGATCGGTCAAAACAGCCTTCGAACGACGGCCCATGGCTCTTGAAACACAACTGGTCAATCGTTTCTTGAGAACCTGTTCCGGTCTGATCGGCAAGGCAAACTCCGCCAGCAATATACAAGTTCCTCTCTCACATCCAGGAATGAGAGCGGCTCCGACCTATGAAGCAACCGCAGCGTTGGCGTTCACCGACGCCGTGACAACAGATTTCACTCAATCTCAAGCCAGCATAACACAGCTTCACGAGAACGCCACGGACGGAGGACGAGTCTCTTGCGGTTATTTCTCCGGACTCACGTCCGGAAGCATTTTGATCCAACGCGGAACCGGCGGCGTCATCCTCGCATCGGCGGAGTTGTAATCCATGGCTCGCATCGACGACATTCTTCTTAACGGCGTCGCCGTTTCCAAAATGGATTTGCGCCGGTATCTCGGTTCTCGCGAAATCGCAACGCCCGCCGATTATGGCGGCGTCGAAGGCGGAATTGTTGATTGCTCAACGGCTTTTGCTGCGGCGTTTGCCGCGAATAAAGCCGTGTTCGTTCCCCCAGGAACTTGGCGAATTAGCGCGCCCATTGTTCTGAACTATGGACAGTCGCTGTTCGGCGTCGGCGACGCTTCCGTCATTCAGGCTCGCGAAGCGCCCTGGGACGGAACCGCTTTGCCGAGCTATCCGTCCGACTTCAACGCAATCGAAATCCAGGACGGCTATTGCGCCGTGCGTGATCTGAAAATCGTCGGCGGATCGTCGGGCGTTAAGCTGTTCGGCGTCGCCGGACCATGCGTCAGAAACCTGATCGAAAATCTAACGATCTGGGACGCCCGCGTCGGCGTCACGCTCGACGGCGACGATAATCCAGACAAACCCTGTTATTGGAACAGCTTTGCCCGCATTCTAATCGCCCGCCCAAGTCTTCACGGCGTGTTGTTGACCGTCTCGACAACCGGCGATACGCCCAACGCCAACAAATTCAACGATGTTCGTGTTTATTCACTGTCCGCGCCGATGACAGGCTGCGGATTCTTTCTGTCCACCGCTCGTTACAACAACTCGTTCATCGATTGCGAAGCCAACGTCCATTCGTCGGCGGAAGCCTGCTTGCGGCTCGGAGCCATGACCAGCGAGACCAGGATTCTGAACTTTTACGCCGAGTGCTCCGGAGCCGTTCCCGGAATCAGGATCGATAACGGCTCAACCAACACCACGATCATCGGTCTGTTCTCGGCAACAGGCGGCGCTCCCATATGGGACACAAGTTCGAGCCGTCAATATTCCGCCTTCGACGCCGGGTATCCAGCGACGGCTCTGTTGAAGCAAACAACCATTACGGATTTAACCGTCGAAGGCTTATCCTACGCGACACGGTTTGTCGAAGGACAGACTCAGGTGACGCCGGATTTCTCCGTCGCTCCGATGTGGTTGGTCAGCGCCTACGCCAGTGCGGTTCAGGTTGTTTTGCCCTTGCCGAACACTTGCCCAGGCCGATACGGAATCATCAAAAAAACCGACAACACCTCAAGAACCGTTACCATAACGCTGCCGTCCGGATCAGGACCAGACAACAACGCCGTCGTTCTTCGAGCCTACGGAGACTTCGTTTCAATCCTTTCAAACGGTTCATCCTGGTTCATTACGTCTCGGCATTACAACACGCCGATCGGCGGTTGGGCAAATCCTGGTGGAACAGGGTTCAATCGAGGCGACTTCAATGCCGACGACATCTCAAATGTCGGGTTTGCCTATGATCGAAACGTCGTCAACGACATCAATTACCGACTTCAATCGACGCGCCAAGTTCTTCTAGCACTGATCCATGATCTAAAAACAAAAGCGATCACTGCCGACAATCGACGCGCCAAGTTCTGCGAGCACTGATCCTTGATCTAAAAACAAAAGGGATCATTGCCGATTAAGGAAGACGCGCCGATGGCGGCGAGCGATGCTCAAGCCTGCCGTCGGTGCGATCTTTAATCAAAACGCGGCGGGATCGACCTTTCGGAATCCTCAACGCCGCGCGGGCGGGCCTATTGCGCTCGCGCACTGATGGGCTCCGGCGGTTCGCCGCCATTCCCATCGCCGCTCTTGATCCGTTCCCAGCAACGGCGTCTCCTGCGGTCCCGGCGCTTCTCGGATCCCGGTCTCCATGATTCTATTTGAACCGTTTGGATGGTCGGAGATACTCTCGGCAAAATAGCGCTGTTTGTCCAGGCGAAAATATGAACGCTCCATCCGACGCCGGTCAGGATTCTCTTGCGGGCTTGGTCGAACGGGTCACGTTTCACAGTCCCGAAACGGGATTCTGCGTTCTTCGCGTGAAGACGCGCGGTCATCGCGATTTGATTACCGTGGTCGGTTCGGCGGCTTCGGTTCAGGCCGGAGAATACGTCACGGCGACCGGAAAGTGGTTCAATCATCGTGAACATGGCCTACAGTTTCAAGCTTCTTTTCTCAAAACAATGCTGCCGACCTCGTTGGAAGGGATCGAGAAATACTTGGGCAGCGGCATGATCAAGGGGATCGGGCCGCATTTCGCCAAGAGGCTGGTGAATGTTTTCGGCGAGACGGTCTTCGACATTATAGAGCTGGAACCGGCGCACGCAATCATGCTGTTTCTGTAGATCGGGCAGAAGAAGGTTGTCGCCATCGCGTGCGTGGAGCAAAGGATCGGTAGGGTGTCTGAATTTTAAGGGAGCTTGCACGGGCTCTATGTTGCTCGGTTTGCCGGGGAAAGTTTGGTGCTCCACTTTAACCGAGAGAGTCGATGGTCGCGCATCGGATTTGTATTCCAGAAATAGAAGGTGACATTAGTGTCTGGCAGTGCTACATTCGCCCCAAGGGAATGCTCGGATTGATGACCTTGTCTGAAGTGAATGTCGCGGTCACCGTTTGAGCTGAAGCTGACCGAAGCTTCATTGCGCTTGGGTTGAGCTGGTGTCTGTTGTGGCTCTGGTTCTATCGAGAGCAACGAGAAAATGTGTTTTTTCTGCTGGCACATCTTTTTTTGGACGCGTTTCCTCTTCTTTTGCGCGCCGTGCGCGACCTGTAAAGCTGATCATCCCGAGCCACACATCAAAGGATTCGCTGACGATGACCGCATCTCCTTAGACGCCCCCATGATAGCGCCAAAACAACAATTAACGCCACAAGAGCCATTTTCTTTGTTAAATGAGGAGATATTGAGCATGAAAAAGGAAATCTTAATAGACCTTAACAATTATTCTTCCGACCCAAAGAAAGTGGATGACAAGTATTTGTTTCAGCAAGAAGCAATGGATCGGGCCAAGAATTTAATCGCTCGTTTGATTGAAGAGAAAAATCTGAACAACAGAGAATATCGCGTCCACAATTCAATTACCGTTAATGGTGGCCGCGGCAGTGGCAAAACAATGTTTATGTTGAATTTGATTAAAACATTACAGAACCCAGAAGAAGATGCATTAAAAGGGGTTGAGATCGTACCGACGATTGATCCGACTTTAATCGAAAACAAAGAAAATATTGTTCTTACAGTCTTGGCGCGTATTTATGAAATATGTCAAGATAAGAACGGGCAATGTCGTTGTCCTCCACAGGGAGGCGATGATGATAAAGCCTTTGCGAAAGTTGAAACCACTCTGAAAGATTTATCTTCCGGCCTAAGCCTGTTGGATGGCGTTGGAAAGAAGGAATATTATGGAGACGAATGGAGCGACTCAAACTACGTTGTTCGTCGAGGCATGCAGGCAGCGATACAAGGTGTAAAGCTAGAAGAAAAAATCCATCGCTTTGTCAGTGATGCGCTTGAATATCTCAAGAAAAAGGCATTTTTGCTTGTCTTTGATGACATTGACACGCAATTTCTCCGAGGGTGGCCGGTTCTTGAGGCTATTCGGAAATATTTTACGACGCCTAAAATTATCGTCCTGTTATCGGGCGATTTAGGGCTTTATAATAAACTTGTTCGGTGCCAACAATTTGAAAACTTCGGAGAAATGATGCTTCGGTATGATCGACCGTCGCATGAATATCATGCTCTGGACACCAAAACTTGGGGGTCAGATCAGATCATTCGGATGGTTGATCGTTTGACGGAACAATACATCATTAAAATCTTAAAGCCAGAAAATCAGCTGCGCTTGTTAACATTGGGATATATTGATCGTTTTCAGAAAGATTCCCGTCCACTAAAGGTTTGTTATGGTAATTATAAAGGAGATGATGGCGAAGAAATAAAAGATAATATTGATTTGGAAAATGTATTGCAAAAGATCATTCAATTTGTCTTTTGCACAGAAAAAGAATTCTCTATTTATAAAGAGGCAATTCTTGAGCAGCCTGTTAGGGCTGTAATCCAGTTTTTGGTGGGGGCACGTGATCTGCTTGCATGCCAAAAGGGGAGTTTTCCTGCAAGTGAAGCTCAGGTGTTTGCTGATCGACTCGTCAGTGTTTTTTCCGCATCATTGTATCAGTATGGCCTTGATCCGCAAATTATTAGTCGAGCGACACCGCATGGCTTGATTGACCAATTGCTGACTTGGCTCTCTGAGGCAAGAGTTTGGAACAGCGGCTACCATCTGAAGCCGACATACGCCGACAACTCACTAAATCAAGTGGCTATGGTTCTGGGGGCGTATTTTACCCGCAAGGTTAACCAATCATTGTCCGATGCATTGGACTATATGTTAAAGATTGTCTGGACTCGTGAACTCATCTTTTCTCTTTCTAACGGAAAAAAGCGCTCTCTTCCTAATGAGGATGCACCTTCTCGGTAAAAACTTTTAGAAGAGAATCTGGTCAATTATCTTGGTTTGCGCAGGATCGAAAAGATCAGCACCATTACTCGTCTTGCTGTTGTCGTCCAACGAAGCCAGCTTTCAAAAATTCAAGAAAAACCGATGCTTTTTGGGAGCATCGCCGTGGCGCGAACTGGGCGTTACCGTAGAAATGATATTCTTTTTACATTATATATGCGATCCAATCAAGAAATAATGGAATTTGCAGATCAAAAAAGAGAGCAATATGCAGACAAGGCATTTAATAAACTATGTGGAGGGGAACAGGGAAGGAAACAGGAACGGAAACAGGAACGGGAACAGGGAAGGAAACAGGAACGGGAACAGGGAGGGAAGATCGATGAAACGATGAATTTCGGTATTATAAAATGGTGGGCGGAAGTTTTTCCTGTGTGTGAAGAACATAGAAAAGCAAAAGAAAAAGCAAAAGAAGGTGAATATATATCATGGCCTTTTTTTTATAATACAATAGGAAGCTTACGTAGTATTTGCAACAATGGAATGAAGTATTTGTCTATGGCAGTCCTCTCTGTGAATGTTGAGGGGGAGACGCGCAGTTATCTATCGATTTTGACTTTGTTGGGCGCATTAGCGGAGTTGATTGCGGTTCAAAACGATAATGAGAACAAAAATTTTCGCAAAACCTTGAACCGTCTATCTCAAATTGGCACGTATCCCGCTTTTGATTGTCAACTTTCAGGTGAGGAGAAGGTCGTTGCTCCTACGTTTACACGTCCTCGTTTTGATCATGAGAATGATGATCGGGAAACAGGGGGCGGCATCGTCATTGGCGAAAGTGGAAATTGTCTTGATCAGTATATGGGGCAATGGATAAAATTTGCGCAGTCTTTTAAAAAGATCAACTACTCCGTAGAATTTTATGCAAGAGTCTTCTCTCGTCTTTATGACACTCTTGGTAATATGGACGAAGAGTTTACCGACAAAAATTTCTATGCCGGAACGGTGCTTCATCGCCAAATTATTGCCCTATTCTATGCTGTGTTGGTAGAAGAAATTCTGGAAAAAGGAGATCAGATATCCACACAGGGGGAAGGTGAAAATATAGGTGGAAACGACGGATTTGTTCTAGGGCATGACAATGTAACGATATCGGATGCGCTATTTTGGCGTAAAATACGGTTCGATTCGGAAACATCCATAAATCATAATATCTTCCCTCTTTTTTCCTTATTGTTCTCATGTCCGATGTTTTGTTTGTTTGTCGACCCAACATCAAAACATCACAGTGGGGGACCATTCTTGTTTGATTTGATGCTCAAATCCTGGGATGTATGGATTGAAAAAGGTAGTAAATTATGTGAAGAGGAAGAGGGAGATAAAGAGGGAGATAAAGAGGGAGAGGAAAATATAAAGTATAAAATGGCAAAAGCTATAGATTTAGATACAAAACAAGCGTATGGAGAAGGTCTGCCGATAAAACGCCGTGACGCGTTGCGTGTAAGATGCGTTTTCAGTAAGGAGAAATCGGTAGGTTTCGTTAATCTTTGGGCTCCGTTGCATTCTGTGATGATTCCGGGTAAGTGGCTAAGACCTATTTCCGTTAGCGATTTGGAGGCGAAGCGCTCGTCAGGGAGATAATAACACAGGGGGGGGCAATGAGGTGATTTAGCGTCTTAGTTAAATGAATTTTATGTGGCCATGTCACGGAAAATCCTAAAATCGAGAATTTGGAGCGTCTTGTGAGCATAATTTATCGTCAGCTTCTCCGCCAGACAAGAATTATGCATGACTATTTACAGGGGGCGCCGCCAAATATCGACCGAATTCGGTTCGATTTATTTATCAGCGAGAGAGAAAGGAACACGAAACGACCGGATCATTATCTAAAACAAGTTGGACGACTGCAAATTGATGGGGATCGGTCCGTCAACAATTATAAATCCGCCAATAAGCCTAAATCCATAAATGACTACAAAAACCTCAATGAGTTGCTTGTTGGTGTTTTTAGTCATTTAGCCGACGACTACCTCGTTTGTGCGGGGCATGAGCATGTTTGTGTGCGTAAAGAGCGTTTTGAACAGTGGCAAAATCTGATTACAGACTTTCCGCCTCTGCTTTTGGTTGTCTATCGGTTGCATATGGAATATTCTCTGACGGAATGGTTGAAGGATCGTGCGCCAGACCATAGAGGATTGTCTCATATAGAGGTAAAATCTTACATCGATAAGATTCGTCCTCAGCTGCGCTATAGTGCGATTCCCACTATTCAAGATCCGCGTCTTGACTATTTGATTCGCACGTATGGCCTGGATGAAATGCATATGCATCTTAACGGCAGTACGGAAGTCGAATCAGTGTGGCTGGATGCGTTGCGTAGTCCTGGTGCTTTTGCCGAAAAATTCCGAATGAGCGAGTCTAACTCGGAAGTTGAAGAGCTGCTTAAACAAGAGGACTATACTCTAAACCACAAGACGTTGCTGGACCGGTTGCGTGTGGCGCGGGCGTTGCGAGAATGGTTGGCTCATGAAGTCCTTTTGCCGCTTGCGAAGCCGACAGCGATAGAAAATCGCAATCGTAAAACCTCGTGCGTGATGGACTTGATTCGCCGTGCTCATGTCGGTTGCGCCCTAAACCCGCACCATTCAAACTTGAATGGATGGTGCGATGTGGATACGTCACAACATGAAGTTGTTCGTATGTGGCCGCGTCTCGGCGCCATTTTGGAGCCGCTTGCTCAGGAAGCTTTTTTGATTGCTGCGTTGTTCCATGCTCTGGAGACTGAGAAGTCGGATGCTTTGGCTCATGCGGCGTATGCATATCTATTAATTATGGCTCAGTTTTCTCGATTGCTTGTACAGCAGGGCGAGCAATGGGGGTTTGATCAGTTCCAAAAGATCACTGTTAACGAAATGCGTGAGATGACGGAAAGGGACTATAAGAATCGTTTTTATCAGCTTAGTTACACACGCGAAGGTGATCTTGATACTCTGGAAGGACGTTTTGCGCCTAAGTCCAGTCAAGAAGGAAACAAGAAGATATTAAAATCAATTCTTCATGGATATCTTCGTTTCTTCAACCCGGAAATTAAAGGACCCTTGAGTTTATCCGAAGTGTTGGAGAAATTGAAGGATATTAAGCCTAATCCGGCTTTTCTTCCAAGGCGTAAACCTAAGCTGATTTTGGTTGCTCACTTTATTAAGAAAAAGGATAAATATGATTCAGGGGATGCGCTCCGCTACCGCCACAAGGGACTGCGCAATGAGATTGAGAAAACAGCCATTGCGCTTATGAGTGCATTCGATGAACATCCTCTTTTGCGACGCTATGTCACTGGAATTGACGGTGCAGCCAACGAGCTTCATGCGCCGCCGGAAGTTTTTGCGCCTGTATTTCGGTATTTGAGGCGTCGTCGTTTTCCTCATTTTACCTTTCATGCAGGAGAGGATTTTGTTCACTTACTTTCTGGCGTTCGAGCCGTTTACGAAGTTTTGATGTTGCTGGGGATGACGGTTGGAAATCGGGTTGGTCACGCCACCGCCCTTGGAATCGAGCCTGATTTATGGCGTCATCGCATGGGGGAGAGTATTGTTGTTAACAGGGGAGAACGCCTGGATGATCTTGTCATTGCGCGTCATCTTCTGACGCGCTGTTTGAAAACAGAGAGTGTGTCCCTTCTTAAGCTTGACCAAGAAATCTCTTGTTTGAGCCAAGAAGTCTATGGAAGAGAAGTTTCTTCAGCTATTCTCTATGAAGCCTGGGGATTCCGGCGGCTAGATCCGTCCTATGCTTTTGAGGCGCGACCTGATCGCAACACAGAAGGGTGGAGTAAGGACGATCGCGAGGAGCGGGAGCTTGTTGAGAAAGCGAAGTTACGCAAAGAGGCGTACCAGCTTTTCTGTGAGTATCACGGAAACAACGCTCGAGAAACGGTCGAACGCTACAACCAGCCGATTCAGATTGATCTTGAGAATGAACCTCTGGACAATGTTCTTTTGCGTCGCCTCCAGGACGTGGTGTTGGAAGAGCTTCGCACGCGTCAGATCGCGATTGAAAGTTTGCCGACCAGCAATATCCGGATTAGCGTCTATGAAAAGTACGCTGAACATCATGTTTTCCGTTGGTTGGGATTACAGGGCGATCCCCCGGTTCAGGTGTGTCTCGGTTCGGATGATCCCGGCATTTTCTCTACAAATTTGCGCAATGAATATGCCCATCTGCTGTGCGAACTCGATAAGCGTGTCGATATGGAACGCGCCCAAAAATATCTTGAAAAGATGATTGTTGCGGGAAAGACATATCGTTTCAACCCGGTCACGGATTTGCCGCAATAGAACAACAATTGCGTTCGAAGGCGAGGCGCGTATACGGCGTAATCATCCGTAATGTACAATTTTACTCCTGCTTTATTTAGACGATCTATCAACAAGGCGGCGGTCTGTTCACTACGATCATCGCACTCCCAGTCGATTAATTTTCCTGATGTATCTCAACCGAACACTCTCCCTTATTTTACATGATGATGTGCTGTTACAAAAATAAACGATCACATTAACCAGCAAATGCTAGAAACTTTACGTTTTTTCGCAGCTTCATTATACCATTTAGATGCTTCGACATAATCCTGTTCTACGCCATATCCATAGTAATACATATCACCAACTTTGTTCTGAGCTTCATTATGTCGCATTTTTGCCGCCTTATAACACCACTTAAATGCTTCGACATAATTTTGTGTTACACCATCTCCATTATAATACATAGATGCGACTTTGAACTGCGCTTCAACACACCATCTTTCTGCTGCTTGATGATACCATTTAAATGCTTCGATATGATCCTGTTCCACACCTTGTCCACAGTAATACATATTCCCAATTTTAAATTGCGCTTCAGCGTGAATATTGTATAGAGTCTTATCAATGCCTATTTTCGCTGCTTTGCGATACCATTCTAATGCTTCGACATAATTTTGTGTTGCGCCATATCCATCATAATACATATTGCCAGTTTTGAATTGAGCTTCAACATGCCCTATTTCCGCTGCTTTACGATACCATTTAAATGCTTCGACATGATCCTGTTCTACGCCCTGTCCACAGCAATACATATCCCCGATTTTAAATTGCGCCTCAGCGTCCATTTGTTTCGCTGCTTTACGATACCATTCCAACGCTTCAACATAATTTTGCGTTACGCCGTATCCATCATAATACATTTTCCCAATTTTAAATTGAGCTTTAACATGTCCCTGTTCCGCAGCTTTACGGTAGCATTCTTCTACTTCTAAAAAATCTTGTTTTATACGACACCGTTTGTAACGGATATCCCCAATTTTGAAATATGCTTCAGCGTATCCTTGTTTTGCTGCTTTACGATACCATTTTATTGCCTCTGCATAACTCCATTTTACTAAAGAGCAGGTAAAATCAGTACAATATATATCCCCAATTTTGGTTTGAGCTTCAGCATTTCCTTGCTCTGCTGCTTTATTGTACCAATGTAATGCTTCGACACGATCCTGTTCCACACCATGTCCATCGTAATACATTTTCCCAATTTTGGTTTGAGCTTCAGCGTTCCCTTGTTCCGCAGCTTTACGATGCCACTGAAACTCTGCGATAGTTTTTGGTGTTATCATCTCCTTCTTACGAGCAATTTCTGCATCGATTATATTAAAAAAATCCGTAATAATCATGTTTTACACTTAAATTCATTATATTGAACACTACTCACGATAACGCGCCAAGAAGAATGTGTCAATGATTTTGAGAATGGCGGGTGTCAAAATTAGGCTACAGTCTTCCTCCTGCTCTCTTCTACGCCGCTCCACACAAGCGGGGTAATACTACAGTGGCACTTTCTTTATCGAAGCAATTTTCTTTTTAATATGACATTTACGAGCAATCTCTTGATGCCGGCGTCTCCAATTTGACCAAGCCACAATATGCTCAATTGATTGCTTTACAACTAAGACGATACGCTCTAACAGAACCCGAATCTCTGGTATACTCAAAGGAACTTTATCTGTTTCAAAATTATCATGCTTTTTTTTCCGCCGCCACCGTTTGCGCCTTGACGACAGCCAGGAAAGCGTAAGCAAGAAGGGCGAGAGTTATATGCCGATACCAAGCGGTCCACTGTCTGACCTCATAGTGATCTAAGCCAACTTCTCCTTTCGCGCCTTCAAATCCAACTTCGATCGTCCATCGCAAACCGGCGGCTCGAACCATTTCCTGAAGTGGCGTTGCTTGTGTCGTGAAAACCAAAAATAAGGCTATGTCATTGCAATCATTGAGAGAACGGCGAACCAGCAAGGTATGGTTTCCAGTCTCCACCCCAGGTACAATCAGAGGCTCTTCCGCCCAATCATAAACACGCGGACCTTTCGCGCCCTCTCCGGCGCTAATACGTTGCCAACGGTCCGCAGAAATTGTCGACACGACCTCCAACGCCGTGCGCGTAATTAATCCTTGCCCCGCCTGAGGCCGAACCGGCTCGGTGGTTTTAATAGCCATAACATAAGACCATCCCCAATTTTCCAATGCTCGGCGCAACATTGGATCACTGCCGTAAACAGAATCGCCAAGCGTCCAAGCCGGTTCAAAGCCGACTTGTCGAGCCCGATCCAACATGAGACGCGCCTGGTCCGGTTTGGTCCGAAATGGCGTATCTTTCGGAACCCCCGCATCATCGCACCGTTCCCAGTCCTCGATCCAGTCTTCCGGAAGATATAATTCACGATCTACAAAAGCGCCGCCACCGCTTTCCGCCGCGTAATACAAAAAGACCCCAACCTGACAATTCTCAACCTTGCCGACTGAGCCACAATACTGCCGCTTTACTCCGGCAGATTCACGACCTTTCTTGACAAATCCCGTCTCGTCAACGACCAGAGCCCCACCCCTGAAACCAAATCGGTCTTTTACGTAAGACTGGAGAATATCACGAACGCCATCCGCATCCCATTGCGCAACTCGTAAAAGACGTTGCATTCCATACGGAACTTTTTCTCCTGCCTGCTCGGCCAACTGCCAACTATTCTTACGCTCAGACGAGCCAAGCAAGCCTTTCAAATACTCAAGCGCACGCTCACGAGGTTCTTTGCGTAAAAAACAATCACCAATCAGGTTATGTAGCCCCGCCAGTTCATCCATCCACCCAGTTATGTCCATCTTCCGCCATCCCAATGTGAAAAAACTCAACTTGGGAATCGCTAAAGACGTTTTCAAGTGACTCTGTCGTAGTAAGGGTCTTTTCGTTTCCACCGAACAAGAAACAAACACGTCTAAATATTGATTTAGGAGTAATCTATGCACTGAATGTTAATTTGCGAAATCTCAGCTTATTAAAACGCACAGAAAACGTTCTGGTTTCGTTAATATTTATACGTCCAGCTTCAGCATTGCCAGCGGACGGACTCTAAGGAAAAACCGATCTCTGTGTCAGTAACGGAAATAATTTACCAAAACACCAGTCGCTTGCCCATGGTTTTCTGTATTAATGGGTCGACTAAAGGCCGGTGGGAGTTTGTGAAAGACCATTTGATGCGTGAAATTCGACCTTGTGCGCACGATGGGTTATTGACGCTTCCACCGCATCCTTGATACAAAACCCTCTGAGCGCACAGCGGAGGCAGGGTTATGGATGTCGGCGAGTTGGTTTGGACCGGGGTTGATTTAGTCCTTGACCGTGGCCTCGGGGCAGTGGGTTCGCTGACCATCGGTCGAGCGAAAGCGATTCTTAAAAAGGTCTCCGATCACTTTACGCTGTCGAGCAAAGACCTTGCCATCGCCTTCCAAGGCAGTTTCGGTAAAGGCGTGGAGGCGGTTGCTCTCGGCGTTGCTCCGGCTGGGTGGTTAGGCGGCATCTTGTCGAAGCCCGACCGTTTGCTTTCTTCGAAGCTCGCAAAGGAATACGCCCAAGGGATCGAGGCGAAGTACGTTCTGCCGTTCATCGCCGCGCGGAGGCTGTCGGATGAAGACGCTCGCCAATGTCGAGCGGAGACCGTGAAGGCGTGTCGGGCGCTCGCGAAACGGGCTGCGGATGTTCTTCCAACCGATGCGTTCCCGGATGGGTCTGCGGTGGTGGGGCTATTGCGCGGCAGCCGGCGTGACGACCTCTCTCAGCTCATCATGACGCAAATCGGGCAGGCGGGCGTTATCTTGTCCACCGACGTCGCGGCGTTGCTTTGTCACGACGGGTTCATTGGCGACGTGATGCTGTTCTTTGTCCAGGAATCGTTCCGGTCCAACGCGCGCGTGCAGGCGACGCTTAACATGTTGCGGCAAGAGGCGGTATGGGCTGAAGTCGAGCGCTCAAGTGACGTCCTGGAGCGGTTGGGGGCGGAGTTTGGGCGCTTTCGCGAAATGCTCTCAGGGGACGGAGCGGCGCTCTCCGCCGCCCTCGACACGGTGGAAGAGAAACTCACCGCCGAACTTCGGACCATCGGCGACGGCGTTTCGGCGATCGGAGGGCAGAACGACGAAATCCTCGGCTTGGTGCGCGATCTTCACGCGATGCTCCAGGCGCAGGGGCGCAACAGCGTCGTGACGGTGGAGAGCGGATTGACTCCCCTTGCCCTCACCGGGGGCGGGACGAAACTGCTCGACCGGACGCGGAGTTTGTTGCGGGCGAACCGCAGCGCGACGGCGCTTCTTCCGGGGGCGGCCAACACCATCGCGGCCACGCTGGTGGCGACCGGCGACGACGCCCAAGTCACCGAGGCTGAGCGGCTTCTGGAGCGAACGCTCGACGAGACGAGCGACCCCGTCGAAAGGGCTCAAGTTGCTCATAATCTCTACAATGTTCGTCTCTTGCGTCGAGACTTCAATGGAGCCCTCGGTCCTCTTCAGATGGCGCTGACCATCGATGCGGCCAAGTATGCCCCGTTCGACGCCGGAAAATACCGTCTCCTGCGGATTCTCGGGGCTGGCGGCATGGGTTGCGTCTTCCTCTGCCTCGAACTCGTGCGACAGAGGAAGGTGGCGATCAAGACGCTGTGGCAATGCCCATCCGGCTCCATCGATAAGGTGTTCTCCGAACTTATCGCCATGGACGAGGTGGGTGGGAAGACCGTTCCAAAGTCGATAGACTACGGCTTCGGGTCGGGAACGAAGACGCCTTACATTGTAATGGAGCATTTAGACGGCTTTCTCGATGGAGAAGCTTGGTTGGCGAAGTATGGCCCCTTAACGATCGAGGAAACGGCCTCCGTCGGTCTTCATGTGGCCCGAACGCTCGCGGTCGCCCATGGGAGGACCGTTAAAGGCAAACCGGCTCCTATTCCGCATCTCGACATTAAGCCGGCAAACTTAATGCTGGCGCGTCGAGACGGCGTCTTTGCGGTAAAAATCATTGATTGGGGACTCTCTCAGGTCGGGAAGCCTATTGGGGCGACCATAGCGACCATGGCCGCAACACGGGCGGGCGCAACACAATTTGGTCGTTTTGTGATGGGAACGTGGGACTACGCGCCCCCGGAGCAAATGGGCAAAGAGGAGCTTGGGCGGCCTGGGCCGAAAAGCGACGTCTATGCTCTAGGCAAAACGCTCTATCGTTTGGCGACGGCCTCCGATCCGCATACGCCGTCGCTGAAAAGGCTGAAAGCGCTGGCGGCTCTCGGCGATCTGATCCAGGAGTGCTTGGAGAGCGATCCAAGCGATCGCCCCGAGGCGTCTGGGCTCATCGAGGTGCTCGAAAAAATGGTTCCCGCAGACAAAGACAAGGCGTCCGAGGCCGAACCGAGGAAGCTGGTTTCTTCTTCACCGATATCCATTTCGGAGGACGCCTCCTTAAAAATTGAATTGGCGTTCTGGGAGACGATCAAGGACAGCCGCAACGCGGAGGATTTTGAAGACTATCTCGAAAAGTATCCGAATGGATATTTTTTAGGGTTTGTCAAACGTCGCCTGGAAGACTTTACTGCGCTGATAAAGGCTTCCAGCAAAGGCGATCTTGTTGCGGTGCGGAGGCTGCTTACTGCAGCAAGCGTCGACGTCAACGCTACAGATGAGAACAACAACACAGCGCTGCTATTGGCTTCTCAGAACGGTTACATCGAGGTGGTGGAGGCGCTTCTTGCTGCAGATGCCGACGTTGAAGCAAGGGATAATTACGGCAAGACCGCGCTGCTATTGGCTTCCCAGAATGGTTACATCGAGGTGGTGGAGGCGCTTCTTGCTGCAGATGCCGACGTTGAAGCAAGGAATAATTACGGCAAGACCGCGCTGCTATTGGCTTCCCAGAACGGTTACGCCGAGGTGGTGGAGGCGCTTCTTGCTGCAGATGCCGACGTTGAAGCAAAGGATAATTGCGATAACACCGCCCTGATGTGGGCTTCCTATAAGGGCCATATCAGGGCGGTGGAGGCGCTTCTTGCCGCAGATGCCGACGTTGAAGCAAAGGATGATGGCGGCAACACCGCGTTGATGTGGGCCACTCAGGAAGGCCACATCAGTGTGATGCGGGTGCTGCAGCCTTCGGTTCAATTGATTTCCGGGGATTGGCCGAAACCGGGGGCGGTGTTCCGGGATTTTTCGAAGGATGGCGGCGTTTGTCTAGACTGTCCGGAAATGGTGGTGATCCCGAAAGGGATGTTTATGATGGGATCGACCAAGGAGGAACGGGCCCAATTGAAAAGTTACACGCTATGGGCGATTAAAGACAACATGTTTGAGGAGCAGGCGAAGTGGGAAAGCCCGCAGCATCGAGTGACGATCGGCTACAGCTTTGCGGTTGGGAAGTATCCTGTGACGGTTGGGGAGTTTCGACGCTTTATTGAGGCGACCAAGCATCGTCTTGAGGGAGGAGCTTGGAAATGGAACGGCGCGGTGCGGGAGTTTGATGCCGAGATGAACTGGTTGAATCCGGGGTTTGTTCAGACCGACGTCCATCCTGTGACGTGTGTGAATTGGGATCATGCACAGCTTTATGTGCAATGGCTGAGCAGGAAGACGGGACAAACCTATCGCCTGTTGAGTGAAGCTGAGTGGGAGTATGTGGCTCGTGCGGGAACGACGACGCCGTTTTGGACGGGAAGCACGATCACGCCGGACCAGGCGAACTATGACGGGAACTACACGTATAACAACGGCCCGAAGGGTGTTTATCGCAAGAAGACAACGGAAGTTGGGAGCTTCAAGCCGAATCCGTTTGGTCTGTATGATACGGCGGGGAATGTTTGGGAGTGGGTTGAGGATTGTTGGAATGATAATTATAACGGTGCGCCGACGGATGGAGATGCTTGGCAAGGCGGAGATTGTGGATGCCGCGTTGTCCGTGGCTGCTCTTGGGGCGGCTACCCCCGGGACTTGCGCTCGGCGAGACGCGACTGGCTCGACTCCGCCAACCGGTTCAACTACATCGGGTTCCGTGTTGCCAGGACCATTTCCACTTAATTCCTTTCCTCTTTTCCTCCTACAAAAGACAGACGAATAATAGCACGGAACAAGCAACGGGTCAAAGGGCCAGAGGCACCTTGCGAATGTTTGTGCTATTTTTCTGTGGATAACTTTTGAATCATCTCTTATTGACGCGATTGATGATTTATAGGATTTGTGGATGTCTTCAAATACGACCGGCCAAACCGGACAGGCTCTTGAGAAAACATATCAGTTTTTGCTTTGGCTTATTCCTGTTCTTGACGGCTTCCCCCAGAGACAAAAGTATCTTCTTGGAGATCGCATAGAAAGAACGGCTCTGGATGTTCTGGAAGGCGTGATCGAGGCGACTTACACTCGCAATCGCAACGCTTGTTTAAGCGCAATCAATATAAAATTGAACAAGCTGCGTATTCTGTTTCGATTGGCGACGGAGCTGCGCTTGATCGACCGAAGGCGTTATGAACACGCTTCTCGGCTCATTGACGAAATCGGACGATTAATCGGTGGATGGATGAAGGCGTCGCATGGTCAAGCGATATCATGATTTGTTTGGCGAAATCGCCAATTTCGACGCCTTAATTCGGGCCGCGAAACGCGCCGTGTGCGGTAAGCGTGGGAAGTCGCGTCCTGCTTGGTTTATGGCCAATCTTGAAACCGAGGTGTTGCGACTGGAGCGTGAGTTGCAGTCCGGCTCTTGGCGTCCTGGCCGTTATGTTGAAATCGAGGTCTTTGATCCCAAACACCGGGTCGTTTCGGCCGCTCCCTTCCGAGACCGTGTGGTTCATCATGCTCTGTGTGCGGTGGTCGGGCCGATCTTTGCGCGACCGATATCACTCCGGCGCGATTGACATGGATCGCCTCTTGGTTCACATTCGGTCTTGGAATGCACATGCCGATCATGCCGACACATGGCGGCTGCGTGACGCGATCTTCCGCGACGTGGTGTTTCACCCCGGAAACCGAGGTGTTTTGCAAGATGACAAGTTTAGTTAATAGCGTATAATATTGAGCGCGATGTCGCCTCGTCTCATCCAACGCCACGACCAGTTCTTTAAGCGGCTTCTCG
>CAUYUA010000250.1:0-86016 GCA_963575675.1 Azospirillaceae bacterium
GGATCACTGTTGGCGCGTCATCGCCATTGGCGTAGATCGCGCCATCGGCGGGCGCGCCCGCACTCTACCCTCTCCCCCACCACGCCTCTCTGCGGACCCCGACAAAAAAATGCCGGGCGCCGTTCTTTCTCTCAATCACATGACGGCTTACCCGGAAGCCGACCCCAACAAACATAAATTAAAAAAAAAAAACGGGCCCGGGGATTCGGTCTTTGGCGGGGGATTATAAGGGGGGGAGCGAAAGCCCCCCCCTTATCGCCGTAAGGCGAACGTCTCGCAACCTGTCCGAGCTTTGTATTGCAATATAAGAAGATAATAGGATAATAGGGGCGGTTGCGCGCTTCTGATTCGCTCAACGGGCGAACATCTTGCGGGTCTGTCGGGGACGTTCGCCTTACGGCGATAAGGGGGGCGGTCGCGCCCCCCTTATAATCCCCCACGACCAGGAACACAGTCCCTGGACCCGTCTGATTTCAAGTTTCAGGCTCTAAGAGTCCGTTAGGAAAGGTCAAAGCGCCACGTCACCAAGCATTGCGCCTCAGGGGACTTTTTGTCTGAGGAAATCATTTAATGATGATTGTCGTTTTCTCTTTTGCCTGACCACAACCAGCCTTCACATAACCCCAAAACTCCTGTTGTTGAAGGGCGTAGTGATCGGATTTCCCATCTCCTGGAATGTTGCGCACATGTCGTAGGCTGGCGACTGAAACGCTGATGTCGAAAACAGCGTCAGCGGCGGCTAGGGCGGCCGAGACCAGACTGAGCGCATACCATTCGGTTAGCAGAAGGCCGCCGAGTAAACCGCCGCTCATAACATTGGTCGGACCGATCAGAGGCAGAACCAGATATGGCCCCGGTGAAATGCCGACTTTGCACATAGCTTCGCTGATCTCTGTGGTTCGGCGCTCCAGACCGATCGGCGTGGCGACGTCAAACAAACCACCGATTCCGATTGTACTGTTGACAGCAAAACGTCCGACCGAGATCAGGGCGTCTTTGGAATGTCCGGCCAGAAAGTTTGTGAAAACGAATTCAGGTTCACTAATGTTTTCGTAGACGTTGGCTGCACTTGTTTGAATAAATCCAGGCGTTACTTTGCCCAAAATCCAGGCTATGGGATCGACGACGTAATCCACCACGACAGAATTAAAGCCGAACATGACTCGATTGAATGGTTGAAGGATGTCGGGCGGTGTGGCCATTTCCGATTTTGTCGCCGTTGGAAGTTGAGCGGTAGCGAGGGATGGAAACATGATCGGTGGCAAGGCCAACATCATAAGAGCAAGGGCGGCGTTTCGAAAGTTCATGCTGAATTCCCTTCTGCAATTGGATTGACTGAAACGAGGGCGTTTTCTTCGTCGATTTCCAGTTCCTGCAATGCCCGTTTTCCGCTCGTCCGTACTCTCCTGGGGATTCAACCTAAGCTTATCACCCTGTCCGGGATTCCGGGACCACCTCACTAAGCAGAAGCAAGAGAACGACAGACTATCGCAGACGCCTCTTCAAGAGACCCGCTTTCCGAAAAACGAATCAAATATCGAGCCAAATGACGGAAGACCTGTGTTCGAGCTTCTAAAGGAAGCCACAACAAAAACGGCCCCGGATTGCAATCAAGATAACACAATCGACCATCCGGCGTCATAATGGCGTCCCATGCCGCATAATGCAGCCCCAGAAAACGATTGGCTCGGGCAATCGCCTCGCATTCGGCCTCCGGCAAAGTAAT
The DNA here is from genome assembly GCA_963575675.1 of Azospirillaceae bacterium. Classification (GTDB taxonomy): domain Bacteria; phylum Pseudomonadota; class Alphaproteobacteria; order Azospirillales; family Azospirillaceae; genus CAUYUA01. The sequence continues at coordinate 1,727 of CAUYUA010000250.1, forward strand.
CGGCTCGAAGTCTTTGGCGTCGGTGCGTGAATCAATGTCGTCGGCAATGATCCGCAACGCCAGAACCATGCTGTCTCCCACAACATGAACGCGGATCGTGTTTCCGTGTAAACGCTCTTGAAACAGCGTCGGACAATGAATCAGCTCATCCAAACGCTTACGATCATCTTCGGAAACCACGCGCGTTGAACCAATGCCGATCGTAGGCTTCAGCACGGCCTCGCCCACTTCATCAAGAAAACGCGCTGCGTGCTCCGGACAATTGGTGTTCAAACTACGAGGAGCGTGAAATCCGGCGGCTCTTAGTTTCTCGTAGAATTGTCCCTTACTGTTATGCTCGATGTAGCCGTGAATCAAGCGATTGGCGACAAGCTTTCCACGCGCGGCCAAGTGCTCGAAAAACGCGTATGTCGTCGCTTGAAAGGCTTGTTCTTTAATAAATTGAGCTCTGTATTCGGCATGCGAGGCCGCATTGATCACCGGCGGCAAAGTGGGCAAAGTGCGCGGAGCAGTGCAACGAATATGGATCGCGTGAATCTGATCGAAATCAACGTCGGCCCACCGTGCGCCATTATCCGTAAGCGTGACGGCGGGTTGATCGGATTGGGCGGCTTGTCCCCCGACTCGAATGTCGAGAACCACCGGAACAGCGCCTTCGGCGGAGACGGCGGCGGCCACTTCAGCAACTTGATTGCTATCTTTATTGGCGAAAAGCGCAATTTTGGGGGGCGCAATTGGGGGGGACATTGAACCTCCGCGTTATTTGGTCCACGCCATTTCGGAAAATCCGGAAAAGTGGACCAAAAGGAGCGATAAGAAAGAAACAAAAAAAAGGGGCTGGAATGTTCACACATTCCAGCCCACTTGACAAGTCAAAGCCATTTTTGCGTTTTTCGGATTGTCCGTCTCGCGTCGACAAAGCATCGTCAGACGCCGAAAGCAATCTTCTTAGCGCAAGGCCAAAAAATATTATGAATTGATGTTGATCGAGCCGATCGAGGTGTTGTCGCTGACGTCGCCGCCAACCGCGCCCGTCGCGCCCGCGCCCGCGCCCGCGCTGCCGCCGATGCCGACGCCCGCGCCACCCGCGAAAGAATCGCCCGCGTAGGAGCTTGCGCCGCCGAAGCCGCTGCCGAAGCCGCTGCCGGCTCCTGCGCCTGCGCCTGCGCCTGCGCTGCCGAAAGCATCGCCGCCCGATTTACCGCTCTGATTCACGCCGACTGAGCTGCCCATAATCTTAATCCCCATAAAGAAAGTGTTAAAAGACGAAGTCCAACCATTCGAGGAGACCCGGCGGCTGTTTGAAAACAGTCGCCGGTTTCTTCAATTACGAATTGATGTTGATCGAGCCGATCGAGGTGTTGTCGCTGACGTCGCCGCCAACCGCGCCCGTCGCGCCCGCACCCGCTCCGGCGTCACCACCGACGCCGACGCCGCCGCCGCCCGCAAAAGAGCCGCCGCCGAAAGAGCCCGCACTGCCGAAGCCGCTGCCGAAGCCGCTGCCGGCCCCTGCTCCAGCCCCTGCGCTCGCGCCACCGAAAGCATCGCCACCCGACTTGCCGCTTTGATTCACGCCGACTGAGCTACCCATGGTTCCAATCCTTATTTTAAAGAGAGCATCAAAAGAAGAAGTTCAACCGTTTCGGAAAACCCGGCGACTATTTTCAAAAAGCCGCCGAGTTCTTCCAATTACGAATTGATGTTGATCGAGCCGATCGAGGTGTTGTCGCTGACGTCGCCGCCAACCGCGCCCGTCGCGCCTGCGCCTGCTCCAGCGCTTCCGCCGACGCCGACGCCATAACCATCAGCTCCGGCTCCGCCGAAAACGGCTCCCGCTCCGGCTCCGCCGAAACCACCGCCGAAGCCGCCCGCAGCGCCCGCACCAGCGCTTGCGCCACCGAAAGCATCGCCACCCGATTTACCGCTCTGATTCACGCCGACTGAGCTGCCCATAATTATATTTCCTTATGAAAAGTTTTTAAAGACCAGGTTTTAACGATCCGAAAAAGTTCGGCGGCTGTTTTTAAAGAGCCGCCGATCTCTCAGATTACGAATTGATGTTGATCGAGCCGATCGAGGTGTTGTCGCTGACGTCGCCGCCAACCGCGCCCGTCGCGCCTGCGCCTGCTCCAGCGCTTCCGCCGACGCCGACGCCATAACCATCAGCTCCGGCTCCGCCGAAAACGGCTCCCGCTCCGGCTCCGCCGAAACCACCGCCGAAGCCGCCCGCAGCGCCCGCACCAGCGCTTGCGCCACCGAAAGCATCGCCGCCCGATTTACCGCTCTGATTCACGCCGACTGAGCTGCCCATAATTATATTTCCTTATGAAAAGTTTTTAAAGACCAGGTTTCAACGATCCGAAAAAGTTCGGCGGCTGTTTTTAAGGAGCCGCCGAACTCTCAGATTACGAATTGATGTTGATCGAGCCAATCGAGGTGTTGTCGCTGACGTCGCCGCCAACCGCACCCGTCGCATCGGCGCCCGCTCCGGCTCCGCCGCCGAAACCACCACCGACGCCGATGGCGCCCGCTCCACCGAAAGCCGCATCGGCTCCGGCTCCGCCATAGCCGCCACCGCCGCCACCGAACGCACCGGCGCCGGCGCCAGCGCTACCATAAGCATTGCCACCCGATTTGCCGCTCTGATTCACGCCGACTGAGCTACCCATAATTCTAATCCTTACTCAAAAGAGATTCAAAAGATCGTGTCGTTACAAGAAGGTCCGGCGGCTGTTTTTAAAAAGCCGCCGGTTTCTTCAATTACGAATTGATGTTGATCGAACCGATCGAGGTGTTGTCGCTGACGTCGCCGCCAACCGCGCCCGTCGCGCCCGCACCCGCTCCGGCGCCGCCGCCGACGCCGACGCCGTAACCTTCAGCCCCGGCTCCACCGAAAGCCGCTCCAGCCCCGGCTCCGCCGCCGCCGAAGCCGCTGCCGCCGAAAGCGCTTGAACCGGCGCCCGCGCCACCGAAAGCATCACCACCCGATTTGCCGCTCTGATTCACGCCGACTGAGCTACCCATGGTCCTAATCCTTACTCAAAGAGTTTAAAAAGATCGTGTTTTAATCGTTCAGGGAGAAATCGGCGGTCGTTTTTAAAGAACCGCCGATCTCTTCAATTACGAATTGATGTTGATCGAGCCGATCGAGGTGTTGTCGCTGACGTCGCCGCCAACCGCGCCCGTCGCGCCTGCGCTCGCACCGGCGCCGCCGCCGAAGCCGCCGCCCACGCCAATAGAGCCCGCGCCACCGAATTCCGCTCCGGCCCCGGCGCCGCCGTATCCGCCGCCGCTGCCGCCGAAAGCACCCGAACCGGCGCCCGCGCCACCGAAAGCATCGCCACCCGATTTACCGCTCTGATTCACGCCGACTGAGCTGCCCATGTTACTTTTCTCCTGAACTTTTTTGTACGTTGTAAGTCTGATTTGTTCCGGTTCTTTCCGGTTGGTTCCATTTGTCCGGAACGTTTACTTCATCGCAAGTCGCGTGCCAGATGCTCTCACTCACCGCCAAGAGAGTGTTTCCATCATGCAAATCATTGGAAATCAGGTCTTTAATGCCACAGTCGGAATCATGTGGAATTCAGCAGCCATATACGAGTCTTGCAATAAGTGTCTAGTTTTTAGGATTTTGGTCTATTTTTTTGGACAAAACAAGACGTATTCTATTTTCACTGGAGAGATGTTTCGGTCTAGGCAGAATTTGCCGCCCAATCTTTTGTTAATAAAACTGCAACCAAATTCGAACAAGAGAATAAATTTGTTTCTAATTTTAGGGTTTTTAAAGCCTATACTCCGTTCAATTGAGAACTCGAAAGAACCTCCAAAGGAATCGAGGCTCCGCCCTCGACCCGCCAAAGGCCGGGAGGCCTTTGGAAACCATGACTTGGAGTTTGTAACAACCGGATGAGAGTGGGCCGTTTCAATTCGGGGAGGCCGCATGATTCTCGGGTTCTAACTCTTACAGCAATAAGGGGGCGTTACGCCCCCTTATGATCCTCTATGATGAGGACACCGTCTCTGTATCCGTTTAATTTTTATTCGGGAAATCGCAACGGCAAAAAGCCGTTATAAAGACATCTTTACGCCTTCATTCCATCCCACTCGGCACATTATGATTGCTTTGGCGCAATCTCTGAAGCGCGGCGCCGATAAGCCACGTGTTCACCGAGATTCGATCCGGACGATCTTTCGCATCCTTCTCGATCGCCGATAACAAAGACGCAGGAAGACGCAGCGTAAATTTTTTCTCCGGATCCGTCGGAGGCTCTTCAACCTTCGCAGATGACGCAACCTCGATCACGACCGGAATCAAAGGAGCCGCAACCGGGATGGTTTCCATCACAATCGACGGAATTTGCGCCGGCGAAGCAACCATGTTTGGAGAAGAAATAACGCCATCCGAATATTCTTGTCCCGCAACCCCAGCGCCTCGACCGATGATCGCCGCAACAACATTTTCATCCGGTGGAGGATTTGCAGTCTTTACTCTTGGTCTAATCGCCAATTTTACCTCCATCACGCCGTCGCATCAACGGCGTCAGGCTGTTGTTCCGCCGCTCCCGCGCCGTCATAGGCGTCAAAAACCGCATGATACAACCGCTCTATTTCCATCACCGCTTTTAAGTCCCTTGGCTTTGCCTCGACCACCGAAAGCCCTTCTCCACTGGCGGTGTTGAAGGCTTTTCGACCAATGATCGGCGCGCTCATAAAACGCAAGATCGATGACGCTCGCAGCATCTCCGACGCTTGCTCATTATCAGCTCCCCCCGGATAGCCTCGACTAATATAGCATACCGCTTCCAACCCTTCATTAACGCTACGAACTTCTTCCACCAAACGCTCGACCTGCTCCAAGGTCCACAGATCAAAATTTCCTGGCTGGAAGGGAATCAACATAAGATCGGACACAGTCAGCGCGGCTCTTTGAGACGCCGTGTCACGACCTCCCGTATCGATGACGATGTCATCATAACGCGGGCTAAGTTGTTTTACCTGATTCCGAACCGCAGCTCCATATAACTGAACGCACGGCACGGACGAATGTCCCAATGCGTCACGTTGTCCAACGAACTCACTTGACGAACGCTGTTCGTCTGCATCGATCAATAATGCGTCACGACCGGCCAAACGACGCATTACAACCAAATTGGTTGCCGCCGTTGTTTTGCCGCCGCCGCCTTTGATGCCTCCCACTGTAATTATCATTGCAGAAGCCTTGCCGCCGTTGCCACAACGGCAGAATAATGGAAAAAAAATGGCGTGACAATGGCGTCTAGGTGTCGGGATGGCGGCTCAAAGCCGCCATAGGGGCAAAAAGATGTCAAAACAACTTTGTTTTGCCGTCATTTTTTCTGCTTTGGAAGGCTTGTCTATCGCGTCCAATAAAAATTGGACGGGTCCAGGGATTGCGTTCTTGGCCGTGGAGAGATCATAAAGAGGAAGCGAAAGCCCCTCTTATTCGCGAAGCAATCCCCTCCTGGAATCGTTAATTTCTATTCGGTGTGGATAGCCGCGCTTCCAGTGTTCTCAGATCGAAATCCCGGCACAATATCATGCAGTATGTTCGCCACACGCTCTTCGTCATGAGCGCGAGCCGCCGTCTCCAAGTCTTCAGCCGCGCGATTCATGAATTCATATTCTATCACGCGAGGGGCCGCGATTAAAACCCCATCAGCTTCGGTGCGGGAAAGCGCCTCGTCATCCGAAAGAATCTCCTCAAAGAGCTTCTCTCCGGGCCTCATTCCCGTGAACTCAATACGAATGTCGATATCCGGCCGCAGTCCGGCCAAACGAATCATTTGTCTCGCCAAATCAACGATTCGCACAGGCTCGCCCATGTCGAGCACAAAGATTCGCCCACGCTCTAAACGATTGGCGACGCCGTAAGCCGACGCCTGTAAAACCAACTGCACCGCTTCGGTGACGGTCATAAAATACCGACGCATTTCCGGATGCGTAACGGTAATAGGACCGCCTCGGCGAAGTTGACGTTGGAACAACGGAACCACAGATCCGCTAGAGCCCAGAACATTACCAAAACGCACAGTCATGAAGCGAGTTGTTTCACCACCATCCGATAGAGCGCGCACATCTAACGCCTGAATATAGGATTCCGCAAAACGTTTACTCGCCCCCATCGCGCTACTGGGACGAATGGCTTTGTCCGTAGAAATCAAAACCATGGCGATCGTTCCGACAGCGCGGCAGGCGTCGGCGACATTACGCGTTCCAATAGCGTTGGTTAGGACTCCCTGAATCAAATTTTCCTCAACCAATGGCACATGCTTCAAAGCTGCGGCATGAAAGACCAAGTCGGGACGATAGCGTTCGAAGACGCGCATAAGGTGCGTGCGGTCCCGAACGTCGCATAACACGCGCTCACGCGGAATATCGGGACAAACTTCACTCAGCTCCATGTCTATGGCGTAAAGATTATATTCGCCGTTTTCCAACAGAACCAAACGCGTCGGCTCCAGAGCCGCAATTTGTCGGCTAAGCTCTCCACCGATGGTGCCGCCGGCTCCGGAGACAAGAATATTTCGTTCGGCGATCAAAGTGTGAATTGCCGAACGATTCAGAGCGGCTTGTGGACGACCGAGCAAATCTTGCACGGCGATGGGGCGTAATTCGATTTTGCCTTCATTAACGGCTTCTTTGAATTCGGTCAAAGAAGGCAAGCGTCCAAGCGTCAACCCGAGCTTTCCCGCGCGATCAAATAAGCGTCGAATATCGGCGCCGCCGATTTCAGCAGAAGAATGGGTGATAATAAGTCTTTGGGGAAAAATTCCACGCATTTTCAGAGAAGAGACGACTTCTTCCAGATCATCGATTCCACCGAGAACTTGAATGCCGTGAATGGCTCGACCAACCTGACGGCGGCGATCATCCAACAACCCAACCACACGATAGCCGACGTGACGATCGGCGGCGATGGAGCGAATGAAAAGTTCGGCGCCGACGCCGGTTCCAAACATCAAAACAGGAACGCGGGTGGTGTCTTGAGCTGAAATCGCCAAAGTTTTTCGAGTGTCTCGAAATAATCGATATAAAAAACGCGGCCCGGCAAGCAACCCCATCAACACAAGCCATAGGATCGGCGGCACAGAGCGTGGAATCGGATCCAGTCTATTTATAAAGAACATCGCCAACACAAAGGCCAAAGTCACACAAGTGACGGCTTTGGCTAATTGCAGCATGTCTTGAATTGAAGCGTAACGCCAAATCCCGCGATATAATCCAAAAAAGCGATAGCATAAAGCGCCGATTATCATCAACAACACGACGCCGATCAGCATTAAATCGCCGTTGAAAAGCCAAAACGACCAGTCTCCAACACGCAAGTACATCGCCATCATAAAAGCGATGCCTGTCATGAAGATATCGTGGGAGAACGCCAAGGTCGGTCGGTTTATCTGCAACATCGCCGTCATCACTTAACTTGATAGGGGTCCGCGATTCGGCCCCATCGGCGCGATGATCCGTCGTCGAACACGAGCCGTAGAGTCATGGTTCCTAAACCGAATGTCAAGCCATTGAAGAACATGTGTAATAAATCAGAAGGAAAAATCAAATGGGTCCAGGAACTCAGTCCCTGGACCCATTTTTTTTATTGATCAAAGGCTCGTCCTCCTTATAAAAATGAATTGTTTTTAACGGTTTCAAAAAACAATGGGAGCCTTCTCATCCGATTTCCCAAAACGGAACAGGACTGTTGCTCGGATAAATTCAAGGAAAATGATGTCATTCTCTCAAAACACGTCATTGAAAGTTTGAAAGAGGTGTTTCCAAACGGGATGCGACTGTCTCATTATCTCTCCAAACCGATAGAACGTCATCAGTAGATCGGCAGACCACCCAATCGATAGGTTTCCGTTTTGATGACGCCGTTTCAAACTTCGTTTTGTTTGGCCGAAAGGAGCCTGACCGCGCATGACGCCTCTCCCCTCCATGCCCGCCACGTCTATGATCGAGGCCATCACGGAAGAACTCGGTCGAATACTGCGGGATAAAGGCGAGACTATGCCGCCGATCGATGCCGACACCGCTTTCTTAGGAGGCGCCTTGCCGATGGACTCCCTGGACCTGGCGACTTTGCTGGTGGTGTTGGAGCGGCGCACCGGCCAAGATCCATTTCGTGCGGGATTCCGTCAATTCGTCACTGTTGGCGAGCTGGCCTCACTCTATTGCCTATGACTTTCTTTGTTCCGCCGTTGCTCCTCCACAGGATAACCTTTAATTTTCCTTCTTTTTTCATCATTCTTTGTCATCTTTCGTTATTGCCCGTCATCATCGACAAACATAACCTGTAAACATAGGACAGCCATGATTCCCCCGCCTTGGATCAATCCCGCGTTCCGTCTGATCGAGGATGGCCGCGAATATGACTGGACCACACTTTCGACGCTTGCGCGCAAGCTGCAAAGCGGTATGCAAGATGGAGGACGTTTTGCGGTCGGCAATCGCTCGATCGCCACTTTGATCGCCGCCGTCATCGCGGCGGAGCGCGCCGGAGCCGAATTGGTCCTGCAACGCGCGGGGATGACCAGACCCGCCGGGGCCAGCGCCTTGATCGACAGCGACGGTCGATTCGTTAAGCTCGGCCCCAGCGTCGACACCACTACGGGATTTGCGCTGTTGTTGCCCACATCCGGCACCACAGGCACGCCGAAATTGGTTCGACACCAGCTCAACCGCCTGATGGGGCGAGTGCGCGGCGGCGCCGGACGCGACGCCCGTTGGCTGATGACCTATGAACCAACAGCTTACGCCGGTTTCCAAGTCACGCTCAGCGCCTTGGCCGCCGGAGCCACTTTAGTCTTCCATCCCAACGCCGGCGTCGCGGTGCTGGCTCAAGAAGCCGTCCGTCACAAAGTCACCCATGTAAGCGGAACCCCGAGCTTCTGGCGAGCGTTTCTCTTGGCTATGGGCGGCTCCAAACCACCGTTGCAGGCGATTACATTGGGAGGAGAAGCCGCCGACCAATCTATTCTTGATCGGCTCTCGGCGAATTTTCCTTCCGCGCGCATTCGCCATGTCTACGCCTCCACCGAGGCGGGAGTATTGTTTTCCGTTTCCGATGGTCGCGCCGGATTCCCGGCTCGCTGGCTGCACACCGGAGTAGACGGCGTCAACCTGCGCGTGCAAAACGGCGTTCTTGAGGTTCGAAGCCCTCACGCCATGCTTGGTTACGCCGGCTCCAACGATCGTCCCCACACCACCGCCGATGGTTGGTTCGTGTCCGGAGACTTGATTGAAATCATCGACGACCGGGTTTTCTTCAATGGCCGCGTCGACGGCGCCATCAACGTCGGCGGCGTGAAAGTCGCGCCTGAAAAGATCGAGCATTTTTTGATGTCGGTTCCGGGAGTGTTGAACGCTCTGGTTTCCGGCGCCCGCAATCCGATCACCGGCAATGTTCTACGCGCCGACGTCGTTCCCGAGACTGGGGTTGATCAAGAAGCTCTACGCGCTTTGATCTTCCAACACACCGCCGTTCTGCCGCCCGCCGAGCGTCCACGCCTAATCAATTTCGTTGACACTCTCGCCTATGCTCTGTCGGGCAAGAAAATTCGCCCCGCTTCGGATCAAGCGCATGAGCTTGACGCTCCGGAATCTGCGGCGGACTCGTCGTTTCCCGCCGACGCCGTCATTTTATCCGCGCCGCAAACCGTTCGATCTTTTGACTCTTTCACCGCGCCGAACCAACGTCACGTCATCGTCACCGGCGGAAGCCGGGGGCTGGGATTGGTTTTGGTCCGCGCGCTTTTAACCGACGGCTACACCGTCTCCACATGCAGCCGCAATCCCTCCGAGGGATTGGATCGACTTCGCGCCGACCCTATCCTTGGGCCTCGCCTGTTTTGGAAGCCTGTCCATATCGGCAAAACCACCGCCATCGCCACCTTCATCGAAGCCGCTGCGCAAAACGCCGGAGCCATTCCTCTCTACGGCCTCATCAACAACGCCGGCATTGCTCGCGAAGGCATTCTCGCCACGTTCCCCGAAGTGGAGATCGACGAAGTCATTCAAACCAATCTTGTCGGCGCCATTCAAGCCGCAAGAGCCTTTCTCCGCGCGATGTTGCTGCGCAATGGGCATGGCCGGATCATCAATATTTCTTCGATCATCGGCCTTAGTGGTTATACCGGGCTCACGGCTTATTCCGCCTCTAAGGCCGGAATGGACGGCATGACGCGCGGCCTCGCCCGTGAGGTCGGACGACGCGGAATCACCGTCAATTCAGTGGCTCCAGGCTACCTCACCACGGAGATGTCGTCGACTCTGTCGCGAGACCAACGAGATCAAATCGTGCGGCGAACTCCCCTTGGACGCCTCGGCGAACCCGCAGACGTCATTCCGATCATCCGATTTCTTCTGAGCGACGACAGCGCCTTTATTACAGGCCAAACTTTCGTCGTCGATGGCGGAATCACGAGTTAATACGAAAAGAAATCCTTCCATTGCTCAAAACAAAAAGTTGAAGGGTCCAGGGACTGAGTTCCTGGTCGCTCGGGATCATAAGGGGGGAGCGAAAGCCCCCCTTATTCGCGAAGCGATCTTCCTCCTCCTCCTCCTCTTCCCCCTCCTCCCCCTCCGCCGACTTAATGAATTAAAATTATTAATAATTCACTCATAACGCAATCTAAAAAACAATAATGCTCCATATTATGGAGCCTGATTTTGACTCAAACAACACCCTAAAAATCAAAGCACAAAACATTCTGTATAAAAAAAGCGGCGACTTTTCAGCCGCCGCTTTGTAACGAAAAACTTTGTCGCCGATCTTAGAACAAACGCAAGATCGACTGTTGCGACTGGTTGGCCAAGCTGAGGGCGATCGTGCCGAGCTGCTGACGTGTTTGCAGCATCAGCATGTTTGCGCCTTCTTCGTTCTGATCCGCCAAAGTCAGCTTATTGGCGCCTTCCACCAAGACGTTGCTGAAGTCTTTGGTGAACTGCTCGCGCGTGGTGATGATGTTGAGGTTCGTGCTCAAGGACTGAGACGCCTGCCGCAAGGTCTGCTTAGCGAAATCGATGCTGGAGACAGCCTTATCGATGTCGGCGCGATCTGTCCAATCGTTCTGAGCGAAGTCCAAACGCAGACCTTGACCATCGGTCTTCACGTTCTGGCTCAGCACGGTGATGCTGTTGCTGTTGCGCTCGTTGAACTGCACCGTCAGATCGTTGGCGGTGGAGGCGTTGGTCTGTTGAACGGTGGTGATGTTCTTGGCGGCTGCAACTGTGGCGGCCAAGCGAATGTTGTTGTCGTCAACCTTCATGCGCACGGTGCCGCTGTCGAAGGCGAAAGCGTTCTCTCCGGAAGAGAGCTTGCCTTGACCGCGCGCGTTGTTTCCGTCGCGGGTCACAGTGGTTCCGGCGATGTTGGTGACGGAAACTTGAATATTGACGTCTTTTTCAATCAAAGAGACGCCGTTTCCGCCGTTGACCGCATCTTCCATCGCCATGCGATCGACCGTGAACGACACAATCGCGCCGCTGGCGAAGGACTGGCTGACTTTGAGGCTGAGGGCGTTGGTGGCGGTGGAGGTGATGGTGAAGTCTTTGGAGGTGGTGGTGGAGATTCCTCCCGTGACCACAATGGTTCCGCCCGCGCCGGCCGCCGCCGTCGCGATGTCCGAAGAGGCCAATGCGCCGCTGGTGATTTTGGCTTGGATGCTCTGAGCCAGCTTGGTTCCGATCTGCTGCGCGGTGTCGGACGAAGTGGCGGTGTATTTAAAGATTTGGCCTTTGACGCTGACGGTGAAAACGTCGCCTTGCTCGATGGTTCCGCTGATGGAAACGGTCGAGACCTGAGACGTCGCAGTGCGCGAGGCGCGTGTGGTGGCGGTTTCGGCCTTTTGAGTGTTGTCGAAATATTTAATGGTGCGAGCTTCGTTGCTGTCCGTCAGAGTGAAGGTGCGCAAGCTGCCGGCGGCGCCGCGCGTTTCGATGCTGACGTCGCCGAAATTGCCGTTGGTGGCGCTGAGTTTGCCGCTCACCTTCAGGCCGACGAGGCCGCGATCTTGCTCGGCGTTGGCGACGTCGGTGGAGTTTGCCGACAGACGGCTGTCGCCGGTGACCTTAATGGTGTAGGTGTCGGTGGCGACGACGTTGGTGGTGCGGGCGGAGCTGACGCCGGTGATGGAGTTGACGGCGGTGCGCGAGGTTCCGGTGGAATCCAAACGCAGCCCGTTGCCGACCAGCATGTTCTTTCCGGCGTAGCCGGAATCTTCGGCGATCTTATCGATCTGAGCCTTAAGGGTGTTGAACTGATTGGCCAACGTCTTGCGCGTGGCGCGCGAGGCCGTGTCGTTGCCCAAAGAGCCATAAGCGGCGGTGGTCAAACCACGCGCTTGCTCGACGAGACTCTCAATGGCGGTGATGCCTTTGTCGGCGGCCTTAATGGTGTTGATCGCCTGGCCCATGGCGTCTTTCAGGCCGGTGAGGTCTCCGGCGCGCTGGCTCAAGCCTTTCGCGGCGAAATAGGCGGTGGGGCCATCCAAGGCGCTGTTGATTTTGTTGCCGGTGGCCAAATTGTTCTGTGTTTTAGCCAACTTATCGGAAACGCCCTGCAACAGCAAAAGATTGGTCCGCATCGCGGAGGTCAGGGCAACATCATTGACGGCCATTGAAGTCTCCTTTGGAGTGTCTTTGGCGAGGGCCGGATTTCCAGACCCCTTCGATTATGAGCCGAAGACGTTCTATCGTTTTCTGATTGTCTTCTGGCAACTGTCGTGCCACTCATCATATAGATATTTATCAATGACTTACAATACGAAATGAAGAATTCTTCTCAACACCTGAGGATATTTTTTCCGGTTTTCCTCTCGGGCTCGGCAGATTGTGCCGTTTCGACCTGTTTTTAGAAGATTCTTGTTGAAAAAACCACAGAACGAAATGAAGACAATGCACATCAAGAGAAAAAAAATCTATGCGATGTGTCTCTGCAAACGGATTCCGGCGCCTTGGGTTATTTCCGGTCGCCGTTCCCATAAGATATTCTCGAAACATCGCGCGAATCGATAACTATCGAAAAGTGGAGAATCTGTGACAGATTGACACAATTTCTGACGGATTTCCTTCAATCGTTGTGGATGTTGCGCCAAATACAACGCGAGTCCTTGATAATCATCAAGGGATTGCGCAACCAACTCCGGCGCGCCGACCGCATATAATAAACTGGCGGCCACTCGCCCGGCAAAACTTTCGCCCATGCAAGTGAGGACTGGGCACTCCATCCATAGAGCGTCGCTGGCGGTTGTATGCGCGTTATAAGGAAGCGTGTCCAAGAACAAATCGGCGCAACGATGACGCGCCAAATGCTCCGACAATGGCAGACGCGGCGCAAAAACCAACCTCTGCGGATCAATTTGACGAGCGAAGGCTTCTCGACGCAAGAAATCGGACGCCGCAGGAACCGTTGCCAACAACCATAATGTTGAATCCGGAACGTCACGTAATATTTTCATCCACGTCGAGAAAACAAGAGGGGTGATTTTCCAAGTATTGTTAAAAGCGCAAAAAACAAATCCCGTTTCCGGCAGACCAAACGCTGAACGTGGAGGCGCTTCGGTTGGGCGAGGACGTCGTTGATCATTGATTTGATAGCATTCCGGCATGCGAATCAATTTCTCGGTGAACATTTCGGATTGATCCTGCGGCGCAACGATTGAATCCACCACCGCATAATCAATAAAATCAGCGCCCAAACAGCCCGGATAGCCCAAGTATGTCATCTGAACCGGCGCCGGACGATAGGCCATGATTCCTAACCGAGAGTCCCGAGTATGTCCTTTTAAATCAATGAGAATGTCCACTCCGTCCTCGGCGATCTTCTGCGCCGCCTGCCGATCCGACAGAGTCCGGATATCATGAAAGACATCAAATCCCGACTGCAACCGACGGCGCATTGCTCCGCCGTCGTCAGGACCATAAGAATATCCCTGAACGCAAAAGCGGTTGCGATCGTGAAGCTCAATCAATTCCGCGATGAGCCACGCGGTTGCATGATCATAAAAATCCGCTGAAAGGTAGCCCAGCGTCAGGCGTTGTTTCGGCGCATTCGTTTTTGCGAAGTTTTGGAAAAATGGCGCGCTCGCCGGAGATGGATAATGGCGGCGCGTCCAAGAGACGGCGCAGCGCCGTTGCAATGCCGTTGAACTCGTCAGCGCCAGAACCGTGAATGGATCGATATCCCCTTGATCTTGTTCGATTGCCGTCAGAGTCCTTTGCTCTAAGGCCTCTATGCCCGACCAGTCGCACAACCGACGGCGCTCGAACGTCAAAGCCGCCAAAGCGCCGCCATGATGAGGGCAAAACGACAGCGCGCTCTTGTACGCCGAGATCGCAGCGACAATTTCACCGCGATCCGTAAGCGCGTTTCCCAGAGTCACCCAAGCGCTCACCATCTCAGGTTGCAGGTCCAAAGCACGCCGACAGGCGTCGATTGCCTCAATGGCGCGACCTTGTCCGGCGCAGAACGCGCCGAAATTGCTCCATAACGCGGCCTGGTCAGAGAGAGCGGCTGTGGTTTGCGAGGAAAGAGCCAAAGCACGACGATAACAGGCTTCAGCCTCAACGAGACGCCCTTCGCCATGATGCAGCGCCGCCAACACATGGTGTGTTGCGGCGTCGTTGGGGCGAAGCGTCAGGGCGCGATTGCAGAGGGATTCTGCTTCGGCGCTTTGGCCGAGGATGCGCATAGTTTCCGCCAACGCCGATAAAAGATCGGGATTGTCCGGAGCTGTGGCGAGGGCGCGGTGATAGACGGCGGCGGCGTCTTGATTGCGACCGAGGTTTCGAAGAACGTGGGCGAGAAGAGAGGCGACGCCAATGGGATTTGGGCAGGATTCAAGGGCGAGGGCTTGTTGGTAGGCGTCGACGGATTCAAAGGCGCAACCATAATCTTTGAGCGCTTTAGCGAGGCTCAGCCAGAAATCCGGGGTCTGGGGAGAAAGCGTTGCGGCTTGGCGTAAAAAAGGAAGAGCTTGCTCATGGCGATTTGTTTGAGCGAGAAGCACGCCCAGAAGGTGAAGAACGTCGGGATGATGGGGAGATATGGTGAGGAGACGGCGATAAAGCGCCTCGGCTTCGGCCCAACGTCCGACTTGATGATGGGTGACAGCCTGTTGCAACACAGATACCGCCCCTTACATAAAAAACGTAAAGATGAAAGGGGCTGGGAACACAGTCCCCGGACCCTTTTATTTTTTATGTTTCATTTCTATTTATCGTTTGTCCACGGATCAAGAAAAGCCTGGAGAATGCCCGGTAATTTTTGCCGGGCAAAAACATCCACACTTTCCTTAATCACTTCTCACATCACGATAAGAAGTTCACCAAAGACATGCTGGCAGTTTTTCCGATCACAGTGTAGGTCGCTTCCTGAACCGTCATGGCGTTCTGCAACCGAGCCGCAATCTCCGTCTTGTCAATACCCTCAATCCCCGAGACTTCCTCGGAAATATTGTTGATGTACTGTTTATGATCGTCCTGAATTTCTTTCAGGCGAGACAGATTGACCGCGACATCGGCTTGTAGTCCGCGAATCTTCCCGGTGGCTTCAACCAACAGATCCCGAGCTTTGTCCATATACTTTGAATAATCGCCAGGATTATCAACCGCCGCCCGAGCGGTTTTCAACGCCGTAACCAAGCGCTGAAACGCCGGATCTGTGCTGGTGAGCCCATAACTCATTTCAATATGATCGCCTACGGCGGCTTTGGACCTGGTCCACGCCGCCGGACTTGGTTTTCCTTTCGCGTATTCCGTATCGTATTCCGGCAAATCCGGCTCTGTGGCGTTGATGTCCAAATTCGCGGGCTGCGCCATAGACGGCAGCGTCTGAACCGTCATTGTGTTGTCAATGGAGTTCGAAACATTGGCTTTTGTCGAAAACGGAGCCGAAGGGCCTCCGGTCAGGACCATCTCGCCATTTGTTCCAAGACGCGCCGAAACTCCGGCGTTGTCTTTCGAGTTGTTGATCTGAGAGATCAAATCATTAGTGACGTCGGAAACGGAAGCATACGACGCCTGATTATCCTCTGTGATCTGAACGGCGAAACGATGATTGTTGATGGTGACGGCGAAAACGTCGTTCAGGTCCGGCTGAGGACCATTAAAGGTGAATTTGTCCACTTGCCGCGTCGCGGGCACGGCGGCAATCGGCGGATTGGTGTAGGGATCGGCGGCGATTCCGTCAACGAAAGGTTGCGCAGTGGTTGGGCCGGTGACGTTGTGAACGGCGCCGGGGTTGTTGTACAGCGTCTGACCGTTGACGGGAAACGTCTTGCCCGGGTTGTCGCTGGTGAGGGTGATGACGCTGTGGTTGACGACCGCCGTCACTCCCAAACCGGGACGTCCGGCGTTTTTCTCCCCGGTGTTGTAGGCGTTGATTTGCGCAGCGAAGTTGTCGGCAATCGACGAAGTCGAAACCTGAGACGTGATCGGCGATTCTTGAGTCAACGACGGCAAAGGCTCGTAAGTAAAACGCTTTCCACCAACGGTCAGTTCATACATATCGCCGGTTTCGCTGTTTGTGCCGTTGATCGTCACTTGAGTGACTTGTTTTACGGCGGTCAAATCGCGCACCGGCTCTGTGGAGAAACGAGCGCCTGCATAGATATAGCGATCGCCCACACGCTCATTGAGCATACTTTTGACATCGTCCAAAGCGCCCATAATGCGGTCGCGAATGGCGTTGACTTCCGGGTAATTAACCTTAAAGGAAGAAACGCCGGGGCCGGTCAACGTGTGAAAGTCGAGATTCAACACCGCGCCATCGCCGGGGCCGCCAACGATGTTGAAAGACTGCTCGGTTCCATCGGAGGGAGGAACGCCGTTGAGGTTCACTGCTCCGGTGGCGACGCCGCCGAAACCGTCGCTGATGGTGACGTCGTAGCTTCCCGACGGATTGTTGGGATTTTGGGAAGGGGTCGCTTGAACGGTATAGGTGGCGTTTTGCTTAAAGGTGGATAGACCACTGTTTACGCTGATTTCCATGGTCCCTGGTTTGGGATTGGAAATGTCTGCGATGCGTGGGGTTCCCGGCCCTGACGGCAAAGCTGTTCCGGTGCTGAGTTCGTGCGCTAAATCGCCGATGCGTGAGAGCGTAAGATCATATGCCTTTAGGCGTGGGGAAACGTGTTCGGCGACATTGAGATAATTTTCGCGCGTCAACTTGCTCGCGCGTAAATCGAGCAATTTCCTCGTTTCCGTCCCATACGCCGTGAGATTGGTCGACTTCTTTTCGGTGGAAAGCTGCGTCGAAAGCTCGTCGATCTCGCGCTGTTTGGCGCCTAAAAGCCCAACCGTGTGAAGGTAGCGAGCGTAGGTGCCGAGTGAGGGGGCTGGAATGCTCATGACAGGGCGCGCTCCAAGGTGCTGAACATCTCATTCACGGCCTGCACGACGCGCGCAGCGGCCTGATAGGACGTTTGCAGTGTTTGCAGATGGGCAATTTCTTCGTCGATGTTGACGCCGGTCTGGGATGTGTAGCGGCTTTCCAGTGTTTCCCGATTGTTTGCCGCTTGTTTTGCCGTATCGGAGACGATTTTCGCCGATGACGCCCAGTTTCCGATCAATCCCGAAGCCAAACCGGAATAACTGACGTCGCGCAGCGACATGTCGAGGTTTTCAAAGGTCCGTCCATTGACCGAGAGCGCAACCGACGTCTCGTGAATGGCGGCGATTTTGATGTCGGCTTGGCCGCTGTCCAGATTTGCGTTGAGTTCGAAATCGACGCGACTGCTTCCCGTGAAGAATTGCTGGGTTAATTCACCGTCTTCTGTGGGAGCGGCGTCATAAGCGTCGGCGAATGTTGCAGGCTCGCCGGATTTTCCGTGATCTGTGAAGGCTCCGGCGACGGCGTCGAGCTGCGCGCGAAGTTTCCGGATCATCTCCACGCCCGGTTCCGGGCTGACCTCGCGCGGCGGCGACAAGGTCGAGCTGTCCGCGCGCATGTCGAGCAGCGCTTTCAGAGACCCCTCGCGCACATGGCCCATTGCAGAGCGTTCCAAGGGCTCGCCTTCAACGCGGAAGGTCAGGTTTGTTCCGTCGTAATGGAATTGAACCGGCGCGGTGTTGACCAGCGCTATGCCCGACGACGTGAACAGATTGACGCGCCCTTCCGGCCCTTCGACGGATCGACCGCCGATGATGCCGGCGATGTCTTTGATCAAAGCGTCGCGTTTGTCGCCTAAGTCTTGGGGAACGTCGGTGTATTGGCTGGAGCTGACGATGTCGGAGTTGAGTTGGCTGAGGTCTTTTAATTTTCTGTTCAGATCATCGACGACTTGGTAGGTCTCGTCGCGAATTTCGGTGTCGAGAGATTCGACGCCATTGCTCAAGCGCCGCATTTCATCCGTCAAACCGCGACCGGCGACCAGAACTTGTTTACGCGCGACGTCGCTTTCGGGGGAGGTGTCGTAATCGCGCCAAGCCTCTGTGAACTTTTGAACCTTGTCGGTCAATCCCGGAGAATCATTGCTGATTCCCATCAAGTCGCCGACTTGAGACATATATTTGTCCATAGTGGCGGAGGCGGCGTCTCGACCAACCATATCATTGACGCTGCTGCGAAGAGCGACATCGATTTCTCGATGATACCCGGAGATCATCGGCGTCCCGTTGCGATCCGCCGTTCGCTCCAGTGTATGACGAGTCCGTGTTGGATCATTGGCTCGCGCTACGTTGTCGGACGTCAGTTTCACGTCCGCTTGCAACAGCCGCAGGCCGATCATCGATGTGTTGAGAGCGCCGAGCAGGGACATGGGATAAACGCCTTTCGTAACGCGACTCACCCCCGACCTCAGTTTAAGGAGGGGGGAGAAAACAACTCGCTTCCTTTTCTCAGCTTTGCTGAGAGAAGGCTGGAAAAAAAGAGCCGAACCCTTCTTTTCCAACCCACCCCGTCCAAGACCAAGAAACCCGGACAGGATGGAACGCGCGAGAACATCAAACGTCTCAGGGGAACTTGCACGAGGTCTTGCACGGATCATGCCACAGAACCCGTCTTTCGTCCCTTCCCGAAAGACCTCGCCAAAGAACCGAACAAAAAGAAATCCGACGAAAAAAATCGAGCGAGGGCCCAAACCGGCCTCTCGCCCCGAAAATAGGAATTACCGTTTCAGACCAATAACTTCCTGTAACATTTCATCGGAAGTGGTGATGATTTTCGTGTTGGCCGAATAGGTTCTCTGCGTCACGATCAATTTCGTGAACTCATCCGCCATATCGACGTTGGACGCTTCCAACGAGCTGGGTACAATTTGCCCGGCGCCGTTTGTCCCCGCACGGTTAAAACGGACCTGTCCGGACTCCAAAGTCTGCGTATAGACGCCTCCGTCTTCACGTTTCAAAGCGTTGGGGTTGTTGAATTGACCAATCGGCACAACGGCCACGGCTTTTGCGCGCCCGTTGTCATAATTGACCACCACCTCGCCGCTGTTGTTGACCGCGACGTTTTGGAACTGTCCACGCGGCGAGCCGTTTTGCGTCAAAGAAGCCACGTCCATTTGAGAACCGGCGTATTGCGTAAGACCGCCTGATTTCTGGAACTGGCCAAGCTTGATTTTAACGAGCTGTTCGCCGAACCCGTAGTTCACCTTGAAAGAAACATAGGCGTCGGCTCCAGTGGATGCGCTTGGCGACACCATCGCAGTGCCGGAGCCGATCCGCGCGCCGTTGACGTTGACCAAAGTGCCGACGGTTTCCGGCGTTTGGCCGAATTCCAAGCCGATGAACGGCGGTTTCGATCCCGGCGTCGTGACGGCTGTGGACGGCGACACCGTTACGACAAACGCCGAACTGGGATCCCGACCATTCAAAGAAATCACGCCTCCGCCCGGCGCCGTGGCCTGCACGTAGTTGCCTGCGGCGTTGACTCTGCTGGCCAACGCCGAAGCAATGTCGGTCAGCGTCAATTCATTGCCGGTGGAGGTGTAAGAAACTGTTTGTCTGAAATGCGATGTCGGGTCGGACAAACGAATTGCGACAGCCGAGCGCGAATCCATGCCCGGTTTCGGGGTTAAGGTAATATATCCGCCGGGCACAGACGTTGCGCCGTCCGGCGCCGTGGTTCCGCTATAGTACTGCGCCAACATCGGGCAGCCGGTGTCTTTGTTGATTTCACCGACGATGTAACGGTTAATATCGGCGGGCGATGTCATGTTGTTTGCTTTATCCGCCGTCATCAACAAGGCGTATTTTGTGCCGTTGATGTTGATCTCATACGATTCTCCGACAGACGGGGCGTCGGTGAACGCAAAATTGGGCGGCCTCGCCGTGCTCAAGGAGGCGTAGGCGCCAATGTTGGTGTTGAAGGTCGTGTTGGCGCTGGAGGAAGAGGAGGCGCTGGTGGTCATCGGCGTGCCGTTCGGGCTGCCGCTCAAAGTGATCTTATTGGTGGTCGAATCCCAAGACGCCGACACCGAGCTGATCGGGTCGTTGTTGACGGCGTCAACAATAGATTGCGCCAAGCGATTCCGCTCGGTTGTGGTGATCGGCGTTCCAATGGCGGTGGCGTCGACGGCAAGCGCCGGATACGTTACGCCGTTAACCGTGAGTTGGAAGGTTTCTCCCGCCGTAATGCTGCCCACAGCCGGGAATGTAATGGTTCGGACATCTTGCACCGTTCCCGCAACCGGGGACGTCGAGAAATAAGACGGAGAGTTATGCGTCGGCTCTGCGACGGTCATGGTGTAAACAGTGCCCGCATCGCCTGGAGACCCCGTCAATTGCACGGATTGCATCTGAGTGCTTCCTGCAACGTTCGTGGTGGTGACCAATGGCGAAATGGATGTTGTGATGTAGTTGACCCCGTCTGTGGGAACAATGGTGTTGCTGTTGGCGCTTAAGGGATTTGTCGGGTCTCCGAGATAAACGCGCCCTTTGACCGCCCCGGTCAATGTCAAGTCTGCGCCGTTGTCCGCCGCCGTCAGTTGTCCTGCGCCAAAACTATTGTCGAGATAGGCTTGCAACGCGCTGACAGAGGCCATGCTCGGAACCGTCACCCCATTAAGCTTGAAGGAGGCGTAAGGCCCGCCGCCGCCGGGAGCCGCGCTGTTGCCGGCGCCGGCGAAGGTGACGATTTGAACCGCTCCCGTCACGCCGGGAGCAGGCGAGACCGGCGCTTGAGTTATGGTGGCTGCGACGTTGTTCGGCCCGAGCGTATAGCGCGATGGAATAGTGCTGGTGGTGGCCGGAGCCTCAATCGAAGTGGAGGCGCCGACGGAAACACGTCCGGGAACGGTGTCGCTGATGATGACGTTGGCGCCGTTGGATGTGACGCGCACCGTGTTCGGCGCGGCGCCGCCGAGAAGTTGTTGGCCGCCGTTGGTGTTCAACGCCGCTTGCACGATCGGAACCAAGGCGCCGGCGACGCCGCTGAGGTCTCTGAGAGTCCCGATGTTGTTCGACGTCACTTTCATAGGAAGAGAGCCGGTCAACGTCGAGAGCTTAACGCCGTTGACGGTGATGTCGAACGTGTCGCCGATATCGATGTTGGTGCCGCCTGACCCGGCCAAAGTGTAGTTGACGACCTGCCCCTGAGCGGCGGACGGCGTTTGAGCCGACGTCGCGGCCGGAACGCCGATGGTGTTGACCGTCGTGTTTCCTGCGGTGACGCTGGCGTTATAGGTAAAGGGAGTTCCGGCGTTGGCGGCGGTCAGCACCAATTGGCCGCCCACATTGGTGGTGGCGAGCACGCCGGTGGGCGGAACGGCGCCGTTAATCTTTCCCGCCAGGTCCGCGACAATAGAGTCCGCATTGGCCAAGCTGGAAACATTGTTCAGCGTGATCATCGAAGAGAACGACGTGCCGTTCACCGTTACGCGATACACGTCGCCGATGCGGGGATCAGAGCCGGTGTTGCTGGTGACGAACGGCACGGTCACCACTTGAGAGCGCGCCGCCTGATTATATTGCGCCACAGGGCCGGCGTTCATGCTGTAGGCGTCGGGCGGGAAAGGCGGCGTCGGCGCATCCAACGGATTCAAGGTGCTGCCCGCCGTCAGAATTCCCATGCGCCAGACGTTCGGCGCTTCCTGACGCCACGTCAGGTCGACCGTGTGGGAATTGCCTTGAGTGTCGTAAGTTTGAATGGTGGTGTTGGGAATGCTTTGTCCCACTGTCGGCTTGGCGGGCAAATTGGCGACAAGTTCGATTTCACTGGTCGCCACAGGGTTATCGATCAACGCCGCAACTTGAATCGGCTTCGGCGTCGAAGCGTCGATCGTTCCCGTCAGCGTGTTGATTTCCCAGCCGTTTAATGCGTATCCCGCGCTATTGACCAAGTAACGGTCTTTATCCAATTCGAAATCGCCAACCCGCGTGAAGTAACTGGTTTTGGTCGTGGCGGGGCGAATTCCGGTCAGAGGATCCGGCGCCGGAAGTTGGCTGACGTTGAACATGCCGTTGCCTTGTAAGGCGACGTTGGTTCTACTTTCAACCTGTTGCAAAGTTCCTTGAATATTGTTCGAATATGCCGGAAGCGCGCGAACGCCGCCGGGAGTGTGACTCTGACTGTCGGATTGCAGGACCATTTCTTCAAAGCTGGTTCCGACTCGCTTATAACCGATGGTCTGCGCATTCGCGATGTTATCGGAAATGTGTCCCAGGGCACGGGCCTGTGCGTTCATGCCCAGAACCGCTGTGGCCATTGCTCCAAAGACGGTCATGATAAAAACTCCTCGGAAATGATCTGCCTTAAAACGCTTGCCGGTGCGCCTTGTCATTGCCGGAAGCAAAAAGCGCGCCACACAAAGAGTCCTCAGCAATCGACGATTTCTTGCTGAAGATTACGTCATAAAAAAAAGAATCCGCTTCTTTCAACGAGATGGAAACAAAGGAGAGAAGAACCTCGCGACTCGTAAGAGCAAGCTTTGCCGAGAACCAAGGCAATTTTTTCCATCATTCTTTGATCGACGCCGATTCCTGCCGTCCTTCCCAAATCTTCGTTTCGAATCCTTGCAGGGAAGGGCGAAACGACGATCGAGAAAACGCCGTCCTATCTCTATATCAAGCTGTAGCGCCCCCATCAATAGCTATGGTGGTTCCCGTAACCCAGCGTCCGGTCTTTTCCGCCAACAAATAAGCGATGGCGTGACCAACGTCGTCAGGACTGCCGATACCCAGAGGTTGCAGCGCAATCAAGCCGTCATATTGTTCTTTGGTTAAAGTGGCGCGAACACGCTCAATCAACTCTGTGTCCACGATCGCGGGAGCCACGCAATTCACGCGAATTCCATCCCCTAGAAGCTCAATCGCCAATCCTTTGGTTGCGGCGATCACGCCTGCTTTGGTGGTTGAATAAACGATATTGCCGGGAGACCCTTTTAATCCGGCGGTGGAGGAGACGAACGCCATAGCGGAGCCGGGGCCGTGACATCCACGTTGACGGAATCCCCGCGCCAAAGCCAGAACGCTGCCGAGATTGGTGCGAGCAATTTCGTCGAAAAACGAGGCGGAAAAAGCGCGAATCGGTCGCAACGCCTGCATGCCGCCACAATGAGCGACGCCGTCCAGGGGGCCTGAGCGTCCGCAATATTCTTTGAGCCAGCCGGGAATGGCGTCGATTTGCGTTAGATCGAAAGGCGCAAGAACATGAGGCTCTCCGTTGGCGGACGGTTCAAGATGATTCAGAGTTTCCGTAAGACGTTCGACATTACGGGCGTTGAGCGCCAGACGCGCGCCCAAACGGGCCAAGATTCCGGCGGTCGCTCGACCGATCCCGGCGGATGCGCCCGTCACCAGAATATGACGACCGGAAAGATCCATGGGATTGTATTGAGACATCAACGCCATCCTTAACGAAAAAAACGACGGGGAAAAGAATGACACAGACTTGCCGAATAAGACCAAATAAAATTGGCCAAGGACTGCGTTCAGTCGCTCGGACCAAGGACGAGACTCCCCCTTATAATTCCGAGAGGCCAGAAACACAGTTCCCGGCCTCCTTTAACTTTATTTGATCTCACTGTGTTTTTATTCAGATTTGAAAATCAGTTTTCAAAAACATCGGAACGCGCCGGAAAAAAAAGACGAACCGTTGTGCCGCATCCTGGAGAACTCTCTATTTCCAATCGTCCTCCATGCAAATCAATCAATCCTTTCACCAGAGGAAGACCCAATCCAGACCCTTGCTGATTGCGCGTAAGCAAATTATCAATTTGTCCGAATTTCTCCAACGCCTTACGAATTCCACTCGACGTCATGCCGATTCCTGTGTCGGTTACAATTATCACAACGCCTCTATTGTTCTCTTCCTGGAACGACAATTCCACACGCCCCCCTTCCGGCGTGAATTTGCAAGCGTTGGACAATAAATTTACAACCATTTGTTTCGCCGCGCGCACGTCAGCCCACAAAACAACGCCCGGCAACGATCCCGCCATCACCAGCTCCAGCTTGCGGCTTCGCGCCAGGCCCCGCACTAAAGTCAAACAATTCTCCGAAAATCCTCCTAAAGCAATCGGCTCCGGATAAATCCCCATTTGATTGGCTTCAATCTTCGACAAATCCAAGATATCGTTGATTAAAGACAACAAATGCAAACCGCCAGCATGAACGTCTCCAGCAAACTCGGCGTATTTCAACTGCCCAATCGGACCAAGAGATTGGTCTCGAATCATCTCCGAAAAACCCAGAACCGCATTCAAAGGAGTCCGCAATTCATGACTCATCATCGCCAAAAACTCGGATTTTGAACGATTGGCTTCCTCGGCGGCGCGCATCGCTTGCACCAACTCTTTTTCCATTCTCTTCCGGTCGGTGATATCCACCATGACGCCGACAACGCCCGCCACCGTGCCGTCAGGATTATTGTACACCGCCTTGCTGAAAATTACGTCGTGCGAATTGTCTTTGGAGTCACGAATCGGGGCTTCATACACCCACACTCGTTCACGCCCCTCCAACAACCTCCGATCAACATCGTCATGCAACCCGGCCAAAGCAGAGTGAGATATGTCGAACGTAGACAATCCAACCAATTTTTGTCGCGTCCAACCAGACAATTGTTCAAATGCGGCGTTGCAGCCACGATAACGATAATCAACGTCTTTATAGAAAATCGGATTGGGAATAGTGTCCAACAATGTTTCAAGGAACAAACGCGCCGCCTCCGCGCGTTGCCGAGCTTCGGCCTCCTGACGCCTCGCCTCTCCTAATGTTTCAACCAGTCCGGCCAATTCACGCGAGCGCGCTTCCAATAACGCCCGTCCTTGCTCTAGTTCACGTTCGGTGCGCACTCGTTCGGTGACGTCCATCACCGTTACTTGAACGGCAGGTTGTCCGCGCCAATGAACCAACCGATACAGCGCCGACACCCAAATCGGCGTTCCATCGCGCTGTACGATCTCCATTCGATTGGCGGGCCGCCCCCCTTTTCCGCTTAGTAAACGATAATGCTGCTCCATCAATTCGATATGATCGACGCTCGGGAAGAAATCCAACAACGTCGCAATCGCAAGAACCTCTTCCACCGAGGACAGTCCAAGAATTCGCGCACATGCGTCATTGGCGAACAGCGGCTTGAATTCTCGATGAATGCACACGCCTTGAACGGAACCTTCGATGAGGTCTCGAAAACGACGCTCGCTCGCCGCCAAATCCTCTTCCATCTTGCGGCGTTCGGATATATCGACAAACCCCGCGATCAGAGCCGGAACCCCATTGATCACAACCATGCTGGCCGACACCAGCCCCCAGAACGAACGCCCTCCGTCATCACGCAAATGCAGCTCCAAATCCCGCACCACGCCTTGCTCTCGAACGCGATCGATCAACAACATCCGATCATTGGGGTCCGAATAATAGTTGAACGCTGTTTGACCGATGATTTCGGCTCCAGAGACCGACAACATTTCAACGGCTCTATGATTGGCGGCGATAATCGAATGATCGTCCAAGCGCGTCAGAACCAAACTATAAGGAGCCGTTTCAGCGACCATACGGAATAAGGCTTCGTTCTCACGCAACTTGATTTCGTCGCGCTCCTGTTCTGTCAACAACGTATTATAGGCGGCGATTAACTGTCCCAATTCGTCTTCCGACTGCCAATTCACCGACACTCGCCGCCGCTCGACGCGCGATTGCTTGACGGATTCCATAAACCGAAGCAATGGATTTCCGATGGTCACACGATGCGCCACAATCGCCACAATCGACATTACGAGAAGCTGCAACACCGTCAGAGCGATTTGATTCCACGTTTGCCGCCATGTGTTTTCCGTCAGAGCGCGCAGCGAATAAACGAGATGCAGCGTGCCCAAGTGATGCGTCAAACGCGCTGTTTTAAATTCGATCTCTCTCTTTAATTCGATCACTTTTTGTTCGGTTCGATCGCAATTTCCCTTGCGCACAAATTGAGTCTGGTTGCGATCCATGATTGTTGCGCATAAAGCAGAACGATCAACTTCAAGCATCCGCAAAATGCCGGATGCAGATTCTCGATCAAAATTCCACAATGGCACAGTGAGAGCAATCGCCAATGAATCCGCCTTGATTGCAGCCTCTTTATGCAATATCTCCATACCTTCGCGGTACTGGATCCAAGAAGCAATCCCCGCATAAAGCGCGGCGCAAACAACCATCGGCACGATCAGCGCAATCACAAACTTCGTGCTAAGTCCTTTGGTGAATGACATCATGAATCAAAACAAACCCGTTTATATGCGTTTGGAACGATAAGTTCGTAAGGTAGGTTTTCTCCATGAAAGCTTTCCGAAAACGATAGAGCATGACACTCACGGAATAGCGTCTTCTTGTCTGTTTACAACCCACCGCAGCAATCCGTTGCACCCCGAAGGGTTTCTGAAAACTCTCGTTTTGACGCAAGAAAGAAATGCCGACAAGAAAAAAAACACTATTTTACCCTTTTGACCGATAAAATGAAAAAACGACACATCGGGGCGGATAAAAAAACAACGCATTAGGAAGGCTCGAAGGCTGGGAACACAACCTCCGACCTTAATGAATTATAAAAAACATTATCCCTATGTTAAATAATAAGTAAATAATAAGTAAATAATAAGTAAATTACATTAAACTGCGAAGACACTCATCAAGTTCCGGAAGAGAGATTGAAAAATCCCAGTCGAAATTCGTTTGAAAAGGATTTCTGTTGCGAACCGTTGAGCCAACAATCTGACGGTATTTTTGCCCCAAACAACGCGCAATCAATCCATACTGAGGAAGGACAATACGATGATGAGTCAATTCAACAACACTTGCGTTCGATGGAGCAAACATCATCGCCGCCGATCCGCCTCCCACAGGCCCAACAATTAAGGACGCTTCGGAAAACATTCGAATTTGCGTCTCTATCGAAAAATCTTCAGGAGAAATCGCCTCAACGCCACACTTCGACAGATGCTTCAAAACCTCCGCTTCGTTCAACAAAGATCGCGTCTTCGCATTCCGTCGCGATAAATACAATCTTCGATATGGCGGCGTAGACGAAGAAACCGACAAAGATTCAAAAACCCGGCGGCGCAACCATTCGGCATAGTGAGGATTCATCTGTTGGTAGCAGTGCGTTGTTGAAGGCAACCATAAACGACGGCATCGCAATCGCTCATGAGCAAAGACCGGAACGAACCGACGATGATCAACGCCCAATAGCTCCAATAACCCGGCGATCGGAGGCAGAAGATCAGCGGCGATCAAAACCGGCATGTCGCTTCGAGACAGAAACGGACTCTGAGCGCAAACCCATACTTTCGAAAGCCAATCAAGAACGCCATGTGAGAAATTTCGATCTCCGCCAAGAAGAATCGCCTCGTCCTCGAACCTCCGCTCTTGTCCGGACTCCTCCCATAGAACGCGATCGTCAGGAGTGTGACAGATAAAGCCCGGAACCATCGTCAAGCTGGCGCGCGAATACACATGAAGCCCATCCAAAATCAAAACATCTTCTTCACGCTTGGACGTTGACTCCAATATCACCGTAAAGTTTGCGGGAATCACCGTCGCATCATCAACTCTCGCAAGAAAAACTTCAGGAAAGTCACACGCAACGCGAGGCCAAGCAGAAGATTCGGTTTCAATGATCTCCGATCGCGCCGAGAGAATTCGGTGATAAGGCCAACCACGCGCAGCGCAAAGATCAGCGGCTGGAACAATCCGCAAAGGACGCAGCAACAACGTTGCGCGCCCTTCACATCGAGCCCCCTTTCGGTGCGCGTCGAGCGCCGCGTCAAGAGCGTCTCCGGGGTGGTCGCGCGCGGCGAAACGAGCCCGACCAAGCTCGAACCATGCGGAAGCGTCGTCGGGTTTCAGAGCCGTCACACGGGTCAGCGCTTCTTCGGCCTCAGAGAAACGCTTCATCCGTAATAAAGCTCTTCCCAAATCGCGCCACGTCTCGGGATCGTCGGGAGCGAGGCTCACCGCTTGCCGCCACGCCGCTATTGCGCTTTCCCATTGGTCAAGACTGGAAAAAATGACGCCCGAGTTGGCCAAAGCGCGGACATGGGCGGGGTTGAGAGCCAACGCGCGCCGACACGCTTCTTGAGCCTGCTCCAAACGATCCAGGCGGTGAAGGATTGCGGCGGCGGCGTCGAGCGCATCGAGATCGTCGGGAGCCGCCGCCAGTGCGTCGCGACAGACGTCCCACGCCTCTTCGATCCGGCCAAGGTCGCGAAGCGCATTGGCGCGGTTGATGCGGGCGGCAAGAAAATCGGGGCGGATGGAGAGCGCGCCAGCAAAAGCGGATTCGGCGGCCTGCATAGCGCCGCGTCGAAGAAGCAGCGCGCCGAGGTTGTTCCAAGCGTCCGGCTCGATGTCGGAGGCGCAACCATCAGACGGCGTCAGAACCCGACGATAGGCGGTTTCGGCTTCGACATCGCGTCCCATGTCGACCAAGAGATTGCCGAGGTTGAACCACCCCTCGACCATGGACGGGCGCAAAATCAGAGTTCGCCGAAACAGTTTGAGCGCCGATCCGTCGTCGCCCTTTTGGCGCATCAACACTCCCAAAAGGCGCAAAGCGTCGGGATCGTCGGGCGTTTCCGCCAATTTTTGGCGGTAGAGGGCCTCCGCTGTTGCAAGATCGCCGTTTTGATGACGTTCAACGGCTTGATGCAGAATGGATGGTGAGTTCATGCGAAGACCGTCCCCAACGAGCCGAATAATCGACGCATGGCCTTTGACTTTTTGCATAAAACAAAGAAGGGGCCGACGATTGGGAACACAGCTCCTGGACTCTTCTTATTATCTCTCATCATTCAGACATCTTTGATAAAGAGCGACCGTATTTTCACCTACTTTCTCAGCAGAAAGATCACTTTCAATCAATGCTCGACTTGCCTTTCCAAATCGCCGTCGCAAATCCGAATCCACGGCCAATGTCGTCAATGCTTGAGACAACATTTCCACGTCATCCGGTGGAACCAAAAGAGCGTTCTCTCCTGCCCGCGCAATTTCACGACATCCAGGAACATCCGTTGCAATCAATGGACGACCACACGCCGCCGCTTCCAATAGCGATTTCGGCAATCCCTCTCGACGCGACGCCAAAATTGCGATGTGAGCTTGCGCCCAAATCTCTCGAATGGACTCCTGCGGCCCTAACCACGACACTCCGGGCAATGTTGACCACGTTCGTAGTGTTTTTTCGGAAATCGCAGTTGGATTTTCAGAATCGCTCGGACCAACCAACCAAAGATGAAGCTCAACGCCCATGGTTTGCGCTTTTAGATAGGCGCGTTGATGCGCGTCAACCAAGACCCGCACCCCCTTGTCATCAAGCATTCGACCAACATAGGCGGCGATGACGGCGGATGTTTGTGTCGGCTCAGGTTGAGGTTGGTAGAATGTTGCGTCGATTCCCGAACCACGAATAAGAACGGCGCGCTCTGAATGCGTTAGCCCCAAAGCAATTAAAGTTTGTCGATCGTCTTCGTTTTGAGCAATGACGACGCCGCATTTTCGATTAAGCAAACGTCCCAACATCCAAACCACGGGCGGACGTAGAATTTGCGCTTTCCAGCTTTGTGAGATGAATAAAAATCCAAGCCCGGTGAACGCGCTTATCACCACGGGAACTCCGGCCAGCCATGCGGCGACAGCTCCCAAAGCCACCGGCTTAAGCGCGACATGGTGAACAATATCGGGACGTTCGCGACGGTAAAGGCGAACGATGTCGATAATTGCGCGGAGAGTATCGAGTGGATTTAGGCTCCGTCGTCGCCATGGCAATGGATGAACAACAAAACCTTCAGCGGCGATTCTCTCCGCATGGCGCGTGACGCGAGTTGCAACGCCGACATGAAATCCGGCGTTCTGCGCAGCTCGGGCCATTGGCAAACGATGCGACCAAAAATACCAGTCTTCGGTCACAAGATAGATTAATTTTGGCGATGGCATGAGAAAAACGCCTCTTGCGTCTCCTGCACGGTCGTTAGAAAGGCCTAGGGAACTCTGTTCCTAGTCGTAGAGGGTTATAAGGGGAGCTTTCGTTTTTGGCCCGAACGACTGGGAACACAGTCCCTAGACCTTTCTAACGACCGTGCAGGAAATATATGTCATCTTTATTCGCCGATCAGGCTTCGAACTCTTAAGCCCTCTTAACGTCCGCAAGAAAGCCCGAGACCTCTAGACTTAACGCAACAGCGTTGGCGGCGAGCATATCGGCGACCTCTCGAACCCGTCCTGCGGCTCGTCCGGTTTCCGAAGCGGCTTTTGTCACACCGTTAATATTAACAGAGACCTCTTTGGTTTCAGCCGCCGTGTTTTTCACATTGCGACTGATCTCTTGAGTCGCGACTCCCTGCTCATCAACTGCGGTGGAGATTGTGACGGAAATCGCGCTGATGTCAGAGATCACCTTACTGATGTTATCTATGGCGTCGACGGCTTCCCGGGTGGCGCTCTGAATCTCTGTGACCTGATGCGCAATATCGTCGGTGGCCTGAGCCGTCTGGTTCGCCAAAGTCTTAACTTCTCCTGCAACGACGGCAAATCCTTTTCCGGCGTCTCCGGCGCGCGCCGCCTCGATGGTGGCGTTCAGAGCAAGTAAGTTGGTTTGAGTTGCGATGTTGTTAATTAATTGCACCACCTCGCCGATTTTCTGGGCGGCAGAGGAAAGACCGCCGATTACGGCTCCGGCGCGAGACGTCGCCGCAACGGCAGACTGTGAAATTTTGTTTGATTGCGTTACTCGGTTGCCGATCTCTGATATCGAGAGCGCCAACTTTTCCGCAGACGCAGCCATAACGAGAATATTGGCGCCGGTATGTTCAAAAACGGTGGAGACGTTCAAACTTTGCCGAGTGGTTTGCTCTGCCGTCGTCGTCATCGACATCGCGGCCGATTGCATTTCTGTCGCAGCGGTTGACACCGATTTTACGACTTCCATAACTTTACGTTCGAAATCTGCGGTCAAGCTGTTGAGCCGATCCATGCGCAGCAATTTGGCTTGGTCTTCGGCGCGTTGCGTTTGAGCCATTTTCTCGGCTTCAATGGCGTTTTCCTTGAACACTTGAAGAGTGCGAGCCATTAATCCCAACTCGTCGCTGCGATCCCCATCCGGCACGAGAACATCGCGTCGTCCTGAGGCCAGACTTTGCATCACCGAGGTTATTCGTAGGATCGGTTGACTTAATGAACGACCGAACAAAACGCCGAACAGAACTCCGAAGGTTATTCCGATCACAACAATAAGGCTTAAACTTAACAATGCATTGTCGGATGCGCCGTCGGCACGATTTGATGCGTCGGAATTCAAGTGTTTTGCGGTCTCAGTTAAATCTGTGAACAACTGGCGATAGTTTACGCTCAGTCCATCCAAGTCTTTTTGCAAGGCGTGAGCTTGCATTTCTGAAGTCACAACGCGTTCGCGAATGGAGAATATGCCCTGATCACCCAATGTTTTTATTTTCAGCCGACTCCATAAATCTTGTACGAAGGCGTATTCTCGACGTTCTTCATCATTGTCGATTCGCGCCGAAAAACGTTTCATCACATTATCAACGGCGCGAAATGTTTTCTCGTATTGAGTGCGTAAAGCCGTTCGTTTTGTTTTTGTTGGCTCGATGACGACGTCGTGACATAGAGTCTGGAGCAAAAATTGGTAACGAAGCAACTTATTAGCGTTTTGCAGTCTTGGAAATGCTTGGGTGAATGTGTCGGAAATTACGTTTCCAAGCTGTTCTATAGTGGCGTTTCCGCTCTGGATCAGAGTTTTGTTCTTGTCCTCTTGTTCTCCGGAGCGAACTTCCAAGCTGTTGATGATTTTATTCAGACGTTCTTCCAACTGAGTATGCAATATATCAATATTTTTAAGAGTGTTGACTGAGGTGGCGATCTCATTAATTTCGCTGCGCCGCGCCGACAACGCGGTTTGAGCTTTGGAAACAACATTCTTTTGAATTTCACTTATGCTTGAGATGTCTATATTTGAAGGGTTGTCTTTTATTATTTTTTTAATGCGTATGATCCCCTCCGTTAATTTTCGGTCGTTTTCCATTACTCGGGTAGAGATCGTCGACAAGACTTCCGTTTCGTCGGTTTCTACGCCGCGCGCCACATCACCGACAAGATCGCGCGAGATTCCGTCGAGATACAATGCGCTTTCCAGCAGAGGCGAAGCGGTTTCCGTGATTTCATCTAAATTTTTACTGATTATCCATACGAACAACACGCCTGCGCCACCGGTGGCGCCAATTATGCCCGACAGCGTTAGCATTCCGGCAAGAAGCCGATTGCGTAAACTACTGTGAAACAGACCTGTCCGCAGGGTTTTGCTAGATTCGGTCATCTTATTTTCCTGATTTTAAATTATACAGAGACCGACGGGCTCGCAGAGCCCGGGGAAGTTGTGAGCGGGGTTTGACAGTCCTTCGTTGAAGGGTAAAAAACCCCAATAAAAAATTAAACAGGTCCAAAGGCTGCGTTCCCGGTCGCGAGAAATTATAAAGGAGTGCGATCACCCCTCTTAATCTCTACACTGACAACATCTTATAGCCCGCCGGAGCGTTGCTTTGCGACAATCAGGAGAGGGCGCTCCTCCCTTATATCCCCTGCAACCAGGAACACAGTCTCTGTATCCGTTTAATCTCTTTTAGATATTGCACGCCAAAACACGCGTCACATCACGGAGCCGGCTTGAATACTTGCACGCGAAAATTTGCAGTGTCGGCCACATAGATCCATCCGGTGGTTGGATCTACGGCTACGCCGTGAAGATTTCCGAACTCGCCTTTGCCGGAGCCTTTTTTACCCCATCCCGTTAAATAAGCGCCGTCTTTGTCAAACACCTGGATGCGATCGTTTCCGATTTCTGAAATATAGAGATTGCCGTTCTTATCGATTCCAATGCCGGCGGGCGCTTTGAATTCGCCCGGCTCAGAGCCGCCCTTACCCCACACTTTGACGAATTTCCCGTCTTTTTCAAATACTTGGATTCTATTGTTTTTGAGGTCTGCTACATAGAGCAAGCCGTTGGGGCCAATTTTAGCCGACTCTGGAACATTGAATTTTCCGGGCTCTACGCCTTCTCCACCGAATAAATATAAAAACTTTCCTGAAAAATCGAACACATTCACGCGATGATTTCCGGCCTCCGGCATAAATAAACGTCCATCGGCGATGCTCATGAATTCGGATTTGATGTTCTGTCCAGGAGCGGATCCATACTCACTGAAAGTCGCCATCCATTGATATTTGGCGTCGTATTTTTTAACAAAGCCGGTTGTGTAATCTGCGATGAACACAT
Organism: Azospirillaceae bacterium; assembly: GCA_963575675.1. Lineage (GTDB taxonomy): Bacteria > Pseudomonadota > Alphaproteobacteria > Azospirillales > Azospirillaceae > CAUYUA01. Next base: position 35,442 of record CAUYUA010000250.1, read on the forward strand.
TCCCATCAGGATCTACGGCAATTCCTTCGGGTTTTTCCAGATTTTCATCGGCGTCTCCCTTCCCACCAAAACGCGAGATGAATGCGCCCGTTGTTTTGTCAAAAACTTGCACATAGGCATGGGCTGCGTCGGTTATCAACAGCTTTCCATCTTTAGAAAAAGCGAAGTCTTCGACGTACTTGAATTGCCCCTCGCCGTTTCCTTCAGAGCCTATTGTTAAGACATGTTCAAAACGAAGCCCTTCCGCCAAGGCCTGACCGGTGGTCAAACCAAAAACAACTAAAAATGGAGCTATATTATTTTTAATGGACATTTTTCTTTCTCCTGTTGGCAATCAGGCCGGAAGGAAATTACGCAGTCCGCACCTGAAAGAATTGTCTTTCACACTGCATTCTATCTATGAAATACTTGCCATGTTTTTCTATGTCGTTCAAGTAGAGCCTTGGTTATCCATACGGCTTGGCGTTCAAGTTAACGCTTAACACATACGCCATAACAAAGACCTCCCGTGCTTGAATCCCCCTCCCGCGCTTGAATCCCCCTCCCGCGCTTGAATCCCATTGAACGTCTATGGGAATTGATGCGCAAAAATGTTGCGCCAAAGTCCAAAAAAAGTCTAATAAAACCGTTCCAAATAATTGATGCGCCTTATGTGACGCCGCGTCAAATAACTTTCGCATCATACGGTTTGGTGATTTCTGCGTTCTCATGTAAGCCTGACATATGTTATAAAATGCACTCTATTCACTCAAAAGACCCGGAAAAAATGCGACGGTGAAAAAAGATCATGGCTCTGTTTCAAGTGCGCCAAAGGCAGAGAAAGCTTTGGATCATCATGACTTCGAGACGACAACAGCAGAAAGCGAGAGAGCTGTTTCTAATTCGGCAAACCCGCAAGAAAAAAACGTCAACGCGCTTTTTCGGCTTTTTGATCGAACAAGGTATAATAAAACTTCTCTAATTTTCTTTTAAGCCTTGGATTGTTTTCATCGTCAAAGTTTCCGTCATCATCATTACTGTTCCATCATCTCCAACTTTGATTTATGATGTAAAATGCTGTTAAAATTATCCCAAAATTGGTGTATATGAGAAAACAAAGCTAGACCAAACAGCTGCTTGTTTGCAGTCAAAACTTTCAGATGCGCCAATGACGGCCAAGATACGCTAAAATATACGACTTGAACGGCAGACCAAACGATTATGAGAATTCCTCCTCAATGATTCTTCCATAACAAAGGACGTCATCTCTTTGTTGTTGAGGAAGATCATGTCCATGATCTACAGCCGATAGAGAACCCCATGAACATCGATGCCATCGTCACAACGGTTAAAGGGGAAAAAATCCACGTCAGTGATGTGATCACACATATGAAGTTGAAAGGATTATTTCGGTCGGCAATTTATGAGCTTATTGAAAAAAAGGTTCTCACTTTAACAATTGAAGAAATGGGAATCACGGTCTCGAATGAAGAGGTTGAGAAAAAAGCGCGAGCCGCGCGAACCGCTCTTTCGATCGTTGATCCGCAAAATTTCAAGCGATACCTAGATTTTTATGGCGTTTCTGCGGAGCAATGGTATAATAACATTCGAGATGAAGCAATTTGTGACGTCTTAAAACAACAACTGGTTTCTCCGCGAAAAATCACAGAGTATTATCGTCGTGATCCTCTACGATATGCATCGGTTTCAATTGCGCGTATTGTGTGTCGAACACGCGAAGAAGCTGATCGTGTTTTGGTGGCGACGACAGAAAACAAACAAGATTTTGTGGAGCTGGCGCGTTGTTTTTCTGCGGATGAAAGCACACGCTTAAGCGGAGGCTTTATTGGAAATGTAAAACGCGGCATGTTGCCTTCGGAAGTCGAACAAAAAGCGTTTGAATCAACCGATAATCAAGTAATCGGCCCGTTTCGTGAAAATTCATTATGGACAATCTACAAGGTCTATACGGTTAATGTGCCGAAACTCACGGATGCGCTGAAAAATGCCATAAGAGATCAAATATTTAACGAGTGGTTACGTGAACAAGTCTGCACCGTTCCGGCATAAAGACAACAGCAAAACCTATGAACTCAGAAGCCTTATCCGACTTGAAAAAACAGAACCAAGAATAACGGATCGATCCTATAAAATCGAAACGCCCTCTTGCGTATCGGCAACAGCAAATCGAAGCGCAGAACATAATGATCGCGCTCCAAACAATACGAAGGGTTTCGGCCAAAATACTTTGCAAAGCAAATATTTTGGCCTTTCGCGAGCGGTTTCCAACCGATCTTAAGCGAACCCCCCGCTTCTCATTTTTCCTTTCGATCGAATGAGACACTCATGACCAAGAAATCGAACGTTTCGTCAAAGGTCAAAACGCCTCCCCCAACGCCGGTTCGGCATCCTTTAAAAGCGGCGGCTCTGCTTCAAAGCGCCAGTCGTTTTGTTCTTCGGGGACCGATTTACGGCGCCATGATTTCAGCTTCTTTTATGTTGGTGTATTCTTCAATTGCAACCATCGATGAATTGGTGTCGGTGCCTCTGACGTTGCAAAGACGCTCCACCACAATTCAGTCGATCAGCACGGGCCGCATTTATCAAATCAGAGTCAACGAAAACGATCATGTAAATCGTGGAGACCCAATCGTCATCATCCAAGAAACCATTCGGGCGACTATGACGCCGGAACAAGAGCAGATGACGAAAGAAAAATCACAAATGGAAGAGCGCCTCAGCAAATCTGAAAGCGATTACGGTTTTAGAAAGCAACAACTAGAAACCCAATTGTCCGATCTAAACAAACGCCAAGGATCCGATAAAGGACACTTAATCACCAGCCTTGGACAACTAAAAGACAGCCTAGGCAGCGTTGAGGCCAAGTTAGGAAAAGTCACCAACGATTTGGCGAATGCGCAGAGTTCTCTAAGCCGTTTGCAGCCTCTGTGCGCGCGTCACGACATTCCGGCCACACAGTGTGAGCAAGCTCAGCAACTTATCAACGCTATGGCCTTTAATCAAAAGACCACACAAAACGAAATCTCAAGCCTGAAGCGTTCGATCGAGCAGACGGAAAAAGACATCAAAGACCTAAGCGATAAATCAACAATCTCTCGCTTAGAAAATGAAATGAAACAAGCAAAATCAGACCATGAGAGAGAATTAAATCTTCTAAAGACACAAATTTTAGATATAGAAAATAGAATTTTAAAGTCAACAAGAGGAATACAAGGCGTCCATCCGATGGACGACAAAGAAAATAAAGATAAATTGGTTTATGCTGCTCCATTCGATGGAGTCATAACTTCAATTCCCGTCAAAAGAGACGAAATCATCACGGCAATGTCTCCGGTGGCCGTCATCGTCGATGACGAGGCTCCATTGGAAGGACGAGTTCTTATTCAGAATAAAGATATTGGAAATGTCAACGCGGTCTTTTTGAAAGAAAAACCCGAAGTTAAAATCAAATACGCGGCCTATCCTTTTCAGGACTACGGCATTCAGAGCGGACGCATGAACTCAATCAGCACGCTGCCCAGCGCCAACCCGAAAGAAAATGGAGCCTATGTCGGTTCAATTGCGTTAGACAGCGAGACGATTACACGATTAAAAAGTCATGACACACAAATTCTTACGATAGGTCTCATCGGCATAGCCGAAGTTAAGGTCAGAGACAAACGATTCATCGAGGCTCTCTTCAAATAGAAACGCAACAAACACATACTCTCTCTCGCCTAGAGAGAGCCTCTACGTTTCACCAACGACGATCGATGAGACTCCAATGACGAAGAAAAATGTTTCTCAAGAAAAGGTGAACAAAAAGACAAAGAAAAGTGTCGGAGATTTGGTCAGACATCCGCTGAAGGCGGCTGCCTTGCTTTATTCGTCACCTTCTTTGGCGATCCGTGGAACGATTTACGGCATGTTTGTTCTAATGGTGATAATGGTCGTTTATTCTTGCATAGCCACTACAGACGAAACCGTCACCGTGCCGATGACGCTTCAAAGACAATCCACCACGGTTCAAGCCATCAGCACCGGTCGCGTATATCAAGTTCGAGTCAAAGAAAACGATCACGTCAATCGTGGCGATACAATCGCAATTATTCAAGAAACCATCCGGGCGTCAATGACTCCGGAACAAGAGCAAATGAATAAAGATAAAATTCAGGTGCAAGAGCGTCGCGGAAAAGTTGTAAGCGACTACACATTCCGTAAACAACAAATGGAATCTCAATTGTCCGACATTGAAAGACGACAGGTCGAAGACAAAGGGAGATTAATAACGAATCTTGGAAAGATGCGCGATAGCTTGGCCAGCAATGAAGCGAAGCTTGGAAAAGCAATTGCTGATCTTGCAAGCGCTCAATCGGCTCTCGGGCGCCTACAACCTTTATGCGCGCGACACGATATTCCGATAACACAATGCGAGCAAGCGCAGCAAAATATCAGCAATCTTTCCTTCAATCAAAAGACCACAGAAAACGATATCGCCAGCTTAAAGCGGTCAATTCAACAATCTGAAAAAGACCAAAAAGACCTTGAAGATCAAACAACGGCGACCCGTCTGAGAAGCGAGCTGCAACAGGCGAAGATTGAAAACGAGAGAGACCTGAAGATTATAGACTCTCAAATAGATGACCTAGAGATAAGAATTCGTAAATCCGTCATCGGCGTAAAGGGCATCCGTCCGATGGACGATAGAGAGAACAAAGATAAATTGGTCTATACGGCTCCTTTTGACGGCGTCATCACGACGCTTTCTATTAAATCAAATGAAATCATCAATGCTCTGGCTCCGATTGCAGTCATTGTCGATGACAACGCCCCTCTCCAAGGGCGCGTTCTCATTCCCAACAGAGACATCGGAAACGTAACAAAAGCATTGTACAATAAGAAGAAAAAACCCTCTCAAAACAAAGATCCACGAGAGACGAAACTTCGCTATTTTGCGTATCCTGAAAAAACCTACGGCGTGCAGATCGGATATATTCAAGTGATCAGCTCGCGTCCAAGCAGCGTTCCGACGGAAAATTCGTCTTATGTAGGAACCATTGCGTTGAAAAGCGAATTTATTCAGCGCTTAAAAAGTAACGACGCTCAACCTTTGACTATCGGCCTCCAAGGCAGCGCGGAAATCAAAGTCGGAGAAAAGAAATACATCGAACTACTGTTCAAGCCGGCTTCACGGTGGCTGCAAGAACAAGAGGATGAACCCCAAGTCGTATCAAACGACAACAATTCCGACAAATCATAACATCCTTATTGATCACAAACGACATCAGGAACATCCCGATGACTCAAGTCGATTATCAATTGGTGGACAATAACGCCGCCACAGAAGCTTCGCGTTACGTGTTGCAGACACACGTTATGTTCAGCGTTCTGCCTGTCAGCGAAAAGAATCAGCTACGTTCTTTGTTGGAAGTTCGTAGCTATGCTATGGGAAAGACCATAAGCAAACAGGGCGAAGCGATCGAGGGCATGTTTATCTTGCTCAGCGGTCGAGTGCGTCAGAAACAAGAAGTTGATTCTAAAATCGTCAGCATCGGCATTCTCAGCGACGGCGCAACATTCGGAGAAATGTCGTTGTTGGAGCCCAGCGAATGGGCGCATGATGTGGTTGCAGAAGGTCATGTCATTGCAATTGTTCTTCCCGCCGCCAAAGCGCAAATTCTGACTTCTCAAAACAAAATCATTGACGATCACTTTAAGCGATATGTTGGCTTGGTCAAAGTCGGCGAGCGTCTACGTATTTTATTAGGCAGTGCGCGCTACACCCCCGAGCAATTCACCGAAATGGTCGGAGAATTGGGCGTGAAGCGAATTCCGCAAGATAAAACCATCTTCAAACAAGGAGACAACGATCCTCGATTGTATTTGATCGAAAGCGGCATCGTTGAACTTGTCAGAACGCCGATCTCCGGCGATTCGATCTCTTTGGGACGGGTGGTTCGCGGCACAATTATCGGAGAAGGCGGCGGCGTCCCTCGTCCAAATTCCACCGGAATGCAACCTCACACCGCGCGCGCGGTTGATGAAGTAACAGTTCTGGTGATTTACCAAAAAACCGTTCAAAAGCTTCTGGACATCAACCCGGAACTTGCCAACCAGCTTCGTCAGAGAATTCGCGAACTCGAACAATACGAACAACAAGAAATAGCGATCCGCAAGCGGAAAGAAGGCGTTGATCTCCGCATACAACTTTCGGACGCGATCACGGAAGAAGAATTTAAAGCCACTTCAAAAGTTCGACGCGAGTCGGTTAAATTCAAAATCGTTAAGCAAGAAGCGGAAGCCAATAATTCTGCGGCATGCCTAACGATGATTGTCAATCACTATGGCCGCAACTTCCCCTTAAATGCTGTTCGCGCCAAAACAGGCTTGGAAGGCGCGAACATCAATATCGATGAAATGATTCGCGGTGGTGAAAATCTTGGATTTCGTTGCAAAGCCTACTCCATCAGCTATGATGAATTGAAAACAGCTCTTCTTCCGGGAATTATTGGTCTCGAAGGCTATCACTACGCAGTTCTTATCCACGTTGGAGATCGTGACGTTCAGATCGCAGACCCGCGCGACAACAAAATAAGACGCATTCCCAAAGAACAGTTCATAAAATTATGGACTGCCGTAACGGTCTCCGGACAAAGCGATAAAAGACAAGACGCGGGTTTGTTTGTCGCCTTCGAACCGACACAAAGATTCGAAATGGAAGGCGTCAAGAAGAAAAACCCAATAGAATACTTCTTGGCGTATATTCTTCCCTATAAAATCTATTTTGCAGAAGCGATTCTCGCCGCGTTGGTCATCAATGTTCTCGGCATGGCCTCGCCTCTATTCATCCAAAGCATTGTCGACACCGTGATCGTTCACCAAGACAAAGGTTTGCTCAACGCCATGTTGGCGGGCATGGTCTTGGTGGCGTTGCTGACTTCGATGATGAATGCATTGCAATCTCTATTATTGGCGCACACCACCACACGCCTTGATATGCGCCTCATGTCGGAATTCTACCGACACGTTCTCAGCTTGCCCATGTCGTTCTTCTTGAGCGTCAATAAGGGCGAAATCATGGCGCGGTTCGGCGAAAATCAAAAAATTCGTCACATTCTTACAGGATCATCCATCACCACAGTGATGAACACTTTGATGTTGGTGATCTATTTCTTCATGATGTTCGCTTATAGTAAAACGCTCTCCATCATCGTGATTATGTTCCTTCCGCTCTTTGTCGGAATTGTGACGTATTTCACACCGCGTCTGAAGCGCATATCGCAAGAAATATTCCAAGCCAGCACAATGGCGCAATCTCAGTTGATCGAAGCTCTCAACGGAATTGAAGCCATCAAAGCTACGGCAAACGAGTATTTTGCACGCGCTCGATGGGAAAACGCATTCGTTGAAAATGTCAATCGCGGTTTTCAACAACAAAAACTCGGTCTTTTGAACTCAAACGTGTTCCAGCTCGCAATTTTGGGCATGACCACCTCCGTTCTGTTCATCGGAGCCAGCCAATGCATTGACGGAACCATGACCGTCGGAGAATTGATGGGCTTCAATATGTTGATGGGACTGGTCACAGGCCCGGTTCTGCAAATGGTCAATTTGTGGAGCCAATTGCAAGAAGTCCGCATTTCTGTCGATCGCGTCGGCGAGTTCTTGGATCAAGAGCCGGAGAATGAAATCGCCATCTCTCCGGACAAAATGCGCACAGCCGTTGATCGTTTGAACGGTCATGTTTTGTTTAAGAACATCAACTTCAGCTATCGCGCCGGAAAAGACACCAAGTATATCATGCAGAACTTCAACTTGGAAATTCCGGCCGGAACCAAGGTGGCGTTCGTGGGACACGCCGGTTGCGGAAAAAGCACGATTGCGAAGATGGTGCTGGGTTTCAACGTGCCGCAATCCGGAGAATTACTGATCGACGGTCGCAATACGGCGCAAATGGACATTAGTTCACTTCGTCGGCAGATTGGCGTGGTGCTCCAAGACAGCTTCTTGTTTGCAGGATCGGTTGCGGAAAACATCGCCTTCGGCGATCCGGAACCCGATATGCAAACCGTTCAAGATTGCGCCCGCCTCGCCGGCGCCGAAGAGTTCATTCTGAATTTGCCGCTTGGTTTCCAAACTCGAGTCGGTGAAAAAGGGCAGGCTCTGTCTGGCGGTCAGCGTCAACGCATTTGTATCGCGCGAGCGCTATATCGTCGACCGAACATTATGATCTTCGACGAGGCCACTTCGGCGCTCGACAACCAAACCGAAGAGATGATTATTAAGCAGCTCAAAGAGAAAGTGTTGCCGGGACGCACTTCATTCTCGATTGCGCACCGTCTAACCACAATTATGAACTCCGATATGATTTGCTTTATCGGTGGTGGCGTTGTGCAGGAGAAAGGAACTCATAACGAACTTATCGATCCCGTTTACATTCACGAAAATAAAATCAAAGGGTTGTATTATAACCTTGCGCGCTCACAGTTCGATTTGCAACCGCTTGAAGAAGCCTTGCGTTCAAAAGGACTGGCGTAATACGAGAGCCTCACCGCGCGCCGAGAGAGGTTTGCTCTCTCGGTTCTCTTTCAATCAAGACACGGAGGGCCGCGTTTTCAGTCATAGGAAACGCGGTTCTCTTGTGTCCATTTTCGGATATTATTGAAAATGACCGCCTCATTTTCATCAAACCGAACCGCCGGGATACTGTAATTTTCGCGTTCATATATAAAATATTATGAATTTAATGCAAAATAAATCTGCGGCTTCAAGCAAAAATTTTGTAAACGCTATTAATTGATAAACGCGCTTGCTTTATCTTTTCCTATCCGATCTTCTTTTTGTCGAAGCGAGCAACCTATGCATTTAAAGCCTCTTCTGCGTTTGCGCGACTTGCCGTTAAAACGACCGATTTGGATTTACGGTTGCGGCGAAGCCGGTCGCTTGATCGCGCGGGCGCTGACAAGCGTTGGAACTCATCAGATCGCCGGGTTTATAGATAGCGTCAAGAGCGGACGGTTGGACGATTTGGATATTTTACCGCTTGATCGTTTTCTTGCTCTCACGCCGCCTAAAGAAGCCTTGTCTAAGGTTTCCCTGGTGATCGCCAGTCAAGCGGCCAAAGAAATTGCAATAAACTTAGAGCGCCACGGTGTGCGCGCAGCATGGGACGCTCGTCCTTTGGTCGAGCGTCTACAATGTGAAAGCCAAATCAGCGTCTGCGCATTCGCCTCATCGGGAGAAGCAACGGCGTTTTATGATAAGCGCTATGCCGGTTCTTATATGGATGATTGGGATGAACTTAAAAAAAAGATACTCATAGAAATATTTACAGACTTAAAATTGTGCGATGGGAAAAAAATAGTTGATTTTGGTTGCGGTTCTGGCGTGCTTTCCGCTCTTATTCAAGAGACTCTACCGAAATGCGATGTGATGGGACTTGATTCTAGCCTTGCGGCAGTGGAGCGCGCCGCTATTCGTTTTCCTTCGCTTCGTTTTGCACAACTTTCTCCGGAGACGATCGCAACGGAATCGGGAAAATATGATATAGTTTTCTCTCATCACGTACTAGAGCATGTTTTCGACCTATCTGAAACAGCGCGTGTTATGTCGGAACTCTTAGCGCCGGGAGGAAGAATGCTGCATATCCTTCCTTGCGGCGACATCGGAAGTCTGGAGCGCTCTTTGTGCGTATGGGGAGGACGCGACCCCAGTGCGACGACGAGTGGACGGTTTTTTTTCGAGGACTCCGGACATTTGCGCCGTCTCGACACGGCAGGCATGGCGGCCATGTTTGCGCCTTGGGGATTGAAGATCGTCGAGACACGCTATTTAGGGCGGTTCTGGGGAGCTTTGCGTTGGATCAGCGCATCGTCGCCTGCGTTTGTCGCTATGTTGTGTGATCCTCTTACAAAACGCTCCTGGCGTCTGGATATGCTTGGAGTGGCGCTCGGAACGCTTCATACTTGGAGAACGCGCTTTGATTTTGTAGAAAAAATTTTGGAGGCTCTGACGTTATGGGAGTGGCGGCATTCAAAAACAGGCAGTGAAATGGTTATGTTGTTAAAAAAATAAGATGAGTTATGTTTTTGTTGTCTTCCGAATAAAAATTAGACGGGTCCAGGGACTGTGTTCCTGGTCGCCGGGGATCATAAGGGGGGAGCGAAAGCCCCCCTTATCGCCGCAAGGCGAATGTCTTGCAGCTTGCGCGGATTTTGCCTTACGGCAAATAAGGGGGGCTTTCGCTCCCCCCTTATGATCCCCGGCGACCAGGAACACAGTCCCTGGACCCGTCTAATTTTTATTCAAAACCACGAACACACGAGAAGTTTATGAAAAAATTATCCATCCATCCATTCAAACGCGGCTTAACAACGCCAACGCTTCTTCTTTGCGGCGCGTTGTTGTGCGGTGTAGCAACAATCAACGCCAACACGGCTTTTGCTCAAGCTCAACAGGCCGAGCCCGCGCCTACGATTGCCAAAAAAAATTCCCCTTCCGACGTCGAACAAGTTACGCGCGCCCCTGCTTTTGTTGCGTCTCCGGAAATCGACGATCTCCGCAGAGCCCGCAATGAACTGGCTCTTTATCATTACGCCAGTCGATACACCTTTAATGTCGTCGTCGGAATCATTACCGGAGGACTGGTTATGAACCTGGCCTATGGAGGTCTTGCCTCCACTATTATGGGGTCCGTCGGCGGATCTTTGGTTGGGATATGGTGGTTCTTTGACCAATATGCGGCTCATTTTCTTGAGCGTCATAATTGGTGACAACCAATATACTCCGCTTTATCTATTTTCCCTTCTGGAAGAACCTTTATCGGAGGCGAATCTGTCATAATTATAAAGACGGCCGCCGAAAACGACAACGGCGCCTTTCTCGAATATAGCGCTGACTCCGACAAGGGCGCATCCGCGAGAACACTTGACCCAAATCTCTTCCAGGCCCATATCATACAAACAAAAAAATAAAGAACTCACTTCGTCGAAAGCTTTATCCTCATGAGCGACAACCGCCGCATTTCTGAGCGCAACCGCACAGACTTGGTCCCCTGGCCTGATTCCCCTGTGGGTCGAGTTGACTCCGCTCGTCCGGGACAAAAACTTCGGACTCGAATTCCGACACTACAACAACTCGCAAGCCTGTTGATTGATGGAATTCTCGTTCTACCAAGAAACTATCGACGCGGCATGTTTCTCGACATTCTTGTGTAGGTCTTTTTAAAGCACTCAATCCACCATCAAAAAGCTATCGAAATTCCATCCCTCTGTAGACTTGATTCCGCCTTCTTCAAAATATTTTCGTTTATTCCAAAAGACCACCAGAACCATCGAGTTTTTCGGACGCCGTTTAAGCGCTCCACGCTCAAGAGCGGTTTTTACTTCCATCGAGGCCGGATCACCCTTTAACACAATTCCATACTCAGGAATGCGCCCTGCTTCTGCAATTTTACGTAAATCATACTTAAAACGACGCAAATCACTTTCTGTCCCAACGCGCAAACGCAATTTTTCCAAATTCATACGAAAGCCGCGCTGATGCCCACAATGCGCTCGCGCGATCTCATAAATCCTCCTTTCCAGAGGCGTCAACTCGAAATATTTCCGATCATATGTTAAAACGCGATTATCTTTTAGAATGGCGCGATGCAACCAGTCACATAACTCCACCGTGACCGACTTCAAAATACGTTTTCCACCTGCGGTTTTGCGATAGTCTAAACGGGCCGCCTTAATCCACGAAAACCATTCATCTCGACCTTCGCCCCCTGTCTCGATGTTGGTTCGAACTTGCGTGCCCTGAAGTCGATCAAGAGCGCCTTTGATCCTTTCATAAGCAGTTCCGGCGGCGGCGGTTCCACACACGCGAAAGAAGTCGTGAGCGGTGAAAGTAAAAGTCTGCTGCGGTTGCTCTCCGCGATTCATTTTCTCGACCATAAGCGAAGCGATATAGATCAGAAGCTCTTTGTCCGCCATGGTCGCCATTCCCATGGGGCCTGCGCGAACCTCGATTGAAACGTCTCCGTCCTGATAGCGAATAGTTTCCGTCCTCGAACGCGAAGTATCAAGAGAGAAAAAATTCCACACCATCATCCGACGATCGTTTTTGACCGCGCCATGCAAGGGGCTGTCAAACAGCTCTGGCGTTTCTAATACCTGCTCCATGAAGTCGCCCTCCACTCGACTTGAATACGATATCAGCACAACTTCGAGCAACACACGTCGAAAAACAGTATGTCGGCCCAACCTCGAAGATTTGTTTGCCATGCCGAGTCTGAGACTGCGTTCAATCATATCGAATGTCGGCCCAACCTCGATTCTTTCAGTCTTGACTCCTATTCTCGCTCGACGATTTATCCACAGCCTTCCACCGGGTCGAGGGCGGGGCGACACTGGGTCGAGGTTTGGCCGACGCCTTGTCGCCGCTTTCTTCAGAGCCCCTCGAATCTCCGAGTCTCTCCGAGTCTCTCCCCGAGTCGGGGGGGTAAAGAGGGGAAGGGCAAAGTTCGAGGTTCGGGCGACACGTTTTTTGCGGTCGAGGGTCGGGCGACAAATCCTCGAGGGTTGAGCGACATTTTACCCCTCACAGACTCGGGATCCGGGCGACACTTCCTCGAGGTCTGGGCGACAAAACCTCCTGCAACGCTATGATATAGAATAGAAATTCGGCCCTATAACTTTCTAACACTTAACTTTAACATTATAACTATAGCTTCCAGGGGTGAAAGATGGGTTTGATCCTTCCCTTCGCTCCCCGTTTCCATTCGAGGTTCGGGCGACAAACTCGCTACATACAGACCAACCAATTGAATCCGATCTTATTTTCCGGTTTTCGCTCTCCGGGCCGAGCCTTTGCCTCCCGCCGCGCGCCATCTCCGCCGCCAGAATTTCCTCATCCTTAAAATTTTGATCTCCTTGAAAGAGGTCACATCAGATTATTTGCATTAAAAATTCACATATTCTTTATGAAAACGGTTTTGCTATCGTTCCGCGAATCCACACTTCCCTCCGTGGGCGCCGACCTCGTATGATTGACTCAGCAAACACTCTTGCCTCTCTTCACCATCGGAGAACCAAAATGAATAAAATAGACTTTCTTAAAGCTCTTGATGACATGTTGGAGCTTGATTCCGGAACGTTAACCGGTAATGAGGTTCTGAAAGAGCTGGAAATGTGGGATTCCTTGGCGGTTATTAGCTTCATCGCCTTGGTTGACGAAAAGCTCGGATTTGTGGTTGAAGGTCAGAAATTGGCAATGGCGAAAACCATTGATGACCTAATCTCCTTGGTCAAAGACAAACTAGACGCCTAAAACTTCTACTTCTATTTCCTTCCTTGTGATCCATGTCGCGTCTTCGCTACGAAACGATTACGTTTCCCGGTGGTCCTGCTGGGTGGATTGGCCTTGGTCATTCTTCGGAATCACCAATAATCTTAATCCACGGATTTGCAGGAGACTGTCTTACATGGCAGTTTAATTTAGGCTCGTTGGCGTCGCAAGCTCGCGTTATCGCAATTGACTTGCCGGGACACGGTCGTTCAACACGCGAATTCACCGGCGGTCGAATTGATGATTTTGCAAATTGGTTGAGTTGTGTTCTTGATGCGCTCGCGGCGCCAACATGTCACTTAGTCGGACACTCCATGGGAGGATGGATTGCCCTTGTTTTAGCGAAGAAACAACCAACGCGGGTTCTAAGCGCGACAGTTCTTTCGTGTGGAGGTTTATCTAACTGCTTTGACCTCTCTTTTTTGCAGCGTGTTTCAAGGCTTTCCAGTTTTGAACAAGCGTTGGATTGCGCATGCGCGCTTTTTGGAGATAATTCTCTTTATATAGAATCTATTGCTCGTGGTTTATTAGTTTCAGCAGAAAACTCTCATATTTTAGACATGATCATCACAGACTCTTTTATTCCAGGATTAAAAGAAACGCCTTCAATATCATGGAGTGATATCAAATCTCCTCTCCAGTTTATTTGGGGAGATTCGGATGTCATCATTCCTCCACCATCTCTTGATCGATTGCCGCCCAATCCTCTTCTTCATCGCTTGAAAGGTGTTGGTCATCTTCCGCATTTAGAGGCGGCAAAAATCGTTAATAGTTTGATTTTACAATTTATTACAGCGCAGAGTAAAAGTTTTCACGTCGCGCGATAATTCGCAGGGATAATATTATATTTTTTAAAGAGCTGATAAATTCTTGCGCGCGACAGCTTCAAATCCGAACAAACAGATGGAATGCTTCCATGGTTTCGGGTCAAAGATGAGATCAAATGTTCTTTCTCGGCTTTTTCTCGAACGTCTCGATACGCCGTTTCTTTGACTTCTTCTTGGGGTGAAGTTTTGTCTTCATATCCAAGGCTTTTTTTCCATGCGGATTTGTAGCGAAGCGGTAAGTCACTAATGCGGACAGGAGTCCCATTGTAAATATGAACAATATACTGGGATATATTCTTTAACTCTCGAATATTTCCTGGAAAATTATAGGTGTTTATAAAAAAATCCAAAATATCATGATCAATTTTTGGAATCGGAAGATTTGTTTCAGCGCTGATTTTTCTAATGAAAAAATCAAGTAAAAGTGAAATTTCATCGCGTCTTTCTCTCAAAGGAGGAATATTAAAGGGACATATATTCAATCTAAAATATAAGTCTTCCCTAAAAGTCCCTTTTGCAACCATGCTCTCTAAATTTCTGTTTGTTGCGGCAATGACGCGAACTTCTATTTTTTGAACTCTATCTGAACCTACTCTTTGTATTTCTCCGACATCCAATGTTCGTAAAAGCTTTACTTGAGCCAATGGTTCCATTTCTCCGATTTCATCCAGAAAAATAGTTCCTCCATTTGCTTCCTCAAAACGCCCTTTACGATCCGATGTTGCGCCGGTAAACGCTCCTTTTACATGACCGAATAATTCAGATTCTATTACTCCACTTGGAAGAGCGCCACAGTTAACAGGAACAAAGACGCTGCGGCGACTGTTCAGGTGAATAATTCGTGCGAAAAGTTCTTTTCCAGATCCTGTTTCTCCTTCGAGAAGAACAGTAAGTCCAGATGGCGCAATTCGAGCAATTCGATCAAGATTTTCCGATATCTGTGGATTATTTCCTAAGATTCCTTCCAAAGCCAATCCAGATCGATTTGTGGCGATCGTTTGGGGAGCATTCGCGTCTGAGATGTCGGATGGCGCTGTTTGAACGGGTTTTGTTGCAAGAGTGCATAAATAGAGGTAAGCGGCTCGTAAAGTGTTGAGTTCCGCCATAAACTCTGTTCTCTCATAATTCCCCATATGGGGATTGCCGAGAATCTTTAATTTTAAGGTTTCAATTCGAGCGATACATTCATTTATATGTTCATCCGCACTGCTGGAAAAATTTCCTAAGCCGATTCCGGCGTCGAAAGGGCTTAACTGACGATAATCGTCTTCCATATTTTACACCTTTTTTTTATCTTGTTATTTATGGCGGCGTTATGACGTTGTAAAGTCATTAAAATGATATCATAATTTTTTACCATTTCTATGACTCTAATATGCAAAAGATGACTTCATCAGCAGTTTCCCCCCCTTTAATTTTCAATTCGAAGACATGTATCATTGGAGTCCGGTTGGGCCGACACTTTTTTCTAACGGTCATAGCGGCTCAACAACGTCTATACGCCTGCTTTTAGCCGTTAAAAAGCCGTTCCTATGGCTATTTTTTGCCTCTGTTTTGCCGTCACTATAGTGCTTGCGTCTTTCTTCCATTTTCTAATCCTCGTGATTCCAAGGAGTTCCAAAATGCCTGACCGTTTGCTGCATTTTCGTCGCCCCACCCTCGATGACGCCAGAACCATTCTGGATTGGAGAACAGATCCGGAAATTTCTCGACATATGTTTAGCGACATCACTTATGATCTCGATAAACAAAGAGCGTGGATAACCTCTATTTCTCAACGTTCCGACTACCGTCATTTCATTATCGGCACAGAAGGAAGATCGATTGGATATTTATCTTACTCGCAAATTGATTCACATAATGGTCATTGCGTTCCGGGGTTTTACGTTGGAGACCGAGACGCGCGCACTTCGGCTGCGAGTTATTTGCACTGGTTTATTATGGATTATGCTTTCTTCGGCATGGGAATGAACAAAGTAATTTCTCAGGTGATGGACTGCAACACACGCATGGCCAAAAGTTTGCGATTGTTGAAAGAACGCGAGGTGGGGATTTATCGACGGCACATTCGCAAAGCTGATGGTTATCACGATGTGCATGTTTTTGAGTTGATGCGCGAAGAATGGGAAACGCACCCGCGTCTTTTTCCTCTTGAGCAAACATTAGGAGCGTTTGAGGAATCAACGGCAACCTAAGATTTTCTCTGGACAGGTTTGGTTCTTGATCAAACTGAACATAGATGCGCGTTTTTGGCTAATTCTTAAGGATCGAACAACAATGCGGGTTTTGATCACCGGCGCGACGGGATTTGTAGCCCACACGCTGATTCCGGAACTCCTTAAACGCGGCGAGGAAGTGCGCGGCGCTGTCCGAAGCGCGTCTGTCGAGAGCATTGAATGCGTTCGCGTTGGTGCAATCGATTCCGGCACGGACTGGCGAGCGGCGTTAAAGGACGTTGACGCCGTGATTCACTTGGCGGCGCGGGTTCATGTCATGCGAGACCGCGTTGCAGATCCACTTGAAGCGTTTCGACGTGTCAATGTTGATGGAACGCGGCGTCTTGCTGAGCAAGCGGCGGAAGTCGGCGTTCGTAGGTTTATTTTCCTTAGTAGCATAAAGGCTATGAGTGAAGACGGCGCGCTTGAGAACAGTTCGGCGTTGACGGAAGCGCTTTTGATACGCCCGGATTCTCCTTATGGACAATCGAAATGGGAGGCGGAACAAACATTGTTTGAAATTTCGGATCGCACAGGGCTTGATGTTGTAATTTTTCGTCCACCTTTGGTTTATGGTCCGGGCGTGAAGGGGAATTTTTTAAGTCTTTTGAAGTTATGTCGTTCAGGCGCGCCTTTACCTTTGGGAGCAATCAATAATCGGCGTAGTTTGGTATATATTGAAAATTTAGTGGATGCGTTGATCTGCGGTCTTCATCATCCGAAGGTTTCGGGAGAGCGATTTTTAGTGTGTGATGGTGAGGCTTTATCGACGACGGCGTTGGTTAGGCATCTTCGTTCGGCGATGGAGCAGCCTGCGCGTTTGTTCTCGGTGTCGCCAGGTCTTCTACGACGGGCTGCAAGATGTATTGGTCGGGAAGCGGTTTGGCGTCGGTTAGCGGGGTCTCTTGAGATTGATGATCGAAAGTTTCGAACTTTAACGAATTGGCGTCCGCCTTTTTCAGCGGAAACAGGTTTACAGAAAACGGTTTCTTGGTTTTTGACGTCGGAAACGGAAAATAGGATAGAAAAGTAGGATAGGTAGGATAGGTAGGTAGGTAGGATAGGAAGGTAGAACAGGAAAATAGAGTAAGAAGGGTCCAGGGACTGAGTTCCTGGTCGTGGGGGATTATAAGGGGGGAACGAAAGCCCCCCTTATTCGCGAAGCGATCCTCCTCTGGAATCATTTATATCTATTGTTTAACTTAATTTTTTATTTATATCATTTATTTTAATAAATCACTCTCGTCATTTGCTTTCATCACTTGATTTTACCATTCGTCTCTGTTGGTGGCCCTGGTGGCCTGGTAGTCTGGTGGCCTGACGTATCTATGGCGAAATGATTCCAGAGGAGGATCGCTTCGCGAATAAGGGGGGCTTTCGTTCCCCCCTTATAATCCCCCACGACCAGGAACTCAGTCCCTGGACCCTTCTAATAAAAATACACTCAAAAGACACTCTCTTTACAGAAAGGAGACTTTACCTCAATGAACAAATCTCGATTTTTACCTTATGGACGCCAATCAATCGATGAATCCGACATTGCTTCTGTGGTTGAAGTCTTGCGTGGAGATTGGTTGACACAAGGTCCCGCCGTGGAGGCGTTCGAACGCGAATTGGCAACGCGCACAGGAGCCGTCTATGCGGCAGCATGTTCCAATGGCACGTCGGCATTACACTTAGCGGCTCTAGCATTAGACATACAACCAGGAGATGGCGTAATTGTTCCAAGTATAACTTTTCTGGCCACAGCGAACGCCGTGCGCTATGTCGGCGCCGAGGTGATTTTTGCCGACATTAACCCAAACACCGGACTCATCGGTGTTCCTCAAATAGAAGAAGCTCTAGTGCGCGCACGTAAGAATGGAATTCAAGCGCGTGCAATTTTCCCAGTGCATTTCGCCGGACAGAGCGCCAATATGATCGAAATCGGCGCATTTGCTCGCGAACATAGATTAAAAATTGTTGAAGATTCTAGCCATGCAATTGGAACGAGTGTTGCTCATGAAGATAAATGGTTATCTCTTGGCGCTCTTCCATACTCTGACATGGCGACTTTTTCATTTCATCCGGTCAAAACTGTTGCCGCAGGAGAAGGCGGCGCTGTGGTCACGAATGACCCTACGCTCATCGAAAAATTGCGGAGATTTCGCAATCATGGCATGACCAAAGAACCATCGGATTTTGAAAATTTAGGGATGGGCTTTAATACAGACGCCATGCTCAACCCATGGTATTACGAAATGCCGGAGATTGGATATAATTATAGAATGACCGATATTCAATGCGCTCTTGGGTTGAGTCAACTTAAAAGACTTGATCATTTTGTCGAGCAGAGACAAGCCTTGGTGACGCGGTATGAGACTCTTTTAGAGTCGTTGTCCCCTCGCGTTACTCCCCTAGAGCGTGTTTCCGGATGTCGTCCCGCCTGGCATCTGATGGTGGTTCGCATTGACTTTGCACGTTCAAGGCGGTCTCGATCTGGAGTAATGTTCTCTTTACGTGAACGAGGGATTGGAACACAAGTGCATTATATTCCAGTCCATCGGCAACCGTACTACCGAAGACGGTATGGAGACGTAAGTCTTCCTGGAACAGAGAGTTATTATCAACAAACCCTTTCGTTACCGTTGTTTGTCGGCATGACCAACGAGGACGTTGAGCGGGTGGTCGATGGACTTACAGCGATTGTCACACAGTGATATAGGACTATAGAAAGGACTATAGAAATAAAGTAACGGCCCAAGAGCCATTGGAAAGGCCAAGGAAAGCTTAAAGAAAAAGCTTAAAGAAAAAGGCCAGGGCTCTGCCCTGGACCCGCCAAAGGCCGGGAGGCCTTTGGAAACCATGACTTGGAGATTGTAACCAGCGAAGGTGAGAGGACCATTTTAATTCAGTGAAACCGCAAGAAAAAAAAGAGGCGATTCAATGATAAAAATATAAAGTGAATCAAGAATTTATTTTTTTAGTCCCAACATCAATCGTCGCGCCATACGTTCCAAGATGTCACGAAAGGTTTCGCCGTCTCCGGATTTTATCAAAAACATCTCCATTGTTGGAAACCACGGTCGAATTACTGCTCCCAATAATGTCCATTCATCATCAAAACCAAATCGCCACACCGGAACGCCCAAAGCTCCCGCCAGTTCTCCAACCGCCGTCGGAGCCGTCACCACCAAATCCAGACCACTGATTAACGCCGCCGTTCCTTCAAAGTCATTCTTCATGTCAAGGTCGGACCAACGCGCTATCGATGCGCCAAAACACCTCTCCGCTGCGACAATCTCCGTCTCGCAATCGTCGTACTGCAAGTTCACAAACCGAACGCCCGGACACCGCAATAAAGCGCTCCACTCTTTAAGCTGTGTATAAATGCGTCGTCTTTCTCCCGTCATCAATCCCGAACGCCAACACACGCCAATTCGAATCCCTTCACCCAAACGGGCTAAACGCTCTCGCCAAAATAAGACTCGTTCCGGATCCGGAACAAGAAATCCGCGTCTTTCGGAGAAATACGACAACGTCGGACGCAGTCGACGCGGCAACGAACCAGCAGGACAGTGCTCGTCGAAAAGCGTCGGAGAAATCGTTTCCAAACCGTTTTGATCCAAAGATTCTCGATGAATCGTCGCCTGCGGAAACGAACGACGAAATAACGTCACTAAACGTGAATCACACTCGATCAGACAATGGCCCGCCAAACGAATCAACGTCGGATAACACGAAGCAAACATCAATTCGTCGCCGACGCCCTGTTCGCGCCACACAAAGATTCTTCGCTTCGCCAACAACCGACCATCCCATATTGGCCGATCCGGCCACCGACGCGCCGATTGAAATTGCCGATCGTCGAACCGTCGATCATATCCCTCCCAACCGAGGTCAACATCTCCGCGTCGAAGCTGAAATAAGCCGATGTTGAAACGCGCCGCCGAATGATTGGGGTCTTTGGCTAAAACATCGCTCCACGCGGCTTCGGCTTCGTCGCATCGCCCTTGCGCCTTCAACGCCAAGCCGAGTTCGCTGCGGGTTTCGGCCAAAGTGGTTCCCAACGCCAAAGCGCGATGATGAAGTTCCGCCGCCGCCGCCGCTTGTCCTTGTTGACGCAGTACCGTTCCTAAAGCGTTTAACGCCGGAACATGGTCGGGACGAAGCGCCAAAGCCCGCTGCAACGCTTCCTCTGCGTCTTTCAGTCGCCCCAACCGCCATAAAACCACACCCAGATTGGCCGCAGCTTCCGGCTGCTCCGGAGCCAGAGCCACCGCGCGCCGTTGACACGCTTCGGCTTCGTCCAAACGATTTTGAAGCTCCAAAACATTGCCGAGATTGGTTAAAACATCGGGAATATCCGGTTTCATCTCTAAAACGCGCCGAAAACACCGCTCGGCTTCGTCTAAACGCCCCAAAACCTGATAAATCGAGCCTAAATTGTTCAACGCCGCGCTGTAGTCGGGAGCCGCCGCCACGGCGCGCTCAATCCAGAGCGCCGCCGTCTCGTTGTCGCCGCGCTGATGACGCGACAACCCGTATAAGTGCAACGCTGTCGGTTGATCGGGAACGATGCGCAATAGCGCTTGATACGCGCGTTCCGCTTCATCTTTGCGCCCGGCTTGATGATCAGCGATTGCGCGCTCCAACAGCGCTTCACGCGCCGAAGCGGAGGTTTCCAGCGATTCCGCTTCTTCTTTGAATTTATATTTCGCTTCGCCTGTTTGAGCCATAAGAAGCCGCAAGTCGCGAGCAATCTGAGAAAGAGTAAACTGCTGGTCGACGGCGGTCTCGAACCAATAGAGCCGCATTGTCGGATACCACGGACGGCTCCTTGTTCCCAGCAACGTCCACTCGCCGCGCTCTGTGGTGCGCCAGACGGGAATTCCAAGAGCGCCCGCCATTTCAGAAACCGCCGTCGGAGCGGTAATCACTAGATCTAAAGACGCGGTCAAAGCCGCCGCCGCCTCCAGATCGTTTTTCAGATCGATATCCGGCCACCGCGCAATTTTAATTCCAAATGCAGCCTCTGCGGCGGCCACTTCCTCTTCGCATCGATCATATTGAAGATTGACCCAATGCACGCCGGGCAGAGTCAAAATATCGCGCCATTGCTCCAGACGGGTGTAGGCGGTGCGGCGATGAACCGTCACCAGCTGTGAGCGCCAACAAATTCCAATCTTTAGTCCCGACCCCAGCGCCGCCGTTCTTCGCCGCCACAGCGCAAGACGCTCGGGGTCTGGTTGTAGATAGGCCGGTTCAGGCAGAGGAGTTGCTTTCTTCTCACGCTCTTTTCCCGGTTTCTCCCATTGTTCCGCATTCTTCCGCATCGAAAAGTCAATCAGCCGACTTCGGAACAAACGCGGCAACGAGCCGGCGGCAATTTGTAAATCAACGTCCGACGGAGAAAGCGTTTCTCGTCCCATCGCGTCGGTTGTTTCCGCACGCGCTTCAGCCCAAGGAAAGCTGCGCGTTAAAAGAGAAACAAGACGACGATCGCATTCAAAAACGACCTTTCCATCGAGTTTTGACAATTCATGGTAACAAGAAGCAAAGAGAATTTCGTCTCCAACTCCTTGTTCGCACCAAACCAGCAACCTCCGTCCGTTCAACGGTTCGCCTCTCCACGTCGGAACAGGCAAAGAGCGTCCCCGCTGCAACGGAGGCGGGCCGAAACGAGACTCCAAATCGGCCCATCCCTCGATCAAACGCCCGCGCTCCAACAACAGCAGGCCGCGATTCCATCGGGCCAAGGGGTAATCCGGCTTCAGAATCAACGCGTGTTCGAAGCTGGCCAAGGCTGCGTCGTATTGATTGCGGCGTTGCAACTCCATGCCGATGTTGTTGTGAGGTTCGGGACGCTCCGGCGCCAAGCTTAGAACGCGCTGATAACACTTGTAGGCTTCGGCGAAATCGCCTCGAGCCTCCATCACCGCGCCCAAGTTCAGCAAAGCGGGCGTCATGTTGGGATCAATGGCCAGAGCGCGCCGATGACTGGCTTCGGCTTCGTCGTATCGTTGCAATTCTTTCAGCAATTGCCCGCGATTGCTCCACCCGTCGGCGAAGTTCGCATCTAAAGCGACGGCGCGATCGAATCCGGCCAGAGCTTCTTCAGAGCGTCCCGCCGCCTGCAACGCCAGGCCGAGATGGTTGTAAGCTTTGGCGTAGCGGCAATCGATCTCCAAAGCGCGCTGAATGCGGACGATCGCTTCGTCGAAGCGGCCCGCCTGGTAAGCCAAAAGTCCCGAAAGGTGCAAGGCGTCGAAATGATCGGCGCGCGCGGAGAGAACTCTCTGATAAAGCCGTTCGGCTCCCTCAAAATCTCCCGCGCGGTGACGCGCAAAGGCGTCGTTCATTATTTTTTCGGCGTCTTGCACTGAAATCTTTTGTTTTAAAAGAGGCGATGCTTTGAGGTCTTTCGGCTTCAATGTTTCCTTTTGAGAGACGTTCGGCGCGTTTTTCATCAACGTAGGGGAAGAAGACCGAATGTCGGACCCATTATAAGGGCCGAGTGACGGAGGGCTCTTTTGCGCTTCTTTTTTCTTTGAAGCGTTCTCTTCCTTCGTCGCGGAACCATAGAGCCGCACTTGCGCGGCCAGAGCCCGTGCGACGATCTCCAAAACGCGAATTAAAGGTTCGTCGCGATCGGCCTGGAAAACGCGCATGGATGGAAACCACGGTCGAACCCGCGCGCCCAACATAGTCCAGTCAAATCCGCCGATGACCCTCCAAACCGGCGTTCCGAGCAGTCCGGACATTTCTCCAACTGAAGTCGGAGCCGAGATCACCAAATCAAGGCAAGAAATCAACGCCGCTGTCGTCTCGAAATCGTTCATCATGTCGACTCCGGACCAACGCGCAATTCGAATGTCGGTCAACGCCTCAATGGCGGTCAGTTCGGCCTCGCATTGATCGTACTGAAGGTTGACGAAACGGACGCCAGGGCATTGGAGAACCGCCCGCCATTGATCCAGTCGAAGGTAAGCGTCGCGACGCTCTTCGGTCATCAGTCGCGAACGCCAGCAAATCCCCACTTTGGGCTCCGGCCCCAGCGCCTCCAACCGACGACGCCACAACGCGACGCGCTCCGCATCCAACCGCAGCGCTCCGGCGCGAACAACCGAAGGCTCTTCTTCCGCCTCTGGAGCCGAGGTTGAAACCGCATCATTCGCAAAGGCCGCCAAACGCGGCCGCAATATATGCGGCAAAGACCCCGCCGGACAGTGACATGCGACGTCCGGCGGATCGATTCGTTCAATCGGGTGCTCGACGATCCGCTCTCGACCGAGGTCGTCCACCACCCGATCTTCGGCCATACGATTTTCTATGGTCTGCCCACGCACAGTCGCCCATGGAAAACTCCGCGCAAACAGCGAAACCAGACGTGGATCACATTCTATTACGCATTCGCCGTCTTTCCCGATTCGCCGACGCAAATCCTCATAGCAAGTCGCGAACATCATTTCGTCGCCGACGCCCTGCTCGCGCCAGATCAGCAACCGACGCCCATTCAAGGGCTCGCCTTTCCACGCCGAACATTTCAAGCTCGCCCAACGATTGGGAATGGCGTCTCCGGCTTGAAATCGCCACTCATGCCCAATCCAGCCGACATCCAAAAGTCCACGGCTCAAATGGGTCAAGCTGCGATTGAAGTGCGCCGGAATCAAATCCGACTTCAGCGCCAAAGCGCGATCGAAACACGCCTCCGCTTCCAAGTCTCTGTTCAGGGTCTGTAATACATTTCCAAGATTATAGTGGGCTTCGGCGAAGTCCGGACGAATTTTTAAAGCTTCTCGGTGACACGCCTCCGCGCGATCCGGCCTCTTTAACGCCCTCAGAACAGACCCTAGATTATCCAATGCTTCGACATAGGTCGGATCAATTTGAACCGCTCGTCGATAATGAATTTCCGCTTCTTCCAAGAAATTTTTTTGTTGAAGCGCTGCGCCTAAATTAAAACTCGTAACCGGATCATTGGGTCTCAGACTCAAAACGCGCCGATGCCAACGAACCGCCTCGTCAAGCCGGCCTTGGCGACTGAGAAGACTACCTAAATTTACGCAAGCGTCAACATAATTGGGGTCGATTTGTAGAAGCTGACGATAAACAGCCTCCGCTTCATCGATTCGCCCCAAAGCCGTGTATGCGTGGCCTAAATTGTACAAAGCTTTAACGTAATCCGGCCTCAGACGAACCGCTTCACGATAAGCCGTCGCCGCGCCCGAATTGTCCCCCGCCGCCAACAGAGCGTTTCCAAGATTGTAGTGGGCTGTCGCCGACTCCGGTTGCAAAGAAATCGCTTGTCTATGGCAGATCGCCGCGTCTTCGAGTCGTCCTAAAGCCGCCCACACCGAGCCAAGATTGTCCCATGCGTCGAAATGTCCGTCATCCAAGACCAGAGCGCGGCTGATCAAATCGGCGGCGGCTTCGTGTTGTCCCACCTGATGAGCAATCACGCCAAGGAAATGAAGAGAATCCGAATGATTAGGAAATTCTTGTAGAATCCGACGATAAATTTTCTCGGCCTCGGAAAGGTCTCCCGCCTGATGAAGCAAAACCGCTTCGGAGAAAACTTGAGAAACCCAATCCGGCAACGCCGTTGTTTTGGGACTCACTTTTTCATTTTGCCTGGTCGCACGCCGTTGCTTTCGATTCATACTTTTAATCCGCCACTCCGACACTACTTCCATTCAACCGTCGTCTTGCGCCGTCTCTCCCAAACGACGCTTGCGCCGTTGGTCGGAAACCTCGATCCTTAGAATCTGCCCGAGGAAATATTAATATTTTTTTGAATCGATTTCTAAGGAGCCGTTCTTCGATAATTGATTTTTACGTCGAACGACGATCCGACTCGGATAAAAACTCCAATAATACGAAATCCATCTACGGAAATGGCCCCGATTTGCTTTGCGGAATCCAACAAAGACACAATGACTCGTCCGCGAACCGGTCCGATCGATTCTCTTTGTTCATTCAATCGACGCTCCAACGCCGCGCGTTCTTTATCGCCAATCACTTGCTTGAACTCAAACGTCAACTCCACCGTCGAAACCGATCCGATTCCAAAACGAATCTCGTTCAACCGAAACCCCGCCGCCGCAACCAAGGCGTCGAATTCTCGGAACTCCTTTTCCGACAAGGTCATCAACTCGCGCGGCGCCCCGCCGCTTGCGGGCTCCGCGCCCCCCACGAACGACGACGCCCACGCCAAAAGCGATCGGAACCACGTCGAACCATAATCGAAAATCACCATGGTCTCATCACGCACCATTTCCCATAAATCGGGAATCGGGCCATCAACCATTGTCGCCGATAAAGAAATCAGGGATGTTTTCGACGCCTCCCTCTCTGCGTAAGCCGGTTTCGCCAAAAGAAAGGCCAAAAAAACCGTCAAAACAACAAAAAGTGCGGAAAACTCTTTCTTTTTGAGCGTTTTTAACCCGAATATCCGAAATATTTCAATGTTTTTCCTGTTCTTCACACCGAATTTTCCGAACATCGCTCGTTTCACGCGCCATCTCCTCGCCTTATCATCAGCGCGTCGAGCCATGCTCCTCCGCCTGTCGTCCGTCACGCCAAAACGACGGTTCTTTACAGATCAAGCCTATCGACATCTTGCTCCGTCAAGATAAAATCTTTAGGGTTGTCCGCATGAGAAAAGGCTGTGAGAGATAGAGCGGTTCAAACGATGCAAACACCGTTTTTATCGGCTCCATTCTCGCCGCAGCGCAACAATTGATCGTCGGCCAAGACGCCATAAACTAGGAGACAAGCCACTCGAACCTCTAAAGTCAGCCGTTCTAAAGTCAGCCGTATCGAAAAGATGTAGAATAGCGAATCTCTTTGCCGGAGATGAAAGGCAAATGGCGTTCTGTTGTGCTCTGTGTAGACCGGGTGTGTGTAGACCGGGTGTGATGATAGATGGACTTCCGCTGTAAAGAGCGCGTTGGCCGTGTCGCGCGCATCCAAACAGTTGCTTAAAAAGGTCGGTGAAAATCTCCAGCCAAACGCCTCGGTCAACGAAAATGACGTTTTGACAAAGCAAAATCTTGCGCTTCAATAAGGCGGGACGTTATGTTACCCTCACGGCAAATGCGCCGACGTCACGACGCATTGGCGATAACATCGCAAGACGCGGAGTTATGGCAAGCGATGACGTCGTCTCGACGACTGAAACCGTGGTGCGGGTCGCGCTTGATGTGAATCGCTATTGAAAGTGTACGAAAACAAAACGGCAAAAAAACGGCGTCGAGAAAGAGAGAGCGCGATCAACAAGACAGGATGCGTCAGAAATGAAGGTTTAATGCATAATATCTCCTCGGCGCTCCGAATCGCCCTGGCGATCGTGCAATTTAACCGTCATTATCTCCTACGCCAACTTGACAGAATCGCCAACCGTGGTATGAAGGTCTCCCGTGGTATGAAGGTCTCCAAGCATTCAGTCTCGACGGTCCACCATCATACAGGGCGCGCTATATCTCCGCCTTATGCGCCCGCTTGACGGCGCCGTTACGATTTTTTAATAAACGCTGAGCCGATCGAGGACGTAAGATGGCTGTTTCGGATGATGTCAAGAAACGGTTTGCCGAATACATCAAACTCCAGGTGTTTGATGAAAAATATATTTCCCGGGAAAAGGAAAAGAAGATACTCGGCGAAGCGGTGATGCGCTTTGAAATCGGCATCGACGACTCCCGCGCTATCATGTCCAGCGTCGCCGCCGTAAACGATTTCATCTTTGAGCGTGATGTCGATCGTCTGGTCAAAGAGATCATGCAGGCGTTCGCCTCGTTGGATCGTTATATCAGCCGTAAAGAATTCTATCACGCCGCCAACATATATCGCCAACTCTCCGGCGGATATATCGGCGAAGGTGAGGCTCGGCGCCGTTTGAAACAAATGATGGTCGAAAACGACTGGAAACCACGTCGTGACAACATTATTATGCCGCCTCGGTGGTATATGATGATTTCCGAAAAATAGTCGTTCGTGAATGCGCGCGCGATGGGGCAAGGAAAGCGGCGGGCGAAGCATGTCCGGGACTTTGTCCGATCCTCGGACCGCTTGAACGACGCCATCGCCTGGTCGATCGGCCGGAAATCCGCACCGGTGGAGCGATGGCGAATGGGCCGCTGTTCCAACTGTGGCGATGATCCGGGCGGCTCGATTCAGGAGATGCATCATTCTGATGGATGAGATCGATGGATATCCTGAGTTCATTGCAACTGATCGGGCTCTTTCTGGTCAAGGTTGGCGTAATCGCCGCAATCTTCTACACCCCTATGATGGTCGGCGCAAAAATGCTGCCGCGCATCGATGATTTCGGCTTCTTTCTGACGCCGTCGGTGTGGGCCCTTAACTTGTTCTGCGGCGCCGTGCTTGGCGGCACGCTTCTGACCTTCAATGTTGATCCCGAGTATTTCACCGTCGATAGCATCTTTCGAACCGACGGCCCTTGGCGGTTAACCTTCTCCGATTTTCTCAGAGATCGGATAAACCCCTTCAACTATCACATTCAAGCCGTTGTCGATCAGATGCGGCCATACGACCAAGACTTGAACCTAACCGTCTTGCTGGTCGCCGCTGCAATCGCTTTTGGTCTTGTCGCCTTCATGGCTCTCGGAACGTGGCGTTCCTTCGCCGCTTGGAGAGGCATTGCGTTCAGCGCCGGAGTCGTCATCTGGGCCGCTTACGCAACCATTTTCGCCGTTTCCTTGCTGTTGTGGGTGCTTAACATCCTCAACTTCTGGACCTTGGCCATTCTTACCGTTGTCATTCACCTTAACCGAAGCGGAACCTTTCCCTTCCATTTCGGAGTATTGCTTAACCCCGTTATTCGAGCAACCGGCCTTGAACCTCCCAGCTATGGAGGGCACGGACACGGCGACCATGGCGGACATGGCGGAGGCCACGGGGGGCACGGCGGTGGACATGGAGGGCATCATGGGGGACACGGCGCTCACGGCGGCGGACATGGTGATCACGGGCATGGTCACGATGCGCATCACGAGGCGGAACACGGAGTAGATCACGGACACCACGCCGCAGCAGATCATGGCCATGGCGCTCATGGTCACAGCGCCGCCGCCGACGGAACAAAGACCCCCCATCATAACAGCGCCGCCGCCGTTCACGCCGCAGCAGCGCAAGCCGCCGCTGGTCATGGCGCAAAACATGGCGCTTCAACGCCGATTGCACACATCCCTGTCGGTCATGGCGGTCCCTCTAAAGGACATCACTAACAGATATTCGTTTAATTCATCTCGCTTATAATCAGGGGCGTTTGCCCCTGTTTTTTTGTGGTGAATTTTGTTCTCTTGAAAATCCGAAAAAAACATAAAAATCAAAAGGGTTCAGAAGCTTTGTTCCTGGACCCTTTTGATTTTTATGAAAGAGTGAAATCCATCTGCCGATCATTCGGCGTGTTGGCGTCTCGGTTTATTGATTTTACAGAAAAACAGTTCGGCATAAAATAGGAGGAGCCGTGGTCAACGCCAAAGCTCCCCATGACCAGCCTACGCCAAATCCCGACAACAACAGCCGCATCGGTCTCTCCGCTAATGACGTCGCTAATCCTTCAGTCAGCGCAAGAGGAATTGATGCTGAACTCGTATTTCCATACTCTGATAACGCTAGTAAAAGCTGATCCGATCGTGCGCCGATCTTCTGTCCCAGATGACGAATCATTTGAGCATTTGCTTGATGTAGAATCACGGAATCAACGGATTCAATCGTCCAACCAGCGCGCTCGCACACAGACGATAAGACTGTCGGAATTTCTCGCAAGGTGAAGGCGAAAACCTGAGTGCCTTCCATAAAAAGATGAGGGGGCTGTTCCGGATAGCGCATTCCTCCACCTTTCACCATAAGATATGGGGCTCCGGCGCCATCACTTCCCAATTGAAACACCCATTCTCCAGCTTCCGAGTCGGGGAATGTTAAAGCTGTGGCGGTCACTGCGTCGCCAAACAACGGAGCCACGGCGCGATCTGTCGGATCTATTAATCGAGATGTGGTGTCGCCGACCAAGAGCAAAGCTCGCCCCTGACCTATGGTTCGCAACAGTCCCGCAGCGGTCCATAATCCATAAATATATCCCGAACAACCGAGCCCCTGGTCAAATACTGCGCAATGTTTGCCGAGACCTAATCTTTGGTGGAGAAGAAATCCACTTCCGGGTAGAATATAGTCGTGTGTCTGTGAGACGAAGATCAATATATCAATTGACTCTGGCGTCCAATCCATTTGAGCCAAAAGTGTTCTGGCTGCTTCGTAAGCCAAATCGGACGCGCATTGTTCTTCAGACGCCAAGTGACGCGCTTCGATTCCTGTGGCTTTGGCGATCTTTCGCGCCGCGTCATCACCGAATCGTCGTCCCAGATCAGTTACATCTTCTCGCCGTGAGGGCAGACAAGACACAATTCCGGCGATCCGAACACCATCAATGACACTACTGACCATAACACCCATCCACTCGCGTTCAGAGATGGCTGCGGCGATCCAAAGACATTTTTTTGCTCCGTCGCAGAAGCTTCAAAAAATGTGCCGCCTATATTACACTGCTTAGGATACACGCCAAATACAGAATGCTTTGTGTCATGACTGGAAGCAACAAAGAACCATTTTCGTCTGGAGATTATCGTGTTAGCGCGCTTCTCTCCAAAGAAGAGAGTTGTGCCAACTATACATTCACCGATAAACCTTCGCCTTGGGAAGAAAAAATTGCCTCCACCCGTAAGGGATTTATCCCTATCGGCTTTACCAGAAATAATCTTCGTATTAATTATCTTCCTCCGCTTAAAATACGTAAAAGTTATAAGGTTGTCTGGTTGTCGCTTGCTTTGCTGATAGTTTTCCTTATATCTTTCTATGCTGTGCATTTGATCGGCATAAAGATGAATTATGTCCTTATTAATCCAGATGGAAGTAGTAGAAACGTTGTGATTCATTGGGGGGGATGGAAAAAGTCAAACTGACGTTTTGATTTTTTGAATAAAAACTAGACGGGTCCAGGGACTGTGTTCCTGGTCGCGGGGGATCATAAGGGGGGCTCGATAGCCCCCCTTATTTGCCGTAAGGCAAAATTCCGGCAAGCTGCAAGACGTTCGCCTTCCGGCGATAAGGGGGGCTATCGAGCCCCCCTTATGATCCCCCGCGACCAGGAACACAGTCCCTGGACCCGTCTACGCACTAAAAAGTTGCTCCAATTGCTTGGTATTCGGCGACAATTTTTTTTCGCCAGAACTCCCACCCTTCAAGCGACACTCGACCCGTCAAAGTTTTACGCACATAATCTTCCGGCCAATCTGCGGGAAAACCAGCCATAACGTCAAAGTTGCCCTCCATCCATGCAGCAGAGAGAGCGTCATTGATCTTAAAGCTTAAAAAACCATCTGCGCGATCTTGCGCCCGAAGGCGACACGTGGTGAAGAGGCTCTGGCGCACAACAGGACAAGCAAATCCAAATCCGGAATCATAATATTCTGAATGTCTTGCAACAAAATCTAGGGCGCGCTGTTGTGCTCGCCATTCCGTGATCCAAGCAGGCATATCACCGAAACACCACGCAAAATATTGACGATCAATGATCATGGAAGATGGGCGAATTAAACGCTGAAGAAATCCGTAAAGGTCCCGTGTAAAATAAGGATCTTCCGAATGCATAGGACGCGGACTAGACAGAATTGGGTAATAAAATTGAATGAATTCATGAGGGCGATCGCCAAAACGCACAAAATCCGCATGATGCCAAGAATCGTGATGAATAACGTCCAACGGTGAGTTGCTCTCAATCTTCGCATGACCTGCTAAAGACGCCATAAGAATATTGTGCTGCTCTAGAACTTTTGTTAACGCCATAGCATCAAAAGGTTGATCTAGACGTTGATCTTCTTCTAACACCAATGCCAATCGCCCCGCTTTCGAATCTGATCCAATTGCGTTTGCCCAAAAATGCGCAGGATTGATGAAATTCGAAAGACGTTCCGCCAGAATTTCTTCGTCTTTGGCGCACGGCCAATTTCTCCGAATAAAATCATATTTTCCACGCACGCCATTTCCGGAAGAGATAATTTCTATATCCGGATGACGCACAGCCAACGTCTCTAGGTGTTTCTGTGAAGTTCCGTCGTCAAGCACTACGATCCGACCATAATTCTCTGCGTAGGCTTTAATCGAACGGATGCAGCGATCAACCAAAAACGGACGTGAAAATGATTTAATATAAATTGTCAATGGCTTTATTGGCGCGTCTATAACCTTAATTTTTCCGGATTTTTTTTGTATTTTCTTCTCTACAAACCGAAGACATAACTTATTTACGTGGCATATTAAATTAAGTGTTTTTACGCTATCTTCACTCGCATTAACTAAAGATTTTAAAATAACCTCGGCCTCATCAAGACGATTCAAACGCACCAACAACATCGCCAATGCGAGTCCTAATTCCGGTTCTGCTGAATTCATAGTCCATGCGCGACGCATCCATGGTAAAGCCTCCCCCCATTGCCCGAGTTCAAACAGCGTTATACCCAGCTTAACCACAGGTTCAAGCGTTGTTGGCGCTAAATCGACTGCTTTATGATAGTGAGCCACGGCTTCAGTTCGTCGTCCCGCCGCTTTCAATGCATGTCCCAGGTGAAGATGTATTTCCATAATATGCGGAGCGAATTCAACGGCTCGTTCCAGTCGCGCAATTGCTTCTATTGTTCTCCCGCTCTGTGCTGCGATCATTCCAGACAAATGCAGAGCGTCTATATGATTTGGGGTCTCGCGTAAGATGTGGAGGTATATGGCTTCGGCCTCCTCCCATCGTCCTGCTTGGTGCAAACGGAGGGCCTCAGCAAATGTCGCCATAGTTTGCTTATCCTATGTCTTGTGTCGTACATTTTTTATCCATTTTACACCAGCAATTGCAAAGAATGACAGAGCCGAGACGCTCTGTCATTCTTTGCAATTGCTGGTGTTTTTCGCCATGGAGCCCCTCATGCCCAGAGTCAGCATTACGCTTCCGAGCTTGCGCCCGAATTTTCTTTCCCAGTGTCTTGCAGCAATTTATGAGAGCGCAGAGTACGATGATTATGAGGTGCTCGTGGTTTCGCCATTTGAAGTTCGAGCCGACAAAGTTCGATGGATTGAGGAAAAACAAAAAAACGGTAATTGTCGAGCACATGCGTTGGCGTATGAACACGCTTCCGGAGACATCATTGTTGCGATGACGGATTACATTATCCCACGCCGCAAATGGCTTAAAAACGCTGTTGAGCATGTTTCTTTTTATGAAAGAAAAATTTTTCCGTATTGTTCCGGCTTGTTTTGGTCGAACTCTTCGGCGATTGGACCGACAATCGGAACAATATTTGGTCGGTATTATCCATATTACCCTATAGCGACCAGAAAGAGTTTAGAGGCTATCGGAGGATGGTATTCTTGCGAGTTTGTCGCAAATTATGGAGATGCGGATATTGGGCTCCGTATCTGGGCGGCAGGCGGGGCTTGTCAAGTCTGTTGGGATTCCGTGATTGCTGCGTCTTATGCTAGAAGTATGGTTCCTAGTCATCAAATCGGATTGAAAGCTCAAGAGCAAATATCTTGTGACCAAATGGTGTTTGTTAAAAAATGGCAAAAAATTTATGGTGAGGGCTGGTCAACTGAACGACGCGCTTCATTTAATTGTGACCTGCCGTTGGCGTATTTGCATTTTGACGACATGGGGCTAACGCCATTGATCGTTCGCCCGAATGATGTTGCGGGCGGAAATGTGCAAATTCTTTTGGACGAACTTCCGCCAGAGCGGCGCTATGATGGCGTAGAAATATTAAAATGACGGCAAAATGATGTCTTAAAGACGTCTTTTTGCCCTTGTTTTGCCGCTTTATTCTTTGGAATAAAAATTGGAGGGCTCCAGAGATTGTGTTTCCAGTCGCTTGGGCCAGGGACGAAAGCCCCTCTTATTCGCGAAGCGATCTTTTCTTGGCCACGGTAGATTAAGAAGGGCTTTCATTTCCTTATGATGGTTTTCGATCCTCCGCGACCGAAGAGCACAGTTTTTGGACTCCTTTAATTTTTATAATGCGATTGCCCAAATGAACGCCCTTGACGCCGCTTTCGCATTCCTTCATTGAGTGATATGTTGGATCGTTCAGCGGTCTGTTCCGTGAGATATCGCCATGTTCAATCTAACCAGTTTTCTTGTGCGGTGGGTTTTGACCATGTTCGTCGTGTTTGCGACGTACAATCCAACCGGCTCGTCTTATTATCATTGGATCACCGGCAACGCGGCAGGTGATGGTTCGTTGAAATTCTTTTGCGGCGTTGTCTTGCTGACGACTTATGGCGTTTTCGCCACCGCCATTTGGCGATCCATGGGCCCGGTTGGCGTCGCCGCCGCTTCCGCCGCCTTAACCGCTCTGATTTGGTCTTTGATCGATTACGGCTTGCTTGATCTTAATAACAACAACGCCGTCTCGACGATTCTTGGTTCTTTGTTGGCCACGTTGTTGGCTCTAGGCGTGTCGTGGTCGCATATCCGCACCAGGCTCAGTGGACAGGTCGATTCCAAGGACGTCAACCAATACTAACTTCAGTTGAGTGGCAGGAT
Organism: Azospirillaceae bacterium; assembly: GCA_963575675.1. Taxonomy (GTDB): domain Bacteria; phylum Pseudomonadota; class Alphaproteobacteria; order Azospirillales; family Azospirillaceae; genus CAUYUA01. The sequence goes on from CAUYUA010000250.1 coordinate 69,380, forward strand.
AATCTGAAATGAAAATAGGGGCTTCAAAGCCCCTTTTTTTTTTGCCCAATTTGCGCCCCTGTGACGCGCGACACAGTGTCGCATGATCTTTTCCTCTAGATTGTGATTCGAAGAAAAGGAGGGGCGGACATGGACCTTATTCGGAGCAAAACAACCGTCATCTACACAGATTTCAACGAGCGCGAGGATGTTAGAACCGAACGCCGCTCCACCGATGCGCGTTGCTTGGAGGAAATCAATTTTCTCCGCTCGAAGCTTGACGCCGCAGAAGCTGAATTGGCTTCTATTACTGCGGCGCTCTCCGGCGTAAAAATCCTCATGTCTTCTGCCGCACAGCCTGGTTGATTTTTATCCAATCAGGGTGTTGTTCAAGAATATTCAAACAATCTTTCCATGTAAAATATGGATTGGTTGGCGTTAGCGCTTCCAGGATGCGGCGAATCAGCTCTAAATCCGACGCCTCATCAACACACCAACGATAATGTCCCCAAGGCTCCGTTCCTTCAAAGACGCCAAGTCGAAATCGTTCCGGTCGTCGATAGATATACCGTGTTACATGTTCCCGTTCATCATCAGCCGTTCCATGCGCTGCGGCTTCGTCTAAAACCGCGCGAGGAAAAATCTCGGCGTCCAGTCCACGCGGATAGCACGCCATATCCAGACCCAAGTAATCCAACGGCGGCTCGTTGGAGCAAAACCGTCCAACCATAGCGTCGATTAAGTCCGGATCAATCAACGGACAATCCGCTGTTACACGAATAACGATTTCGGCGTTAAACTGCGCTGCGGCCTGTGCGTATCGTTGTAGAACATTGAATTCATCGCCTCGAAACACGGCGACGCCGAGATGTCCTCCCAACGCCGCCACTGGATCATCACTTACGCCGTTTGTCGTCGCCAGCACCACTTGATCGATGCTCTGACTCCGTTGAAGGCGTTCGAGGTGATGCGCCAGTAAAGGGCGTCCCGCCGCCGTCATCAGGACTTTTCCAGGAAGGCGAGTGGATGTCATACGCGCTTGAGTGACACAGACCACACGCGGTTTCCGAACGGTCTCCATAAAGCCCCTCGTATCTGTAAAATAACGGCAAGCTCGTCGGTTTATTATTGACGTAACATGTTTTCTGTAAATTCAGCGTTTATAATAAAAGAATCTGAACATGTCGTTCAGTCGGCATGTCGTTCAGTCGGTTAGAGAAAGAGGATTCTTTAAAATCGAGACCAAAAGCGCATGGTAATCTTCAAAGGATGTTTCTTTCGCGTTGTGCTCCGGAATAAGAGCGTCCAACGCTTCCAACCATTTTGCGTGTTCGTTGCGTTCGGTGGAAAAATTCTCGACATGAGTAAAAAACGGTTTCGTCGCCTCGGCAAGCTCTTTGGCCATTGTTGAAAGCTTATTGATTGTCGCGATGTAGTTTTTCTCACGATCTGCGGTTTTGAAGTACTTTCCTTGATAGCGTTTTTCCATTTTATCATGAAAATCGTTCAGTTTGGACAATTGAGAATAAATAGAGTTGAACTGACTTAGTATGATGTTCGTAATCCGTATTGCCGAGGGAAAAGAGGAGATTTTATCTTGCCATTTGGAATCGCTTGCGCCGCATTCGGATTGAAAGAGAAGGGACAACGGCAGGGGGCGAAGGAATGTTTGGGCGTTCTCTTTAGAAAGATTGGGAGACGTCGCCAGAAGACAACGATACGCGCCGATTGTTATGTTGGAGAAGAAAGAGTCGCCGATGTCGTCGGTTGACAGAGACGTCATGACCCTTGTGGTCATAAGATATGCGGGCTGATTCTGTTCGACGCGCAGAGCCTGAATGATGTCATAGAGAATATCGGCGTTTGCAACGGGGCAAGGCGTCTTCGGGCTATAATCTTTGGCTGTCAGTAGATACCGCTGTTTGCAAACATGAGGCGTGGTTGTCTCGGCGGCCGAGGCCGTCGTCAGGGAAAGCAGCGCGAGGAAGGCGACTGTCAGCGCCGTCTGTGTTCGCATGATTGACCTTTCTTGACGTCACTTTGACGGCGAGACGGCGTCTTTAAGGCGTCTTCGCGCTGTTGTTTCGGCGTTGTCGGGGCGTCTATGAGCCGTCGCAGCGCCGTCATGACGGCTTATAGACGGCTCTATGACGGCGCTGCGACGGTTTGCGGCGCGGCTAACTGCGCCACCGAAGAACGATGTCTTTTACCGGGTTGACAAAGGCTCTTCCTTCGGCTTGGCTGCGAGCCCATTCGTTTTTGAGTTGGAAATACCAACGGGCTTGAACGTCGGCGTCTTTGATCAACATGAGCGATGGGTCATATTTAAGACCTTGTTTTTGCTCTACGACGGCGTCGCGGTCTTGAGCAAGAAACTCTTTCGCAAAACGGCGTAAGATTGGTCGCCCCAGAGTGAGCCAAGGCAGCGTCCAATACATAATATGGTTGATTTCCGTTTCTTGCTCATTGATCGGCGTGACGGCGGTAAGGTTAACCAGAGTATGACGTCCGGTTTGAATATGCTCTATGCGCACTCCTGGGAGGCGAAAGGTAATTTCAGTTTCCGGGATTCCGCCGAGAAGTTTATACGCCGCCGAGTTCTTGGAAGGTTTGTGGCGCCGCATTTGAAATCCGTGGGGGACCGGGCCGAAGAGTTTGGCCTTTTCGTGAATGGAGCGGCGGTTGCGCCAATACCAAGAGCGGTGGACAAACGGCCCGTGAGCGGGGTCCATCAGGCCGATGACGGCGTGATCGACATAACAAGGGAAGTTCATCGTTTCGGCCATTTGATAGCCGCGTTGGCCGATTTCCGGAACGCGCGGAATGTCCTGAATGGGAGGCTCGGAGGCGCCCGGCTGATCCTCCATATAAATCCATATATTGCCGTCGAGTTCGCGACAGGGATAAGAGCGGACGCGCACTTTGGCGATGTCGAAATCTTGCCCGGGAACCAAAGAGGGAATTTCGGCGCAGCATCCTTTTTGATCGAACAACCAGCCGTGGTAACGGCATTCGACGACCTCGCCGTCGAATCGACCGCTGGAAAGTGGAATGCCGCGATGAGGGCAGATGTCTCGGATCGCGAAGACGTCGCCGTTCTTTTGTCTGGCGAAGAGGATTGGTTCGTTAAGAAGAGTGCGTCCGACCATGGCGCCTGCGCGCAATTTATGGCCGGGCATGGCGTAGTACCAAATATTTCGTAGAAAAAAATGAGTGTCGTCGAGCATAGGGAAACCCTCGATGGTGTCGTTACGACGGCTTAAAAGCGTCTATTTGACGTCTATATGGCGGTTTTTCGATGTCTTGGCGCCGTCAATGCGCCTTTGATAAAAAAACGGCTACATTTCTTCATCAGAAATGTAGCCGCTTGTTATATAACCGGAGATTGTTCATCACTAATAACGTTTCGGCACAATCTTTCGATACAATTTAACGTGCCAAAGCATCAAAGCGATCCACCCCCAATAAACACCGGCGGCCACCACGGTCGCCACGCCGACCAGAAGCCCATAGACATAAAAGGACGGTCGAACATTTTCCAACAAACCGGCTTCCCACGCCGCGAGGCTGAGCGTTCCCATGAGCCCTCCTGCGGCAAATAATCCCTGAAACCCAAATGCGCCCCAGATAATCGGCCAGAGAGCGATATAAATTCCGGCAATAAACAAGCCCACCGTCACTTTCAACGACAGATAGTTTCCGTCGTTGGTGAATAACCAATGGTAATAGGAATATCCGGACGGATTGTAGGTTCCAAAAACCAGGGCTCCCGACAGCAGCCATCGCAACAGGAAGCGTATAAAAGTCAGAGGTGGATAATGTCCCATCCTAATCCTCGCGCCACCATGGGCACTATCACTGTCTCATTGATAGAACAGTTAAATGGATATCCGCACTCTTTCGATTTGGCCGGGCTTTGGCGGTTCGGCGTCGTCAGGAACTGAAGGAATTTGGGGGTGATCGTTGCCTGCTCTTTGTGTGAGCCCGCTGGCGACAGAACGATTGACTTGAATGAGTTTATCAAGCTTGGTTGCGTCGAGATCAACCAGACGCTGAACGGTTTCCCGATCAACCAACAAAGAAAGCGCAGCGATATTGTGGCGAAGATCAATCGGCAGAGGGCAATCTTCTTCACTGATGGAAACTTGGAAGATCGTCCACAGTTTTTGATTAATTTGCAATGCTTCTTGAAGCATATTGGGGTCTTTTGGACACCGCGAGGCGTCGATCAAGCGTCGTGCCGCCTCGGTCAGAGCCCAAGCTTCGGTGTCGCGCGGATCGTCCGAAGTGGGTCTGGTCGAGTATTTCGTCGTCTGCTGCTTCATTTCCGGTCCTCCGCGACGGCGCATGGTCAACGAAACGCGCAAATCGCAATGTTCGGCATTTTCTGTCAGCGCCGAGGTTTTGTCAACGAACGTCTCGTTTACATATCAGGAGTCGCCGCAATATGCGTGCGTGGGAATGGTGAATGTGGGAGGGGGTGAGCGTAATTTTATCGATTCGGACTCATTTTAACATTGGGTTTGATTGGCGTCAAAATAAAGTTTTTGTGTTGTCGTGAAAGCATGGAGCGTCGATTTTTTTGTTTCCAGTCTGGATTTTAAGCTCTAATTAAGCATTTTCTTTTGAATCAAAGAAGAATTCGGCGGGGCCAGTGACTGTGTTTCTGGGCGCCGAAAATCATAAAGGGGGAGTGAATTCCCCCCCTTTTTTATTCACAAAGCGATTTTGCTCTGGAATTGTTTCTTTTTGGACTCTTTCGCGGAATCAAAGCGCTGATTTCGACTTTGCAACAGGCTTTTTATTGTTCGTCAGACTTTGTCCAAAGCCTGAGTTAAATCCGCCAAAATGTCTTCGATATGTTCGATGCCGACTGAAAGCCTGACATAACCATCCGTGACGCCCGTGCGTAGTCGATCTTCTGGGGAAAGTTGTGAGTGCGTTGTCGACGCCGGATGAATGGCCAAACTACGAGCGTCGCCGATGTTGGCGACATGGTAGAATAGTTGCAAAGCATCAATGAATTTACGTCCGGCCTCAACGCCATTCGCCAACTCAAAGCCTAGCAAGCCTCCGTAACCGCCTTTCAGGTAAGCATCGGCGCGGCGTCGCGCCTCATCCTGTTGCAACGAAGGGTGTATGACTTTTGTAACTTTGGGATGGTTGGCGAGAAACGCCGCGACCTTCTGAGCGTTTTCACAATGCGCTCGCATTCGCAACGGCAGGGTTTCCAAACCTTGGATAAATTGGAAAGCGTTGAAGGGACTCATCGCGCACCCAACGTCGCGCAACAGAGTGACGCGCGCTTTAATAATGTAGGCGATTGGTCCGAGCGCTTTTACGGCCTCCACCCACACGGCGCCGTGATAGCTGGGGTCGGGCTGGTTGAGCATCGGGAAACGATCCGGATAGGCGGACCAATCAAAATTTCCGCCGTCAATGATCGCGCCGCCGATCGAAGTGCCGTGACCGCCAATGAATTTGGTGGTGGAGTAAACGACAATAGCGGCTCCGTGATCCAAAGGACGACATAAAACAGGCGCCGCTGTATTGTCGACAATCAATGGAACGCCGATTTTTCGTCCGAGAGCCGCAACCTCAGCAATTGGGAATGTGATGAGCTTGGGATTGGGCAAAGTCTCTGCGAACCAGGCGCGCGTGCGTTCATCGGTGGCGCGCGCGAAGTTTTCCGGATCCGTAGGATCGACGAACCGGACTTCAATCCCCATGGTCTTAAAGGTGTTGGCGAATAGATTCCAGGTGCCTCCATATAAATCCGTCGAGCTGACAATATTATCGCCGACATGCGCGATGTTTTGGACTGCTAAAAATTCCGCTGCTTGTCCGGATGACACCGCCAGTCCCGCGACGCCTCCTTCCAGCGCCGCCAAACGGTCTTCCAAGACGGCGGTGGTCGGATTCATGATCCGTGTATAGATGTTTCCCAGTTCTTGCAGCGCGAACAATCGAACGGCATGCTCGGCGTCGTTGAATTGATAAGAGGTTGTCTGATAAATCGGCACGGCGACAGCCGTGGTTGCAGGGTCGCGCCGATACCCCGCGTGCAGAACCAGGGTTTCCGGATGTTTCCATGACGTGGACATGAGGCGGATCCTTTTTGTGTAAAATCTCCAAACGAATTCTATACAGAATGCCGTCAAATTAAGGAACGGTTACGGATAGATATTTTACTCACACCAGGTCTTCACAAACGTCGAGTCATTAATTTTACATTATAATATTGTATAAATTGGACGGATGCAAAAACTATGTTCTTGGTTGTAGAGGATTACAATGGAGAATGGATTTTATACCAAAAATTATTTACAGCTCTAAAAAAAGATTGCTTCGCGAATAAGGGGGGCTTTCGTCCTTGGCCTGAGAGACTGGAAACGCAGGCTCTGGACCCTTTGAATTTTCTTTGACGTTTTTTTCGCAAACCCCTCTTGAACGCATTTGCTCGCTTCCTAAATACAGGAGCGTTGGAGGCCGAATGTAGGCTCCATCAAAAAGAAAACGCCAAGTCATCCCAGACAAGCTTATCCCGGCGCAGAAGCGCGGGAAAAGTCTCTGTCCGATATCGCTCGAAGGAGGATATTCCATGCGTACTTTCGATCTCTCTCCGCTTTTCCGCTCGACTGTTGGTTTTGATCGGATGTCTCAAGCTTTGGATGCGGCTTTTCAGTTGAATGACGCCGCTCTTGCTTACCCGCCTTACAACATCGAAAAGGTCAATGAGGACCATTATCGAATCTCCATGGCGGTCGCCGGTTTTGGTGAAGAAGATATCGAGGTGACCAGTCAAGAGGGGCAAGTCGTTGTGCGTGGGAAAAACAACCTGGAGCCCGAAGGAAAGGTTTATCTCCATCGAGGCATCGCCGGTCGAGCGTTTGAGCGCAAGTTCCATCTCGCTGATTATATTCGCGTGACGGGCGCTGTGTTGGTCAATGGAATGCTTCATATTGACCTCGCACGGGAAGTTCCGGAAGCGCTGAAATTACGACGTATTTCGATCTCTACTGGATTCGGCGGAGCGTCAAGCGGAAAGCCTTCTGTTTCCGCGACCTCCAACACAGTCGAAGTGAAGCAAGCAGCTTAATGTAAACAACAGAGCGAAGCAAGCGGAGGTGTTTCTGCTTGCTCCGTTTTTTGTTGTTTAAGAAATATTATTTCTAGACATACATTGATATGCCTCCTTTCATTCGAAAATCCGAAGAAATGCAAAGGGAAAGAAAAAGGCCGGGGCGGCTTCGCCCGAACCGCCAAAGGCCGCGAGCCTTTTGGGAACCATGACTTGGAGACTACGATAACCAAGACTACGATAACCAAGACTACGACGACCAAAAGCGCGGGGGCTGTTTTAATCCGATGAAGCCGCCGGATTTTTTTGAAAGCAAGGCGGAGTCTTGGCCTATAGGCGTTGAATTGCTCTCTCCCCACACACAAACCAGAGAGCGCTTCGTGAAATCAAGGTCATACATACAAGATAGCAAATAAAATTCAATCGGCATTTTTTCCAAGTTTTTCGTGAAAAGCACAAAGTTTCGCTTCTTAGGGCCGATAGACCGCCTTGACAGATTTCGTCTGGACCTGTACGGGTATTGTCTTGGTCTTTTACGCCCTTCATTCATGCTTTTGACGTTTTAAGAGCGTTTAAAAGTGTTTTTAATAAAAATTTTAAGAAAGAGAGGCGGCTCCATGAAGGCAGCTCACCGGCCGATGATCGCAATGTCCATGCGAATCATAGGAATCGCTGCTGTGATGCTTGCGTGTCTCAGTACATCGGTTTTGGCGCAAACGCCGATCCGACCGGATAATCAACCCAGTCTTTTGCAAATGTTGGTTCGTCCTGTCGAGCCGATTGCGGATTGGCTGCTTGGTTTCTTTTCAAAGGAAGAAAACCAGTTCGATAGAGATTTGGCGCGTTTTAAACAATCCGTTGAATCCGATCTCAGTAAATTTTCTCAGTTCATTCGAGCGGCGGGATACACCCTTTCAAAGCTTTCGATTGATGCGGAGCGTTCTCCGACGGGACGTTCTCCCGTTATTGTGTTTACATTGGACTTTGTTCGCAGGCTGGAGCCGAAGGAACGGCTGGAGCTTCAAGCGCGCTTAAATGATGAAAACGATGTGATTGGGTTGATTGAGCGTTCAATTATTCAGATTCTGTTGGATGCGACGGATTCTTTGGCGGCGGTGCGAAGCGATGGGTTTCGGTATGTGGGATTGAACGTCACGGTCGATGCTGTTCCTGCGGTTACTTTTAGATTGGAAAAACCAACTCATTGATTCCAATCGTTCGCCGCGCAAACCCGATCTTTTGGGCCGGGATGGCGGCGAATTTTGTTGGTTCTCGATCAATGAGGAATAGAAAAAACGTCAAGAACGCAGTCTCTGTTATCCGTCTAATTTTTCTTCGGAAGATTTAAAGGTATATTTTATGATATCCGATCTTTCTCAAAGATTGTCGACTCTTCGTTTGATTGCCGAAACTCACTGTGAGCGCGGCAATCAATTCGCAGAACAAGGTCAAGAGGACGCTGCAATCTCCGACTATCATCACGCCATTCAATACTGTCCAGATTACCCCGAAGTTTGGAATAATTTGGGAAACGTCCTGCGGCAAAAAGGGCAATGGGCGGAGGCCGTCACGGCCTATCGACATGCTCTGACGCTTGGACTCAATCATCCCGTCGTTTATTACAATCTCGGAACCGCATTGCGTCAAGGTGGAGAACCAAACGCCGCCATTACGGCTCTCAATGTTGCGTTGGCCGTTGCTCCGGAATTTCCAGAGATACATAACAATCTTGGGAATGCTTTTCGCGATTTGGAACGTTTTTCCGAAGCCGTCGAGGCGTATCTGAAAGCGGTTCATCTGCAACCGGAATATCATGACGCTCATGCGAATCTCGCGTCTGCGGTGTATCTTCTCTATCAACAAACGCCTGAATACGCCATTGACGCCGTGCGACGGTGGCGAGCGGAGCATCCCGATCATCCCGTCGCGCGTCATGTCGGCGCGGCTTTGGCGATCGACGCCTCTGAACCTACGCCGGAGCGCGCCTCCGATGATTATGTGAGGCAGACGTTCAATCGATTCGCCGAGGATTTCGATGAAAAATTGCGGGCAATCGGTTATCGAGTTCCAGAGCTGATTTTATCCACTCTCGCCGCTGTTTTGCCGTCGTCGACGCAAGGTCCGTCATTGGAGATTCTTGACGCCGGATGCGGCACCGGGCTGTGTGGACCAGGGCTGCGACGTTGGGCGAAACGCTTGGAAGGCATGGACTTATCGTCTGGAATGTTGGCGCAGGCAGATAGGCGCGGAGTTTATGACGCTTTGGAAGTCAAGGAATTGACGGAATATTTGGCGTTGCGACAGGAGACGTTTGACGTGATCGCGGCGGCGGATGTGTTTTGTTATTTTGGGGCTTTGGAGCCTGTGTTTCGAGTGGCGACAAGGGCGCTTCGGTGTGGGGGGTGGTTTGTTTTTTCCGTTGAACGTGCAGAAGAAAATGAAACGGCGTTTCGTTTGGGGGCGCATGGCCGATATCAACATGGAGAAACGGCGCTTCGCGTGATCTTGGAGAACCTTGGGTTAAGTATTGAAAAGTGGTCAACAGAGACGCTTCGTTGTGAAAACGGTTGTCCTGTTTTCGGATTTATTGTTCTGGTTAAGAAAATAAATGGGGATGAAAATTAAACGGGTTCAGGGACTGAGTTCCTGATCGTGGGGAATTATAAGGGAGGAGCGAAAGCCTTCCCTTGTTCGCGAAGCGAATTTCCTCTGGAGCTGTTTGTTTTTTTCTCGGTGAACCATTTTTCCTTGATAAAACGCCGATCTTGCGTGATTGAAGGCCCATTGCCGTCTTGGCCGTGGAAGGGTATAGGTGATAGAGCAAGGGGAGCCGCTAGAGCGGGTTGTAATCGGACGGAATCGACCGACTGCAAAAAAACCGCTCGGAAATACGCTCTAGGGCAAAGGATTTCCCACAGCCATACATCTGAACAGCCGACTCGGAAAAGAGGGCGGCGGCAACGGCCGGGGGCGACGTGAAGGAAGCGGATATCAAGAAGCTCGGAAAGTACGACATTGTCGGCGAACTGGGCAAAGGCGCAATGGGCGTCGTCTATAAGGGCAAAGATCCCTTCATTGAACGCGCTGTCGCCATTAAGACCGTGCGCACGGATATGATGGCGGCTGACGATCCGGAAGCCACCAGCGCCCAAATTACGCGATTCAAGCGCGAGGCGCAGGCGGCGGGACGAATCAATCATCCGAACATCGTCGCCATTTACGAATACGGCGAAGACGGCCCGACCGCTTTCATCGCCATGGAGTTCATCTCAGGTCGCGATCTTAAGGACTATTTCGACAAAAACGAGCGATTCGATATGAAGACGGTGGTTCGCATCATGTGCGAGACACTGTCGGCGCTCGAATACGCCCATAAAGGCGGCATTGTTCACCGCGACATCAAACCCGCCAATATTATGATGACGGCGGCGGGCGAGGTGAAGATTACCGACTTCGGCATTGCGCGTTTGGAGTCCTCGAACTTAACCCAGGCCGGCGCGGTCATGGGCACGCCGAGTTATATGTCTCCAGAGCAATTCATGGGGCAACAAGTCGATGCGCGATCCGACTTGTTCTCGGCGGGAGCGGTTCTCTACCAGTTTCTGACGGGTGAGAAGCCGTTTGCAGGGTCGTTGACCACCATTATGCACAAGGTGCTCAACAGTCAGCCGGAGCCTCCGTCGCTGTTGAACGTCTCTGTTCCCAAAGGCTTTGACGTGGTTATCGCCAAAGCCATGGCAAAGCGTCCTGAAGATCGTTACCAAAACGCCGCAGAATTCGCTCAGGCGATTCGCGACGCCGCAGAAGGTCGAGTGTCGGCTCCAATCGCTTCGGCCGCCGGCGACGAAGAGGCCACCATTGTCGATTCGCGTGGTCTTGCGCGCGCTGAAACGCGCTCTGCGTCTCGTTCGACGGAAGCTGTCGGCGAGAAGAGCGCGAAAAAAGGATCAAGTCTCGGCGTCATTATCGGCGCGGTTGTGGTTTTGGCGGGCGGCGGCGCTTGGTGGTTCCTCAATAACAAACCGGCCACGTCTCTCGCCCCTGTTTCCACGCCGCCGGTTGTCTCCACCACATCGATGGTTGTTGCGCCGACGATCACGACCGTTCCGTCGACTCCCACTGTTTCAACGTCGGTTGCGCCAACCTCTGTGACGCCGGTTGCGCCGATTTCCTCAACGCCTGTTTCTCCGACCCTTGCAACGCCAACTTCTGTGATCCCGGTCGCGCCGGTTTCTCCAACGCCGGTTTCTCCGACGTCTGTTGCTCCAACCCTTGCAACTCCAATTCCTGTAACTCCGGTCGCGCCGGTTTCTCCAACCTCTGTTTCGCCGTCTCTCGCAACGCCTGCGGCGCCGGTGATGGAGACGCCTCCCAAGCCGCCGGTTCTTTCAACCGTCAATCTTGCTCCCGTGATCGGGCAGTTGAAAACCGCGTTCACGCGCGTTGAATGCTCAATTCTGAAGGTCGATTCAGACCACACCGGAAAGTTGCTGATCTCCGGCAATAGCGGCTCACCTTCCGCCGAGGCCATGATTCGTCAGCTTGTGGACAACACAGCCCCAAGGATTCCCTACGCCCTTCGTTTGGAGACCATCAGCAGCGGAATGTGCGATCCGTTGGGAGTAATCAATAAATTCCGTCAAGCCAATCTTCTTTCTGAAAAGCCGGTGGTTCTAAAACCGGCAAGCCCTGATGGCGTGTTCTGGAATGGTCAGAACTTGATGCTTGATCTGGAGGCTCCGGATTTTCCCGCCTATTTCCAAGTTGATTACTTTACTCTTGAAGGGTACGTCGTTCACCTTTTCCCCAATGGCTTGGAAAAAGACAATCGATTGTTGTCGAACGGACGTCGTAAGCTTGGAGACCCTGCGGGAGGGGGACGTTTCTGGAATATCGGAGCGCCTTTTGGACGAGAGCTGATTACGGTTATTGCGTCGGCGCGTCCTTTGTTTCCTAATTTACGACCGGAAGCGGAACAAATCTCGGTCTATTTGAACGAATTGCGGAAGTCTTTGGAAACCGTCGGACGTGTCGGCCCGACGCCGTTGGCTTCGGCAATCACCATCAAGACTTTGCCGAACTAAGGGTAAATCAAAAACGAGCGTTTTCTGATCAAACGAAGGTCAGAAAACGCGTTTGGTGTTTTTGTTGTATACTCTGTTCGGTTGAGAACCCGAGAATTGTGCGGCCTTCCCGAATTGAAACGGTCCACTCTCATCCGGTTGTTACAAACTCCAAGTCATGGTTTCCAAAGGCCTCCCGGCCTTTGGCGGGTCGAGGGCGGAGCCCCGATTCTTTTGGAGTTTTTTTTCGGGTTCTCAATTGGACGGGTTCTCAATTGGACAGAGTATAGATTATGTATAAAAACTATGCGGGTCCAGGAACTGAGTTCCTGGACCCGTCTAATTTTTCTTTGTTTTTATGTTCTTTATATTTTTCTTTAAAGCTATCAGCTATCGCGGCAAGCATCGCGCCAAAACAACAGTCACATTGTCATGACCGCCCTTTTCATTCGCCGTTGCAATCAACTCGGCGCACAACGAAGATAGATCTTTTTCTGAATAATTCTGCATCATACTGCTGATAACAGGATCAGGAACCATAGAGGTCAAACCATCGGAGCAAATAAGAAATAAATCGTCAATTTCTACGACCTGAATGCTGACTTCCGGCTCAACATCTTCCATGGTGCCAAGAGCGCGCACAATAATGTTCCGATGAGGCGGATTGCCTTGCCCTCCATTATCAAGCCACGCCTGATATAAACTATGATCGCGCGTTAGTTGCCGCATTTCTCCGTTGCGCAACCGATATAAACGACTGTCTCCGGCATGGAAAACCACGATTTTATCGGTTCCCTCAATCTGCCATAAGCCGACGACGGTGGTTCCCATGCCTCGGCCTTCCGGATAACCGCGCTCTTGATTCTTTGTGACCAACCGTCGGTTGGCCATTTGAACAGCGGCGCGGATAATGGCGATGGATTGGCCAACCGCCGGATCAAGCGGCGGCGAATTTACAATAGAGGCGTAGTCTTCTTTATCCGCCTCAGTGTTGGAATCGCAAAAGACGTCATCATCTTCTTCATCTTCTTCATCCTCGTCGCGCTCATCCTCGTCGTCCAAATCGGGTTCATACTCGAAGATGAAATCAGCGATAGTCTCTGCGGCCGTTCGGCTCGCTATGTCTCCTCCAGCATGTCCGCCCATTCCGTCGCACACCAGCGCTAAGCCGGTCTCTTTGCTGACGTTGTAACTGTCTTCGTTGCGCTGCCTAGACCGCCCAACATCCGACATTCCGGCGAACTCCATTTGGAAGGCAACGTGATCGGTCATTTGAAAGGTCATCCCGAACCGAATGGTAAGGAGCTGTTTGCCGCCGGAATGCGAATAAGTTTCAGCAAACACCCGGCGCACCGATAATGGCGCAATGAAGGCTAAAGATACAGCCCCCTTTTCTGGTCTCTAAGCCTCAGATATCGCAAATTTGACGATACGCGACATTCACACTTCACCAATAGCGGGACATCGGCCTTAATCCGCGCTCTAAGTCGAATGGTCATGGAATAAAATCCTTGAGCAGACGCAGAGGTTGGTTGCGGTGTGAAAACGGGCGGTGAGGCGGGTGTTTATATATTCAGTGCATCAAAAGAGTTCGGCTCTAGGACAGTTTTAATCGTGCAGAGTTCTTCGGCGTTAAGCGAACAGCATTTAATGCTGTTCGGTGGAAAACAACGCCGAAATGATGTGTTTTCTTGTCGAAACCGGCGTTGCGTCTGTGTCGGCCATTGTCGGAATGGTCATCGTTCTGGCTCGATATACTCCGTTGTTCCTCAAGTGACGCGCGAAGGCGCGCTTTCGGCTGGGATGATCTGGGATCATATTCACTTTGCATTGTGCGTTCGGAGATGTTCGCCTTGCGGCGAATAAGGAGGGTTTTCGCTCCCCCCCTTATGATCTCCGACGACCAGGAACTCAGTCCCTGGACCCATATGATTCAGGTTCAGAATTCACGCTCATCGATATCAGACCACCATCGACCACTCTAAAGCTTCGCCACGTCGCAAAGCTCTTACTGCGCGACGTCCCAAAATATGAGGCAAATATTTTGGCGGCAAACCAAAACCAGGGCGAATCGATCGGACATTGGACGAAGAAAAAAGGTCTCCTGCATTCATATCCGAAACTATATAAAGAGATCGGCGGAAATCACGGCCTCCGGCCTCACTGGGCTTCAGGCTGTAGTCGACTTTGCCCAAAGCAGCATGAGCAACGCGACAAGCATCAGCCATTGAGCGAAACTCGTCCGGCTCCATAGAGAAAGCCGAATCAACTCCACCCTCCGCGCGACGAAAAGTGAAGTGCTTTTCAACCATCGCCGCTCCCAGAGTCACCGCAGCCACCGCGACAGCGCTGCCCATCGTGTGGTCGGAGAGGCCGACCGTCACGCCAAAAGCTTCCGCCAAATGAGGTATCGTGCGCAAATCACAGTCTTCGGGAGGAGTCGGATAACCACTGGTGCAATGTAACAGCATAATGTTTTTAGCGCCCGCCGCGCGAGCCGCAGTAAGAGCGTCGTTAATTTCTCCAAGAGTCGCCATGCCTGTAGAGAGAATCAACGGACGTCCGGTTTGCGCGACGCGGGCAATGAGTCCAAGGTCAACCAATTCAAAAGAGGCGATCTTATACGCCGGAGCGTCAAGTGATTCTAAAAGCTCAACCGCCGTTTCATCGAAAGGCGAGCTGAATATCGTTAAACCAAGAGAGCGCGCATGTTGAAAAAGTCTTGCATGCCATTCCCAAGGCGTGTGCGCTTCTTGATAGAGATCGTAAAGAGTTCTTCCTGCCCATAATCCGCCTTCCAGGCGAAATCCCGGACCATTGCAATCAAGAGTAAGAGTGTCGGCGGTGTAGGTCTGAATTTTTACCGCATCCGCTCCTGCTGCTTTGGCGGCGTCGATCAGGTTAAGCGCTCGCTGAATGTCTCCCCCATGATTTCCGGAGAGTTCAGCCACGATATAGGGCGGACACTCGGGACCAATTCGGCGTCCGGAGATCACAACATCAGAATAAATCAAAGGCATAATTCATCTCGCTTTGTCGACATTCAGGCGCATTGATGTTGATTTGGGTGGGCTCCGACACAATCAGAAAAAAAAATGTATGAGCGTCTCTTTTCCACCCATTTACAACAGAATCGACCTATATTCGTCACGAATCTATCTTACTCAGGCCTTCTTTCGGAACAACTCCTCTTTATACCTTCTAATGAGATGCGCAATGACGATAGAACCCTTGAATCGTTATAAAATATCTCTCACGGATGTGTTGGCTCCGATAGGAATTACTGGACAACAGCTTTTGGCGTTGCTTTCTCCTTTTTCTCACCCTCCGGAAGTTCAAGAACAAAGAGCGCGTTTAGTGGTTTCGCGTGTTCGCTTGTTATCCGGATTTTTTGCTGTTTTGGTGACGTTATGGATTCCATTTGATTATTTCTTTTTTCAATGGCCTCAGTGGATACAGTTGACCTTGCTTCGTTTGGCAACTACGTTTTTTTTCATTGTTTTGGCTTGGCCTCGTTCTTTTAATCAAATTCGCATTGCAGCGTTTTTTATGACGGTCGCAATGTTGGGAGCGCCTCTACTGTTCTCAATCGCGTCTTCTCCGCTTCTTGCATCACTAACGAGATATTCCAATCCTGATTTTCATCAATTTATTGGAAATATATTCCAACATTTATATGGATTATTGCCTTTTATTATTGTCGCCGGTCTCAGTGTGTTTCCTCTAGCGGCTATGGAGGTGTTGGGACTTGCGTTTCCTATCTTCATTACAACGGCAATTCAACGGTATCAAGGCGGTCAGACGCCGTGGGATGTTTATATCAGTGAGCTTTGGTTGATGTTGTTGATTATCGGAGTGTCTGTTGTTTCCGGAATGAGCCAACTTCATTATCTAATCGCCTTGGTTAAGCAATCGACGCATGACTCTTTAACGGGCGCTTATAATCGGCGTGCCGGCGCTGAAGTTCTGGAGCAAGCATTTTTGCGCGCTCAACGCACGCAGACGCCTTTGTCGGTGGCGTTTCTTGATCTGGATCGTTTTAAATCGATCAATGACACCTATGGTCATGAAGCCGGTGACGAAGCCTTACGGACAATGGTTCAGTGCTTGACACATTCTTTGACGTTTCACGATCAGTTGATTCGGTGGGGTGGTGAAGAATTCTTGCTGCTTTTTAGTCGAAGCGATAAGGAGCAAGCATATGCAAGGGTGTTGGCGTTGCGGACGGCGGGGTTTGGAAGACGGCCGGATGGTGAACCGTTGACTGCGAGCATTGGAATTTCTGAACGCATTGCGGATCAGGCGAGTGATTGGCATGCTTTGGTCGAATTGGCGGATCATCGTATGTACGTCGCGAAAACCAGTGGACGGGATCGAATTGTGATCGAGACTTCAGGTCTTCTTGAGCAACAACAGCTTTTTTTACCATAATTGATCTTGTATAAAAGCAATAAATTAGACGGGTCCAGGGACTGTGTTCCTGGTCGCCGGGGATTATAAGGGGGGAGCGAAAG
>CAUYUA010000251.1:0-19053 GCA_963575675.1 Azospirillaceae bacterium
CCAAGTCATGGTTTCCAAAGGCCTCCCGGCCTTTGGCGGGTCCAGGGCGGAGCCCGGTCGCCGAAGGCGAAACCGAGAGAGATTCTGTTGAAACGAAGATCGCAATGTTCCGGCGATATGAGGGCCGCTCCAGAGAGAAAGCCGAAGGAGCAGTTTTTTTATGGCCAGTTTCATATTGCCATCAGAATAATAATGAAAGCTTAATATGTACCTGGATTCTTTTTAGGAGTCGAATTCTTTTCGACCGCTTCGTGCAAACAGTTGCGCAAAAGCATAACCTGTAAATGGATGATGGATGCTTGCGCTATAATTCAATCATAACTTTACGCTAAACCGTATCGGTCATAGCGGTAGGTTTGGTCTCCGAATCGGAAGGAGAGGGTTTCGGAGTTGGTTTGGAGGTCTTCGATTTGAGCGTCGGAAGGCGTGTCCTTTTTGACCATCCATCCGGGAATAGAGAACGAAGCGACCGGAAGGCCGAAAGGGCCGTCGATCGCCTCGGTCAGAGCGACGCTTCGGCTGTCGAGTCCCAAGCGGGTTTGGATTTTCTCGTCTTTAAAGAGCGGCGGCGCCGGAGGCTCGGTCCAATCAATGCAGTTGGAGTCAGCGACGCGCCGTTCGGCGGAGCTTTTTCCCATAATTTCGGCCAAGTGTTTTTCCCACTCGGGTCCGAGGGCGCGGGCGAGGGTTTCTAGTCGCTCGGAGTGGGTTGCGGCCTCGACCAAAGCGCGGTTCATTTGAGGAATGCTCCACAGCGGCTGTTCGCGGATCAGGTTGCGCGTGGCCGCCAGGATCAAAAGATTGGGATAGACGGTTCCGCAGCCGAGGCGAGCGGGTCCGTTCGGCGAAAGAGACGGAGCGACGACCAGAACGGCGGGACCTTCGAAGCCGAGCGGCCGCGATCGAGCATGGCGATGGAGACGGCCGATTCTTTGCAACAGGACGTCAATCGGGCAGAGGTCGGAAATCAGGAAATCGGCATCGATGTCGAGGCTTTGTTCGGCGGTTTGGGTGGCGACGACGAGGGCTCCGATGGGCAGGGCTCCGCCGTTGAGCGAGTTCTTGCCGAGCCGGGCTTCGAGCGCGGCGTCGAGCAGGACTCGATCTTCGGCGGCGAAGCGGGCGTGGTGAGGCGCGGCGCGGTCTCGACAGCGAAGAAACAGCGGAGAATCCTCGCCGAGCCGTTGCTCCAACGCGCGTTGGAGGGCGACCGCGTTGGAGACGGTGTTGCGGATAATCAGCACGCGGGCTCCGGCGGAGGCGGCGTCGATGGCGCGTTGAGCCAGGGCGTCCAGGTCCGAGACGTCCTCCGCCAGAGAAAGCGCGACCGATTTCTGCGGCGCGTCGGCGGGAAGAGGGACCGCTCGGCAGGTCTCGGCGTCGAGATGAAGCGCAGGGTACGGCGCGACGCATGCTTGATCGAACGACGGAGCGTTCCGGCTGTTCCCGCCCAACAGAGCGTGGCGCATGCGACTTCCCAGGGTCGCCGACATCAACAGAGCGTGTCCGCCTGCTGCGCGGTGCTGATCGAGAATGTTGAACAGCAGTCGCTCCATATAGGGATCACTAGCGTGAACCTCATCGATGACCAGCAACTGCCGGAGCATGGCGGAGGATCGAAACTGCGCGTGGCGCACGGTCAGACCGCCCAGCAGCAATTGATCGATAGTCCCAACCATAACGGCTCCGGCAAGATAGCGGCGCGTCTGCTCGACGGCCCATCCTTCGTCGTGCAAAGCGGAGCGGGATGCGTCTTGGTCGGGCCACAAGACCTTGAAATTCGGCAGAGCCTGACCGTCGCGATCGTTGACTCGGATGTATCCGGGAACCGCCAAGCCGACCGGCGGAGCGGCGTCGGCCAAAATCCGCCGCAGGTCTTGAGTGATGCGGGTTTGAATTTGCTTGGCGGAGGCTCTGGTTGGCAGCGCGAAGTAGAGCCCATCGACTTTGTCCTCGCGCAACAGCCGCAGGAAATGCAATAAAGCCGCTTCGGTTTTGCCGGACCCGGTTTCGGCCTCCAGCGCCATAACCGAGCCGTGATCGTCGGCGGCGGGCAGGTCGAGCGTCGCGGTTTGCGCCGGACGAGCGGCGAAGCCGGGGAACAACGCCGGAAAATCGAACTGCAAGGCTCGGGCGGCGTCTCGGCGATCGGCGGCGTCGAAACGGCGGTCGCTGACCACTCTTTGAGCGGCGGCGCGCGCGGCGGCGATGCGGTTCGTTTCGGACTTGGGCTCCGACCGTGGATAACCAAACCGCGTCTCGTCCGATCCCAGCCAATCCGCCCACACCACTAATCCGGCGAAGGCGTGTAGAAAACGGCTCTCGGTCGGCAAAGTCTCGCCGCCGGGCTCGAAGGCCGCCGGGAACCAATCCTTCAGCGCTCGACCCAGAATCCCGGCCTCGTTCACCGGATCATAGCAGTCGCTTTTGCTCCATAGGCCGGGCGCGTCTCGATCGAACGGCGGGCTTAAGTCCGGCGTCAACGACGAGCCGTGATGCCCCCAAACCACCGCCAAAAGATCGTCCAAGGCGTCATTGTCGTTGCCCGTCCATTTCAGCAGAACATCCGCGCCGATCGCCTTTTTGAAGGGGTTCAGGATCGAATTCCGCTCTTTCTTTCCAATGCTCGGCGTTCCCCACAGCAGAGACGCAACCGGCGCGACATGTCCGACGAACGCGCCTGTTTCGTTCCTGATGCGATTCTGAAATCCGATATTGACCTTCCCAACGTCGTGCAGCGCCGCCAGGACGCACAATCTCTGACGCGCGGATCGGTCCAGCTCTTTTCGATTTCCCAGCTTCGCCAGTCGCCGCGCCGTCGTCGGCAGCTCCAACAGAGCCTCGGCCATCGCGGCGACGTCAGCGCTGTGATCCAACAGCGAAAGGAAGAAGCGCGCGTTTTCTGTATACCGGGCCTTGGCGACCGCACAACCGATATTTTGCATCATATACGTCTTTCAGCATATACGTCTTTTAGAACGATCGAAAAGAAAGCGCCGAGAATCATACCCGAAAATATGGTGTAATGCCAGTGAGTCTAATGATCAACCTATCGTATGATTTATGCGCGATCATCTTCGACAGGTTAGGAGCATTGCGCTCATTTCGGAAGGCAAAAAGTCGAATCTGCGCTCAACCTGGCGAATCAGAACAAGAGCTTCACTTTCGACGTGGCCTCTATCGTCCGCGTTCTTGGTCTGCCGTCTCGAACCATCGTCGAAATCAATGGCGTGCTCTTGCGGAGAAAAAGAACGCTAAAAAACGATGCGCTCTCCTTTGGGTTGTCCTTTGAGAAAAAGAAAATACAACCTCATTTTCCTTGACAAATGAGCAATTTCAAAGTACTAAAGGCCAGAGTTTCCCCCGCACACGCGGGGATCGACCCATTTCGGCGGCCTCAACCAGTGAGTAACATGCGTTTCCCCCGCACACGCGGGGATCGACCTCAGATAACTCTTGGGGTGTGGGATTCAAAGCAGTTTCCCCCGCACACGCGGGGATCGACCTGCTTGCCCAAAGGATTTCATCACACATTAAAGGTTTCCCCCGCACACGCGGGGATCGACCTACGGTAGGCTCGACTTTTCGAGCCAATGCAAAGTTTCCCCCGCACACGCGGGGATCGACCCCGGGTTTTCATCAAACCCCGCATGGATTCTGTGTTTCCCCCGCACACGCGGGGATCGACCCCCTAGTTGTGGATTCCCTCGACTGGTTTGAGCGTTTCCCCCGCACACGCGGGGATCGACCTGACATGCCTCCTATTCTCCCTCCGATCTTGACGTTTCCCCCGCACACGCGGGGATCGACCTGCGTGGTCCAATCGGGAACGCAATTCATGAGGGTTTCCCCCGCACACGCGGGGATCGACCGGAGACCTGGACTTTTATCCGACACCTTCTTGGGTTTCCCCCGCACACGCGGGGATCGACCTTGACGCTTCCGGCGGAAATGTCGTCGTCAATCGTTTCCCCCGCACACGCGGGGATCGACCCGAGCATGATGGTTGGGAATCTTGGGGCGAGGGGTTTCCCCCGCACACGCGGGGATCGACCCCCCGCCGCAAGCTCCATCGGACAAGCTACAGGAGTTTCCCCCGCACACGCGGGGATCGACCCAGCTCAGGGCACGAGGCCACATAGTCTAAAATGTTTCCCCCGCACACGCGGGGATCGACCTATTTCGTGCCGTTATATGGGCAGTTTGTATAAGTTTCCCCCGCACACGCGGGGATCGACCTGGATGCGTATATGGTAGACGTCAAAAAGATGCGTTTCCCCCGCACACGCGGGGATCGACCCAGTCTGTGACCGTCCGTCGCGACAGCACAAGCGTTTCCCCCGCACACGCGGGGATCGACCTAAGATTCTTTCCGAAAGCGTGCTTGGATTTTAGTTTCCCCCGCACACGCGGGGATCGATCTCTTATTGGTGTCGCGGTGCTTGCTGGCTTTGAGTTTCCCCCGCACACGCGGGGATCGACCTCTCGTTTGTGTGCGTTGCAAGGCGTCAACTTGGTTTCCCCCGCACACGCGGGGATCGACCGCTATATTTGGAGTCGTTGTCGCGCGAGGTCACGTCCTCGGACGTGCCCCTCCGACCAGGGCGGAAGCCGTAACTGTGGTCGCTGAAGGTAGGATCAAGAAATGGCCAGCTTACGATGGGACTTGCACCCACAAGAGCGCGCCCATGCTGGGCGCACCAAAAAAGGCGTTGGTTTTTCCAACGCCTTGAATATAAGACCGATAAAAGTCGCGTCTTAGTTTAGATGCCGAGGCAACTCCGCAATCACCGCATCCACCATAGGATCTGCGCCATCAACGGCGCGATGCTCGATCAACAATTTCTGACAAGCTGCAATCGCAATATCCACCGTCATGTTTCTGATTTCAGCGACGGCGCTAGCCTCCACCAGAGCAATACGGTTAACGGCTTGAGCTTCGCGCTGTTGAATCATTTCTTGAATCCGCTCAGCTGCGCGAACATGCATACGCTCAGCGTCCTCTCGGGCGTGAGCAACGATGTTTGCAGCTTCCGTCTCGGCCTCTTCCTCACGTTTTTTGGCCTCGGCGAAGAGTTTCTGAGCCTCATCCCGCAAACGACGCGCTTCTTCGATGTCGCTGCGAATGCGCGCGGAACGCTGGTCAAGGAACCCCGTAAGCCCTGTCGAAACGCGCTTGTACATAAAGACGACGAACAGAACAAACGCAATCGCAACCCAAAAAGTTGGATCCTTCAGCATCACCCACGCTCCTTCACCACCACCGCCACAGCAGAGGCAGCAACACCGTCATCGATCTCCACGCCGCCCAATTTGGCGACTGCCGCACGCGCAATATCTGCGGCGGCGGCGTGAACATCTCTCATCGCGCTTTTCTTCGCGAGAGCCACTCGTTCTTCCGCCCGGCGCAATCGAGTTGCGAATTCCAATTCCAATTTTGCCCGCTGAGCGGCCTCTTTGGCTTCCGCCTCTTTCACCACGCCGGCAATTGTCTCGTTTGCTTCTGCGCGAGCTTTCACCAGATGCTGCTCGACGGCGGTGCGATACGTTGCCGCCCCTTCTTTCAGCTCTTCAGCTTTGTGGATGTCACGCGCAATGGTCTCTTCGCGTTTTTCCAGGATTTCCCCGACCCGAGGCAACCCCACGCCGGCATTCATAATATACAGAACGACAAATGAAATCACTAACCAGAACAACTGCTCCGGGAAGTACTCCGGCTTTAACTGGGGCAAACCGCCGCCGCCATGACCGCCACCGGAAGACGCCCAAGCCAAGTCTGCAATCATAACAATCGCCAAAGCCACTACAGCCGGCCCCGCAAGACGATTTATCCAGCCCGGCAATCGCCGAAGCATCAGATTCAGCATCATAAACTCCCCCATCGACCGACCGCGTCGCCTTCTGAACACGATCGGCATTGAGAATCCTTTGCTTACCGCGCGCGATTGCGCACGATCAATGCATTTCAATAGCGTCCCGAATATACAAGCAGGACAAGAGCGCAAACACATAAGCTTGCACAAAAGCAACCATCAGCTCAAAACCGACCAAAGCCACGTTGATCGCCACCGGAGCCATTGCCACGAAATACCCAACGCCCCCCATGGACGCAACCATCATCACCGAAAACCCGGCAAAGACCTTCAACATGGTGTGTCCGGCCATCATATTTGCGAACAAACGAACTGAAAGGCTCACGGGACGGATAAAATAGGAAATGATCTCAATGGGCACAAGCACGGGGGCCAAGGCGATCGGCGCTCCGGGAGGCATAAAAAAAGCAAAGAAATGCAGCCCGTGACGAACGAACCCCAACACCGTGACAAAGAGAAACACCATGAAGGCCAAAGTAAACGTAACGATAAGATGGCTGGTGAACGTGAACATATACGGCACCATGCCAAGCATATTGCCGAACAGCACGAAGGTGAAAATCGTAAACACCAGCGGGAAAAAGGGGCGCGCCTCTTCACCGGCGTTTTCGCGCACGATATTGGAAACGAAATCATAGAGTATCTCGGCCAAAGATTGCAGTCTCCCTGGCACAAGCGCGCGCTTGCGAGTTCCCACAATGAGCAACGCCGAGATCAACACGCACGCCAGCACCATCGCCAACGCCGCATTGTTAAAATTCACATCAACGCCGCCAATGACGAGTGGGATGATCGGAGTAATGTGGAATTGGTGTAGGGGATCCAAGGTCGACCTCTTTCGTTGATGTTCGTCTTTCTCCGCCCGTCGGCGCCAACCGATCGCACCCAATCGGCAAACCGGCATGCCTTGGCGAACCTAAACGGCATGGCGTCAAGTCCCGCCTCATACTTATCTCTAGAACAGCCCAAACTTAATTTCCAGAAGCATTGACGCCAATCATTCAAAAAACCGGCTCGGGCGCCCCCCTCAGCGCTACATAAGGAAAGCGACTATCCCGGCGGAACGTCGGATTTCGACACGGACGCGGGCTCTTTACCTGTGCCGACGCCAGCCCCTCCGTCGTCACCCTTAGGGCGTCGATACCCCATCCCGTAACCGTACCCGCTTGCGACTCGGTAAGCGTTGTTGACGGCGACCATCGAACCCAACACGAACATCCCCATCAAGCCCCAGGGCTTCGAGTTCAGCCAACTATCCAACGCCATACCTGAAACGACGCCGATCATCACGGCGACAACCATTTCAACGCCGACTCGAAACGCAGCGCCGACAGCGCCGCGAAGAACGTCATTTCCTTCGCCGGGTTCGCCTTTTTTCACACGACTTCGCTCGCGCGCTTGCGCCAATCGCGTTTCCAGGTCAGCCAAAGACCCCGCAAACTCAGCATCGCTTTTACGCGCGTCATCGTCCATATTTACGAAGCCTTCTCCCGACCGAGTATTGAACCAATGACGCAAGAAGCAAAGGAAACAAATGCGCTCGTCAAGCATCCACTCGACAACCCATCATTTCCATCGACTCAGACGCTCAGAAAAATGAAAAGGCAAACGCAACGACGCACTTCATTCACGCATCGTTTCTCTCGGCGCTCTTAAATTACTAAATGAAAAAAACAACATACTCTCTAATAGAAATCATAAAAAAAGAAGAAAAATCGCCGAAACACCTAAAGCGCCACTCTGCTGTAGACCCGACCAAAATTGGAAAATCATTACAACAAAAAACGACAAACACCCGCTCTTTAAGGGCGGCTCTCTCTGTCTTTCAGAGCCGACCCCAAACCACAGAAAGGAGGGAGACCGCGTTCGAAAACAGCAGCCTCCCGTGAATGCGTCTTACGAAAACAGGATCAAGAAGGCCATCAACAAAGCAAACAACGCAATCGCTTCCGTCATCGCGAAGCCAAGGATGGTGAGCGGAAACACTTTATCCTTAGCGGCAGGATTGCGTCCAACACTGGCGACGCAGGTCGCAAAGATGTTGCCGAGAGCCATAGCCACGCCAAACAAAGGCATAATCGCCAGAGCGGCGGCGGCATACTTCGCAACTTGAATAATAGTAGCATCCATTTGATTGTTTCCTTCTTCATTAACAGATGGTGAGAAAACTTGACCCCGTTAGAGAAGCCGTCCGCATGTTATCCCGACGATCAGCCCAGAAAATCGCGAACCTAATTCTTTGACCGACCATATCCAACAGTATGACTGAAGGAATATGGCCTCTTGCGTGATCCGCATAGCACTCGGTT
The DNA here is from genome assembly GCA_963575675.1 of Azospirillaceae bacterium. Taxonomy (GTDB): domain Bacteria; phylum Pseudomonadota; class Alphaproteobacteria; order Azospirillales; family Azospirillaceae; genus CAUYUA01. The sequence goes on from CAUYUA010000251.1 coordinate 8,183, forward strand.
GTTTCGGTTTCAACATCTACCAACCACCGACGCGCACAAGTTTCGGATTCCCGGTCCTTCTCCTGGTTTCCACGACGCCTCCCACCGACAACCGCAGCAGGAGCCGCAACAGTTAATCGAATTGAGCGACACCCACTCACAATCTCTACGCCTCGATCTCCAACAACTCAACCTCAGTGACCGACGCAAGACCGACGTGGCGACTCGACCCAACAACACTCGTCCGATCGCGGGTGGACGTTACAAAGTTTTCAGGAATATGTCAAGCATCAACACCCATAATTGCCTCAGTATGATTGCGTATTGACGACCTTCGAATCTTTTGAAGTTTTATCTTTTTGTCTTTTTCCGTTTACCGCCCACAAAGACCGTCCTCTTAAAAATTCTCTTTTTCTTTTAACGAACGCAATAAAGTAACAATTCAAACCTTTTCGAAAAAATAAAACGCCGCACAAAGGAATTTTTCGTCATGATCCCCCCTTATGACGTCTCTGAAGCCGCAGCTCTGACGCACGCTCTCGATTGGCGCCGCAGAGGAAAACGCATAGCTCTAGCGACAACGCTCACGACATCAGGCACAGCTCCACGCCCCGTCGGCAGCGTATTGGCCATCGCCGAAACCGGCGAAGTCGCAGGTTCAGTGTCTGCGGGATGCATCGAAAACGCCGTGATTGAGGCCGCTCATCGCGCCATGAAAGAAAATTCTCCGATTTTTCTTTCCTTCGAATCACCCAACGAGGAAGCGCGTTTGGCGGCCCCGTGGTCGGTTGGGTTGTCATGTGGCGGCCATGTCGAGGTCTACGTTCGCCCATTAAGCGACGATGATGCGCAATATCTTCAGAGACTGCTCGTCTTGCGCGCACAACGCCATTCCGTCGCCTTAGTTACGGTTCTTCAAACCGGAACGCAGGCGCTTTACCGACTCGATAAAGCCGGACGCATCGTTGCGGAAGACTCGACATTCGACGATTTTGCTCTCGAAAACCAAATCGCCGCGTGTCTTCGCTCATCGCAAAACGCTGTCGTCATTCCTCCCGAATCACCCGAACGGCGGATTCTGGTTCAATCCTTCGTCCCCCCGCTGCGTTTGCTGATCGTGGGAGCGGTTCATATAGCGCAAGCCTTGGCGTCCATGGCGCAAACAGCCGAATACGAAGTTACAGTCATCGATCCGCGAAAAACTCTCATCACCCCCGAACGTTTTCCCAATATTGCCTTGGAAATTTCATGGCCGGACGATGCACTGCTTCGGTTGGTTCCGGATTCGAAGACCGCTGTGGCGGTCCTTGCCCATGATCCAAAACTCGATGATCCGGCGTTGTTGGTCGCGCTGCGATCTTCGGCGTTTTATGTGGGGGCTTTGGGGAGTCGCAAAACTCAAGCGACGCGACGGCGACGACTGCAAGAAGCGGGAGTACCCGACGTCGAACTTGAAAAATTACACGGACCAATCGGCATGGCGATCGGAGCGCGCAGCCCGGCAGAGATCGCCGTTTCAATCTTGGCTGATCTCGTCTTCTCCCGCAACAAACCAACGTAGTGCGGTAAGACGCCTGAATAGAAAAATATCAAAATTAAAAAGGTCCAGGGACTGTGCTCATGGCCGCAGGGGATCATAAGGGGGAAGCGAGGGCGAGGGCGAGGGCGAGGAAGAGGAAGAGGGAGACCAACAATAAACAATTCCAGAAGAAATATCGCTTCGCGAATAAGGGGGGCTTTCGCTCCCCCCTTATAATCCCCTGCGACCAGGAACACAGTCCCTGGACCCTTTATTTTATTTATTTGTTTGTTCTATTTACTTTGTTTCGCTTTTTTGTGCGCAAGCAAAGATGGAACATCAAGGACAAGCGCCATTCGTCCTTCTCCCAACGCAGCCGCGCCGGACACTCCCGGAGTTCCGGCCAAATGCGGATGCAACGGCAATGGAAAAATCGCCTGTCGTCGCAACGCGCAATGGACCCACACCGCTTGTCGTCGCTCCTCTCCAGAAGCCGTTCTCGTCCGCAAAGTCACCGTCGAAGCTCCGGAAGGAAGCGGCGCCGCATCACTCGTCGTTTGAGGCGCGCCCAATAATTCGGCTAAACACGGCGGCGGCGCATGAGTCGTCTGTAACGCCTCAACATTCTCCACCCAACGATCCGGAATCGCCAGTATCCACGGCCCCGCCTCCACTAACAGCGCTTCCCACAAAATCAGGAAACCGGGCGCAAACAATGTCGCGGAGACCCCGCCTCCAGAGCGCCACGACACCGTCAAAGAACCACCCAGACGCTCAGTAATAGCCGAAGCGCTCGCCAGTCCTTCCCCCCAAGAAGAAGCGACATTTGTTTCTCCCGCCGTCGTCGAGACGCGCAAGCGTTCCCAACCCAATTTCGGCAGCAAACGCCCCATTGCGTCGGCGTCCAAACGACGCGCCGTCAAAGCATCCACCACGCCGTTCTCCACCAACAAACGGCGAACGCGCTCGTCATCGAATCCCGGACCATCATCAGACGCCGTGATCGCCACGCCATTATTGCGCCGCTCCGCAATCAACCGAAGCGTCGCAACCTCAGGCTTTCCAGCGGCGCGACGGCGCGACGGAAGTTCGGCTCCGTGTCGAATCGCGTTTTCAACCAGCAATCCCACAACATACGTCACAGCAGCGATTTGTTGCGCGTCGAGCGACAAATCATCACCAGTAATCTCAACGCGCAACCGTTTTCCCTCGGCTTCGGCCAAAGCTTCGGCGCGCACAGCCAAACGCCGGAATAAACTGTTCAGAGGTCGCAGCCGCAGCGCCAAAACAGCGTCATGGAGCCGATGCAAGGCGAGGTTGGTTTGATTCTGAGCTTTGCTTAAGCGGGCGTGATGACGTTCCTCGTCAGCCGCCATTTGCGCCACCGATTGACGCGCGGACTCCAGCAACGGCGACGACGGAGGCGAAAGGGTGGCGAGCAAGCGTCGCCAACGTCGATGATAAAGATCTCGCCCGTCTTCGCCATATAGCTCCGCAGCTAAAGCTCCATTCAGCGACGCCAACGCTCCCAGAGCCTCCGCCGCCGCCTCCATGGCGGAGAAACGAGGAACCGGCAGGTCGGCGTCCTCTGCGACTTCTGGAGGATCGATTTTTCCATCGTCCTCAGCCGCACAATCAGAGCCTCGGCATGTTCCATGTCTATATCGCCGTGCGCGGAGCCGTTTTCGAAGCTGAAACAGCCAGAACCGCCCGCGCGACCTCAAGCATCGGCTCGGAAAAAACGATTCGCCGCGTGGCTGCGCGCTGGAAGAACTCTGCGGCGGAGGTCAACAGATCAGCGGCGTGGACTTCGTTCAAAAAGCGTCGCCATACGGCGCTTTGCTGAAACATTCTGGCGACCAAGGACATTGATGACGGGTCGCTGCGCAATAGAGTCAAGGCGTCGCCCGACAATGCGCCGGTGAGTTGTTGGCGCAGGATATCGAGTTCTGGAGCCGCCGCCGCCGCTAGTCCTTGAGTCAACGCCTGAGTCGCTCCGGGGAGTCCGGTGGCGGCTTCCAATCCGGCGACCATGCGCTGAAGATCGGCGATTCGTTGCAATGCTTGTTCGCGCTCCGGCCCGACCAAGCCGCCTTCACGGGCGTGACGCTCAACCAATCCGAGCAATATCCCGGCGTTTTGGGCCAACGCGGCGAATCCTAATCCCTCTGCGTGCAGTTTTAAGAACTCCAGGGCCCGCAATGTTGCTCGACGTTTGGATGGCTGAGCGATTGCAGGTCCGACCAGCGCGGCGATTTCCAACAACAAGCCGGGAATTTTTTCCACGAACGCTCGCACGCGCTCGGCGTGGCTTCGACCGCGTCGTTCGCTGCGCTCAAGGATGGAAGCGGTTTCTGTGGCGTCTTCCGCATCGGCGGAGCACGACGACGGCAACAGCAGTGGCGCATCGGACAGGTCTGCGTCGGGACCAGCGATTTTCCGCCGCGCCGCCGCCAATCGAGCCAGAACATCCGGCGAAGGGGGAGCGTCTTGGCGATCGGCCAGCGCCAGCGCGCGCAGCCGTTCGATTTCGTCATAGGCTTGTAGCAGCACATCGATCATAAAGCGATCAAGAGACGCTTGACCATCGCGCGCGTATCCCAGCAAGTGCTCGGATTCGTGAGCGAGTCGCTCCATGCCGCCCAGCGTCATGGCTCGCGCCGCTCCTTTCAGAGAATGCATGGCGCGAAACAACCGACTTATGATTTCCGCTGTGGCCGGTTCATTTTCTGAGGCCAATAGCAACGGTTCGATGACGTCGCAATGATCTTGGCTTTCCGCCGCGAAGTCTTGCCATAAGGTGTCCATGGGGCCCTGTCGTCGTCAGCGATCGTTTGATTTTACAAAGGTTTTCTTAAAGGCTTTCTCTACCCTGAACATTCTCGCACATTAAATTAATTGGGTCCAGGGACTGTGTTCCCGGTTGCTCGGGCCAAGGACGAAAGCCTCCCTTATTCGCGAAGCGTTCTTCCCTGGGCTTGTTTGCCTGCATAGGCGATCAACAAACACAAACAACAAATAATAGAAACAAGCAATTCCAGGAGAGGATCGTTTCGCGAATAAAGGGGGGAGGGACTTTCATCCTTGGTCCGAGCGACCGAGAACACAGTCCCTGAACCCGATTAATGAGGAACAGCTGCAACAAAAATAAAGACTGTGATCAAGTCAAGAACAACCACGCCGCATCGGCTCGGCTGGAAACGGCAAAAGGTCTAAATCAAGCACCGGCAACCACCGTTCTCCCGTCCAACATGCGTCCGGGGCGCAAGGAAGATTCGGGTGCGCCTCTTGCGGAACACTGTCCTCGGCGGGAGGCGTCGCGGCGTGAACCAATCCTCCCGCTTGATCAACGCGGATTAACCATGGCGTTCCGGCGCGACGAATCATCACTAAAACCGAACTTGTCGTGCGCGGTCGAAGAGCCACCATCTGTTGTGGTTGGAGAACACGTCGTAAATCCGCCACCGGAAGAACTTCGGAATCGACATATGCGATTCCTGCTCGCATTAGATCGCTTCCGTCCCCCGGAGTTGATAAAAAACGATCCTCCAGAATACGCTCGACTTTTTTCTCCTCTAGACCATACCACACCGAACCAATTCTCAACATAACCAGACGCGGCGACAACACAGGACAAGGCGAAGGAACAACAGAGGAGGGGGAATTTGTAATTAAAGCGCCATTGATCAAAAGCGCGCGCCAAGAACGACGCTCGGAAACAAGGCGGTCAATATCCAGCCAACCAACGGATCTTCCATCGGCGGACATCAACACGCTGTGTTCTTGACCTGCGTAGATTCTTGACCGAGGATAAACACGCGCGCCGGAAACCTCATCGACTCGCAACGCCACTCCGAACTCCTGACCATTGCCGACACCTGAAGTCAAACGTCCCGTGACCAGCGCCAGACGTCGCCGCAAAGGATCGCCTATGCACGGCAACGGCGGAGCAACAATGCGAGGACTCGCGCTTTCGCGGCGAAGCAAACGCGCCAGAGAAACCACGGGCCAAATTCGGTTGCGATGGCGGACAGCGCCTTCTATTTCGGATGCAGGCGACGGTGTCGGAAGCGGCGCGCGCGCGCGTTCGGCCTCTGCTTCCGACATTAACCCATAAACGCGATCCGCCGACAGGGCGTAAGGCTGTTCTTCTCCGGTCAGAACAATCATTACCGTCTTTGCAGAAGCTTCCGCGCTTTTCGACAACGGCGGCTCCGGAAAGGGGGAGGGCGTATCTCCCTTAACGAACGTGCGAGACGCGCGGAGACCGCTAAATCGTTCGGCTTCGCAGTTTTTCCATAATGCCGTTCCGAAATTTACGGCGCGCGTCGTTGGCGTCGTCAAACCGTTGCGCATAACAACTCCGGAAACCAAACCATGCGCTGTTTTCGGCCAAGACCCAAGCAAAACATCCCGTTCGGTGGAAGGCAAGCGCTCCAAAGAAACCGGCTCTGCGTCAATTGTTTCGAGAGTTCGATCCACGCGCAGTAAAACCTCGCCGTCATCCGTCTTTACAACGAACCACTGTTCTTCAGAGGGCGCGCGTTTCGGCTCGATGAGACCTAGCCGCTTGGTGAAAGCGACGATCGGAGTCATGCGACCGTTCAAGAGAGTTGCTTCCGCCGCCCACGACGGCGCAAACGGGAACGGCGTCACAATCGCCGGAGGCGCCGACGCGCGCACCGCGCCCGACTCCAGGCCGAACGGCGCCCCTGCCGCCTCGACCACGATGATCTGCATGGCCTCTTTCCACTCCTCACATGCGCGTCTTTGCGTCCGACTCTGGTTATTCGCGTCGTCCGCGCCACAAAAACCACACCCCCAGCATCAACATCGGCGCCGACAAAAGCTGTCCCATCGTGGCTCCGGCAAATAGAAATCCTAGCTGTGGATCGGGTTCTCGAAAGAACTCAACCGCCAACCGAGAGAGGCCATAACCAATAAAGAACACACCGGACAATGTCCCCGGCCTTTCCCACAGAGGCTTTCCCGCGATTGTTCCACGATGCGCCACCACAAAAAGCACTAAAAACAACACGGCTCCTTCCAGAGCAGCCTCATAGAGCTGGCTTGGATGACGCGGCAAAAAGCCGCCTCGCGGAAAAACCACCGCCCATGAAACCTCTGAAACGCGCCCCCAAAGCTCGCCATTGACGAAATTGGCGATGCGACCGAAAAACAACCCGATCGGAGCCGCACACGCCAAGGCGTCGCCAAACATAAACGGCGAAAGTTTTCTTTGCCGACAGAACAGCAGCGTTGCGACCACAACGCCCGCCAAGCCTCCATGGAACGACATCCCGCCATGCCACATCATCAGGGCGCTGAGGGGATTTTCCAGATAAAAGGAAAAATTATAAAAGAAGACGTAACCGCTCCGTCCTCCCAGGATCACTCCGACCACCGCCCAAGTCAGGAAATCATCATAATCTTGGCGAGTCGGCGTTCGCGCGACGTTTTTCGGCATATGATCCGCCAGGCGCAAGCAATAACGCCACCCCAGCAAAAAACCCGCCAGATACGCCAGAGCATACCAGCGAATCGCAAGAGGGCCGATCTGAACCGCAATCGGGTCTATCGCCGGAAAAGGCAAGGCGAGCAACGGCATCGGTGAATCTCGTGTGTTTAAGGAGGGGCGTTTCCCCGCCGGAGTCGATGTCATCAAATTAAAGAACTGCGGTCAACAAAAATACCGCGCGCCTTCGCACCTATCCAACCAATCAATAGAGTCCAGTCAGTAGAGTCCGGTCAATAGAGTGCGAAGGCGCGCGCCGCAATTTCGAATGACTTCGTTTTAGGCGTCATTTCAGATGGGATATAAAGATTCAGATGGGCTCTAAAGATAAGGATCAAGGGTCGCCATGTAGTTCTGGACATAGAGACGAATGCCTTCCTCCAAAGATGTGAACGGCTTTTTGTAGCCCGCCGTTCGCAGACGATTGATGTTCGCCTGAGTGTAGTATTGGTATTTGTCTCTCAAGTCCTCCGGCATATCGACATAGACAATGTTCGAAGTTAGTCCGGCCGCTCCGAATGTCGCCAGAGCCAATGACTTAAAGCTTCTGGCTTCCCCGGTTCCGATGTTGAAGACTCCATTGACAAAACGGCAATTGTACAGCCACAACATGACGTCGACGCAATCACCCACCCACACGAAGTCTCGAAGTTGTCCGCCGTCTTCATAATCCGGTCGATGAGAGCGGAACAGTCGCGCAGGTTCTCCCATGATAATTTGCGGATATAATTTCGACGCCACGCTGGCTTGTTCGCCCTTATGGTATTCATTGGGGCCATAAACGTTGAAGAACTTCAGCCCAACCCATTGCGGCGGCAGACGATCTTCCTCATACACCAACCGCGCGACGCGCCGATCAAACAGATGCTTGCTCCAACCATAAGGGTTGAGCGGCCGCAACCGCGCCAGCGCCTCGATGGAGGACTCATCGTCAAATCCGGCGGAGCCATCGCCATAAGTCGCCGCCGAGGATGCGTAGATCAAACGCACTCCTGCGCGAGTACACCAACGCAGGATATCCAAAGACAGCGTGATGTTGTTGGCGATAATTCGATCGACGTCGGTTTCGGTGGTGGTTGAGATGGCGCCCATATGGTAGATGATTTCAATGTCGGCGCGGTAGTCGTTCAGGAATTCGAACAAGCGTTCGGGAGGTATGATCGCCGCCAGCTCGCGCCGAGCGACGTTGCGCCATTTGTCTTCGGAGCCGAGACGGTCGCAAACCACGATATCGGTTAGCCCACGCGCTTCCAACCCAGCAACCAGATTCGACCCGATGAAACCTGCGCCTCCGGTGACGATGATCATGACGCTTTTAGCTCCCGACTGACGGCGATGTGTTGACGCTCTCCTTATAGGCCGGATTGTCGACCTGTCGCAAGTCGTCGTCAACGCTTGTTCTGTTATCAACGCCTATTGAGCGCATTGGCGATGTGTTGGTAATCCGATGTGTCGGTAATCCGATGTGTTGGTGATGCATTGAATGGCGTTAAAAAATTAAGGGGTCTGTGTTTTCAGTCGCTTTCCCCTTATGATCCTCCGCGACCAGGAACACAATCCCTGACCCCCTTTAACTTTTTTCAGAAATTTGATGTTTGACGGCGCGTTTCAATCCCTGTGTCTACTCTTCGCTCTGGCTTTGTACGGCGGCTTCAGCGCGCCTGCGCCTTCCGACATCGGACCAACAGAAATCGCCATCGCCGCTTTTTTAACCTTCGCCGTCGGTCCTCGCGCTTTCATTGCTCTTCTCTCCGGAGCCCTCCTACACGCAAGCCCTCCGTTTCTCTGGGAGAGTATCGGTTGCCTCAGTTTCCACATTCTGCTTTGGTTGCCGTTGCTCCGAGGCGTTGCAATGCATGGAGACCTCAACGCCATATTTCGTGATCTTGCGCCTTTACTGTATCTCTTTCTGCCTTTGTTGCTCGGACGTCGGCTCACGTCTTCGAACGTTCTCTCGATTCTCGCTGCGGGAATGACGATCGCCGGAATCGCCTTCACCCTGCGTTGGTGGAGCGAAGCTCCATGGGCTCTTTGGGCGCTGGGGCGGCGCCCACTCAACGATGGAACGCAATATCTTTTAAACGATCCGTCCGTGCTGTTCATCGCCGTCTGGTTGCCGTGTTGGGGTTGGGAGCGTTTGTTCTTTGCGCCCACAAAAGAAAATACGCATACATATTCCTATTTCCGTAATATTCTGCGCGGATTGTTTGGATTATCAATGATTGCTCTGGGGGGCTTGAGCATTCTAGCGCTAACCGGAGCCGTTCATCGAACTGCGATGATTTTAGGCGGCGCGTCTTGCATTCTATACTTGGCGCGCGTAGGACGTCGCGCGCCGTTGTTGACCTTGGGCGCTGTGGGCGCCGTGTTGATTTTAGAGCAGATCGCGCCGGGACAGCCTCTTTTGGGAGCGTTGCAACACGCGGCGGATAAAACCGAGCTGGTCGGGTGGAACGCGCGAACAGCGGAAATTGAAGCGGTTCTCGCATGCGTGACGGCAGATCCGATATCGTTTATAATTGGAGAGGGATGGGGAGCTTTAATTGCAAACCCTGCCGTTGGAGAGTGGCGAGTCGGATACACACATAGTTTCTTCAGTTATTTACTGTTCAAGACGGGGATCGTCGGCGCGCTTGCGACAGCGGTATGGGTTGCAACGCTCGTTCCTGTCGTCTTTAGAATGTTTCAGAGAGAGTTCTTATTGAGCCTCGCATTGACGCCTCCGTTATTGATGGGAATGTTTTTGCACACAAGCTTTAAGTATTTGAGCTTCGGGGTTGTTTTACTGATGATTGTCTTGATCGGTCGAGAAGGCCAAGCCTCGTATAGAAATTAAATCAGAAGAGTTCAAGGTCGTTTGTTGGTGTTTTAATAAAAAACAATTAAAATGCTTTTCCAGATTTCATTTGATTACAAGACGCTCTCAAGGCATAAGCGTTATAGTGGCAAGACCATCCTCTTTGAACGAGCGCATCTCAAATGTTGAATGATCCGTATATCCAAGCCGCCTTTTTGGGACTTATTGAGGGCCTCACCGAATTTTTGCCGGTTTCGTCGACCGGCCACCTGATTTTATTCGGAGACATGCTCCAGTTTGTCAGCCCCGCAGGCAAGAGTTTCGAGGTTATTATTCAGCTTGGAGCCATCCTTGCGGTGTGCGTCACTTACTTCGGTCGGTTGTGGAGGGTTTTAATCGCTCTTCCAACCAGCAAGGAAGCGCGACACTTTGCTGTTGTTGTGTTTGTCGGATTTTTACCCGCAATGATTGTCGGCGCTTTGGCTCATAGTTTCATCAAGTCGGTGTTGTTTTCGCCTCTTGTGGTGTCGGTGGCCCTGACGCTTGGCGGCGTCGTGATTCTCGTGATCGAGGGCATGTTTCCGGAGCCGGAATACATGGAGGTTGAGCAACTTCCGACTTCTTTGGCGATAAAAATCGGTTTCTTTCAATGTGTGGCGATGATTCCCGGCGTGTCTCGATCCGGCGCGACGATCATTGGGGCGTTGTTGATGCGCGTTGAACGACGTGCCGCCGCAGAGTATTCGTTTTTTTTAGCGATTCCCACTATGTTCGGCGCTACGGCATATGAACTTTATAAGGGTTGGAGTTCTATGTCGTCGCAAGGAAGTGTTTTGATTATGATTGGTTTTGTTGTGGCTTTTGTTTCGGCGATTCTGGTGGTGCGAACGATGATTGGGTTCATCACTCGCTATGGTTTTACGCCGTTTGGTTGGTATCGTATTGTGCTGGGGTCTTCGATGTTGGCGTATCTCTATCTGTAGAGTCTTTTGAATAAAAACTGAAGGGGTCCAGGGACTGTGTTCCTGGTCGCAGGGGATCATAAGGGGGGAGCGAAAGCC
>CAUYUA010000252.1:0-18624 GCA_963575675.1 Azospirillaceae bacterium
TTCGCTCCCCCCTTATGATCCCGAGCGACCAGGAACACAGTCCCTGGACCCTTTTGTTTCTTTCTTTCTTTCTCTCTCTCTCTCTCTCTCTCTGTCTGTCTCTCTCTCTCTGTAAAAAAACAAAAAATCATGCATCTTCTTCGTTATTCCGCCGTCGCTCGCACACATCGCCGTAGGATATTGCGAGCCTCGACAACTTGTCCCAAGCGTTCGGCGCATCCTAGAATTCCCTTATCGGGATGATAAACCGAGGCCAAAAGACGAAACCGTTTCGTGACGTCCTCAGACGTTAAACCAATTGTATTTGGAAATCCCATGACGTGAGCTGCTTCTCGCTGGGTTTTTACGCCGTTGGGCAACAGTTGGAATGACAGAACCTCCAGAGTCGAACGACAATCTTGGAGCTGTTGTTCCAATTTTTCTTTTACGATTTCCAGTTCCTCAACGCGCAGAGACGAAGCGGCGACGGTGCGAGGCGGCGTCGATAACGACAAAGCAACTGCTAGGGCATGACGCAGCGTCGACACGCGCCATCCGCGAGCATAGTGAACAGTCAAGGTCGGTTTTGATCGAAAACTACGACGTCCGCCGGATCGACCGATTTCTTCCATTAAGACATAATCATCGGAATCCGGCTCTCCGGGATCCGTAATCGAATGGAAATAATCGGCATGAGTCACATTCAACGCCATGCGAATAAGCGCAGTGAGATCGACTCCGGTTTTTTCGTGAAGATCAAGAATTGAGGCGCGGAAGTCGCTGGGACAGGGAATAGTGTAAATAAATTCTTCATCCCAACGTTCATTGGTCTCCGGACGCACTTGAAAAAACGCTTCGCTTGACTGAACGTGCATGGAAATCTCCGCGCCTTTGCCTGTGCAAGCCGTTTCAATCACGACTTGGTTCTTGCCCTCACACCCAAAGGCAAGGCTACCTTGCGCACAACACGAAAGCAATCACGACAACGGTTTTTGTTTTGCGCAGAGGCGGATTTCGAGGTGACTGAGAACTTCATGCAACACTTGAGCAAAGCAAAGCAACCGTTTGACCAACAACAAAATTTCGTATCATAACTGATCGACGTTCCGACGACGTCAAAACAACTCAACCAATGCGCCTTCGGTCTCTCGTCCTGCGGAGCCGGCGGCTTCGAGATGAGCGTTGCGTTGTTGAGCCATGACATAGAGTTTGTACATATTATCGATTTTTTGCCCCAGAGACTCAGGATCAATGTCCTTTTCTAAATCGAGAAGAACATTCCTTAACGATTCGATATGAGCATCAACAGTTTCAGAGGTCTGGACCAACATTTCAAGCTGTTGGCGAGTGATGTCTTGAAATTGAACCGAAGACATCAGGCTCATGATCGGTTCGGCAATTTCTCGGCTTTCATTGTGAACTTTGATCAGGACGTCTCTTTGGTGCGATATTAATTTCTCAAGATTCTCGGTTAAATCGGCTACTGTGCGCGAAATACAGCGCAGGTCATGCTCTTCTTCTTCTGCGTGTCCGCGAATGATTTGATCCAGACTAGAGTTGATGGTTTCGATCAATTGGCTGATTTCTCTTTGAATGCCAACGGCGACTTTGTCCGATTGTCGAGATAGAGCTTTGACTTCGGAAGCAACGACGGTAAAACCGGCGCCTGCTTTTCCGGCGCGGGCCGCCTCAATGCTGGCGTTGAAAGCCAGCATATTGGTCTGATAGGCAATGTCTCGAATGCTTTTGACCATTCCTTTCAATCGATCGGTGACAGCTCGAATCTGAGTTTGCTTATCGGTTCCTTCATCTTGCTCACGCTGCCTTAATTCCTGGAAGTTCTCTAGAAGCTTTTTATTCTCTCCAAGTTGGCTCTCCGCCTGATCGATGATCTCTATGACTCGATTATTTGAATTCGCTCCATCCAAGAATTCCAGCAACGATGTAAAGCGTCGATCGACATCGGTTAGGCGCGTCAATATATCGATTGACGCGCCTTCGGTCATTTGAGTGACGACGGTCGTTTGCTTACGCAACAACTCGGTAAAAAAGCGATAATGTCCCAATTCTTCGGAAACAAAGCGGGCTTTTTCTCTAATATGTTGCGTAACCTGTAATTTTGATTGATCTATTTCGATATCGAAAGTTGAGGGGATCGTCTTGTTTCCATTTGGGTTCTCGACGTGGTCGAGAGAGGTCGCCGGAGCTTGTTTTATAAAGCGAAAGGCGATCGTTGCGCCGGACAGGACGCCGACGCCGCTGCACAGAAACAAGGCAACCCATAGAAAAATTGACCCAAAGAGGGTTTCTCCCGTCATCCAGCCCACAGAAACACCCAACAGGACATTCAATGATCCTACGACAATGACTGTAAGAGCGATGATGGGGGATAAGCTCATTACTAAAATATCCTTTAAGTCGGCTTTGATGACGACTGACGGGGAATGTTCCGGCAATCAGTCGTCGTTCAAATTCATGCCGGAGTTTGGAGCGGTTTTTGATCAAGTCGGATCAACACGAAAATTTGGAAATTTTTTCCCGATCTATGATTGTTGGGTGGATTTACAACAATCGGATGACGCAACTTGATCGAGAACCGCTTTAGGCGCCGGGAACAACTTGCTTAATCACTTTCAACAAGTCGTTTGGCTGCACCGGTTTGACCAGCCATCCGGTTGCGCCGGCGGCTTTGGCGTCGGCGCGTTTGTCTTGTTGCGATTCCGTCGTCAGCATTAAAATCGGCGTGAATCGAAACGGGGACATTTTTCGAATCGCCTTGATCAACTCGATTCCGTTCATCGCCCCCATATAGAGATCGGTAATGACCAAATCAGGCTTTAAACCGCCGCGCAATTGCTCGACAGCCGCTTCTCCGCTGTTTGCTTTTTTAATTTGAAACCCTGCTTTGGTCAGAACGCTCTCCATGCTCATCAAAAGCGTTGGGGAATCATCAACGAGGAATATTGTCTTCACACACAAACTCCCAGATTATCGTTAATATCGGTCGATAAAGACGAGGAAAGAAACGGCGTCAACCAATGAGTCATCACTTCTTCGGTTAATAGATAATAATCAAGTGCGCCTTTTGATCGCGGCGCATACCAACGCACGGGGCGGCCAACGCTGAAGGCTTCCGCCAAACTGATGTCGGAGCGAATGCCTCTTAATATACGTTGTCCTCCGTATAGAGAAACGGCCTGACTCAGAATTTTTTTATGTAGATCAATTCGTCGGTCTAGCATAACAGGCAAAACGGCAATGCGCCGATACTCTGTCGTTCGAATTGCCGCAAGTCGGAACAATAAACGACTAAGATGTTGAACGCCCTCTAAAACCAGAGGGTGTGGAACCAAAGGGATCATCAATGCATCTGCACATGCTAGACCATTCATCAACAAATAATCAAGAGAGGGAGGGGTATCAATCACAATTAAGTCAAAATTTTTTTTCATAAAATCGTCGGAGACCAAAGCGCGGTCCAGCACATTGGGATCATCACAAACCACGCGCGGGGTTCGACCGTCGAAAGAAGTATTGGCGGGAATGATCGACAAGTTTTCAATTGGCGTTGATTGCACGGCAGACGCCAGAGGAAAGGCGTTTTCTACAAAAATCGAATAGCCGTCGGCGGTCCGCGGCGAACGGGCGGGGGTCCAACGCCGATTCCGGCGTGGCCTTGCGTATCGAGATCAATCAACAATGTTCGAAGACCACGAGCCGCCACTTCGCCGGCGATATTGACCGCTGTCGTGGTTTTGCCGGTTCCTCCTTTGCGGTTTCCGACGGTTATGACGAACGGTCGTGCGCTCATCCGTCACTTCCTTGAGCGTCGCCATCATCTCCACTGAGCAGGGGAGTGATCCATTGCGCTAGAAAGACATCCTTCGGCCGTGAGGCAATGCGTGGACGGGCCGCCGACAACACCTGAAAGATTGCCGTATGGAAGTGTGTGCAATCGGCAAGATCAATTTCAGGAGAGTCGGTTTTTCGTAACCAATCCTGTATGTCCATAGCCTCTTCGACCGTACAAACTCCTTCAAGATAGGCGGTTGACGCTTCATATCGGATCGGCACGGCGTTTTTCCTTCTTTAAGCGCAAAACACGCGGCAAGGGCGAGGAAACTACAGCGGCTCTTAGAGCAACATTGTTCTCTAGAGCAATGTTTTTGGATTAAGCACCAACAGCACTCGCCCGTCGCCGAGAATGGCGGTTCCGGAGAACCCCGGCATGCCCGACAGAATTCCGGTCATCGGTTTTAGAATAATATCAATAATTTCTCTGAAATGATCAATCATCAAACCGACCAAATTTTCTCCTATACGCAACACCAAGACGGCCTCTTCGTTTCGATGTTCGGTTTCTTCCGGCAGCCCAAGCTCGCGGCGCAGTCGCCTCAACGGCACGACTGTTTCCCGCAGAACCATGGTTTCGACTTTCTTAATGGTCTTGATTACGGATCGCGGCACGCGAACGGTCTCGGCGACGACATCCATCGGAACGCCGAACAAGCGACCGGCGCTTTCAATCATCATGACGCGCGTTACCGCCATGCTCAGCGGCAAGAACAGAGAAATTGAGGTTCCCTGTCCTCGTCGTGACGTCAAAGTGACGCGACCGCTTTCTTTTTCAACCGCTGTTTTAACGGCGTCCATCCCGACGCCGCGCCCCGATAGATCCGAAACCGTATCAACCGTTGAAAAACCGGGCAAGAAAACCAGCTTGATCGCCTCTTCGTCGGTCATCGTTGCGGCCCGAGTTTCATCGATCAAGCCTTTTTGCAACGCTTTCATCTTGACGCGCTCGGCATCGATTCCGCCGCCGTCGTCGGAAATTTCGATGACGACGCAGTCTCCTTCTTGGTAAGCGCGCAAACGTATTGTTCCGACATCGCGCTTTCCGGCGGCTTTTCGTTTTTCCGGCGATTCTATCCCGTGATCGATGCTGTTGCGGACAATATGAACCAGGGGCTCGGACAAAGCTTCGATGACGTTTTTATCGGCCTCGGTTTCTTCGCCCTCGATTTCCAAATTGATCGGCTTTTCAAGCTTCCGAGACAAGTCTCGCACCAATCGCGGAAAGCGTTGAAACATCTGCGACACCGGCAACATGCGAACCCGCATGATCGCCGTTTGCATATCTTGAGCCAAGCGGTCGATGACGGCGTAGAGGTCTTTGATTTCTCGCGCCATTTCGCGAGAGCTGTAAATATCTTCCGCTCGTCGCGCCAAGAACGGCAAGCTGTTTTTGGCGACGACCAATTCGCCGATTTGATTCATCAGCAAATCAATTCGGCTCTGCTCGACTTTCAGCGTCCGTGGTCCGGTCGCTCCATGAGGATGATGGTCCGCCGCCTCTTCTGCGGCTCGGCGCGCTGCGGCTCCGCCGGCATCGTCCATATCCTCGGGACGAAACGGCGCGCCCAAATGGCTGCACAACCAACGCCGCAGCGGCGTCGGCGTTCGTCGTGAGATCGCTTGGCGCATGGCGGCTTCAACGGCTTGCCGCTCGACCGGGAGTCCCATCGTGGTAAACATCGCGATCAACGAGCGACCGGCGGCGCCGATTCGTCCAACGATGCTCTCTTGCTGCGCAGGCAGAGACAACATCAAAAGCTGATCTTGTAGAATATGCTGCGCCAGCGCCTGAGCCGCTTCGGTTCTTTTGGTTCGAAGCGCGACTTCCGGCGACGGCTCTTGCAGCAATTTCACTGGTTTGCCGTCCGCCAGCGATTGCAGCAACGCGCTGACAAGCCGATCAGAAGGCTCGGGAGCCGCCAAGACCACCGCCAACCAACGAAGGGCCGACGCCGTCCACAGCTCTGGATTGGTCAAGGCCGACAAGCTTTGAACTGCTCGCGCCAAACCGGCGACATCACGTTGTCGCCACAAGTCCTGCGCCGCGTCGAGAACATCGGAGTGAACCTCGGCGGGCTCTCCTTGAAGCGCAATCAAATCTTCCGCCGCCGCCGCCACGATTTCGGTCTGTTCCGATACGTAACGGAATATATGTAGAACCTCGTCGCGCGACGCCTCGGCCAACAGATAAAACCGCAGAGAGCACACATAAGGGTCAAGGATATCCAAACTCGGCCACGGCTCCAGAACCTCGACTTTGAGGTTTCGGATGTCGGGGAGCTGCCGAATAAGATGAAGTGGATCCTCGCCGTTGAAGAAACATTGCGGTTCCGGTCGATACGCCACCGAAATCAAGGAACGCCCTTCGATCGCCAGCGACTTATAATACGCTAGTCGTTCGGTTTCCGGTAAAGGAGTCAGCCATTCGGCGCGAGGTTCGGGCTTGGTTGTTTTTTCGACACCGGCTTTCACTTCAGCGTCGGTCGGCGCGGCCAAGCAACGACGCAATCGATCGCCCAAATCGGTGGAGCGATCAAATGCTTCTGTGGGCAACATCTCGGTTTGTCCGAAATGGTCGAGCCACATCTTTATCTGATCGAGCGCCTCCAACAGCACATCGACGGCGCGGGAATCCAGAGTTGTCCGACCGCTGCGCGCCGCGTCGAGCAAGTCTTCGCCCGCATGAACCACGCGGATGAACGGAGGAATATCAAATAGTCCGGCGGCGCCTTTAAGCGTATGCACCGAACGAAAGACGGCGTTCAGAGCCTCGGCGTCGTTCGGCGCTTTCTCCAAACAAAGCAAGCCGGTTCCTGCCGCTTCGATCAAGTCGGCGGCTTCGGTTAAAAACTGAGCGAGCAACGGATTCATGGCGTCGGCCTCCCCGTCATCATCGCCGCCGCCAACAGCAACTGGTCGGGAGACAGAGGTTTTATCAAATATAAATTTGCTCCGGCTTCGAATGCTTTGATCTGGTCGGATTCTTTGGATTCTGTGCTGACCATTACAGCGGGAATTGCTCCCAACACCGGGTCTCGTCGGATCAGCCGCAGCATTGAATAACCATCCATTCCCAACATATTGATGTCGACCAGAAATAAATCGCATGGCTGAATCAGCGCTTTCTCGATCGCTTCCAGCCCGTTCAGAGCTTCATCGACGATAAATCCGGCCGATTCAAGGATTTGACGACAATAGAGACGAATGGTCATGGCGTCATCGACCACCATGATCCGCGTTTGTCGAACCTCTCCCGAAGAGGGAGTCTCAGGCGCATTGCCCGCCATCATTCATTCCTCTCGGTTATAAAGGTTTTTGATAAACCAAAGCATCGGGAAACTTGCGCGGAATAAACAGAGACGAGATTCGGCTCATGCTTTCCGAGTGCCCGAGACAGACGAAACCGCCGGGCGAAAGTGATTCATAGAACATCTCAACGGCCTGTCGCCTCGATACTTCATCAAAGTAAATCAACAAATTACGACAGAAGATGACGTCGAATTCGCGAAACTTCCATGTTTGCGCAGCGCTGGCGATATTCACCAAAGAAAACTCAATCGATTCTCGCAACTCGTCGATAATCTGCCAGCGTTCTTCAGCGATTTGATGGAAATAACGCTTGCGAATGTCGCTCGGCACCAAATGCAAGGCGCGCGCTTCATAGACGCCTCGACGCGCTCGCGCCAAAACAGTGCTGTCGATGTCGGATGCATGAATCTCTATTTCGAAGTCGTCCGCCTGAGCCCATTTATCCAGCAACCAAATCGCAATCGAGTAAGGTTCTTCTCCGGTCGAGCATGGAACAGACCAAATGCTGATTCGATCATTTTGACGTCGTCGCCGTTTTGTCACTTCCGGCATTAAGTTGCGCACCAAGCAGTCAAATTGATATTGTTCACGGAAAAAGTAAGTCTCATTGACCGTCATAGAGTTGACGACCATTTGCAACTCTTTTTCATTTTGATCCGTGTGTAATAAAGAAAGGTACTCTCGAAAGTTGCTTGCGCCGATATCTCGAACCCGTTCAGACAATCGACGCTCCAAATAGTAGCGTTTCTTGTCGTCGAAGCGCAGGCCGGTTTTCCGATACAAGAATTCACAAAAATTTTGTAAATCCTCATCCGAGATCATAACCTGTCCGGCGTTCGTCGAGCCGCTGCTGCTCATTTCATACCCTTCGCGTCTCTGAGTTTAAAGCTGTATTTTGATCAAAAATCGGAAGCGTGATCCGGAAATCGATGCGTGCGTCGCTCTAAGACAGGCCCAAGACAAGTTAATTCGGTTTCAAAGAAGAGACAATCGATTGTTGGAGGAAATTCACGGTGTTCCAGTCGATCGCAGTCGTTTTGTGTGTCTGCTATTTTCGATCAATTCGTTTTAGAACTGTTTCTGCAACAAACACCAGATACGGTTCGGTCGAAAATCGTTTGAGCGCCGCATGAACGGCAGGAACAGCGTCTGGTCCGCCGACCTCGGCCAATCCGTCCAAAGCTGCTGCGCAAACATTGACATTTGTTTCTCGTTCGACCAGCTCGGTTAGCCACGCCGCCACATGAGGATGTGACAAATCCAATAAAAGACTCACGGTCATCAATCTGACGTCGGGGTCGGGATCGGCCAGCAAATCGATAACATGCGACGCCACGGCTTCGGGGACGGTGTGAAGAACCGAGACGGCGCCGTTTCGCAACACGGCGTCTTCGCTGCGCAGGAGAGAGATCATAAATTGGACGATGGCGGGGTCGGAATTTCCCATAAGGACAGTTAAGATCGACTGAATAACTGAAGCGTCGGTCTCCATCGCCAAGCGTTCACACAACAACTCACCGGTGTTTGGACGTTGAGCAAGACGGTGAACGGCGTGACGTCGCTCATCAGCCGATAAATCCTCCAGTTGCGCGATCAAAGATTCGAGATCGGGGGGTGAAGATTCAGTATCCGGAGCATCAAGCTTTCTGCGCGTTTTCACCAGACCCATAATTCTTTTCTCCCCATTTCATTCTCTGTTACTTTATCAGAGTTTGACTTGTCAATCAACGCATTGAGTGATGTTTTTCTCCGGGCGAGAGCCTTTTGCTCCATCATTTTGCTTTATTGCGTTTTGCTCTGTTCGCCCAAGTCGTTAGTTGTCGCGCGATTTGCGAGGAGGGTAAAATTACTTCGGCTCCTCCTTGACGAATCAGTTCTTGCGGCATGCCGAAAACCACAGCGGACTCTTCGGATTCGGCGATTGTGTGGCCGCCGCCGCGACGAATTTCAGTCATCGAACGTGCGCCGTCACTTCCCATTCCGGTCAGCAAGACGCCGATCAATCCTTCGGCGGGCGTGACCTTAAGGGCGGTGTCCACCATTCGATCGACGCTGGGATGCCAAAGCAACTCCGGATTGGCCGGAGCCATTGTCGCCGTTAAGACTTCGCGTCGTTTCACCACCACCAAATCGGAATCGCCTCGTCCGATCAGCACTTGTCCCGGTTGTATCGGGATCGCTTCGACCACTTCCCGCACCTCTAAGGCGCAAACGCCGTTCAATCGGCGGGCAAAGACGTTGGTGAAGCCAGCCGGCATATGCTGAGCCACCAATATCGGAGCGGGAAAATCGGCAGACAAAGCGCTTAATATTTCCTCTATTGTTCCGGGACCACCTGTTGAAACGCCGATCAGCACGATCGGCATTGTCTCTGCGTTTCCGTTCTCACACGCTTGAATATTTATGTGGACGGGGCGCTCGGTTGTAACGACGCGGTCGCGGCGTAGTCTCTCTCGCAATCCCCGCACACGAGAAATTCGCGCCTTTGCCGCCGACCGGACTTTTTCGACGATTTCTCGTTCAATCAATTCCAAACGATGCGTCACGGTGCCGTCTGGCTTATGAACGATATCGACGGCTCCCAATTCCAACGCCTCGAAGGTGGCCAAAGCTCCTTTTTCCGTCAACGACGACACCATCACGACTGGTTTCGGCTTTTCGACCATAAGGCGACTGAGAAACGTCAAGCCGTCCATTTCCGGCATATTTATATCGAGGGTGATGACATCCGGGTCTTCTTCCACCACCAACTGAAGCGCTTCCAATCCATTGCGCGCCGTAACCACGACGAAACCGGCGTCTTCCAGCATTTTTCGCAGCTGACGTCGCATAAGGGCTGAATCTTCAACGACTAAAACTTTACTCATAAAACCGACCCTCTCCGCCACAGGAGCATAATAAAAAAACTACTACAATAGAAAAAAACTGTGGTCAAAGCGCCGTGGACAAAATACTGCGAGCAAAAAAACATTGAAGAGGCGCTTCATCGACTCGGTGATCGAGCGCCTCCTTTTTTCAGGTTTTGTCGTCGTCATCTCCGCATCGTCGAAATCACGCGGCTCGATTGCGTCCTTTTAACTCCGTCAATTCCTGGCTTCCCAGCAATTGTTCGACATTCAAAAGCAAGATCATCCGTTTTTGTTTCTCAAGATTGGCCACGCGTTTGATCAGTTTTTGCTGCTCATCCGACAAGTTAGGAGCCGGGCCGATGGCGGAACGCGGTAAGCGCATCACCTCAGACACCGAGTCAACGATAAATCCGGTGCGGAGTCCCTGGATTGTGAACACCATAATTCTTTGGCGGTCATTGCGTTCACAATTCGGCAAACCGAAACGTCGGCGTTGATCGATAACCGGCAGAACGATGCCGCGCAAATTGACCACTCCTTCGATGAAAATCGGGGTGTGTGGAACGCGGGTCAACTCATCCGGCACGCGCACGATTTCCTGAACCATTTCGATAGGAACGCCGTACTCTTCATTCAGCAAGCGGAAGACGACGACTTGTTCTTCATCGTCGTTGCCTCCGTTTTTACCGTCTTTTTCCATGGCCGCATCCGTCCGCAGTTCTTGCGCCTCGATCGCCTCGACCGCCGCACGCGCGGCGCTGCTGTGAACGAGACGTTCGGCGGCAATGATCGAAACCAAACGCTTGCCGCCGTCGAGCCGACAAATCGAGACGATGTCTTTCATGTCGCCGTCTTTCGCCAGCAGCGGCGGAACGGCGTCGACGACGTTTCGACCGACGCGCAAGACTTCTTTGACGCTGTCCATCACGACGCCGACCGAGACGTCGTTGCCGCCGCCGCCGCCCATCGAGACGACGACGATGCGATCATGTTCGCCCAGAGCGGCTTGCTTTAGACCGAATAAATCCCTCAAGCTGACCAGAGGCAGCAATCGATTGCGCAACGACATAACGCCCAGAACATAGCTCTGGACGTTCGGCATATGCATCAAGGTCTCCGGCACCTGGACTATTTCCTGAACATGCTCGATCGGCAAAGCATATTCTTGTCCGTCGACTTCGAAACTAACCAATTGCATTTCGTCGGATTCGCCCGAGCGCTCGACGTTTTTCTTACTCGGCTCTCGACCGGCGTCGACGGCGTTCCCGGATTCGGAACATTTGGCGGCGGCGCTTCGAAGCTCTTTGCCGACCAGTTTGGCGGTGTCGAGGATCATCACCATCGTCTGATTGCCGACGTTTTTTATCATGCCGGCGACCAAATCAGTGTCGACCGTGTTTTGAATTCGAGTCGCCGCTTCGATTTGTTCGTTTTCGACCGTGACAACGTTTGCCATCCGGTCGACGATCAAGCCGATCGGTTGTCCTTGATCCAACACGACGACGCGCGTCGCGTCGTCATTCATCGCTTGTTCGAAGCCGAAAATGCACCGGAGATTAAGAATCGGCAGAACCGATCCTCGCAGATTGGCCAACCCCTCCAAGGCCGGAGAGCTGAGCGGCAACCGAACCACGTCCGGCATTCGAATAATTTCTTGAACTTCCGCCAACGGCACGGCGAAACTTTCGCCGCGCACGAAAAAGATTACAAACTGACGCGCGTCAGATGTTTCGCTTTCACCGCCCAACGCTCCACTTGTTTGCGCCGTTGCGGGCGCTTGGCTTGCGCCGGCTTTTTCTTGTGCAACCGCCATATCAGTCTCCTTTAACGACCGCGCTTCACCAATCCGGCTCGGACGGCGTTGCGTTTAGGCGGCGGATGAAGATTGCAGCTCATCGGCCAGAGAAGCGATTTCTTCAACGGCGGCGGCCAATTCCTCGGCGCCTTTGGATTGCTGACGAGCGGCGCCGGCGGCTTCTCCCGAAGCCCGCGACGCTTCATTGGCGGCGGCGGAAATCTGCTCCAGCCCTTTCTGAACCTCTTTGACTCCCCGAGCAATGTTCTCGGAGCCGTTTAAGATGTCTTTGTTTCCTTTGATGACGATGCCGACGTCTGCGACGATGGTTCCCAAATTGGCGGTGATGACCTTGTTTTTTTCGACCTCTCCGGCGGCCGAGCTGGCGATTTCCATCAAATCACGACGGACTTCGCCGATTTGATCTTGAATCGCCTTGACCACATCCTTGATGTTTTCGGCGTTTTCTGCGGATTCACGCGCTAAATTGCGAATATCGGTGCTGACCACCATAAAGCCTTTGCCGAATTCGCCGGCTCTGGCGGCTTCGATTGAGCCGTTGACCGCCAACATATTGGTTTGAATTGAAACCGTAGAAATCGCATCGACGATTTTATCGATGCGACGGCTGACCTGTTCCAAACTGACGATCTGTTCGCGGCTTTTGTTGTTGGAGTCGACGGCTTTCAGCACGCCCTTGATCAGCTCATCGATGACCGTGTTTGCATTGCCGACCAATTCGGAGATTTTTTGTCCGCGATCAAAAGCCATCTTGGCTTTTTCCAGGGAAACTTGCGTCCCTTTCTCGATTTCCGCCATGGCCGACGAAGCTTGATGCGTGGCGGAAGCTTGTTGTTCGGCGCCTTTGGAAATCTGAGTGATTGCCGTCATGATCTGGGTTGCGGCGCGATTGATTTCTTCGATGGCGGCGGATAATTCTTCGGCGGACGACGCCACTTCTTCGGCGCTTTTCCGAACGTCGGTGCTGGTCCGCAGTTCATCGGCGACATCCGATAAAGCCTGAGCCGCCTGCTCGCTGCCGGTCAGGGCTTGCGTCTGCTGTTCGACCATCTTGCTGGCTTCTTCGCACGCGGCGCTTTGTTCGGCGGCGGCGGCGGCGATCGCCTCGGATCCCTTTTGAGCCTCAATGGCGGCAAGGTTGGCTTCAGTGTAAACCTTGGCGACTTCACCGCCGCCTTCGACGACTTCGGTCATCGTCTCGCGAATTTGGTCTAGTTGAACGGCTGCGGCCTGTCCTTTGCTGACTTCGGCGCGCGCCGCCGACGATGATGCGTTGATTCCCTCGGCGATTTCTTTTACCTCGCCCTGAATCTGAGCGATCAATTCCTGAATTTGACGAGCGCTTTTCTCCGAGGTCTCGGCCAACGTCCGCACTTCATCGGCAACCACGGCGAACCCTTTGCCGTGTTGTCCCGCCCGAGCCGCTTCAATGGCGGCGTTGAGCGCCAGAAGATTGGTTTGGTCGGCAATCCGCATCACCGCCTTGACGATGTCGCCGATCTTTGTTGCTTGACGCCCCAACTCGGCGACTCGTTTCACCGACATGTCCTGACGTTCGGAAGCGAGGCCGATTGCTCCGATCGACTGATTGATTTGTAGGGAGATGTCGGCAACCATCGCCTGTAGAGATTTGATTCGGGAAACCGAGGACTCGGCGTTGTTTTTCGCCGCGACGATTTGTTCGGCCATGACCGTAACAATCCGCTGCGACTCCTGACTGGCGGAGGAAGCTTCTTCGGCGCCGGCGGAGATTTGTTCGATTGATTTCTTCAGTTCCTCGACTGCGGCGGCCGATTCGGCAACGCCGCTGGACAACTGAGTCGTTGCCGTTGCGATGCGCTCGGCGGCTTGCTGCTGTCGAGCGTAAGTGCGCGCCTTGCGCCGTTGCGCATCGGCATTGACGCCGTTTCCGAGAGACGCAGCCGATTTCTTACCGGCGTCGCCGGAATGGACCACAGAACCGGCCTTCACCAGAGCCGTCTCGCGAACATTCGTCGTTTTGACCAGTGTCATGCGCTTCCCTCGGAATCAGAATGTCGAACAACATCCACCGCTCGACGGCTGTGAATCGAATCATCTGAGGGCAGTGTAGACGGTATTTATAAAGAAATCTTTAAAATTCAGCTCATAATTGAAGCTATTCTGAACCAACTTATTTCCATAAAAATGCGCAATGGAATTCCTGAGATTTATTATCAATTTAAAAAATGGGTATGGTTTGTTTCGTTTTTTTTTTAATTTTGTAACAGTTCATGTTGTTGTGACCAACATTCATTTCTGAACCTGTTTTAGACGCATTCGCCTTGTTGTTACTTTGAACCGATAACTTCCTGAATGGCTTGTTCCAATTCCTGGCGGTCGACAGGCTTCATTAAAATCGCATTTGCTCCTGTTGTTTTGGCCTCGGAAAGCGAATAGACGGCGGAAGCGCGCGGCGCTCCACCGGAAAAAGCAAGAATCTTCAAATGCGGATCGTGTTGTCGAACTTGGCGAATAAAACTGATTCCATCAATGCCGGGCATCCAGATGTCGGTGATGACTAAGTCATAAGAAGATTGCTTCAATTTGGACAATCCATCGACGCCATCGATTGCATCATCAACCTGGTGACCAAGGCGATTCAGCATTTTATGTACAACCTTGCGCACCACTTCAACATCTTCAATTAATAATATCTTAGGCATGTTTTTTCTCCGGAATTGGGATTGTTAGCGAAGTATTCAATGAACCAATGGAATAAAGATTGAAACAATAGTTCCTACGTCGGGAACGCTCTCGATATTTATGCCGCCATGCCATTCTCGAACAATGCTGTAAACCACCGCCAAACCGAGTCCGGTTCCTTGTCCATGTTGTTTGGTGGTGAAAAACGCCTCAAAGACGTGGTCTAATACGGATTGACTCATGCCGCATCCATTATCTCGACACCTTATATTTGCATAGTCTCCGGATGGAAGGTCAAGCATCGCCGCCGCAAAATCATCAAGATGAATGATTTTCACAGTCAGTTCGATGACGCCGTTTTGGTTCATCGCATCGGCGGCGTTGGTCGCCAAGTTCATGATGATTTGATTGAGCTGATTTTCATTGGCGTTGACGACAATCGGCTCATCCGGACAGCAGAACTCAAGGATGATGCTGGGAGACAAAACCTGCCGGAGGAATGCTCGGCACCGCTTTAATATTAACCTTAAATCGAGTTGAGTCATCACCGCCGACTCTCGTCGCGATAAGGCTAAAAAAGTTCGCACGATGTCTCTCGCCTTGCTGCTGCAATCGAGAATCATACGCAATGATTCATTTAGTTCGGAATTGTCGGCGGCATCTTCCAACGCCATCTCGGCGCATCCAATGATCGGCTGAAGTAAGTTGTTGATTTCATGAGCAAGGCCACCGGACAAGCGCGCCAGACCGTCAATCATGTCGCGGCGACGCATTGATTCGGCCTCGCGCCGCGCTTGGTGCTCACGGAAAGCCAACCCGAACCCCATCAGGACTTCGGCAAGCGGCGGAGCAATAATCTGAGACACGTCTTTTAAAGTCCAATTCGGATGCAAAACGGATAATTTCGTCAACGCCGCTTCAAAGATTTCGGCCATTTGTTCAACCGGCATGCCGTCTTGAACGGCTTGACGTCCGATGTCCGCCGCCGCCGCCAAGGCTTCTTCGCTTTGGTTGACGACATAGTGAAGAACAATGTCGGAAAATCGTTGTTCCAAAGCCATTTGTTCGGCGTTCATTCTTTAACGATCGCCTCCGGCTTCAGCGGCAAGATGTTTTTATCGTCGGATTCAATTGATTGAGTCTCGGCGTTTCTTTTGTCGGCGTCAATTTTGCACCTCCAGGCGACAACCCCGACATCGTCGTCTTTTCGCCCCCAATCGCAAACAATCGTTGAGGCCAAACGCCGCATATCTTCAAATAACGAGCTTGAACATTTTAGCAGATTGATTCGTGATTGAATCCCATCGGTGAACATAACAATGCAGGAAAATGGGTTAAGCCGCATTGTCTCCGAGCGGACGCGCAAATGTCCCGAGCCGACGATGCCTGGCGTTACAACAAAATTCTTAATGCGTTCGCCGACAAAGGCAATGCGAATATTGCCGGCTCCGGAAAACGTCAACGAAGAACGGTCTGCGGAGACAACAGCCAACGCCACAGCGGCGCCTCGCGTATGGGCGATTGAAGCATCGCAACCTGGAAAAACAGTTTCGGGTTCTTTTTCCCAATGACTTTCTAAATACAGCAACGCCGCACGCGCCGCTTCTTCTGCGTCGCGACCGTGTCCTAAACCATCGGCCAGAGCCAAACCAACCCGACCGTCGTCGCCTAACCAAGAAGCCGCTTGGTCGCCGCAATACGTAAATCCTTGATAGGGGCGTGAAGCAATGCCGAGATCAGGTGATGTCAACAAGATTTTTGCCATAGTCGCGTCACAATTCGAGTCCACGAATCAAAACCGATTTTCGATTCAATTTCGAATTCATCCATTAAACGTCGAACCCCGGGCAATCCCCCTCCCAAACCGTGGGACGTCGAGTATCCATCTTGCATTGCCAGATCAATATCAACAATTCCAGGCCCGTGGTCAAGACAATCCACTTCAACGCCGACAAGATCATTCTTCAACGCATCTTTTTTTTGAACAATTAAAACTTTGATGACGCCTCCCGACGCATGAATGACCTGGTTCATCGCCAATTCGGTAACGGCGGTCGCCAACGCATGAAGTCGATAACGTCCAAGTCCGATTTTTTTTCCTAAGAGCATCGCGGCTTGTCGCACGAGAATAACATCTGCTTCACAGATAACTTCAATTTCATGCAGCAAAACCGTAATTCCTTTCTTTTTTCAAAAACGGTCAACACCGTCGAACTGTTGAGATACAATAAATTTTTTCATGAAGCGCAAATATTGAGAGCGGTAAAGTTGTAGAGCTTTTCAAGCGCTCTGGCGCTCATAGAAAGATGCGATTAGGACTGACGACGACGGATCGTAATTTCAATAACCGTCAATCCCGGGTGGGATGTCAATGAAAATTC
The DNA here is from genome assembly GCA_963575675.1 of Azospirillaceae bacterium. Taxonomy (GTDB): domain Bacteria; phylum Pseudomonadota; class Alphaproteobacteria; order Azospirillales; family Azospirillaceae; genus CAUYUA01. The sequence goes on from CAUYUA010000252.1 coordinate 16,854, forward strand.
ATTAACCAAGCGTTTTGTGCCGGGCAAACCGGCGCCAAGTCCACCGCTTGTGCTATAACCGTGCGTCATTGCTTTCCCGATATCAGGAATGCCGGGGCCGTTGTCTTCCACGACAACGGTAACGCTTCGCCATTCTCCGTCTGTATTTCCTTGGACGCGGCAACGTCCGCTTTTGGCGTAAAGAACCACATTGCGTGCGAGTTCTGAAATTGCGGTGGCTAACCGCGTTTGGTCGGCCAACCCCAAGCCGACAGCGGCGGCGATGTCACGCCCCGCCTTCCGCGCTATAATTACATCAGCATCACATAGAATAGGAACGACAATGCTTTCATTCGAAATGTGTTTCGTCACTCGATTGATTCCTTATCAAAATCCATCTGGTTCAATCGCTTCGCTGCGCCTATTTTTATGATCTTATGCAATTTTTCCACTCCTTGCTCTAAATTAAGCGCTGTTTCCGCTCCAATCATCTGACGTCCCATTTCGACTAAGGTCAACGCCACGGCCGGACGTATGCCGCAAACGACCACAGAGCCGCCGAGCAATCGGACGCTGGTTGCTGTATCATTCAGAATTCTCGCCATAAAGGAATCGACGACATCGAGTCCGGTTACATCAATAACAATTCCGACGGCATCGGTTTCTCCGATCATACTTAGAACGTCGGTTCGGAAATTGATGGCGTCTTCATCGGTCAAGTCAGACTGAATTGAGGTCAGTAAGACTTTTCCTAATCTTAAAATCGGCACTCTCATTGCAACCTCATTATTACGGGCAAGCGATGACCATTTTGCCGATCAAACGAAAAGCTTCATTCATTCCGGCTCTCAAGGTTCCTTTGGTGTTGACGCGCGCTAAATCAATTCCCAAGCCGGTTAGGGTGATTGCCGCATCGGGGCTGATTCCCGTCACGATCGTGTCGGCTCCCAGCATTCTCGTTGCATTGATCGTCACCAAAAGATGGCGCGCCACGCGCGAGTCGATGACCGGAACGCCAGTAATGTCGAGAATCGCCACCCGAGCTTCGAATCGGCTGATCGCTTCCAATAAACGCTCGATCAACTGTTGCGCTCTCGCCGTATCGATGACGCCGACGAGGGGAAGCAGCAGAATATCATCCCATACTTTAATAACTGGAGTCGATATCTCAAGAATTGCGCGGCTCTGGCGACCAATGATTTCATCGCGCGCGGCGACGAAAGCCTCGACGCCGTTTCGCAACAATCGATCTAAAACGCTTTGCACGCGTATCGTTTCGCGACTGAATAAAACGGAGTTATCAAAATAATGTGTCTTGATTAATTCATTTAACGCCGATTTCAACGCAATCAAGTAATCGACGATATCCCCGACAGAGAAACTTTTACGAGCGCGCCATTCGGCCATTCCTCGAACCGCAGCCAGTAGAGTTTTAAACTCTTCACGTTCTAGGTCATCATAGGCCGAACTTGAAAACACCTCGATCAGCGACCTGTATATTTCCGAAGTTTGCCGTTGTAAAGCAACCTCGCCGCCGGGGCCTGTCGCTCGTTCAAAATCGTATGTTTCGGCGATTTTGAACCACGACGAGAAAGCTTGCTCTCGCGTTGTTCGAACAACGCAGTCGATTCCATCCGTATTCACCATTTTACACAACTCCATTTTGAAGCATACTTTATTCGATCAAAAATCTGAAGAAACTTGGCGGTTTCGTCAGATTGAAACAGCCCTCGCGCTTTTGGTCGTCACAGTCTCCAAGTCATGGTTTCCAAAGGCCTCCCGGCCTTTGGCG
>CAUYUA010000253.1:0-18539 GCA_963575675.1 Azospirillaceae bacterium
TATCCGTATTTGCAAGAGAAAAATATGAGTCCCCGTTTACGAGACTTGGTATTAGTTGCTCTGCCGAAAATTCTAGCCTGTGTTGCCTTGAACGCGAGTTTTTTTCGCATTCTCAGGGAGACAGGGTATACAATTCTTCTTGATCAAAACGACAGAGCGTGGCTGAAGGGCGTGTTCGGCTTGAATATCCATTGCCGCATTAATATTGCCGCATTAATTCGGAGCCGTAGAATTTCAACTCAAATTATTGGGTGCGTTTATGGAGAGTCTTTTTACAGCTTTTGATATTGGAGTAATGCATTGTCAAGCCGCTATTGATCGTCGCTACGAGCTGTTGTTTGCACTGCTTCTGGCTGGAGTGGCGAGTAGCTGGAGTCACTGTATGGGAATGTGTGGACCATTCGTTGTGTCTCAAGTGTCGATGCGTTTACAAAGTGTTTCGGCTTGCAATCTGTGTGAACGGCATCGCATCCTTAGTGCGGCTCTTGTTCCATATCACTTAGGTCGGATAATGACGTATATTGGTCTTGGAGCGGCGGCGGCGCTCGTATCAGAAAAATTGGAAACGATATCTCAAGTCCGTTGGGTCGGAGCTGGTTTATTATTAATTGCCGCTTTGAGTTTTTTTCTATCCGGAGTAAATTATTTTCAGAAGACGTCTCCTTTTTTGAGGACGTTCTTGATAAAAAAACATAAAATTCATTTTATATCGCAATTTCATTTATATTTATTGTCATTTTTTATGAATGCGTCGGGTGGGTTCTCTGGATTTCGACTGGGTTTGGCCCTAGGATTTATTCCGTGCGGGCTTGTTTATGGGGCTCTGGCGGCCTCGGCGGCAACCGGAGACCCACTTGCGGGAGCCTTCGGTATGGCGGCTTTTGGTTTAGGAACGACGCCCGGCTTGGTCGTCGTCGGAGTGGTTGGGCACTGGGTTGGAAGAACGCGGCAGACGATAATGGCTCGTGTCGCTGCTCCGTTGATGATGCTTAACGCCGTTGTTTTGGGCTATTTAGCTTGGCGGACAGCAATGTTAGCTTGGCGAACCGCAATGCAATCATAACAAAACCTCAGATAAACGCCCTTTGCGCTTCCAAGCGCACATGCTTCTCTCTCATTGAGCCAAAAATAGCGAGCATCCTTATACCGAGTGGGCGATTGTCGCTGTTTTTAGTATCATTGCAGGTCTGCATTGCAACATTGGAAATACGGGATATTAGTTTCAGGTGTTAGCATCCTAGCCTCTAAAAGTCCTTGTTAACCGTAACGACACAAAGTGTAACAAAATGGCTTTTAAACCCCGCAGAGGGTTTTTATTGAAGGTGATAAATAATTACGCCGCCCTTGTTTGGGTGGTGGCGGCGCTTTTTTCTGTTCAATCTTTGCAAGCTCGTATGCCTTTGACGCATCAGTTTTCTAAGGTTGCTCAAAGCGATACTGTTATTCAAATTTGCACCGCTGACGGTCTTAAAGAAATCAGCATTCCTTCGGAGCAGCTCCAAACCCGGAAAGAAGAGAATAAACGACACTGTGTTCTCTGTTGGGGCGTGGCTTCATATGGGTTCATGTTGCCTGCGCCGGCGTATGAAGACGTTTCAATACAGGGGCGAGACGTTGTTTGTCCGGCGATTGTGGAGATTTTTCCTCCCTCTTTGTTTTTGACGCAATTGAGAAGTCGCGCTCCGCCGTTGGTCGCCTAAACCTCCTCATAAACTTGTTTTTCTAAGGCAAATCTTTTCGCGGAAAGCCTTTTTCGCGTTCGAGAGAGGGCGTGCTGTTTTTGTAAAAACAGCCGACGGTAGAGAGTTGCTTCATGAAAATATTGTTTTAGCGCCGTTCGTCGACATGCGGACGGGCCAAGGGGAGGGTGTGTGTTCATTTCTCCAACGGAATACGCTTGCTTTCGGTTGTAGGGAAGCCATGAGCCCGTGCAAACAACGTCTTGGTTCGATTCTCATCTTCGCCTTATTGGCGATGGTGATCGTTTGGAATCAAATGCGTCATGTATCGATGTTGCAATTCGACAAAAATGAAAGTCGTCATATCGGCGGAGCTTTCTCTTTGATCGCGCACGATGGCCGCATCGTTTCAGAGACGAGTTGGCCGGGACGCTTCCTTTTGATCTATTTCGGCTATCGCTTTTGTCCGGATGTTTGTCCGACCAGCCTGCAAGTCATGGGAGAGGTCATGCAACTTTTGGGAGAGTCTGCCGAAGCCGTCCAACCTTTGTTTGTTTCGGTCGATGTCGAGAGAGATTTGCCGGAGTTGTTGGGCGAATACGTCGCTTTGTTCGATCATCGTTTCTTGGGCCTGACCGGATCGGCCGAGCAAATAAAAGAAATAACCAAAGCATTCCGTGTTTCTTATAAAAAAATCGGAAACGAGCCTGATTACCAGATCGATCATTCGTCTTTCACTTACCTGACCGACGATCAGGGTAAAATTCTGACGGTTTTTCCTCATAAAACATCGTCGGACACGATGGCGACTGCAATTCGGGCCGTCCTCACGTCCTTACGGCGCTCATAAACCAGATGGAGAAACATATCTTCCCATTCATCGACATGTAGAAGAGAGATGAAAACTCTCAATTTTTGTCCCTTTCGGTCTGCTAAGGAGACCACGAATGACATACGAAAAGCAAAACGTCGGCGTCGGACCTCATAGCGCGGTCGATATAGTTTACGTAGAGCGAGCCATTAAATACTTTACACTTGCGGCGGTTTTTTGGGGGGTGGTCGGCATGACTGTGGGCGTATACATCGCCTCAGAGCTTGCTTGGCCTTTCTTGAACTTGGGATTGGAATGGACCAGCTTCGGAAGGTTGCGGCCGGTTCACACTTCGGCGGTGATTTTTGCCTTCGGCGGCAGCGTTCTTTTTGCAACCTCGTTTTTTAGCGTTCAAAGAACTTGCCGAACCCGACTCTGGGGCGGAGAGACGTTGGCGCTGGTCGTGTTTTGGGGGTACCAAACTTTTATCGTGATCGCCGCTCTCGGCTATGTCATGGGCGTGACTCAGGGAAAAGAGTACGCTGAACCCGAGTGGTACGCAGACCTACTTCTGACGGTTGTTTGGGTGTTGTATGCTGTGATCTTCATCGGCACCGTCGTGAGACGAAAAGAGCCTCATATCTATGTTGCGAATTGGTTCTTTCTCGGGTTCATTTTGACGGTTGCGATTTTGCACATCGGCAACAACATCAACTTGCCGGTGTCTTGGTTCGGAGCAAAAAGCTACACTTTGGTTTCCGGCGTTCAAAGCGCTATGGTGCAGTGGTGGTACGGACATAATGCAGTCGGCTTTTTCCTGACGGCTGGATTTCTTGGCATTATGTATTATTTCGTGCCGAAACGCGCCGGACGTCCGGTTTATTCCTATCGGTTGTCGATCATTCACTTTTGGTCGCTGATCTTCCTTTATATTTGGGCCGGTCCTCATCACCTTCATTACACCGCGCTGCCGGACTGGACGCAAACGCTGGGCATGACCTTTTCGGTGATGCTGTGGATGCCGTCGTGGGGAGGAATGATCAACGGCATTATGACGCTTTCGGGCGCTTGGGACAAGCTGAGAACGGATCCTGTTCTGCGTCTGATGGTGACGTCGGTGGCGTTCTACGGCATGAGCACCTTTGAAGGTCCTCTCATGGCCGTCAAGCCGGTCAATGCATTGTCGCACTATACCGATTGGACGATCGGGCACGTTCATTCCGGAGCTTTGGGATGGGTTGCGTTCATTAGCTTCGGCGCCTTGTATTACCTTGTTCCGGTGTTGTGGAAGCGGAAACAATTGTACTCGTTGCGGTTGGTCGGCTTGCATTACTGGATCGCAACCATCGGCATCATACTTTATATTTGCGCGATGTGGGTTTCCGGAATTATGCAAGGCTTGATGTGGCGAGCCTACGATCATCTTGGATTTCTTCAGTACACATTTGGTGAAACGGTTGCCGCCATGCATCCGTTCTACGCCATTCGAGCCGTCGGTGGTGGTTTGTTCCTGATCGGCGCTTTGATGATGGCCTACAATTTGTGGCGAACCATTCGCGGCGACGTTCGCACTGAGAAACCTTATTTGACGTTGTCGGCGGCAAAAGCTCCGGTTGCGGCGTGAGCGTGGAGAAATCGAAGCCATGCAAAAAGAAACTCTACATCACCGGATCGAGAAGAATGTATTCATTCTTTTGATTTTGGCGTTGATTACAGTGTCGATCGGCGGTCTGGTTCAAATCATGCCGCTGTTCACCATTGAATCGACGATTGAAAAAGTAGACGGCATGCGGCCTTACTCGCCGTTGGAGCTGGCGGGTTGGAACATCTATGTTCGCGAAGGGTGTTACTTGTGCCATAGCCAACAGATTCGTCCTTTCCGCGATGAAGTCGAGCGTTATGGTCATTACTCGCTGGCGGCGGAGAGCATGTATGATCATCCGTTCCAATGGGGATCGAAACGAACCGGTCCCGATTTGGCGCGTGTCGGCGGCAAATATTCCAATGACTGGCATGTCGCTCACCTGATTGATCCACGATCGGTTGTGCCTGAATCGGTGATGCCGACTTATCAATGGATGCTTGATCGTCCTTTGCGTTTCGACGACGCGCAGGATCATCTAAAAACGCTGCGCATCTTGGGCGTTCCCTATACGGACGAGATGATTGCAAACGCCAAGGCTGATTTGGCGGCTCAAAAGAATCCGGAATCCGACTCTTCTGGTTTGATGAAGCGTTATCCGAAAGCCGTCGTCGCCAATTTCACCGGAAAGCCCGAGTTGACGGAAATGGACGCGCTCGTCGCTTACCTTCAAATGCTGGGCACGTTGGTTGATTTTACGAAGATCAGTCGGGATCAATTCCATCGTTAATTAACGGTGATCGTTGATTAACGACAAACATCGAACGATGACGGAGCCGCAGGATATCCTGTCCGGCGGCGACCGTTGAAACGTCATGAACTTGAGTGCGCGATTCAGAGCATTGGAGGGGACTTCGTCGCCTTAGGGCTGAATCCCGTAGATGGGAGGTTTTGATGGATCCGACCCAGCTTGGGGCTTTGCTGCATACATGGTGGACCGTGTGGCTGTTTTTACTGTTCATCGGCATCATATCCTATGCGGTGTGGCCCGCCAATCGTGAAAAATTCAAAAATGCCGGTCAAATTCCCTTTAAAGACGAAGGACAGGAGTTTTGAACTGTGGCGAAAATTGAAAAAGACGGCTTGTCCGGTGTCGAAACCACAGGGCACGAGTGGGACGGCATTCAGGAACTGAACAATCCGCTGCCGAGGTGGTGGCTTTACATTCTCTACGCCACAATCGCCTGGTCGGTGGTTTACTGGGTGTTGTATCCGGCTTGGCCGATCGGTTCGACCTACACCAAAGGCTTGTTGGGGTGGAGCCAACGCGGAGAACTGGAGCAATCTTTGATTGAGGCTCAAAAAGGCCAGGCCAAATATATCGATCAAATCAAAGCCTCCACCTTGGAGCAAATCCGCAACAATCAAGATTTGCTGAACTTCGCCATGGCGGGAGGAAAAGCGGCGTTCGGCGTCAATTGCGTTCAGTGTCACGGCGCCGGTGGGCAAGGCAATCCGGGGTATCCCAACTTGACCGACGACAAGTGGTTGTGGGGAGGGACGCCGAACGATATTTACACCACGATCAAGCATGGAGTTCGCGCTGTAGACGATGCGGAAACTCGTCCCGGCGTCGCCATGCCTGCCTGGGCGACAGACAGCGCTCCGGCGAAGCTTGCGGCGGCGCAGATCAACGATGTCGTCGAGTATGTTTTGTCGCTCAACAAAACTGCAACCGACGCCTCCGCCGCTGCGCGCGGCGCCGGGATTTTCAATGAGAATTGCTCTGCTTGTCATGGCGATAAAGCGCAAGGCAACGCCGATATGGGAGTTCCGGCTCTGAATAACGGCATTTGGCTCTACAGCGGCGAGAAAAAGGCGCTGCTTCAAGTTGTCAGCAATGGCCGAGCCGGCGTCATGCCGTCTTGGAACAAACGTCTGGATGACGCCACGATAAAAGAACTTGCCGTTTACGTTCATGAGTTGGGCGGCGGGCAGTAATAAAATAAGTTGTTGAAGGATAAGAAGGGGACAAACGTCCCCTTCTTAAACGCAAAACAAGATCGGCGAAATGACGACATGAAACGTCGGCATTTGAGAGGTTGCCATGAGCGCATCTGATTCCAATTCATCGCCAGAACAAAAGTCGGATTCCAATGTCCGCCTTTTTTGCGACGTTGAAAAAGTCTACCCGAGAGCGGTTAAGGGGCGTTTTCGTCGATATAAGACGGCAATGATGATTTTTCTTCTTGTCGTGTACTATATAGCGCCTTGGCTGAGATGGGATCGAGGAGATGACGCTCCGGGACAGGCGTTGTTGATCGATCTTCTTCACAGTCGTTCCTATTTCTTCGGATTGGAGTTCTGGGCTCAGCATATTTATTATTTAACGGGAGTTTTGGTCTTTGCAGCGATTCTACTCTTTCTCTTGTCGACGATCGCCGGAAGAGTCTGGTGTGGATTTATTTGTCCTCAAACGATTTTTGTCGATGTGTTCGTCTGGATCGAACGCTTGGTCGAGGGAGATCGCGCTCAGCGCATGAGCTTGGATCGGGCGCCTTGGAGTTTGAACAAACTTCGTAAAAAACTGACGGTTTACGCTTTGTGGTTTTTGGTGTCGTTTTCCGTCGCCGTGACTTTTGTCGGATATTTTCAAGATATTCCGACGTTGGTTCGTTTGATCGTCACGTTGTCGCTTTCACAAGCGTCTTTGTGGTTCGTGCTTATCTTTACGGCGTTGACCTATCTTTTCTGCGCGTATTTACGTGAGAATTTTTGCATCTACATGTGCCCGTGGCCGCGTTTTCAATGCGCCATGCAAGATGAAGAAAGCTTAATGGTGACGTATCAAGCCTTGCGTGGAGAACCGCGCTCCGCTTGGCGTAAATCGGTCGATTGGGAGGAGCGAGCCGCACAGGGATATGGCGATTGCGTCAATTGCGGCCAGTGCAAACAAGTTTGTCCGACCGGAGTCGATATTCGCGAAGGGAGTCACATTGCATGCATCGGCTGCGGCTTGTGTATTGATGCATGCGACAGCATGATGAGAAGAATTAAGCGTCCGGAAGGACTGATCTCGTTCGACACTCAAAACAATCAAATTGCGCGCGCCGCAGGTCAACCGCCGCGTTTGCGTTTGATTCGATCGAGGACAATAATTTATGTGATGCTGTTGTTGGCTGTCGGCGGTTTTATGTCGGCGCATTACTTGATGCGGCCGATGGTTACGATCAGCGTTTTACGTGATCGCGCTCCGATTTTCACCACGCTGGTGAACGGAGACATTCACAATGGTTACACGCTCCACATTTCCAACATGACTCAACAACGGCGCGTTTATGCGCTGACGGTTTCCGGAATAACCGGCGCTTTGTTGTCGTTGGCCGGGAGCAATCAGGTCGATCAGGGATCGTTGTCTTTGACGGCGGCGCCGGATTCCGTTGAAAGTTGGCGCATTACGGTTCGCGCGCCTCGAACTTCGTTACAGAGCGCCGCTTCTCCTTTGCGATTCGTTTTGCGCTCCGACTTGGACCGCGAAACCGAAATTTATCACTCCGTTTTCCGTGGTCCGGAAAAGCATGAAGCGATAAAGTAGGAGTCAAATCAATGCGTCGATTGTCTACGATTTTTTTTCACAATCGGAATCCAAGGCAGCCGGGATGGTATATTCCTTGGTTGTTTGTTCTCGGTTTTCTTGTTGTCGTCACGGCAAACGGCTTCTTGATCCATTTCTCTCTAAAGTCTTGGCCGGGTTTAACCACCGAGCACGCCTTTGAAGAAGGCGTAACCTATAACCGAACCTTGGCGGCGGCGCGTTCTCAAGCCGAAAGAGAGTGGCGGGTTGTCGTACAGTTCGTCGATTCCGGAAAACGGCGGGGAACGATCGAGGTGAGCTTACGGGATCGTCAAGGGAGGCCTTTGACCGGAGCTTCTGTCACCGCAACATTCATTCGACCAACAAGCCCAGGCCATGATCAAACCATAAATTTGGTGGAGCATGACGGAGGGCGGTATGATGGAGGCGTTGTCATGACTCTGCCGGGAATTTGGGATGTTCGAGTGGTTGTTGCGCATCCGGACGGAGAGTATCAAAAAATAGAACGGATAGGGATTAAGGAATGAAGACGTGCGACCACTGCGGCTTGCCGGTGGCGGAAACAGCGGCGGAAAAAGAAAACAGCTTCCGAAGCGACGGAATAGAGGGAGTCTTCTGTTGTTTGGGATGTGCGACGGCCTACGCAGTGGTTCGCAGTTTGGGGTTGGTCGATTACTATGCCCGAAGGACGTTGAATTCGAACGAACCTCCGCTTCGTCCGGAAATGAATGACGTTGCTCCGGATTACGAACTCTACATCCACCACGAAGCCGATGGAACGGACAGCCTGCACTTGATGGTTGAGGGGATACAGTGCGGAGCCTGTGTTTGGTTGATCGAAACCGTGCTTGCTCGTCAGGAAGGGGTGGTCTATGCGCGGTTGAATATGACGACGCGACGGTTGACCTTACGCTGGCGCGCCGAGGCGACAAATTCCGGTGAATTGATCCGAAGGATTGCCCAGCTAGGGTATCGTCTGAAGCCGTTTAACCCTAAGCTTCTCAATCAAGCCGATCGGCGGCATGAGCGCGAGCTTGTGCGGGCTATGGCCGTTGCCGGGTTCGCTGCCGGAAACGTCATGCTGATGTCGGTTGCCGTTTGGGCCGGTCACGCAGAAGGCATGGGACCGGCAACGCGAACTCTGTTGCATTGGATATCCGCCTTAATCGTTCTGCCGACTGCCGCCTATGCGGTGCGGCCGTTTTTAAAATCGGCTTGGGGCGCGCTGCGGCATCGGCGCGCCAATATGGACGTCCCGATATCTATCGGCGTGCTGTTGACGACCACCATGAGTTTGGTCGAAACGATGAATGGAGCCGAACATGTGTACTTTGACAGCTCCATCACGCTTTTGTTTTTTCTGTTGGTCGGTCGAGTTCTTGATCAACGTGCGAGAGGACACGCGAGATCCGTCGCGGAACATCTTTTAACTTTAAAAGCTCATTCCGCCACAGTCATTGGAGCGGATGGTCAAGCGACCGTCATGCTTCCGGAACAAATAAAACCCGGAATGACGGTGCTCGTGGCGGTCGGCGACAGAGCGCCTGTTGATGGTCGGGTTCTGGAAGGAACTTCAGAACTCGATGCAAGCTTGATTACCGGGGAGACCACTCCGGCTCGCGTAAAAGTCGGCGATATTGTTTTTGCAGGCGTTTTAAACATGTCGGCGCCTGTGCGCTTGATGGCGACGGCCACGGGAGAAGCGACGCTTCTTGCTGAGATTGTTCGTTTGATGGACGCCGCCGAGCAAGGACGAGCGCATTATGTTGTTCTCGCGGATCGAGTCGCCAAACTTTACACGCCATTTGTTCATTTGGCGGCGCTGACGACCTTTTTAGGATGGACGCTTTTGGGAGGTCTGGCGTGGCAACCGGCGCTTTTGATTGCGGTTTCCGTTCTGATCATCACATGTCCGTGCGCTTTGGCGTTGGCTGTGTCGGTCGTTCAAGTGGTTGCGAGTGGGCGTTTGTTTGATCGCGGCGTTTTGTTAAAGTCGCCCACGGCGTTGGAGCGTTTGGCTCATGTCGATTGTGTGGCGTTTGATAAAACCGGCACATTGACGTTGGGGCGTCCGTCGTTGTTGAAAAATGATGTTTCTGAAGATGATTTGATGTTTGCCGCATCGCTTGCCGGCGCCAGCCGCCATCCGCTGGCGCGAGCGTTGTGCGCTGCATCGCCGAGCGTTTCCGTCGCAAACGATGTTCGGGAAGAGATCGGAGCCGGATTGATCTTAACAACGCAATCCGGCGACGTCCGATTAGGCAATCGTCGTTTTGTCGGCGTCGAGACGGATGAAGAATCTGATTTGTTGGAGTTGTGGCTTTCTCGCCCTCATCGGCCTTCGATTGCGTTTCGCTTTCGCGATGAACTTCGAGATGACGCCGTGGCTGTCATCGCGCACCTCAAACAAGAGTTCTATCAGACTGTTCTTTTATCGGGAGACCGTTTCACCACGGTGCAACGTTTGGCGGATCGTCTTGCCATTGACGATCGAAAGGCCGACTTATCGCCGCCGGAGAAAGTTAAAGAGTTGAACGATCTTGCCGCCAGAGGGAAACGTGTTTTGATGGTCGGCGATGGTTTGAATGACGCTCCGGCGCTTGTCGCGGCTTATGTGTCGATGTCGCCGTCTTCCGCCGTCGATATCAGCCAGACATCCGCCGATATTGTTTTCCGTGGCTCACGTTTAGCTCCTGTGGCGGATGTTTTGGCGGTCGCGCGGCAAGCCGATAGATTGGTGAAGCAAAACATCGTTCTTTCTTTACTTTATAATATCGTGATGGTGCCTTTGGCCGTTGCTGGGTGGATCACTCCTTTTATTGCGGCGGTTGCGATGTCAACTTCGTCTTTTTGTGTCGTTTTTAATTCTTTGCGCATTAAAACCGGGAGCGCAGCGTATGACTGAAATGATCTACTTGATCGCTGTTGCCTTGCTGCTGGGTTTGGTCGGATTGATTGCTTTTATGTGGGCGTTAAGAAATGGTCAATTTAACGATCTTGACGGCGCGGCTTGTCGAATCTTGTATGACGAGGAAGAAACAGGGCAGATTGAGTCTCATAATTCTGGGAGCAATCAGAAGCAAGGTTAAGAATTTTGCTGATTTTTGGCGCATGGTCTCCTGAGCTTCTGGGAGTTATATCCATCATATCGACGACACATATGCTTTGTTTGATCAAAAATTTGAAGGAATCTGGCGGCTTCATCGGATTAAAACAGCCCACGGGCCTTTGATTGTCACAGTCTCCAAGTCATGGTTTCCAAAGGCCTCCCGGCCTTTGGCGGGTCCAGGGCGGAGCCCTGGCCTTTCCTTGTCTTATCTTATCTTGTCTCATCTTGGCCTCATCTCATCTATCTCATCTATCTCATCTCATTCCATCTTTTCCCCTTATGTCTTCTCTTCGCCCCTTATCTTTGTTCCTGCATTTTTTCGGGTTTTCGAGTGAGCGGAGTATATATAAAAATTAGGAAAAATCGGATTCGGCGACAAGCTTCCAAGCATTCTGAAAAAAACAAACTGACAAGAAAAATTTGCGTTATAAAGACGCCACGCGAAACACTCCGCGCATGGAACTCTCAATCCAACCTTTTGCACCCGTCTTTATTTTAGGGAAAACCGAATCATGATCGGTCGTTTGAATCACGTCGCCCTTGTTGCACCCGATCTGGCCAAAGCGTCGGCGCTGTATCGCGACACGCTGGGCGCCAAGGTCTCTGATCCCGTAGATGTTACGGCCCACGGCGTCACGGTTGTGTTCGTCGAGCTGCCCAACACCAAAATCGAACTGCTTCATCCACTCAGCGAAAGCTCTCCGATCGCCGGCTTTTTAAAGAAAAATCCTGAAGGCGGCATTCACCACATCTGCTATGAAGTCGCTGATATCCTTGCTGCTCGCGATGTCCTGAAAGCCGCCGGAATGCGTGTGCTTGGCGACGGCCAGCCGAAGATCGGAGCTCACAACAAGCCGGTGTTGTTCTTACACCCCAAGGATTGTGTCGGCGCTTTGGTCGAGCTGGAGCAAGCGTGAAGCCAAACGGAGAAAAAGAAGCCGATTCCAACGCCGAAGTCGTTGAATCCGGCGCAAAGACGGGAATTTCCAAAGCTGAAACGCTTTCGGGATATTGCGTGCTTGCGCCGGAACATCCTTGGCACGGCCCATATCACGATCTGGAATACGGCTTCCCAACCTCCGATGATCGTGTATTGTTCGAACGCCTCACGTTGGAAATTGCGCAGGCCGGCTTGTCTTGGCTGACGGTTCTGAAAAAGCGCGCGGCGTTTCGTGCGGCGTTCGACCAATTCGCCATAGATCGCGTGGCGGCCTATGGCGAGGACGAACGGCAACGACTTTTGGCGGACCCTGGAATTATCCGCAACAGATTAAAGATCGACGCCATAATCGAGAACGCTCGACGTCTGCAAATCATCCGATCTGAGAGCGGCTCCTTTGCACAGTGGTTGACCGACGCACAGTGGTTGGCCGAGGGGCAGTGGTTGACTGAAGGGCAACATACGCCTCACAAACAACGAATCGACCGACGAGTCGGCAATTCGGGCGTAGGATCACGCCGACTCCGCGAACGATCTGAATGGGTGACGTTGTTTCGACGCCACTTTCGATTCGTTGGTGGAGAAATCGTCGGTGAGTTCCTGATGAGCGTCGGATTGCTTCCCGGCGCACATTGCTCTCAATGCCCTGTATTCGAACGAATCAAAGCCGCATCTCCTCCTTGGCTTGCCGCGCAGCGGCATCGAGAGGCTGTCTGCGCTGTTGATCAAGACGCCCAAACAAAATAAACCCAAATCCGAGCCATCGAAAATATTGCAAAGCAATGAAAACCGCTTCAAAATCTCGCCCGTAAAGCGATCCCCGACAGCGTTGCCTCTTACAGGTTGGCGCGTGAGGTTTCCGGAGCAAGGAGGGGACGTTGCCTAACGGGCTCTAGAGCTGAAGGTTTCGTTCAGAGCACAGGAAACCATGACTTAGCGTTCGTGAAAACTTGAAGCGGAGAATATTTTGATCGTTCGAAGGTGGATACTCGTTGCGCCAATTGAAACGAAGCAATTATAGTGACCCGTTTTTAGGCGCAAAGCGTGTTGTTTGTTTTATCGTGCATAAATTTTCTGCATTCGACAAAAGCGAAATACATTGACAAAACGTCGAAATGCGGTGATGAAGCGCTGAAGAATTTGGATATTGGCGTTTCCTGAACGCGCTTGGCTGTGTGTACTGTTTGTGGGCAAAGCCCCGGTCGGGAAACAAGACAGTAGAGCGTCGGAGCCGTGGAAACATTGAGGTTGGTTGGGGGGGATGTGGCAATGATCTTTATGAACGGGCGGTGGTTCGAATGACAACGACCGATGACATTTCTTCAGATCCGTTCGCCTCCGTTATTTACACCGAATTATTGGAGCGAACGAAGAAGAATATGGAGCTTATGACGCCGGAAAAAAAGCCCAGCGCTCCTCTGCCGTTTGCGATGTCTCCCTATTTCCTTGAGATTTATCCCGAAGTCATTCGGCTGGCCATTTTCCCCATCGTGTTTAGCCGACGTCCCGTGCGGGCGATGCGAACCCACGTCGACTGGGCCAAAGAAGGTCGTGATCCGCTCAACGTCATTATGGACGAGCGTTCAAACGCCATTTTTGCCGCTTGGGACGCCGCTTGGGATTCTCTGTGGGATGATGTAAAGCCGGAAAAACAAACCGGCCCCGTTAAAAAAGAAGAAAAAGGCGGCTTCCTCGGCAGCCTGTTCGGACGCAAAGAAAGTAAAGCGAAGGTCGTCGATAAAACCCACGAAGAAGCGCCGCCCGTCGCCATAGAAGGGCTGTTGCCGATGCTGACGTTGCACGCCCACAAACGCGGCTATTTGCCTCTGGCCAAAGACGACGTGCGTATTCTGAAAGGCATGATTCGCGTAAAGCCCCCCAAAATCCGCGACGCATGGAAAGAGATTACTCAGTACCACAACCAAGAATTCATGTTCCAAGGAAAAGAGGCCAGTAAGCCCGGTGTGTTTGCCGAAGCTCTTGGTCGTTGGCAAGTCAATCTTCCTGATAGAATCGGAGAATTCTTGGTTCTAAAAGCGGCTGTAGATCTTCCATGCTGCAACAAGACCTTTCTCACCAAGTATATTCGTGGTTTGGCCCGCAGTCAGGACGATGCAGAGCGGTCGGTCCCTTATCTCACCGCCTATTTGAAAGCAATGTCCAACACCATTCCACGCTAAAGCGCGTTCTTCGGGCCGCAGGTCTGCGGCCATGTCTTGAACCATTCCGGGGCGCGAGCGAATCCGACCTCTCCAAACGCAGGTTCTGATCGCTCGCCTCTTCTGCGCGCGCCTTCAAAGTGCGGTGGCTTAAGGGATGTTTGCCGTTCAAAAAATCGCTGATTATTAGGAAGAGTTCTCTTGTCCGACATTCCGGTCGATGCGCTAACCGCCGATCAAGCGGCGCAAGAATTGTCCGTTTTGGCTGCGCACATCGCTTTTCATGATCGTCTCTATTACCAAATTAACGCACCCCAAATCTCCGACGCCGAGTACGACGGCCTGCGGCGACGCAATGAGGCGATTGAGCGGCGATTTCCGGATTTACGGCGTCCGGACAGCCCCTCTCTTCGAGTCGGCGCTCCTCCCTCGGCGGGTTTTCGCAAAGTCGTTCACACCGTTCCAATGTTGTCTTTGGCCAACGCCTTTCACCCCGAAGACGTTGAAGAGTTCGTCACCCGCATTCGAAATTTTCTCAATCTCGACGTCGACGCTTCTCTTGCCTTTGTCGCCGAGCCCAAAGTCGACGGATTATCCTGCTCGCTGCGTTATGTGCGCGGACGTTTGATCCAAGCCGCCACGCGCGGCGACGGTTTGGAAGGCGAAGACGTTACAACCAATATCCTCACTATTGCGAATATTCCGCGTTTCCTGCCGATTTCTTCGCCTCCAGAGGTCGTTGAGATTCGTGGCGAGGTCTATATGCGACGTGATGATTTTGCCGCGCTGAATCAACGGCGAATCGAATCCGGAGAGCCTCCCTTCGCCAATCCCCGAAACGCCGCTGCAGGAAGCTTGCGTCAACTTGATCCTAAAATCACCGCAGAACGACCGATTCGATTCTTCGGATATGCTTGGGGCGAAACATCGATGTCGTTGGCCGCGACTCAAAGCGCGGCGCGCCAGAAATTGGCTGATTGGGGGTTCGCTCTTAATCAACCGTGGCGCACTTGCGCCACCTCCGCCGAGATGCTGGCCTACTACGCCGAAATCGGCGAGCAACGCGCCTTCCTGGAATACGACATTGACGGCGTCGTCTATAAGATTGATGACATCGCCTTGCAAGATCGGCTGGGATTCGTCAGTCGCGCGCCGCGTTGGGCCATTGCGCATAAATTTTCTGCCGAACAAGCCGAAACCCTGCTGCGTCGAATTACGATCCAAGTCGGCCGCACCGGCGTTCTGACTCCTGTCGCGGAACTTGAACCCATTACCGTCGGCGGCGTGGTGGTGTCGCGAGCAACTTTGCATAACGAAGATGACATTGCGCGAAAAGACGCCCGCGAAGGCGACACTGTGGTGGTTCAGCGCGCCGGAGACGTCATTCCGCAAATAGTGCGCGTGATTCTTGAGAAACGTCCTCTGGAAAGCGCCTCGTTTGTGTTTCCCGATCACTGCCCGGAGTGCGGCTCTTTGGCGACGCGGGAGGTAGGCGAAGCGGCGCGGCGTTGTACGGGAGGCCTCGTGTGTCCTGCTCAAGCCAAGGAAAGATTATGTCATTTCGTCTCACGCGACGCCTTTGACATCGAAGGGTTGGGCGAAAAGAGTCTCACGGAGTTTTGGGCCAACGAGTTAATTCGGAGCCCTGGGGATATTTTTCGACTGGAAGAGCGCGATCGAAAAAGCTTGTCTCGCCTGCACAACCGCAAAGGTTGGGGCGATAAAAAAGCGCAAAATCTATTCAAAGCAATCGAATCGCGTCGTTCAATTTGTCTGGATCGGTTTATTTATGCATTGGGCGTTCCGCAGATCGGACAAGTGACGGCGAAGCTTTTAGCGAAGAATTACCGCTCACTGTCGGCATGGCGCCAAGCAATGATCGCCGCAAAAGATCAGACTTCTTCAGCCTGGGCCGACTTGATTGCAATCGATCAAATCGGCGCAACCGTCGCCAAATGTTTGACGGAGTTCTTCACAGAACCGCACAATTTAGAGGTCATCGCCGACCTTTCCGGAGACGACGAACAAAAGGGCTTGATTGAAGTTCTTGATTATCACTCCTCGGCGATTCAATCGTCTCCATTGGCGGAGCAAACTGTTGTCTTTACGGGAACGCTTTCGTCCATGTCACGCACCGAAGCCAAAGCGCGGGCGGAATCTTTGGGCGCGAAGGTGGCGGGTTCGGTATCCTCAAAAACTCGCTACCTGATAGCAGGCGCGGATGCTGGAAGCAAAGCCGCCAAAGCGCGTGAATTGGGTGTAACGGTCTTGTCGGAAGACGAATGGCGAGAGATGATTTCTTTCGGGCGCTCTGGCTCCTTTTAACGCGATGAGAGAATCGGCGTCACACTGAGACAATTTGTGTCGCCGCAAAAAACTTCAATTGCAGCGTCTACGATATCGGCGTTTAAACAAACGCCTCTAAGACGACGAAGCTCTGCAATTGCAACGTCTCTTCCCAACCCTGGCCTGTAAGGACGATGAGATAATATCGCCTCGAAAATATCGGCCACAGCCACAACCTGCGATTCATGCATTATTTGATCCCCTTTAAGACCATCAGGGTATCCTGAGCCGTCAAGACGCTCATGATGTTGCCGTGTGATTTTTGCAAGCGGCCAAGGGAAGTCAATCTCTTTTAAAATATCGTGTCCTGTTATAGGATGCAATTTAACAAGCTCTAGTTCGACAGGATGTAGTTTTCCCGGCTTATTAAGTATCTCGCTTGGAACATTGATCTTTCCAATATCATGAACCAATCCTCCTAAATAAACACTTTCACGACGCTCCACGCTCCATCCGAGAACGCGCGCGATATCAGCGGACATGTTTGAAACGCGTCTTTGATGTTCAGATGTGTATGGGTCTCTCTTCGCAATGGTTGTGGATAAGGCGGAGATTGTTTGCTCAAGAATGATTTTGTAGCGAATTTTTTCGTTCAGATAATTTCTAGCTTCCGCTTGATAGGCCAGCATATGACGCTTTGCGTCAAGTCCAACGATAAGTTCTTTTGCCAGATCCTCAAAAAGTCGAACAACATCCTCTGTGAATACATCGACTTTGCTTGAGTACACCATCAAGGCGCCGATCACCTGGTTGTCTCTAATGAGTGGGGTTGCCACGGAGCCCTTAAGATTGTGTTTTTCAGCCTGTTCAGCCCATGGGGCAAAAGCAGGATTTGATTGGAAATCATTGTTTACTTGAGTTTGCCTCTTCCTGATCGCGACTCCTGTCGGGCCGAGACCATTCGGCGTATCGTCCCAAGATATATTGAGGTTATCTAGATATTGCAGTGCAGAACCCGCCTTAGCCGCGACTCTAACAGATTTTTTGGAGTTGTTATCCGCCAAGCCGATCCATGACAGTGTAAACACCTCGCTTGTTAATCCTTCGCAAAGAAGGCGCATCATTTCTGGTTCAGTTTCCGCTGTGGAAATGGCGAACACAGCGCGATTAATTGCGGATAGGGCCCAATTAAGCTGAAAAGAACCATATTTAGCTTGGATTCTTTCACTTATGTTATGAAAGCTGCCAACTCCGATTAATCGGCCTTCGTCATTTATAAAAGTCCCAGACCATATTTCCACAGGAACGCGGCGACCATCGAAACGCAGTATCTCTAGATCATGAAAGACTCCTGGAGAAGAAACGCCCTGTTCAAAAGCGGCAAGAACTTCAGGCAATCTGTCTCTGGGATGAATATCTTTAACATAAAGATTTTTGAGTTGTTCTATGTTATAACCGAACAACTTTTCTGCACATGGATTGGCGTCAATAATTCTCTGGCTCTCAACATCCGCCAGAATGAGGGCGTCTCCTGAATAACGCCATATCGCAGCAAGTTTTCGCCCTGTTTCATCGCTCATCATTGCCTGCCACTGAAGTGAGCACTTCTCTAGAATTGCGGGTTATTTTTTCTGTAAAATTTACAGGTTCATCCTGGGTTTCGGCCAGATAAGGGATATCCATTGGAATAGCTCAGAAAACCGCCACAAAGCGCCATCCGGATGTGATCATCCCTCTGAAACACGGGATGAGCCAATTTATAAACAATTCCAGGGGAAGATCGCTTCGCGAATAAGGGGGGCTTTTGCTTTCCCCCCTTTCTTATGCCCCTCTACGACCAGGAACTCAATTTCTGGCCCCTCTCTGATTTTTATTCGGGAGAGCAAAAACAGATAGAGTTAAAGGCCACATCTTCCTATTGACACGAGGCGTCGGGTAAAAGGCCTTGATTGATGATCGTTTTTCCGGAAGGCCCTGTTACTTTCAAGCGATAGCCTCTCGAATCAGGAGTCATGGCGTAGCTGTAGTTCCCTTTTTCCCACACGTAAGCGCCGTTCTGTTGCCATGAGTATTCAGCGATGGAAAGACATTCGTTTTTCCGGTTGCATCCATAATATGAACCGTCATCGCCGACAGTGACAACAAAACCACCGCCGCTGTAGACGGAACCGGCGCAGCGATCCCGTCCTGCATGAGCGGCGTTTGTTGCGGCAATAAGCATGACAAGGACGGAGAGGACCGTGATTCCAATAATTCGGAAATTCATTGATAGCTCCTGGTGAAAATTGTGATTTCCAGTGATGTTGAATACGCGTTATTTTTTTATACTCTGTCCAATTGAGAACCCGAAAAAAACTCCGAAAGAATCGGGGCTCCGC
>CAUYUA010000254.1:0-18480 GCA_963575675.1 Azospirillaceae bacterium
ACGTCTCTTCGATCCTTGGAACCTCCTTCTCAGACGCGGATTCCGGAGCAGCTCAGGGAATCGCCATAACGAACCTCGAAGCCGCGCACGGAGCATGGCAGTTCTCAACAGATGACGGCGCAACCTGGAACGCCATCGACAACACCGTCTCCAACGCCAACGCTCTTCTCCTGCGCAACACCGACAAAATTCGCTTCAACCCGGACGGTGCGCACGGAGACAATCCCACTCTCACATACCGAGCATGGGATCAATCCGCCGGGACAGCAGGCGCTTATACAGACGCCTCCACAAACGGAGGAACAACCGCCTTCTCCAACACCGCAAACACCGCTTCGCTAACCGTCACCGAGCTTAACGACGCTCCGGTTCTCGCCAACGACGCACCAACGCTCGCAACCATCACTGAAGATCAGATCAATCCAGCCGGGCAAGACGTCTCTTCGATCCTTGGAACCTCCTTCTCAGACGCGGATTCCGGAGCAGCTCAGGGAATCGCCATAACGAACCTCGAAGCCGCGCACGGAGCATGGCAGTTCTCAACAGATGACGGCGCAACCTGGAACGCCATCGACAACACCGTCTCCAACGCCAACGCTCTTCTCCTGCGCAACACCGACAAAATTCGCTTCAACCCGGACGGTGCGCACGGAGACAATCCCACTCTCACATACCGAGCATGGGATCAATCCGCCGGGACAGCAGGCGCTTATACAGACGCCTCCACAAACGGAGGAACAACCGCCTTCTCCAACACCGCAAACACCGCTTCGCTAACCGTCACCGAGCTTAACGACGCTCCGGTTCTCGCCAACGACGCACCAACGCTCGCAACCATCACTGAAGATCAGATCAATCCAGCCGGGCAAGACGTCTCTTCGATCCTTGGAACCTCCTTCTCAGACGCGGATTCCGGAGCAGCTCAGGGAATCGCCATAACGAACCTCGAAGCCGCGCACGGAGCATGGCAGTTCTCAACAGATGACGGCGCAACCTGGAACGCCATCGACAACACCGTCTCCAACGCCAACGCTCTTCTCCTGCGCAACACCGACAAAATTCGCTTCAACCCGGACGGTGCGCACGGAGACAATCCCACTCTCACATACCGAGCATGGGATCAATCCGCCGGGACAGCAGGCGCTTATACAGACGCCTCCACAAACGGAGGAACAACCGCCTTCTCCAACACCGCAAACACCGCTTCGCTAACCGTCACCGAGCTTAACGACGCTCCGGTTCTCGCCAACGACGCACCAACGCTCGCAACCATCACTGAAGATCAGATCAATCCAGCCGGGCAAGACGTCTCTTCGATCCTTGGAACCTCCTTCTCAGACGCGGATTCCGGAGCAGCTCAGGGAATCGCCATAACGAACCTCGAAGCCGCGCACGGAGCATGGCAGTTCTCAACAGATGACGGCGCAACCTGGAACGCCATCGACAACACCGTCTCCAACGCCAACGCTCTTCTCCTGCGCAACACCGACAAAATTCGCTTCAACCCGGACGGTGCGCACGGAGACAATCCCACTCTCACATACCGAGCATGGGATCAATCCGCCGGGACAGCAGGCGCTTATACAGACGCCTCCACAAACGGAGGAACAACCGCCTTCTCCAACACCGCAAACACCGCTTCGCTAACCGTCACCGAGCTTAACGACGCTCCGGTTCTCGCCAACGACGCACCAACGCTCGCAACCATCACTGAAGATCAGATCAATCCAGCCGGGCAAGACGTCTCTTCGATCCTTGGAACCTCCTTCTCAGACGCGGATTCCGGAGCAGCTCAGGGAATCGCCATAACGAACCTCGAAGCCGCGCACGGAGCATGGCAGTTCTCAACAGATGACGGCGCAACCTGGAACGCCATCGACAACACCGTCTCCAACGCCAACGCTCTTCTCCTGCGCAACACCGACAAAATTCGCTTCAACCCGGACGGTGCGCACGGAGACAATCCCACTCTCACATACCGAGCATGGGATCAATCCGCCGGGACAGCAGGCGCTTATACAGACGCCTCCACAAACGGAGGAACAACCGCCTTCTCCAACACCGCAAACACCGCTTCGCTAACCGTCACCGAGCTTAACGACGCTCCGGTTCTCGCCAACGACGCACCAACGCTCGCAACCATCACTGAAGATCAGATCAATCCAGCCGGGCAAGACGTCTCTTCGATCCTTGGAACCTCCTTCTCAGACGCGGATTCCGGAGCAGCTCAGGGAATCGCCATAACGAACCTCGAAGCCGCGCACGGAGCATGGCAGTTCTCAACAGATGACGGCGCAACCTGGAACGCCATCGACAACACCGTCTCCAACGCCAACGCTCTTCTCCTGCGCAACACCGACAAAATTCGCTTCAACCCGGACGGTGCGCACGGAGACAATCCCACTCTCACATACCGAGCATGGGATCAATCCGCCGGGACAGCAGGCGCTTATACAGACGCCTCCACAAACGGAGGAACAACCGCCTTCTCCAACACCGCAAACACCGCTTCGCTAACCGTCACCGAGCTTAACGACGCTCCGGTTCTCGCCAACGACGCACCAACGCTCGCAACCATCACTGAAGATCAGATCAATCCAGCCGGGCAAGACGTCTCTTCGATCCTTGGAACCTCCTTCTCAGACGCGGATTCCGGAGCAGCTCAGGGAATCGCCATAACGAACCTCGAAGCCGCGCACGGAGCATGGCAGTTCTCAACAGATGACGGCGCAACCTGGAACGCCATCGACAACACCGTCTCCAACGCCAACGCTCTTCTCCTGCGCAACACCGACAAAATTCGCTTCAACCCGGACGGTGCGCACGGAGACAATCCCACTCTCACATACCGAGCATGGGATCAATCCGCCGGGACAGCAGGCGCTTATACAGACGCCTCCACAAACGGAGGAACAACCGCCTTCTCCAACACCGCAAACACCGCTTCGCTAACCGTCACCGAGCTTAACGACGCTCCGGTTCTCGCCAACGACGCACCAACGCTCGCAACCATCACTGAAGATCAGATCAATCCAGCCGGGCAAGACGTCTCTTCGATCCTTGGAACCTCCTTCTCAGACGCGGATTCCGGAGCAGCTCAGGGAATCGCCATAACGAACCTCGAAGCCGCGCACGGAGCATGGCAGTTCTCAACAGATGACGGCGCAACCTGGAACGCCATCGACAACACCGTCTCCAACGCCAACGCTCTTCTCCTGCGCAACACCGACAAAATTCGCTTCAACCCGGACGGTGCGCACGGAGACAATCCCACTCTCACATACCGAGCATGGGATCAATCCGCCGGGACAGCAGGCGCTTATACAGACGCCTCCACAAACGGAGGAACAACCGCCTTCTCCAACACCGCAAACACCGCTTCGCTAACCGTCACCGAGCTTAACGACGCTCCGGTTCTCGCCAACGACGCACCAACGCTCGCAACCATCACTGAAGATCAGATCAATCCAGCCGGGCAAGACGTCTCTTCGATCCTTGGAACCTCCTTCTCAGACGCGGATTCCGGAGCAGCTCAGGGAATCGCCATAACGAACCTCGAAGCCGCGCACGGAGCATGGCAGTTCTCAACAGATGACGGCGCAACCTGGAACGCCATCGACAACACCGTCTCCAACGCCAACGCTCTTCTCCTGCGCAACACCGACAAAATTCGCTTCAACCCGGACGGTGCGCACGGAGACAATCCCACTCTCACATACCGAGCATGGGATCAATCCGCCGGAACCATAGGAAGTTACGCGAACACCTCCGCCAACGGAGGAACAACCGCTTTCTCATCCACCGCAAACATCACCTCGCTAACTGTCACCAGCATCAACGACGCCCCGATCCTTGCCGACGCCTCTCCAGCGCTCACAGCCATTACCGAAGACCAAACTGATTCCGCCGGGCAAACGATCGCATCATTCCTAGGAGCCTCCATCACTGACGCCGATTCCGAGGCGACTCAGGGAATCGCCATAACCGGATTCGCAGCCACTCATGGAGCATGGCAGTTCTCAACAGATGACGGCGCAACCTGGACCGCCGTCGACGCCGCCGTTTCGAACACCAACGCTCTTCTCCTGCGCGACACAGACAAAATACGCTTCAATCCCGACGGCGTTCGCGGAAGTCTTCCCACTCTGACCTATCGCGCATGGGATCAATCTTCAGGAACCTCGGGCGCTTATGCGGACGCCTCGATCAATGGCGACGACGCCCCCTTCTCCCGCAACGACGACACCGCCACATTAACCGTAAACAACGTCAATGACGCCCCAATCCTCCAGAACAACTCCTCTCTGCCCTCTCTCATGAGCAATAACGCCAACAATCCCGGCCTGACCGTCTCCGATTTATTAGGAAACACCGCCACCTCTCCCGATGATCACTCTTCTCTCGGCCTAGCCATAACCAGAACCATCGCCAACAGCGGCCAATGGCAATACTCCCTCGACAACGGAGAAACTTGGCAAACGATCCAAACCGTCTCTGATGCAAAAGCCTTGCTCTTACGCAGCAACGATAAAATCCGCTTCGCTCCCAACGGACAAGGCGGAAGCGCAAGTCTGAGATATCACGCATGGGATCAAACCGCAGACGAAGAGTCGGAACACACCGCCGGACATTATGTTGACATCTCAAACAACGGTGGAGCCACTCCATTCTCTGAAATGAGCGCCTCCGCTTCTGTTACAATCAACGAACCGAAAAATCTTCCACCAATAGTCACACGCGACTTCACTCATGACGATGCGTTCAATAATGTCGCCGCAGGGCAAAACTTCTCCTTTCACATTCCAAGAGACGCTTTCCAGGACCCGGACTCCAGCCAGCCGTTAACTTTGTCCGTCAGCAATCTTCCGCCCGGAATTTCTTTCAATCCTGAAACCGACACACTCTCCGGAGTCCCCACCAGCTCGGGCGGTTTCACAATCACCATCACCGCCAGAGACGCCGAAGGCGAGGCCGTCAACGTCAACATCCCGCTCTCGATTTCTCCGGCGATTCAAAACAACAACGCAGCGCCGCCCTCCAACGAGCCCACAAACACAACGCCCCCAACTTCAGAGGGCGGAAACGACGCCCAGAACAGTCGATCCGAAAACGCCAACAATGCTCCCTATTCCGTTTTGGGCGCCGGCGGCCAAACGACAAACCCCCTCTCTCCGTCATCGCCCTCTTCGTCGCCCTCTTCATCGCCCTATGGCGCCTCAAATCCTTCCTCCGGATTACTCGGCGGCACGATTGGAAACTACGCTTCCTCTCCCTCTCCCATCAGCGCTGACCCCAACGCGCGCGGCGGCGACGCCGCTCAAACCGGACGCGCGCCTCCCGCCCCCCCCGCCTCATTACAAATCAACGCCGCCGACGTTCTCGCCTTCGTCTCCTCTTCAGAATTCTCCAACCGCGAACGGCAACAAGCCCTGCAAACCATGAGCAGCGCCTCGCTGATTCGAAACCTCGCCGCCACAGGAGACCGCACGCTCTCCACCGTGGCCTCGATGCTCTCCGACATGTCGAACGGCGCAAACGTCTCCTACAACACCGTCAAATCCGTGCTGCAATCCGGCGGATATTCACAAGACGCAATCAATTCCTACCTCGCCATTTATCAAAAAGTCCAAAACGAGCAAAAACTCCAAATCGTTTCCGGAGCGCTTAGCGAATTGAGCGCCGGAAGGCAGCCGCCCAGCCTCTTCAACCTTCCCATCACCAACGCCGCGCCCAGCCTCAATGTGGCCTCCGCCATACGCTCCGGCGATTCGATCCTCATCTCCGGCGCCGTGTCCAACCAAACCCCCTTCGTCGAGGTCCGCATCAACGGACGATGGGTTTACGCCGACGATCAGGGAGTTTTTCAAGCCAGAATCCCCGCTTCCGCCGCAGCCAACGGCGTCACCATCCAAATGCGCGACGAAAGCGGCCTTTCCATCACTCGAACCGTGCCGGCAAACTCCATCCAAAATGTGGAGAACCAAAACAGCGATCAGAACGATGACGTCCGTCCTCCTGTCTCCGAGCCAAGGCGCGTCGCCGTCATGT
Organism: Azospirillaceae bacterium; assembly: GCA_963575675.1. Lineage (GTDB taxonomy): Bacteria > Pseudomonadota > Alphaproteobacteria > Azospirillales > Azospirillaceae > CAUYUA01. The sequence goes on from CAUYUA010000254.1 coordinate 6,049, forward strand.
TCGGCAACCAGGCCTATCAAGACACCCGCATCAGCTCGTTGGACACCCCACTGCAAGACGTCTCCGCGCTCACCAACGCCTTGCAAAACAAGCTCGGTTACGACGTTGTCTCTCTACCAAATCCTACCCGCGCTCAAATCGCCGCCAACCTACAAAATTTGATCCAAACCATCGGCCCAAACGATCAAGTAATCATTTATTACGCAGGTCATGGCGTGGTCAATCCCACCACCGGAACCGGATATTGGCTGCCCACCGACGCCACCGTCGACAGCACCGAAAACTGGATATCCAACCAAGACGTCGCCCGCGTGCTCAACCGTTTGCAGGCGCGCCAGATTATGCTGATCTCGGATAGCTGTTATTCGGGCGCCTTCATCACCGGCAAAGCCGACGGCGGCGGCGTCACCGATCCCAACGAACTCGCAGAAATGCGATCGGTGATTGCGATCTCTGCGGGAGGACTGGAGCCGGTCGCCGACGGTGAGGACCATTCTCCGTTCGCGCGCGCTTTAATTAGTCAAATCAACAGTGTCGGAGAAGGACAAGCCGCCTTCGGAAGAGATGTCTTTCAAGGCGTGCAAAAAGGCGTGGAGCAAGAATCGCCGCAATCTCCGAATTACGGCTCGGTCGCCTTGTCCGGACAAGACCCCGGCGCCGACTTTGTGTTCGACGCGCGCGTGAAACCCGCCAAGCCCGCCTCCTCTGGACAACAAGGCGAGTTACACCTCGACGACAACGGCGACGGCGATAACGGCGACGGCGATTTCACGCCTTCTCAGCCGCGTTCGGTTCCAACCCGTCATCACGCCTCTGTCGATCCGGATGATGTCATCCGAGCCGATGACCATCATTGGTCTGCGTCCAACTCTCGCCCAACGACGGAACCAAATGGAGTTCAGCTTGCCGCCGCACGCCATACAATCCGCAGCGAGCCCATCCACAACAAACAGATTCTTCGCAAAAGCGCTTAATATACTCCGTCCAATTGAGAACCCGAGAAGGAACCTCTAAAGAAATCGCGGCTCCACGACGATCGCTTCGCGAATAAAGGGGGCTTTCGTCCTTAAAACAAACCAAACAAAGCGAGCAGGCAATGCCGACAAAAGACCTTCCCTCAATCTCTCCCGAAACCACCGCTCCCCCCACCCCGAAACCAAATCGCAACAAAAAACGTCTCCACCTCGCCTTGGCCCTTATCGGCCTCTGGATCGCCTCAGACTCCTTCTTCATCGTCCAACCCTCGGAAATGGCCGGATTAAGACGGATGGGCAGTCTCATCACCAAACAACCAATCGGCTCCGGCCTTCATTTCAAGCTCCCCTTGCTCGACGCCGCCGACACAATTCAAGTTTCACTCGATAGATCGGTGATCGACGACATGGACGTCTACACCGCCGACAATCAGAAAATAACCATCAGCATCGGCTTGACCGAGCGCATTCCCCCCAACGCCGTGTTCCGATTGCTCTACGACACAGGCCGAACCGGAAGCTTCGACATCAAAGGCAACATCTCTCAAGTGGCCAAAGATCGCGCGCTCCGCGTTTTCGCCCGACACAACACGCAAAACATCTCCGAAAAACGCGAAGAAATCGCCCACCTGATGACCAAAGAAATTGGATCCGCCGTGAAAGAATACTTCGGGATAGACGTGATCGATGTTCAGATAATCAACCTTCAATATTCAAAAGAATTCGTCGAATCCAATGAAAAAGCCGTAAAACAAAAGAACATCGCTCTGGCGGCGCAGTACGAAGTCCAGAAAATCAAAGCCGAGGCCGAACAAGCCGTCGCCCGATCCAAAGGCGAGGCTGAAGCCAACCGCACCAAAGCCGAAGGCGAAGCCGCCGCCCGTATTGCGCGCGCCAAAGGCGACGCCGACTCTCGTCTCCTCGCCGCAGCCGCAGAAGCCAAAGCCGCCGACCTGGTCAACGAGGCCACCGCCCGAGGGCTACACCTCAAAGGCCAAGCCTACGCTCAATTTCCAGCATTAGTCACCATTGCCGCCATCGAACAACTGTTCTCCCGCTGGCAAGGCCAAGTGCCCTCCACCATGATCGGCGGAGTATCCGGAAATCTTCCGACTTTGCTCAACCTCGCCCTACCCAACCTCACCGCACCGTCCAACAGCGCGCCGCCGCAACAATAAAAATAGCGCGCCGCGCTCTCTCTCTTCCCCCAAAAAGAGAACGCGGCGCTAAATTGTCCGAAAAACTCTCTTATCGTTTTAAAAACGATTGAAAATTAATAGGAAAACATCAAAAAATATTTTGTGAAGGTTTTGTGAATTCACCAAGAACATCATCCTCTTCTTTGAATGAGTCTGTGTTCTTTGAATGAGTCTGTGAATTTTTTGTGAACGAACCCATTTCATCTTTACATTTCTTCTTAACTGTTTCCAATATGCTCCTATGCAAACTCCTGTCGCCGCGAGGATACGATGAAACTCTTTTGGCCAATCGCCGCCGTCACACTTTCCTTGATCGCCCCTAATTCGGCGTCCGCACAATCATCGCGCGATCAAATCCGTATTTCCGGCTCATCCACCGTCTACCCGTTCAGCACGCTTGCCGCAGAAAATTTTGGACGCATCGGAAAGTTCCGAACCCCTATCGTCGAATCCATCGGCACAGGCGGCGGCATTAAAATTTTCTGCTCCGGTGTCGGCCCCAATTTCCCCGACGTCGCCAACGCCTCGCGCCCCATCACCGCCGCCGAGCAAGCCCTGTGCGCCCAAAACGGCGTCACCCCAATCACCGAAGTCCGCTTCGGCTACGACGGCATTTCCATTGGCGTCAGCGCCAAAACCAAACCCTTTCCCCTCACCCGTCGCCAAATATTCCAAGCCATTGCGGCGCAAGTCCCGGTCAACGGCCAAGTCGTCCCCAACCCCTACGTCTCTTGGTCCGACATCGACCCCAGTCTGCCCTCCTACAAGATATCGCTCTATGGCCCCTCGCCGGTGCATGGCACCCGCGACGCCTTCAACGAGCTGGTGATGGACAATGGCTGCGAGACCTTCCCGGAAATCAAAGCTCTACCCAAAGACCAGCAGAAAAAAATCTGCCACTCGTTCCGAGAAGACGGCGGATGGACAGACGTCGCCGAAGATTATTCTCTGATCGTCGGGAAACTAACCGCCAATCCAAAAGCGACAGGAGTGTTTACCTTCTCCTACATTGACCAAAACAGAGATAAAGTCGTCGGACTAAATATTGATGGAGCTGATCCGACATTTGAAAACATCGTCTCACAAAAATACCCCGTGTCTCGTCCGTTGTTTTTCTATGTAAAGAACGCTCATTTAAAAATGATTCCAGGAATTCGAGAGTTCGTTACCGAGTTTATAAGCGAAAAGGCCGTAGGAGAAGATGGATACTTAACATCGAAAGGACTAATTCCCCTTCCCGAATCCGAATTGAAATCCATTCGCGCCCAGGTCTTGGAAAAACTGAAATAACTCCCCCCAAAAAACACGTCTTTCGCGCCTTCGATTTCTCGCGACGCCCCGTAATCCGCCGCCGCGCTGAAAATAAACGGGCCCAAGGACGCCATTTCCAATCGTCGGAGGCAAGGACGGCTGGAAACGCCGTTCTTGGGTCCGTTTGACCATTTAAGGGAGGCGTCCTGAAAAAGCAATTGACGTTCATTACACAAATATCGTAGAAGTCGCGAAAGAGCTTTATTAATCTTGCGGCCTCTCCTCTTAATCGCCACGTTCGCTATTGCCTCCCCCAACCTCATTCGATCGGCGCGTCCTGGATTTCATGGCGACGGCGTTTTCATACAGGAGCTGTCCTTATTGGGAACAGCTTCGAGAAGCCTGTCACAAACACCGCCTGGATGCAGCCGTCGCCCTGAACCCCAGGATGAGGCGCTTAATTTCTTTTTAAGCTATCTCCCACCCCCCCCCCTCCCTAGCTCCAAGTGGCCAAAGGAAGCGCCTCCGCTTGTAATGGGCTCTCAAACCACTCCTAACCGAACGGCTGCCGTCGGTCGAAACGTGAGGAATAAAAATTTGGCCGAGAAATTCGCGATCATTGGGCTGGGATACGTCGGTTTGCCGATCGCGTTGGCGATGGCTTCTCGCCACGAGGGAACGGTTGGATTTGACATCAGCGAACGACGAATCACTCAGCTACGCCAGCACCGCGACGACACCCGCGAAGTCGAACCCGAGGTCTTGCGTCGGACGACGTTGAATATCACCAACAACCCAGCGGACTTGGCGGGAGTCAGTTTCTTTATCGTCACCGTGCCAACCCCGATCGACAACAACCGCCAACCCGACTTGTCCGCCGTATTGTCCGCTTGCGACACCGTGGGGCGCGTTCTCCAGCCGGGCGGCGTCGTCGTGTTTGAATCCACCGTTTATCCCGGCGTCACCGAAGATATTTGCGGCCCCCGCTTGGCGCGCGCCTCCGGTCTCGACCGCAGCCGGTTCCGACTCGGCTACTCCCCAGAACGGATTAATCCCGGCGATCGCGAGCACACTTTAGAGCGCATCATCAAAGTTGTTTCCGGAGAAGACCCTGAAACACTGGAACGAGTCGCCTCTGCTTACGCATCGATTGTGCCGGCGGGCGTGCATCGAGCAACCTCGATCCAGGTCGCCGAAGCCGCTAAAGTAATCGAAAACACTCAACGCGACCTCAACATCGCGCTGATGAACGAGCTAGCGCTGATTTTCGACCGTCTCGGCATCCGAACCGGCGACGTGTTGGCGGCGGCCGGGACAAAATGGAACTTCTTGCGTTTTACTCCCGGTTTGGTCGGAGGCCACTGCATCGGCGTCGATCCCTATTACCTCACGGCTAAGGCCGAGAGTCTCGGGTATCATCCTCAAGTCATTCTTGCCGGACGCCGAATCAATGACGGCATGGGCGTCTACATTGCTCAACGAATCATCAAGCTCTTGATCCAAGCCGATTTGCCCGTAAAGGGAGCAAAAGTCGGCATTCTCGGTCTGACCTTCAAAGAGAACGTGCCGGACCTTCGAAACAGTCGGGTTCCAGACATTATCGGAGAGCTAAAACAGTACGGCGTTCAACCCATGGTTCATGATCCTCTGGCCGATCCGACGGAAGCGCATCATGAGTACGGCATCGAACTGGAGCCGTTGGACAAATTCCAGGGAATGCATGCTTTGATCATAGCAGTGCCGCATCAGATTTATGCCGAAACTCCGCCGACGGAGTTGTTCGCCCGTCTTCAAAACGGAGGAGTTGTTGTAGACGTCAAGGCAATGTTGAAGCCGCAAACCGTGCCGTCGAGCGTGTTTTATTGGAGTCTTTGAGACTTTTGAAGCATCGGCGTTTCAACTCTTCTGCATAGAAACTGCACATCATAGAAATTTCGCATAAAAAAACTAAAAGGGTCCAGCAACTGTGTTCCTGGACCCTTTTAGTTTTTATGAAGACAGAAACGCAGCGATTCGAGAATCAACACACAAAGCAGCAAGATCATCTGCGGTCGGCAATTGTGGTCGATCACGCTCAGCGTTGACCATACAAAGAAAACCCAACGGAGACTGGTGAACAGCGCGAAATTGATGCCACGTCCAGGAAGGAATCGCGATTAAGTCATGAGGCTTAACATCAAAGACCTCTCGCCCAACCAAAACCCGCCCACTTCCACATAAAATAATTACCGCGTGAACATGTTTATGGCGTTCAAGAGTAGAAAATCCGCCAGAAGCAACCTCGAAGTAACGAAGCTCACAAGATAAATCAGCCCCTGCGAACAGCGACTGCCGCGAAACTCCGCAAAACGGAGCCGCACCCTCGTCTTTGTAAGAAAGACAGGCGACTCCGTTCCAACGAAAATCACCAGCCGTCGAACGAAAAACATCGATCAACGAAGACATCGGCAGCTCTCCACAGAAAGAGACAAAACTCCCCTGTACACTCCGTTCACTCAAAAACGCGAAGGAATGCGGAGACAAAGAAAGGCCAGGGTTTTCCCCTGACCTCGACAAAAGCCGGCCTTTGGAACCCTTCCACGACGTGGAGACATGACCTCATTTAGTTTTACAGCCGGGACACTCTTCTAAGCTTGAAGACTCAACCAGCGTTCAGCCTCCAAAGCAGCCATACACCCCATGCCGGCGGCGGTGACGGCCTGACGAAAAACTTTATCTTTGACGTCTCCGGCAGCAAAAACTCCAGGAATAGCCACCGCCGTCGAATCGGGAGCGGCAATCAAATACCCGGAATCATCCATCGGCAATTGCCCACGAAACAACGCCGTGGCCGGATCATGGCCGATCGCAACAAAGACTCCCTCAACCGCCAACGTCGAGCGCGTCTCCGTTTTCAGACAACGCAAACGTAGGCCGGTAACTCTGCGAGGATTATCAAAACGACCATCGCCTTCTCCGAGTATCTCTTCCACCACAGAATTCCACATGACGGTGATCTTAGGATTCTGGGCAAGCCGATCTTGTAAGATTTTCTCGCCGCGCAATTGGTCTCGACGGTGAATCAGCGTCACATGCGAAGCATGGTGCGTCAAATACATCGCTTCTTCCATCGCCGCATTGCCTCCACCAATCACAGCGACCGGCTTGTTGCGAAAAAAGAAGCCGTCACAAGTGGCGCAAGCTGAAACACCATAGCCGCGATAGATTTTTTCACTCTCCAGACCGAGCCAACGGGCTTGAGCGCCGGTAGCGATGATCACCGAGTCTCCGAGATAAACGTCTCCAGAATCCCCCACGGCGCGGAAAGGACGAGTCGAAAGATCGACTTCCAGAATGACGTCATCGAACAAAACAGCGCCAACGTGCTCTGCCTGCAAACGCATTTGCTCCATCAGCGCGGGCCCCTGCACAGGCAAGGAGAACCCAGGATAATTCTCCACCTCAGTGGTGACGGTGAGCTGACCACCAGGCTGCATCCCCTGAACCAATAGAGGTTTCAGATTGGCGCGCGCGGCGTAGATGGCGGCAGTATATCCGGCGGGACCTCCACCGATAATAAAGACTCGAGTCTGGTGCGTGGTGGACATGGAGAAAACCAAGGAAAGAGCGGAAGGTCGCTTTGACCGACCTCATTGAAATCGGCGCGCGAAAAACCGCGTTTGAAACAAAGGCGAGCAAGCAAGATAATCCGAGTTCTTGCCAAAACGCCAGCACTACGCGCTGATCGCCGCGACTCGAATAATGTCCCTAGCCCTCCTCCCCCTCCGAATTCGCGAATTAGAAACGAAGCGCTCTGAATTCAAGCGACGGATGCACGTTCATCCGTCGCCCTATCATCCTCACGAATCCGCGCTGCGCAACTCCGTAACCTGTCTACGATAATACTCAACCACTTCCAGACGCAGTCTGGGAGTAAGCGCCGCTTTCTCGGGTTTTTCCTTATCGATTTTGGCAATAAGAGTCCGAGTGTCCACGCCCATCGCGTCCGACATTGCGTCCAGCGCGTTCCAATAAGCCATTTCCAGACGAACAGTGGTTCTTCTGCCGTTAATCAACAGCGTCCGCCACACTTGCAGATGATTATCGGGAACGGGACAATCAACTCGTTGAGCATCCTTTCGGTTTTCCACGGAAGACTCCGTCGCCACAAGCGCCTGATTGTTCTCGGAAACATCCACAGCGCCCCCTTGATTTTGTTCGGTCATCATTTCACCATAAAAATTGCTGCACAAGATAAGAGGACATTCATAACCTATTTGATATTTGCATAACCTATTCCCTGCCTAAAATCGAGAGAAAATTATAATTTTTTCGTCAGTTGGCGCAAAACATCAAAATTTGCCGATATACACCTTATTCTCCTCATCGTTACGCCCCACAAAAAAGAGACTCCACCAGAATTTTAGACTAAAAAAGGCTTTGACAAGGCGTATTTCATTAATTAATTATTCCGAGGCGACTTCTACGCCTTTGTGACGCACGGAGCAAAAAATTAAAACGAATATGCCTCCATCCAGTCTGTCAAAAACAACCAAATTTGATTCGCAGTCAGAACTACTCCTTATCATGTGCAAAAAACGAACATCGACTCCACGATAAAGCGAATGAACTCTTTACCCGATTGCCCCCAAAAAAGAGAAGGACTTCCCATGCTCAACGACTCTCCGGCAAACGAACAAAACAATTCCAACGGCGCTCATGGCAAAACAGAGCCAAAAGCCTCCATCGCCATGGATTATGACGCCGGACGAATACATAACATTATAGTGAATGGACGGCGCACCCGGATTCGCCTAGAAAACGAAATCTGGAACGCGCTTCAAGAAATTTGCCGATTCGAGCAACTGGAAATAGACAAAGTATGCACAAATATATTCAACCACACACAACGACGCTTATCCTTATCGTCTGCAATTCGCGTGTTTGTCGTGGATTATTACCGTTCGACTCTTAAATGTTACACGAAAGAAAGGTAAGGGTTTAATTCATAACATTGAATAAAATAAACCAACATTCGAAACAATGAAAAATCCGATTTTTTTTGCTCGCCATGCAGATTTCTCTTGCGTCTAATCGTCTAGTGTGAGAAAAACTCCGCATCGGCGCTGAGGTCGCCGCCCTCGGAAACGAGGATGGAGGGGCGCAAAGCAAGCCACTCAGATATGGGTGGCGTGGCAAGTGAAGCGCCCTTAAGGTTTAGGTTGCTGCTGTAGCTCAGTGGTAGAGCACTCCCTTGGTAAGGGAGAGGTCGACAGTTCAATCCTGTCCAGCAGCACCATCAACACTATCCCCCCCCCTATAGAACTTGGTAATAGTATCATTGGCCTTAGAGGGGTTGCTTTACCTCTTAGAAATTGGCCTTGTTTCCGCATCTTTTTGTCCGCACCGTAAACAGAGCAAATCGCCCTACAAATCGGGCGGATAAATCGACAGCCTCTTAGGAAGCCGATACGGACATTCTGACGGCTTTTACCCTGATCGAACTCTGCGTTCATCACGCTCCATAGCGCTGGAAGACCTAACGCTATTTGAAATAGTTCGTTTTCGCGCATCGCTCTCGCCTTCCTTCCGTCAGATCAAACGAAGAGGTGTTGAAAGCCCTTTCAATTTTTGTAAGTGGCCGATCTCCACGAAATCATAGAGAGAAACCGAAAAAAACTCAATTGATCGCCGTTACATAGTAATGATCCCGAGACTGTTTGGCCTTACTCTTAACAAGAGAAATATCATCTGAAAGCGCATCAGATGTAATTATTCCCTCTCCCTTCAAAACCACCACCAAACCAGCGCTGCATGAAAGCAACGGAAAATCTTTGCTCTCTCCATTACGGTCTTTTCCTCTAATCATTCCCCGTTCTCGGGTCTCCGAATCATAGAAATTCTCACAATCTCTCTTGTAATTATTAACCAATCCCGACACTTTCTGCACAATCACGGAAGAATCCCCCCCTCGGAAACCAGCGAAAAAGTCATCTCCGCCAATATGCCCAAGAAAAACTTCTGCGCCGGCCAAATGCCCTTTCATCATCTCGGAGAACAACATCAAAGCGCGATCTCCCTGACGAAAACCAAACATATCGTTGAAAGGCTTAAAATGATCAAGATCAAACCATACAAACACTTGATCCACACTGCGATCTTCTAAAGACGACACGATGTAATCATTGATGCTGTTATTTCCCGGCAGGCGCGTCAGTGGATTTTGATCTCGCGCCAACGCCAGATTTTTTTCATTGATTACGCGAAGAAGCGATGAGGCGTTAAGCAAACCGACGTAACGAAAATTCTCAATAATAATCACGCCAACAGGGTTCTCCGTTAACGAATAGAAAGTCAAAATCTCTTCAACATTGACGCTGATGTCGCACACCGGACACGGACATAGAAAATCTCGCAGAGTTCTTCCAAGCGTGCGATTGTTCAGAAGATCACGACCATAGCGCGAATAAATAAAATCTTTGAGCATGTTTTCACGAACAATGCCCAATGGCTGATCCCACTCATCGATAACCGGGAAGAAATTACGGTCCTTGTTCTTACGAAACATCTCGAATACGATCGGCATTGAGTCATTGATACGCAAAGCCGGACAGTGCTCTAGTTCAAGACGCACCAGCTTTTCATCGGAATCCCGACGGCGCCGATCGCGTCTATTGACGTCGAGAACAATATCATAAACATGACGCGCAATGGTAACATCCTCCGAAGGACGCCCGACAAAGTACCCCTGAACCAAATCACAACCAATTTGCTTGCACGTTAAAAACTCGTGTTCTGTCTCGACGCCTTCAGCCACCACCATCACGCCCAAAACTCGGGCAAGATTGACGATGGAAGCAACAAACAGCTTTTTGCGTTCGCTTGATCCAATGTCGCTGATAAAAAAACGATCAATTTTGACCAAAGACGGGTGACTTTCATAGAGAACTCGAAGCCCTGAAAATCCAACACCGTAATCATCAAGCGCCAGAAGATAAGATTGATTGCGATAGGCGTTCAAAATGACGTCAGTTTGATCAATATTGGGAAGGTCGTGACGTTCCGATATTTCAAAACATAATGAAGAAGGCGTCATGCCATAGCGCTCAAGAATTTCTGCGGTTTGATGAGGCTGATAATCCGGAGACTGCAAAACACGATTATCCAAATTATAGAACAGACGCGCTTTGGCGCGCTCGGCGATAGGGGCAAAACCACGAATGGCGCACTCTCGAAGAATGAGATCAACCTGATGCAAGCATCCGATATCATAAGCACAATCGAACACGTCTTGAATTGAAGAAAACCCTGCGCGATCGTGACCTCGAAGCAAAGCCTCGAAGCCATAGCATATTCCGGAATGAATGTGGACGATGGGCTGATACGCATAACGTATGTGAGTTCGCACCGAATGAAGCAATGAGACAATGCTGGGAATATTCGGTCCAAAATCAGAGACCGCGAAGGCGTGACGGTCAAAAACGGGTCCAGGTGTCATAAGCATGGATTGGTTCTCTTGTTATACAGCGGCGAATGCAATGCTCAGGCTCCAATCACTCAAGCCGAGAACCATGACAAACTCATGACACTTCAATGATGAATAATTGAACTTTCAACATATGGCCTTCGACTGCTCTAAATAAGAACTCCACAGGCCCAGAAACCGCACTCCCGATCATGTGCGCCAAGAACGGGAGCCCCCCTAGATCAATTGTTGTTTTTGAACTGCGTCTGAAGTATTTTTCAATTTCCATGCGCTCTGCATATATGCACACTCTCAACCCTCTCCAATACGGCCCGCCATGGCGCTTCCTCCTTCCGATGGCGCAACCGCCAACGTCGCCGCAATGGCGATGAACAAGCGAGTCGCTCAGCTTTTAACGCGATTCGGTCAAGACGGGAACCGCGTGCTCTCGGAAGCGGCGGCGTTTCCCAACGATATCGCGTCGTTGCTTCGACATCCAACTCTTGTCAACGAAAACGGCCTCATTAAGCTCCACACCATCGGCGCCATGGACGCTCTGATCTCTATGGCGATAGGCGCGCCTCCCGCCATGGCTCCGCCCAAAAACCTTCCGGCGATCGTCAACGCCCTAACCCTTTTTGTTCAAATTAATTTTACGCCGCAACTCTGTTGGCGTGAGAAAGACACCCCCGAAGCATGGTCAACCCGCATTATCGATGTCTTATTTTCCGGCCTCGCCCAGAAGAAAGTGTTTAATCACGCCGATTTTATCGCTCTGGACCACATCAGCCAGAACCCCATGTGGCAGGGATTGTTCAATTACGCGCTAGGGCTGTTCTTGGCCGCCATTGCCGACCCGAAACGCGTCGCAACTCTTGACCGCACAACGGCCGGCGGCGCTCTTCAAGCCTTCAAAGCCGCCGCCGTCGCCAGACAGGCGCGGCTGCCTAAAGTCAAATACGGCAATCCTATGGCCGGATTTAAAGACATCGCCGAATACGCCATCGGTGAATATCTGGATGGACTGAACGTCAACGAAGCTTTATCCCGCACGCTGGTGCAAAGCCAACTCGGCACCGGCAGCGCCGACGGCAAAGAGAAATTTCAAAGCTTTTTGAAAGACAACCAAATTCAACCCGAAACCTTTCCAACCACCGTCAATGTTCTTTATGAAAATATTCAGAGACTCTGCCGATTCCAGGAAAGCGAAGGCGAAGTCGCCGCCGTTTGCTATTCCTACGCGCAAGAAAAAAAAGAATCAGGAAAAATCGAGAAAATTTTCGGCAATTTCGCCGACCCAATATTCCCGGTCGCGGCAAAGTGTCGTCGTCACTTTGCATTCGACAACATCGAACCAAACGACGCAATTCAAATCATGGGGGGGGGGGGGGGGGCCCCCGTTTTTGGGCCCAATGTCGGGGGGGGGGGTTTTTGGGCCTGGGGGGTTTTTTTTTTAGGCGGCGAGAGGCCAATGTTTTAAAATTAAATTATTTATTATTTGAATCGGAAGGACAACCTTTTGAATCCCAGCCACCCCCCCGGCCGGCAGCCGATTGCCGTTCTT
>CAUYUA010000255.1:0-18097 GCA_963575675.1 Azospirillaceae bacterium
CTTGATAATCTTTCGAACTTGGTCCGGCGTGGTTCCGGCGAGGAGTCCTACACACATATTATTGATTAGCTCTTTTTTATGCTTCTGTGTTGTGCGGTCATATGATCCGCAGGTATAGGCGGAAAGTAGGAACGTTTTCAGATCGTCACTATACATCTTGAAGATGCTGCAAAACTCATCCAGCACAAACGTGATTGAATTATGTACGTACATCTTGCCATCCGGCAAGCGATGTGTAGATGTCGCCTTTGCCGTCTCGCTGATAAGTGACTCGAAGGTTGTCGAATCGGCAGCAAGGCGTAGAAGCGGACGTGTACGCTCTTCGTCGCCGTGACCAACTAGTTTGGAAGGTTCAGCAAGTATTCTCTTCACAACGGATGATACCTGCGATTTACCAAGCCCGGCTTCTCCGCTTAGTACAACAAATTGGTTTGGGAATATTGCTGACTCTGCGGAACTCATCCAGACGCGCCGTTGAAGGGCCGCCCCGACCATGTAGATAAAGCCCCAGGTTTTGAATAGCTCAGGACTCTCAACCCTCTCCATGTACAGTGACCAGCATTCCTGGTTTGTCATAGTTCTTTCCATGTAGTCTTGTTGATGATGCGTGTAACTGTGCTCTGGTTTACATTAAACTCAGTAGCAATTTCTAAATGCGTTTTAGTCTTATTCATAGCATGGTTTCGAATCTCGCGTACCTCATCCCATGTAAGATCGGCTCCCGGACCTATATGTCTTTTTGTTGGTTGTATTGGTAGCCTTCTGGATCTTCCTTTAGCATCCATGTCAATCATTTTGTCCAATGGAGTCCCAAGGAACAAGTGAGCAGGATTGACACAGGCGGGATTATCGCACTTGTGGAGAACCCATAAACCTTTTGGTATCTCACCATTGTGTAGTTCCCATGATACTCGATGAGCAAGCAAAAGTTTACCACTTGAACACCAAATTGAGCCATAGGTTAGGCACTTCTTTGAACCGGTCCATACCCAACAGGTATCAGTTTTAGAGACATAGAGCCAGAAGCGCTGAATTAGTGATTGGCGTAGAGCCATGCGTTTAGATGACATAGTAGGAAGTATCACGCATAAAATGTGCCATCATTTTGATGCGGCGATGATGCAGGCGACGGTAGGTTTCGGAACTTCGGCCTCTATAACGACGAGGCCGTCGACCATGCGGATTCCGGTGGGCATTTCCGGAATGGACATGGCGGTCTCGAAGTCGAGGAGCAGGTGGGTTGGCTCGGCGCCGTACTTGTCTCGGAAGGCGGATTTGGCGTTGATGAGGGCGAGAATGTTCATAGGTGTGTAGAAGCAGGTTAGGTGCCGTTGTTAATTGTGACCGGCGAAGCTCCACTCGGTGCCGACCTGTACGCCGCAGCCCATCTGGAACTGCACGTCGTCGCGGCCGACTAGTTTAGCCTTCATGGCGTTGGAGATTTCCTTCGAGGCTAACTCCACGTCGGCGTCCGGCACCATGTACATGCACGAGTCGTGCTTGTTGGACTGGAGGTGCCAGTCAAGGCCTTGCTGGTGGCACATTTCCTCGATCGTGTTGATGCACTGGTGCGTGATACACGCCACGGTCGAGGCGGGTCTCCACGAGATGAGGTCGCGGACGTACGAGTCCGTCATCAACTCGCCGCAGACCCGCGGGAATCCCATCATGTTGTAAAGGATGCCGTTCTGGCGGGCCTCGTCCTCGATCTCCTGCTGCCACTCTACGATCGTGGTGAACAGGGCTTTGTAGAAATCCAGGAACGCCTTTGCTTCCGCAAAGGTGAGGACGACCTCACCGCCGGACTCTTTCAACACGGTCATTTGGAACGTGCGGGCGCCCATGCGGTAGTTCGAGGAGTGTACGATTTTCTTGGCGATGAAGTACCACGGAGTGGAATCGGCTATCTCTTTCCGGAGGGCGGGCCATTCGTCCAAGGCGACCAGGTCACAAATGTTATAGTCGCTATAAGCATTCCGGCCACGATGAGCCAATCGAAATTTGTCTGTGAATAGAAGTAGAGCAACATAAACGTGAGGCTTGACATTGTATTTGAAGAGTTCGCGGGACAAGCCGGGCTTGGCGAGATACGCCACGCACAAAGCGTCGGCGCCGGCCTGATCCACCTGCACAAACTTCGTTCCGGGATCGGCGATGTACATCCGGAGGGAGGACTTCGACGGATTCTGTGCGTTGCCTCCGTGGTCGAAAAGCTGGCGCGATCCGAGCCGGAACGGTTTGGTGCCAGCGAGACCGTAGTTTGTGACGAAGCGTGGGCCGGTGCGATGGGTTAAGGTGAGGGCTTTCATATAGGTGCAAACTTGAGGAACTTTGGTTTCATTGGAATCCCGACGCTGGAGTATTGGAGGAAACGGATCTCGACGATCCGGCCGATCGGCGGATTCGCCATCCAGTCGTGGCGGGCCTCGTCGGAGAACCCGTCGGCCTTGAAGAACTTGCTGCCGGCGGTCTTGCAGATCAGCGCGCCGACCATGCCGGCGTACTTACCCTTGCCTGGCGAGACCCCGACAACTTCGAACGGCTCCTCCAACCACGCCTTCATCCGCACGGCGTCTTGGGACTTGCCGGCGCGATATCCATTGAACGGATTCCGCAGCACGACGCCTTCGTAGCCAGACGCGACGGCGGCGTTGAATTGCCCCATGACGGCCGGCACGCAGTTGCACTCGGTGGCGCGGATTCGGGCGGTTCCGGCGCTGCTTTGCGTGAACATGATTCCGAGCTGTTCCTGCCGGGCCCGGAACGACATGCCTTTCGCGATGAAGTCGAACACGTGGAACTTGATCCGACTCTGGTTCGGCGTGACCTCGTAGGACATCACGGCCATCGCGGCGGCGATCTCTTGGAACGGCATGCCGTGGCAGTAGAACTCGCCGTCGAGGACGTACTTGCATGGCGGCGGTTTTATGTGGGCAACCTTGCCGTCGAACCAGCGGTTGCCGTCGCGGCTATAGAAGCCGTCGCCCGGCACGAACAGGCCGCGGACACCGTCGAGCTTGTACTGGACCATCGTCGGCAGCGACACCTTCGCGGCGTCGTAATCGACGGGGTTGCAGCAGGCGGTTCCGCTACGGATGGATAGGAGTAAGTCGGGGTGGATCATGGTGTAAGGAAGTGCAGCATTGACGTGGCCTTCGCGGTTTCCCGAAATCGCAACAGAACGTCGAGCATTGGATTGTGTGGGTACTTGAGCTTAAGCTTATACAGTGCCGCTCCTTTAAGGGACGGCGCGCCGGTGGCGGTTTTGTCTACCGCGTCGTACTCCATTTGGGTGTGGAAATAACGGATAGCTTGAGGGTTGGATGCAAGCTCGATGTCCCAGCCGACGAGGACTCGGGCGATCCGTTCGAGCTGCGCGGCCTTGGCGGCGCCGTTGAGCTGTGCCATCATGCGCTCGCCGGGATCCACCCGGATCCCGTGCATGCCGGCGATCAGGTATGGATAGATGCTCCGGTTGACCTGGTCGATTGACGCCTGAGCACCTGCAAGCGACGCCGCGACTTGAGATTGACCAACGTCCACCGCTCGGAGGGCGACAACATCTTGGAGGTTATACTCAAGAAGTCGCGAATCTTGGTCGTAGTTGTGTGTTTCATTGATCGACATTCCTTTGTGGTTGGGGAGGTTTGTGTACAGAGAGATGCAGTGGGCGAGGGACTTCTCAAGCTCCGGGAACAGGCGGTGATGCTGGAGCATCGTGTCGCGGATCTGGCGGCCAAATGGAATGCCGTGGAAGCACGCCAAAAAGGGTAGATCAAACGACGAGTTGTGGATCACGACGGTCGTGCGCTCGAAGACCTGCGCGAGTTCCGCCAGAACCTCGACGGCCATCGGCTGGAGCTGGCCGCGGTAGTCGTAGACGAGGTGGCCGAAGGCTACGTGGTTACAGTTAATACTCCAGCACGACAGCATGTTCGTGCGGATATTCGACTCGATGTCGAAGTAGATCGTGGAGCCGGCCGGAATAGCTTTGAGCAGGCACATCACAACTAGCGGCGAACGGGCGGCCTCGCGGCGGCACGACGGATCGGCATGATTGGGAATGTTGCACCGTAACTTCTTCACGTCCTGCGCGAACCAGCCGCGGTAGTTTCGGAACGCCGTCGGCGCGGTATCTTTGCCGGTCCCTTCGTCGCCGTCGTCCTCGGCGGAACCTTCGAAGTTCCGCGGGTCGCAGCAGTCCTGCGGCGAGAACGTGCAGACCGCCGGGGTGTTTCGGTACTGGATTAGGCGGCCGCGAATGTTGTTGATCTGCTGGCCGGTGACAGCCTTCACGGCGGCGTCGCCGGTGATTATCCAGTAGTCCATATGCTGGAGCGTGTCATCGTCGTGGTACTCCACCGGATAGATGTCGGCGCCGGCGAGGCCGGCCGCGGCAACGCAGTCGGTCACGAACTTCGCCGCCGGGCCAACAAGAATCCCGCCGTTCTGCACGTCGTAACGTGAGAGGCGGGAAAGGACGATTCCGACTTTAGGTTTGCTTGATTGTGAGGTCATACAATCTTTTGTACTCGTTGAGCGGCGGGAACTTGACGTTGCTACGCCGGATCACGGCGGTGATGTTTTTGTCCTGGGTGTTGCCGTGCCCCACACTCTCGGTCGAGAGATGCAGAAGCGTGTCGCCGAGCTGGCGGGCCAGCAAGGTGTAGTGTTCCTCGGTGAAGTAGTGGAAGCCGTGGCCGGGCCAGTATCCGGCGGCGGGATTATCGAACACCATGATCCCGCCGGAGCGGCAGTGCTCGCGCATGTTCCGGCGGGCGAAGTATAAGGCAATGGCGTTGACGGCTCGCGGGTGACAGCAACTCTTCGGCTGCGGACACTTGCACATATTCATGTGCTCGCAGGTCCCGAAGTCCGTCACGATATCGAACCGCTTGTTGATTCGGCGCGGCAGGTCCTTGGTCAGGTCCGCCACATAGTCCGGCGGATACTTCCCATGATCGCTGTTGAGGCCAAGATCCACGGAGATGTGGGCGACGCCGCGCTTCTCGAACCATATCTTCGCGAGGTCGCCCGCCGGATAAAATTGCTGGTTGCCTAGCTCCAGCATCGTCTTCCCATTGAGGGGCTGGAGGTATGGCTCGACGATCTTCCAGGTTTTGTCGGTGATGCCCATAGGAGTTAGTAGTACAGGTTATAGGCGATCTCCGTCGTGGAGTCGCAGCCCTCCAAGGTCTCGCCGGGCATCGTGCCGTCGCGGGCCTGCTGCTGCGCCTTCTCGTAGGAGTCGGCGAGGATGAAACGGGCGGTGGTCGTATAGTCGCCCGGATAGAGGCCTTGTTGCGATTGATAGAATGCTATGTATTGGGTCATGCTACTAAAGTTTGAGGTTCGGGCCAGGTCGGCGTGAGGATTGCCGCCAGCTCGGCGGCGGTGGATGGGTTTGCACAAATAAGGGTCGAGCCATTTGCTTCCGGCCCGATCCCTTTGATTGCGTTGTCCGGCACGAAGTACCAGTCCTCGCCGATCCAGATCACGACGTGGCCGATCGGCGGGCCGAAGATGATGTATGGGTTCACACCTGCGGCGGTGTAGATTTTGTACCGGTCAGTACGTCTAAGGTCATCCCCTTCACGGCGAGATCGGCGAAGAAGCGGCGCTCCTCGGCGGCGATGAAGATCGGCATGAGCACCGCCTTGACTTCGCCGTCGCAGGCATTTACGTAGTCGGCGCAGCGCAGCAAAATGTCGTTTGGCACCAACGGATGTTGCTTGAGGCGACACAACAGCGGCGACTCTAGCAGCGCCTCGATCTTTTCATTAGCGACGGCGTGGTTCCGTTTGTGCCACCGTTCAATGGCGGCGGTTTGTTCGGGTGTCATAGATACCCTTCCTCCAGTTGCCGTTCGGCGCGGGCTTCGTCGGCGTATTCCTTTTCGGCGGCTTCGTCGCAGGCCAGCGCGGCCACGTAGCCGGCATCAAGTTCGAAGTTGCAGTGAGGGCAGTTCTCCGGAGAGAACTCGTCGGCGCTACCGGGATCGGCGAGTTCGATCGGGCCGGATACGATGGCGGGTGAGCCGAACTCGAAGTCAATCTTGACCTCGGCGTCGCAGGCGGGGCATGTGTAGTCTATTCTCATGATGTTTCGTATGTTGGATTCTGCTGTTGTCCGGCCCGAACTGCGGGGCATCACGCCGCAGACATGAACAGGCCATACCTACCTGCCGGGCCGGACAAAAGCAAAACCCTGAATTGTGTGGCCGGTGCCGCGACATCCGCCGCGGTTTTCCCCCGGTTTGAACCCATTGCCGGCCGGCCACACAATTCAAGGCGCATACGCTAGTCGGTATGCGAGCGACGTTGTTACATCAGAACGGCATCTGCGACTCACGCAATCCGCCGACGATTCCGCTGGTCTGGATTTCCAAGTTCGCGCCGATCGGGATCGGCTGGCCGTTGGCGTCCTTGGCGAGCTGGCCTTGGTCGCGGCCGGCGGTGATGTCGGCGAGCGACAGCGGCAGCATGGCGTAACGGATCGCGCTGCTCACGATTGCCTCGAAGCAATACAGGGTTTGGCCCGGCAAGCCCTTGACGTACGGGCGGGACAGCGCTTTGGTCTGCGCCTGAATCGCCGCGACCTTCTGTTCGAAGGTTCCCTCGGCGGGCACGTTGATTCCGAGTTTGGTCAGCGCGTCGCAGGTACTCGGGAAGAAGGAGTTGTCCTGGTAACACATGTAGATGTAGGTCTTGAGGCCGGCGACATCGTACTCCTCGATTACGTTGCCGTTCTTCACGAACGCCTTATCCGGCGCGATGATGTGGACGGTGAACTTGTCCATCGGCGCACCCTTCTTGCTGGGTTCCTGCGTGATGGACTCGATTGCGACTGTGTACATTCCGCCGGGGCAATAGCCGCGGGGCATTTTCTTGGTATCACTCATTGTTTGTTATACTGTTGTTGCTGCGTTGTTCAATGATGCGTAGTTCGCCAGGATGTGGCGGCCATCATCTTGAAAGTATTTAAGGTTCTGTTTGGAGCCACTGAAAATCGCGCCGCACTGCGGCGTCGGCGTGATTTGCCATAGGTAATTGCTGACCGGTTTGCCGGCGGCGTCTTTGGTTTCCTTGATGACGGTGCGCCAGTAATCCGTGAATGATCCGGCCATACGGTCGCCGAAGCTACCTGGCGATAGAGCACGATACGTGCCGGTCGGGTCGCCTTTCTCGTTGCGCTCGATCTGCTCGTGGCAGATGACGATGATGTCCGCCGGGATCTGCTTGATGAGCACGACGATGTAGACTGTATAGTTGAGGAAGTCCGCCCACATCTTGCGGGTGTCCCATTCGCCTTTCTCCTTGATCCATGTCTTCGTGTCGTTGAAGTACCGCAGGACTTCATCCTGCAGCGAGGTCCACGAATCGAAGATCAAGGTCTGGCCCGACCGGAACTTCGGACCCTCGACTTCGAGCCACTTCTGGAACAGCTCCTTCTTGTGAACGACGTTCTGGATGACGGGCAGGCCGAGCCGCTTGGCCTCGGCGACGCACCAGTCTTTGTCCCAGAACGGCAGTGACGGAACGCCGACGGGACACTTGTGGTCGAAGTCCACGATCAGGGGGAATGGGAAGGTTAATGCGGAATAGGTCTTGCCGGTTCCC
This sequence comes from Azospirillaceae bacterium, assembly GCA_963575675.1. Taxonomy (GTDB): domain Bacteria; phylum Pseudomonadota; class Alphaproteobacteria; order Azospirillales; family Azospirillaceae; genus CAUYUA01. The sequence continues at coordinate 7,620 of CAUYUA010000255.1, forward strand.
GGCGAGCCTTGCAGCAGTACCCGCAGGGCGGGCCGCTTTGAGGTGACAATGGATGATGGTATGTACATGATGTTTTAGTTGAGCAGTTTGAAGATGAAGGCGCGGCCAATCGCCCCGTTGTATGAGGTGTCGACTACGTTGACGAGAGTCTCCTCGGCGGTGATAATCGGGGCGCGCTGCGTGGACCGCACGATGTAGCGGTCGAACTCCTTCGACTCGGTGACGGCGAACCACACCACGATCCGCTGGTCCTTCGGGCTGTAGGTCGCCGCGAGGAAGATCGAGCCGGAGGGTCGGCGGAACTCTTCGCCGACCACGATCGGCCGGATCTCGTTCGGGCTTTGGATCTTCCAGGTCATGGACTTAGGTTTGCCGCTAAGTGCTTCGAAGATTTCCGGCGGCGGCCACGGAACATATTCCACAGTCTCGGGGGCCGCGACAGGTTCCGGCGGCGTTGCACCGCCCTCGATTGTACCCTTGGCGGGCGGGGCGAAGGCGGCGAATAGGTCGGCGGACGGCGAGGCCGCGCTGACTTTGAATTGTTCGATTGGTTTGCTCATTGTTTTACCATGTTGTTGGGTCATAGACCCTTTTAGTGTACTGCGCTTCAAGGACTTTCTCCGGCTCGACACCGGCGGGAGCGTGGCAGACCCGACCGAAGTCGCACTTCGGGCAGTGGTCCGCTTGCATCCCAGTAGCTAACGCAATCCGCGTGCCAGCTTCGTGGTGGATCCAGGCGACCCGCTCGGACGCGGCGACCATCAGCGCCGTGAACTCTTCCATCATGTGTCCATACGAGAGAGCTTCGGACATTTGCCACGATGGAGATTTGCCGGAGATAAACACGGGGCAGACCCGGATAGCGAGGTTGCCGTGGTAAGCGAGGTTGCCGCAATCAATCGAGTCGCGGAAGCATTCGTACGGGAACTTCCGCGGGACCCAGTAGTAGAACATCATCTGTGTGCTCCGCGAGTACTCGTCGAAGATCTTCTTGCGGTCCCAGGAGCGGGACGATTTGAAGTCGCAGATCTCCAGGATTCCGGCGCGCATACCGAGCCGATCCATCGTGCCGAGCAGCCAAATGTCGTACGGCTGGTCCTCGATCACGATGGTACGCCAGTAGAAGTTGAACTTCCGCTCGATATATTTCTCCAGGCCTGGCGGGATCGTGCCAAACCACTCGGTCGGGCGGAACGTTTTGATTGCGGCGAGGAGCTGTGCAATGTCGTCGACCATCGGGTCGAGGTGATTCATCGCTGCCTCGCCGGCCTTCTCCACCGGCAAACCGCGGCCGACCATTTCGGCGTACTTGTGGATCGCTTTGCCCATCCGGAGGTAGCCCATGCGGTCGGCGGTGACGTAGCCGTCGACGCAGGTGAACTGGTACTCGCGGTCACAGCCGAGCCGCTTGAGCGCGCTGGAGTTGAGGAGGATTTTGATTGGTGGTTTCATGGATGCAGTAGGCGATTGATGGCGCGGATAATTTCCTTACAAGTTTCGTGACTGTCGATGCCGGGCCGGTATAGAATCTCGGAGCGGATCCGCTCGATATGAAGTTCGGCGCGGAGCCATAGGAATGTCGAGGTGGCAGCGACGCCGATGAGTATAACGATTACGTATTCTTGGTTGGTCATAGACTTGGTATGTCGAACAGGTTGGTGGTGTCCGGCCACGCCGGGGCCGGCTCGGATTCCGCCGGATCTTTCTTCGCCGCCGCAAGGAGTGCCATTGCTTCGGCGAGATTGAACTGGAGTTGCGGCGCTGACTCGGCGGCAGGTCGGCACGCCGGGAAGTATGGGCGCAAGTGGGTGACGAGTTCATCCTGCGGGATCGCCGCGATGGAGCGGCCAGGCAGGTCAAGGAGTTGGAGAATTGTCATAGTTTCGTAGCGTATGGTTCGAACTTCTTGACAATGAAGATCACCGCGGCGGTGACGTGCACGAGATAGTCCCGGCCGGCGGGATTGCTGTTGAGCACCGACATTTGCGTAAGTACAAAGGTGCGGTCATCGTCGGAGAGGACCAGACCTTTCCGGTCAAACTTCTCACCCTCTTCGTGCGGCGCCGCCGCGATCCACTTGATGAACTCCTGGCGGATGTTCACGGTATCGGAGGTGTCAATGAACTCCATCGCGTCGGCAAGGCTGGTCGAGAACCGGCCGGCCGAGTAGGTAATCTCGACCGCCTCGGCCATCTCGCGGACTACGAGGCCGCAGACTGTCTCGCGCTGCAGCGGTGTGCCGAACTCAAGGTGGTCCTGAATCCACACGCGCGACATATCGAACTGCATCTTGATAGTCTTCGGCTTACGGTCGCCCATTGTGACGGACCTGATGATTGCAGGGCGTCGCGGCGGCGACGCCGCATTCCATCTGTCTATGAGCAGCATCAGTTCTACTGCGTACTTCTCGGAGTAATACGAGTGCTTCTGATTTCCGCCCATCGCGGCGAGCGCGGCGGACTTCGGCCCGTTGCCGCCGACCAGGTTTTCGCTGGCGGCGAGGAGCTTGGAGATATCGTCGGGTGTCATAGTGTTGTCATTGTAAATATGTTAATCAGTTTGCTACCTAGTGCTACCTCATGTCCATCGCCCCGCCCGCCTCGGAGGACCTCGGCGGGCGGGACCCGGTTACAGGTTAAAGACATCCATCATGTCTACCACCGGAGTCTCCGGCGGGTTAGGAATATTAGTGGGCGCAGGTTCCGTGCCGTCTTCAAGCAGGCGGTAGCGCCAGTTGATGAGCCAGTTCTCCAGCTCGCGGCCGTTGCCTTCGGCGTAGGCGGCGTGCTCTAGTTCGGCCTCGGTCGGGACGGCGGTCCATCCGCGGCGCCGGCAGATCCTCGCCGCGATCAGCGGCACGTCGTCGGCGCGGTCAATCAGCGGGGTTGTGGAGATGACTACTTGGGCCAGCCGGAAGAACAGGTCAATCCGGAAGGTCGGTGGGTCGGCGCGGTACATGGCGCGGAGGTCTTTGTTGGTGGCGCAGACGAAGCGGCACTTGATTGGGATGATGTCATTGCTGCCGACCGGTGTGACCTGGCGCTCGCCGATAGCCCGCAAGAGCTTGGCCTGCTGCTCCATCTTCATGTCGCCGATCTCGTCGAGGAACACGGTGCCATCGCCGGCAGCCTCCAAGATTCCAGGCTTGTCGCCGGCGGCGCCGGTGAAGCTGCCTTTGCGGTGGCCGAAGAGCTTGCTCTCGAACAAGGTGTCGGTGATTCCAGCGAAGTTCTCCGAGAGAAACGGGCCGCGCTTGTGGTAGCCGTGGAGGATCTTGGCGAGAGTCTCCTTGCCGGTGCCGGTCGGGCCGGTGATGAGTACGTTCATCCACTCTTCGCGCAGGAACTCGGCGGTCTCGCGGGACTTGAGCATGGCGCGGTCCATCGTGGCGAGTTCGCCCACGACGGTCTCGCGGTAGAGATAATACTCTAACTTGTCATAGGACCAGGTGAACATCTGGTCCTCGATGGGGCAGCCGGCGCGGCGGAGTCTTTCAATTAGCGGGCCATTGAGCATCGCCGTCTCGGCGAAGTGCGCGACGGTCCGCGGGTGTAGGTTTGCCATATGGTATGTTGATGCTTGTTATTCCTTATCGTCGTCATCGTCATCGTCGTCTTCGTCCTGCGTCGGATCTTCCGCCGGCTCCGCCGCGATGTCCTCGGCGGTGCGGAACTTCGTGGTCTCGACCTCGGCGAGCTTGCCGTGGTCGGCCTTCTCGTTGAGCAGCGTGACGAAGTCGATGTTGCCGCTGCTCAGTGCGCCCATGCTGGAGAGCTTGCGGTCCAGCTTCGGCGCAACGTGCTGCGCCGCGATGGTTCCTTCGAAGAAGCAGAAGCTCTGCTGCACATCGGACAGCGTGGCGATGCGGTAACACCGGCCGGCGCCCTGCTTGATCTCCTCGGCATAGTAGCAGACTGTGAGGTCCACGTCCCGCGGGCGGACGTGCTCGAACTGCTGGTCGAGGTCGATGCCGGTGCCTCCGGCGCTGAGGGTGACGAGACAGAACTCAGTCTCGCCGTTCTGGAATCGCTGCACTTCCTCGTCGCGCTGCTTGGTATTCTGCCGGAAGAGATTGAGTTCCTCCAGCTTGCGGTTGCGGATCGCCTGATCCGCCGGCGACAACTCCCGCTTGACCTGCTCGCGGTAGTGGAGCAGCGATTTCTTGAGGCGCCGGTTGATCTCCTTCGGGAGTTCGCCACCTTGGGTTTTGATTTGGTAATACTCCGCTACCTCCGCCGGAGTAAGGATGTCCTTCGGGTCGATCTTGGTGGCGCCGCCCCAGATCACGGAGATTTTGTTCCGCGGGACGCCTGCCTCGGTGAGCATGATCACGCTGTCGCGCACCGAATCCTGGAAGGACCACATAATTACCGGTGCCTTGCCGCGGCGGTGCTTCTCCAACGCCCGCTCGACGAGGTACTTCACCTTGATCTGCTCCTCCGCTTGGCGGAGGATCATGAAGCTCGCCATCACCGCGCCCTCGTCGGAGATACCTTCGCCGAGCTTGGCGCGCTCCTCGACCCAGCGGTCCTGCGCCGTGAAGTAGAACGTGCGTTCCTCCTGCGTCTTGATCGGCAGGATCACAACTTGGTTGTGGCACTTCACCGTCTGCGGATCTCGCGGCGGACACACCACGATGCTGGAGATGTAGTCGCGATACCGCAGCATCGCCGCATCGTTCGGCTCGTCGATCGGGACCCGCGAGTTCCCGTTGATCGTGTGGTAGAATGCCTTCACGGATTCGCGGCGGACCGGCGTGCCGAGATACTTCACGCGGCACGCCATCGACATGAAAGCGGTGTCCATGAGGGTCACGCCGGGCGTGGCCGACGTGAAGAGGAAGAAGGTCTGGCCGAGGTCGGCCCAGGCCATCGCGTATTTGGTGCACACACTGTCGAGGTACTTGTACTTGTGACTCTCGTCAATGTTTACAAACGAAGGCGGCGGCATCATCGGATAACCGAAGCGCTGCTGCTGTTGCCCGTAGAACTCCGTCTCGTACGAGTTGAATAGTGCCTTGAATCTCTGTGTTCCGAGGCTCTGGTGTGATCCAATGATAACCTGCGAGTCAATTGCCTTCACACCGAGCATCTCGAAGGTACGCTTAGTCTTGGGGACTACGCTAGCCGGCGTGAGGATGAAGGCGCGATAGAGCATCGCCATCACGGGGTTCGGGTCGCCGAACGGCGATAGCAATCCTTCACGCTGCATGTAGATCAGGATTGCGGCGGTGATAAACGATTTACCCTGGCCAGGTTCGAGCGGCAGGAAGGCGCCGGAGTATTCGGTCGTCGGGTTCTTGTGCCACCGCTGGATGAGATCCACGAGCTTGTCGAACGCCTTGGCCTGGCGGAGCTTCAACTTGAAGCCGTGCTCCAACGGGGTGCGGCTGGCCGCCTCGGTGGAGTAGACTTGCCTGCTCGGCGGAATGGCCACGCGGGTCGAGGCCATCGCCTGTTGCAGGCCGATCATGGCCTCGGCGTTGGCGGCGAGGTCGTCGAGCAGCTGGGCCGCCAACGCCGGCGAGATCGGAGCCTTATCGTACGGGTCGATCGGCGCGATGCCGCTGAGCCGGGTGAAGTCGTCCCACGTGGGGACGTTGAGGTACTGGCGGGCGCCAGTGATGGTCTCCTTGAAGGAGCGCACGTCGGCGCGGACCTGAGTTTCTACTGTGCGGTGGCGCGGGCCGTGGCCGCCGAGCTGCGCCGGGGCCACGGCGACAGCGTTACTCTGCGCTTGGCGCAGGTACGCTGGAAGAGTTCGTCGGCTCATCGATGGTAGTGGTTGGGATTGAGGGATGGTTCAAGGCGGACATGATCAGGTCGGCGACGCCGGCGGGATCGACCTTGCCGTATTCTTGGGCGATAGACTCGGCGACCCGCTCGGCCTTGCGCTTCTTAGTCTGCAAGGGTTTGAGTTTCGCGGCGAGTTTGCCGACATACTTTGTAAGCTTCAACTTGGCCTCGCGGTCAAGCTTGTCGGCCTCGCTGGAGATGAGGTGGTCGTGCGTCGCCATCTTCTCGGCGAGTTGTTGCGACAAGTTCGCCTTAACGCTTAGAGCCGCCGAGTATCGCTTCCGTAAGCGAGACAGCGAGGATGGCGTCGGACCGGGAGTCATTCCCGGTAGATGTGGATGTTGCGGTGATACTTTCTTCATGTTTGTTTTCGGTTGATGTTAACTGCGGTGACTGCAAATCTAGTTCGGCCTGACTTGGTTTGAGATAGAATACTTCCTCGCCGCCGGCGAATTTCTCGAAGGCGTGGGCGAGATGTGCCAGCCCGTCTTCGCCGCCGATGCGGTGCACGTCGAGCATGGGCTGGAGAAACGGCGAGACATCGACGGCGGCGTTGTGTTTGGCGATGAGCGCGGCGATCTGATTGATGCGTTCGCGCTGTAGTCCTTGAAGGCGGACCGTGCGCTTGAAGTGTTCGAGTTCCACGTAGGATTCGTTCTTCCACTTGGTCCGTGATGCTGCCCAGGCAGCATTGGTCCACAGGATTGCCCATTCGCGGGGCGATCCTGGCGGAGGTAGTTGAATATGGTAACCTTCCCAGCCGGACAGGCGCGGGACCATCCACAGCGGGACCGCTTTATAGTTGTGCGCCGCCGGGTTGGCGCGCTCCAAATCCCACACGGCTTCGACCCACGCCGCCGGCGTGGACAGAGTGCAAGTATTGAAGAGGAGCCAGTGGAGTTCGTCGGCGGTGAAGGTGATGGCGGAGTTCATGTAGATTCGTAGGCTTTCCGGCGCTGCGTTTTGGTCATCATCAACAGGATCTTTCCGATAGCTACGCCGTCGGTGTCGCCCCGTTCTACAGCCTGCGTGAGGCAGAATATTATGTGGTGGTCCTCAAAGTTCGGGTCGTCGAGAACCATGTGGAGGTTCCCGCCGACCCCGTTGCCCGGTTTGGAGTAGTACCGCCGAATCTGCGCGATAAAAGCTGGAGTAACAGTTGGTTTCGTTGTCATCGTGATATGTAGGCACGTCGCGTGCCAAGATTAGAAAGTAATAGTGGTACACATAGTAAAAAGATGTCCCATTCGCCGTCGCTTCGCTCCGGCTCAAGGCCCACCGCTTCGCGGTGGGTCCCGGATACGAGAAGGGCCGCCCAGCTTTCGCCGAGCGGCCCTTGTGATACTGTTGGTTGCGGCTACGCCTTCGGAGCGGTCGCGGCGCGGCTGGCTTTCTTCTTGTCGGCCTCGGCGATACGCGCCGTGAGGTCAAGGAACCGGGCGACTGCGGCGCCGAGCGCGGTGACCAGCGCGGCCGGCGTGGCGGCGAGTCCGAGGGCAGCGGCGGCTTCGCCCTGCTTCTTCTCGGTCTCGGCGGGAGTCGCGCCGGTGAGGCGCATTGCCACGTTGAGGTGGCCCATCCGCAGGCCGAGTTCGCCCTGCTCCTTCTTCATGACCGTGAGGCTGTTGGATGCTTTCTGCGGCGGATTCTTGAGCAGCTCGGCGAACTTGACGGGATCGACGACGTGACGGGTCACGCCGTTGACCGTTTCCTGCTTCCACGCCTTGTCGTTGGCGTCCTCAAGGAGCTTCTCTTCCAGGCCGGCGACGAAGGCCTCGTACAGGCCAGCGTGAGCGCGGTCTTGCTCTTCCTTAATCGCGTTGATGATGCCGAGCTTCTGCTTGGGCGTCGGCGCCTCGATTTCGTAGTAGTCGTACGGGATCTGGACCTTTGCCGGGACCAGCTTGGAGCCGTCCTTCGACGGGACCATGGTCGCCTTATCCTGCGTGTTAATCACGCCGTGCCGCTCTACGAGAGCGAAGGACGCGCCGCCGGTCAACGTGACCGTGAACTTATTGGCGGGCGGGATTGCGGCGGATGCTGTTGCGTTTTCGTTGCTCATATGTTTTTACTTTTTTGAGGTTTCTGCTACTAGTAGTTGGCCCAGTTGAACGGCGGGCCGCCCGGTTTTCCGAGAGGAAATTGTGTAGGACAAAAGTTATTCTGCAGGAGTTGTGCCAGGTGGTAAGTATGTAATAATCCTGCTGCCATTCGGCAGGAGGAAATCGAAGTCGCCTAGTTCCAGGATCGTCGAGGACTTGTCGATCGCGCCATCGATGTAGGTATAGTCCGCGGCGGAAGGCCAGTCGAAGATGATGCTGGAGCCGACCTCGCGGGACTTGCCAACAATTTCGAAACATTGGTCGATAGTAAGGTACGCGAAGAGTCCTTCGCATACCACGAGACAGTTGTCCGTCACAAAATGTTCCCACTTGTCGAGAATACTTTCCGAGTTAAATGATCCATCAACATAGAAATCATTGTGACTGTCACGCTCGTAGGACTCCACGACGAGCTTGTCTTTGTCGAACATGTATACCGACTTGGTACCTCTGTATGGGCACTGGTATCCACAGCCGATGTTGATTACCCGTTCCGGCGCGACCCAATCCACGGCGCTCTGGTACAGAGCCCGGCGAAGCCGGAGGTTTCGATATGCCGGATGCGCCGAGATTTGGCGGGCGGCGAGGGTTTCGAAGGCGTTCATACATGGTTCGAGTAGTTGTGCTTGTTAGGCACCGGCGAAATTATACTGTGCATTATTGCCCAAGTCTCTGTTAGCACCGGCGAAACCTCCGAGGTTTCGCCGGTGCTTACTATGAATGATTCAACGGTTATCCCTCGCGGCCCTCGCCGCGGCATAGGCCGCGTCCGCGACACGTTTCGCCGCGAGATGCAGCGCCAGCGCTTTGTCGTCCATTGGTTCGCGAAGTACCGCGCGGGGGCGCATATGGAACTTTAAGCCCCGTCTGTCTATCGCAGATTCGATGATTTTACCTATGTTGATGCCGCGCCGCGGCATGAGCGGTGTCGCCGGATTAATGGCGACGTGACTGATATGACTGGCGAAGTGTGGGTTCATGAGTTATTTTTCCTTTCTGGTTTCTAGTATCTTGGTGATCTTGTCGGAGATCGCGATATATTCCTCCACTGCGATTCGAAGATGCTTTGCCGCCGTCGGTTTGTTACGCGGCGAGATCGCCATTTCCTCATACATGGTGCGGCACGGCCGCTTGGTGCGGAGCAGGACAGTGAGGTGTGCGAGATCGATAGCTATTCCGCGCTGTTTCAGTCGGAGATCCCGCAGGGTGGGACATGTGAGCATAGGTCCCTGCATTAACTCGACAAACTTGTCGAAGTCCAGGCGTGGTGTTGATTTCTTTTTCATTTGATTACCTTTATGTTGACTGTCTTTTTACCTAATTGCAAAGCTTTCCGGTGGTCCTTCACGAAGAAGTCCCACCGTCCATCGTATCGACGCGCCGTGCGATCTTGCACCACGAACACGCGATTGGTGAATAGTCCCGGAATCGTGCACGCAACCCGCGAGCCGAGCGGGAACGAACGGGGCGCGGCGACCGTGACGCCTTCGACGGGCCGGTCGCCGCTGGCGGTGATCCCGGCGGCATCGGGGCCGCAGCAAAGGCGGCAAGCGCAGTAGAACGTGGCGACGAAGATGTTGGTCATAAGATGCCGTCGCGCTCCTTGAGTTCCTGGCGCAAGGTGTCCACTTGTTCCAGTAGTCTTTCGATGATGTAAAGAGTCACCAACGGTTCGCCGGAGAGTCGATTTGCCGCGGAGAGCAGTTCTTTATTGTCAAGGCGGTCAAGCTCGTCGGACAACCGATCGCCAAGCTCCTGTTCCGTGATAATCCTGCGCTGGTAGGACCAGCAAGCGGATTCGATGGCGGCTATGTTGATTTTCATAGTTATGGTTGTAGAATTGTCAGCTAGTTCTGGCGGAAGTGCAGGAAGAATCTCGTCCGCAGTTCGTTCCGGTGCCAGTACTCGGCGGTATGGTTTCCGGCGAGCGCCGCCTTGAGCACGAGGCACCACAGTTGGAAATCGCTGCGGTCCCGCGCCGCGGCGACCGCTGCGAGCATAGGATTCGCCGCCTTCGCGACGATCGGTTTCTTGTTCATTAGTCTCCTTATGTAGTTAACCGCCAGCATTCACTCTCAAAGTAAAAGCGCGCCGTCGCTTCGCTCGGCGCGCCAACAGGCCGGGTGGGTCATAATGTGGTTAGGTTGTGGGAAGTCTGAATAGCTGCGCCGTGGCGGCGTGAACCAAGTTGATTGCTTTCTCACTCTCCTTGAAGAATACCATCGCTTCCGGCGTGGTGTATTCCGGCTCTGCTAATAGTAGGTTCCGCGCCTCCCGCAGCGCTGACACCGCAAGGTACAGTTGTCCGTCAATTTCGTCTCTTGTGCTGGTCTTCATATCAGTGATTCATTGCTAATTCCCGCCGAGTTCTTGGCCGATCTCGTAGGCCGACAAGACAACAACTTGGTCTATGAACCAAGTCCGGAACCTGGACAACCCGAAGGTTGTGCGGAATCCGTATACCACATATCCACGGAATGTGTTAATCCCGAGCGGGATGATGCAGTTGTACAGGTTGTTCACGTGACTCTCCCGCCGGCGGATCTCTTCAAATTTGTGTTTCATATCCTGACTCCCGCCA